>CAYSUS010000001.1:0-82642 GCA_964434165.1 uncultured Pirellulales bacterium
CGCACCGGCGGGTCAGCCGTGCAGCGCGGCGTAGACGTCCAGGATCGTCTCGAGCATTTGGGCCCATGCTCACCGGCGACGTGCTTCTCCAGCGCCGCGCGTTCCGAGGCGCTGAGCTCGGAATTGCCGTCCGCGTCGAACGTCTTGAGGATTCCGCCCAGGTGCTCGACCACGGTGGAGCGGGTCCCCTGATCGATCTCCGCCCGGGCGGGAAGGGCCGGCGAAAGGAGAAAGCAAGCGAGCAGTAAGCGCGCGGCGTGAAGGAAGGTCTTCAAGGCGGACGTCTCCTGTGGAACGGCGTGGGGAGGAACGAACCTACGACACTCGTCGAAGCGCCGTATGCGACCCGGTTGCGTGGCGACTCGACCCGGAGGTCGCGCGGTCGTGGGGACAGCCCGGGAGACTACCTTCCGCGCCTCCGACGGACGGAGGACACCAGCCCAAGCAGGCCCAACGCCGCCAGGGCAAAGGTGGAGGGCTCGGGGACGGTCGCGGTAAGAGATATGTTGTCGATGCGCATCCGTGTGCCGAAAAGCGGAGGGTCGCCAGGTCCTGGTCTTGAGGTACCAACGAGGACCGTCAAATCCCCAGCAGGAACGTTGGCATACGTCCTTGAGATTTCCTGCCATACGTTCGGGTCATAAGAAGGATCGACCGAGGAATCGGGGGTTAGTGCAACGCCGTCCACCAACAAGTCGAACGTCCGTTCGCCCACATTACCGATAACCATGGCCGAAAGCTCCAAGGTCACGCCGGGACCCCGCGGGACGTTCAGCGGGGCGGCCGATTCGGCCAGATTCCCGTTCTGACCGCTCCATGCCCCAAAGGCATTAAGGCAACTGGTACCATCCGATGGGTCGTAACCCAGGCTGAACAGGTCGGCTGTACCGGTCGGGCTTCCCTGTGAGTCCCGTGGGGTTATCCACCCGGGAATATCGACCACCGTACCGGAAGTACCGTCGTCAAATGCCACTGGAGTTGAACTGCTCAAGGGCCGATTATCCCCGATTTGCTGTACCCAGATATCGGATGGCGCAGTCCCGCGGACCGTATACCCCGTCCCCGGTTTGTACATTGCGAATTCGCCGTTGACGATGTAGTTCGGGGGCGGCACCTCTTGCAGCGAGTAACCCGATAGCCAGTTGTTCAGGTCGCCGGTGGTTATGCCATCGTCGCGATCCACGGCCACGTCGAGCGTGTCGTCGCCGGCCGTGAATGCATACGAAATCACCACCCCGGACGGTTGGTCGGCGATCCCGCCGAGCGTATCGACGCCTTCGAACGTCGCGACTAGCGATTGGTCGGGGTTCGCCTCCCAGTACGTTTGGTACAAATACTTCTTTCCCACGGTCAAACCGCTGATGCTCATGGCGATGGGGTTGGCTCCAGCGATGCCACTGAGCAAGGTCTCCATGTCGCCGCCGAGACCCGATTGGTTGTTTCGGTAATCGCCCTCGAAGTAGAAATTGTCTGTCAGGTTCGCACCCGCCGCAGAACCCGCGCCGTGGACAAGGCCGTTGATGTTCACCTCCGCCTCGCCGAAGTTGGCCGCCGAGACCAGTGTCCCGCCCGTGTTGACAATGCTGGTCTCCCCGGTGAGCACGCTCGTGGTGATCGTACCCGCTGTCGCAAACGACGGGCACAGGATCGCCAGTCCGCACAAGGCCGCTGCAGACGACCGGACGGTGATTCCTTGGAAGCACTTTCTGAGAATCGTCGTGCAACCCATGTCAGTTGTCCTCCAATGGTGAGACAGGAATCGGTTGCGCCAAACCAACGGCTGTGGATAGGAGTGGGCGGACCTCGCGACGTGCGAGCTGCCGCCGAATCATTGCCGTCTCGATCTCTCGCGGGGATATACCCACCTAAGCTCCAGCGGTGCAATGGGGCACGAACATTCACGATAGCCATTCAGGCGAACTGAGACGGCACAAGCTGCAGCATATCAGTGGCTGCGAGAAATGCACACAAAAAACCCTCCCCTTGGTGAAGGCTTCCCGAGGATCTTCGGAACCGTGCCAACAGTCCCTCCCGGTAGGGGGCTACTCCCGATCCTGGGCCGCGTGATTCGCGCCGAAAGCTTGCGACTCCCGAAGTCTCCCAGACTTCGGAAGTCCGCTGCCCGCACCGCCCTCACCCCGGCCCTCTCCCAGCGGGAGAGGGAGCTTGGCGCACGGTGACCTCGTACTCCGAAAGCACTTCTCCCTCTTTCCACTTCCGCTTGCCGCCCAGGTAGTTGAGGTACAGGCGGTCGGTGGCGCGGCCGCGCTCCGGGCCGGTAGCGCCGACGTAGCGCACTCCGAGTGGACGTGGGCTCTCGAAGACCAATACCGAATCGATGGAAATCCGCCGCGCGCTGTCCGCTTCGAGCACCTTGCCGCTGTGGGCGGGGATGAGGTGCTCCGGGCCATCGATCGCGATCCGGCGGCGCCCCTTCTCGTAGATCCACTCCGGGTTGTTGAGGATGCCCACCAGGCCCGTGGCCACTTCGGCGGTGGTGGCGTCGGCCAGCGCCGTGAGCTTTTCCCGGGCGTGCCACGTGCCGTCGGAAGCGGAACGGAACTCCAGCTCCGCGCGGAACGGCGTGCCGTGGTCCACCACGAGCCGCGCGGTGAATCCGTCCGTGCCGCTTTCGACCTTCACCTCGCGGAGCTTCACCGGAAGGGCCTTCTTCTGCCCAGCCAGCCGGATGTGCCCCAGTCCGCTCCGCTGGTCGGGCGAGACGATCCGGTCGAGCCGGAAAGGAACGCACTGGGCCATCACCTTGGCGCCCCAGGAGAAGGTGTTTACCGCGGCCGGCGTGCGGTGGAGGACCACCTTGCCCGCGTCGAGCCGCCGCACGCCGAACCGCTCGGAGTAATCGTCCGGCACGTCCTTGGCGCCCTGGAGCACCAGCCAGTCGCAGCTCAGGGCCACCATCCGGTCGGTCTGCGTCGAAGGGAAGAAGTACTCGCCCTGGCAGAAGATCGCGCCCGAGGCGTTGCGGGCCTGCATCTTCTCCATCGCCGCCACGGACCGCTCGACGAGCTGCCAGGCGTCGGGGTCGCGGCCGTAGGCGGCCATCAGCGTGTGCACGTGGGTCCAGCCCGGGTGGCGAAACAGGGTCCAGTCCTGGCCGTTGGGATAGACGAACCCGCCGTCGGGCAGAACGAACCACTTCAGGTTCTCGTAGATCCCTGCCACGTTGAACAACAGCGCCTCGGGCGGGCGCCGGCCGCTCATCGCATAGTCCACGCCACAGCCCAGCGAGAGGCTGAACGTGGTCATGTAGTCGGGATGGATGAAGCCGTGGTTCTCCAGCGTGTAGTCGTCGTACACGCAGGCCCCTGTGAACTGCTCGCGCACGGGCCGGCCGTCGACGACCGTGTCGCTTTCCGCGTCAGCCGGCCGGAGGAACGACGACAGGACCCACTTCTGAAAGGCCTTCTCCCAATCGCCGCGACGCGGATCGTCGGGCATCAGCAGCACGGCCACGGAGAAGATCTGCGCGTTCCAGGCGTTCTCCTCGGCTTTGGTGTCGCCCCGGATGCGGTGCGGCGGCTGGGCACGGACGAACCGCCCGGCTTCATGCGCGACCACGCGCCGTACGCCCTGGCGGAGGTCGTCGGGCAGGTCGTCCCAAACCCACCAGGCCCCGCGCCCCAGCATCTGGGCCCAGTGGGCCGACTGCCAGGCGTCGCCCCAGGGCTTGCCGTCGCCCGTGGTCCGCGTGCCCGTGCGATGCGTGGCCACGAGGTAACGCATCATCGGCACGATGGTCTTCTCCAAGAGATCGCGCCGCGAGACACCGACGATCTTCTCGTCGTACGGCCCGAAACGGAACAGGAAGCAGTAACCCTGCACCGCGCCGGTGTTGGGGCGGATCCAGTGCTCCTGGCTGCGGCTATCGGTCAGAAGCCGCATCGCGGGGTCCTTGTCCCAAGTCCGCACGATGCCGAGCAGGTACCGGGCCTGGTCCTGCATGGCGCGATACATCCGCGCCTGCATGGCGGCGATCTTCGGGTTGTCCTGATCGGGAAGACACAGCGCAAGGACGCGCCCGGAGGTGGGAGAACGCGTCTCGGCTTCCGCCGGGCCCGCGGCGAAGACAACCACCACGGCCAGCGAGACGGCAGAGGCGGCAATAGCGAGACGCCGCGCCAACAGGCTTCCGAAGTCTCCGAGACTCGGGAAGTCCTCTTTCGGCAAACTACGGAGTACGGAAGTACGAAGTATGGAGTGCAGTGGCATGGGTAAGAACTGCCTTGCTGAATCTGGAAACGAGGAAGAAGCGATCCCGCAGGCCGGTAGCCTCCTATTCGATCTTCAACAGGTAGTTTTCGCCTGCCTTCGCGTCAAGCTCGACCACCTGGCCGTCGCGCTTCAGCGTGACGGGCTGGCCGCCTGTGGTCGCCGAGGCGATCCGCTGACCCCGCGGGGGACGCACGCGGTGCGTGCCGTCGCGACGGGCTCGGAGCACTACGCTCTCCGCGCGCCCGTCCTTCCAGGCGATGTCCACCTCGGCATTGCCTCGAACGCGGAGGCCGGTCACGCGGCCGGTGTGCAGGGCCTTGGGCAGGGCCGGCAGAAGCTCGATCTGGCCGGCGTGGTTCTGCAGGAGCATCTCGGCGATGCCCGAGGTGCCGCCGAAGTTGCCGTCGATCTGGAAGGGAGGATGGGTGTCGAACATGTTCGGCAGCGTGCTCCTGGTGATCAGCTCGCTGAGCATCCTGTAGGCGTGGTCGCCGTCGCCGAGCCGCGACCAGAAGTTCACCTTCCACGCCTTGCTCCAACCCGTGCCCCCGTCGCCGCGGAACTCGAGCGACTTCTTCGCGGCCGCGGCCAGCTCGGGCGTGCCGCGGAGGGTGATCTCGCTGCCTGGGTGAAGGCCCCATAGGTGCGAGACGTGGCGATGGCTGTTCCTGGGACTGTCCTTGTCCTCGAGCCACTCCTGGAGCTGGCCATGCTGGCCGATCTGGTTGGGGGCGATGCGGGCGCGCATCTCGGTGAGCTGCTGGCGCAGCTCCTCGTCCACGCCGAGGATTTCGCCGGCCTCGATGACCCAGCCGAAGAGCGAGCGGATGATCTGATGGTCCATGGTCGGCCCCATCACCAGCCCGCCTTGCTCCGGCGAGTTGGACGGCCCGGAGATGAGCCACTTCTTCTCGCTCCGCGGGTCTTCGACCAGGTAGTCGACGAAGAACAGGGCCGCCTCCTTCAGCACCGGGTAGGCCCGCTTGCGGAGGAACTCGCGGTCGCCCGAATACTGGAAGTGCCACCACAGGTGCTGGCACAGCCAGGCCCCGCCGGTGGGCCAGATGCCGTGGTTCGAGTTGTTGATGGGGGCCGTGCCGCGCCACAGGTCGGTATTGTGGTGCAGCACCCAGCCGCGGCAGCCGTAGTGGACTTTCGCCGTGCGCCGACCCGAAGCGGCTACTTCCTCAAGCATTTGGAAGAGCGGCTCGTGGCACTCGGCCAGGTTGCAGACCTCGGCCGGCCAATAGTTCATCTCCGTGTTGATGTTCACGGTGTACTTCGATTCCCAGGGCGGGCTGGTCTTCTCGTTCCAGATGCCCTGGAGGTTGGCCGGCTGCGAACCGGGCCGGCTCGATGCGATCAGCAAGTAGCGACCGAATTGGAAGTAGAGCGCGGCCAGGGCCGGATCGTTCCCTTCGCCGAACCGCTTGATCCGCTCGTTGGTCGGCAGGTCGCTCGGCTGTCCCGCAAAGGAAAGCCGCACGCGCCGGAAGAGCCTGCGGTGGTCGGCCATGTGCTGCTTCTTCAGCAGGTCATAATCGTTGGAAGACGCCGCTGCGAGGGTCGCCTTGCAGCGCGCGGCAGGATCGGCCGACGTGTCTTGGTAGTTCTTGAAGCTCGTAGCCGCGGCCAAGAGGAGGGTGACCGCGTCGGCCCCTTCGATCTCGATCTGCTCGTCGCTGGTCCGCATCTTGCCGCCGTCGGCCTTGGCCATGAGCCGGGCCTCGAACCGAAGCACGCTCTCGATCTCCTTTCCCATGCGGCGATTGACGTACTTGCCGAGCCGGCCGCGGAGCGCGAGTTGGTTGGGGGCGACGCTCACGGTCTCGGCGTCCGTGTGCGGGCTGGTCAGACGCGCTGCGAAGGTCACGCTCCCCGGCTTGTCCGCCTCAATCCGCACGACGATGACCTGGTTGGGGAAGCTCGAGAAGACGTTCCGGGTGAAGGTCACGTCGCCGACCTTGTAGCGGACCGCGGCCACGGCCGAGTCGAGGTCGAGCCACCGACGATACTCCTCCGGCTGGTCGTGGCCCGGCACCTGGAGCACGAGGTCGCCCAGCGGCTGATAGGGCATCTGCCTTAGGGGCACGCTCATGAACCGGTCCATGGCCAGGCGCTCGGCGTCCCTTTGCTTGCCCTCGAAGAGGAGCTTCCTGATCTGCCGCAGCACCTCGACGGCCCCTGGGTGCGCGTAGTCGTGCGGGTGGCCGTGCCAGAGGGTGTCGTCGTTTAGCTGGATTCGCTCCTCGGCGGTCTGCCCGAAGACCATGGCCCCAAGGCGCCCATTGCCCAAAGGCAGGGCCTCGGTCCACTTCTCAGCGGGTCCTGTGTACCACAGGACGAGCGGGTCGCGCTGTTCTGCGTTCGGACCGTCCTCAAGCGGATTCGAGCCTGTTTCGGCCGCCGCCGGGTAGGCGCAGCAGGCAAAGAGAACAGGGCAAAGCAGGGCTAGGCGGACAAGCATGGATCGCGACTCCCTTTGAAAGGAAAGGTCGGCTTCGGTGAAAACGCTGGCGCTATGATGGCCCGGGGACCCGGCGGCGTCAAATGCTTGACTGAGGTAGGGTTGCTAGAGGAAAATGGATTGTTTCGGTAGCTTGACGGGTCTGTGCCTTAGGAGCAGAAGATGGGAGGCAAGCGCCGCGGTTTCACGCTGGTGGAGCTGCTTGTCGTGATTGCGATCATTGGCATCCTGATCGCGCTCCTTCTCCCCGCCGTGCAAGCAGCGCGCGAGGCCGCGCGGCGCATGCAGTGCTCCAACAACCTCAAGCAGATCGGTCTGGCCCTGCACAACTACCACGCGGCGGTAGGTGCGTTCCCGCCCGGGTCGTTCTGGCTCTACTCGTCCGACGGCTCGGCACCCCTGAAAGGCTCGATCCTCATCCGGCTCCTCCCCTACCTGGAGCAGCAGCCCCTGTACGACCAGTTCGACTTCACGCAGCTCCACGTGGACTGGCAGACGATGCCCGGCGGGGAGTACATCCAGTCGAACCTCGTGCCCACCTACATCTGTCCCAGCGACAACCACCCGGGGGTGCTTGCCGAGGGGCACAAGCGGGCCCTGCACAACTACGCGGCCTCGAGCGGCCCGACCAGGCACGGCAACAACTCGAACTGCTCCTGCGCCGAGTGGACCGCCTGGAACAACTACGGTCTGGCGCCTTACGGAAGCATGACCGACTTCGCCGGGCCGTTCATCCGCTACCCGGTGAGCACCAGGGAGCGGGACGTCCTGGACGGGCTGTCCCACACGATCT
Organism: uncultured Pirellulales bacterium; assembly: GCA_964434165.1. Lineage (GTDB taxonomy): Bacteria > Planctomycetota > Planctomycetia > Pirellulales > Thermoguttaceae > CAYSUS01. The sequence continues at coordinate 7,494 of CAYSUS010000001.1, forward strand.
TCTTCGGCGAGATCCGCCCCCTGTGCTCCGGCCACGGCGACAACGGCTGGGCCACCTCGAACAACGGCCAGGGACTGACCTCCACGCTGATTCCCATCAACTACGATTCGTGCGACCGCACCCCGGCCGACTCCAGCGACAACTGCGGCCGCATCTGCAACTGGAGCACGGAACTGGGATTCAAGAGCGCCCACCCCGGCGGGGCGCAGTTCCTGCTGGGCGACGGCTCGGTGCACTTCCTCCCCGAGACCGTCGACCACTGGACCTTCCAATACCTGGGCGGCAAGGACGAGGGCGAGCCGGCCCAGATTCCCGATTGAGCCGCCAATCAGGCCCGAACACCCTCCCGAAAGGGCAATCGATGCATCGTTCCGCGACACACAACGAAAGGCAGCGCGTCTGCCGCCTGTTGACACCCGCGATTTGCCTCCTGGCAGCCCTGGTCGGCTGCGGGCCGTCGCGACCCAAGACCGTCCAGGTGACGGGCACGGTGACTCTCGACGGGACGGCCGTGGAGGGCGCCACGGTGATGTTCATGCCCGAGGGCGGGGGACGCCCCGCCACCGGCATCACCGACAAGGACGGCAAGTTCACGCTCAAGACCTTTGAGGCAGGCGACGGGGCTCTCGTCGGAAAGCACCTGGTCTCGATCACGAAGAAGGAAGTCTCGGGCTTCATGGCCGATGAGAGCGGGCTCTCCGGCGGGGTCGCACCGGGCGGCGTGCAAGAGAAGTGGATCGTCCCACCGAAGTACGCCGATCCCAAGACATCGGACCTCACCTGCGACGTCCAACCGCGCATGGAGCCGCCGGTGTACAATCTCTCCTCGAAGTGACACGACCGCGCGGGCCGACACACTGGACGCAACTCGAATACGAAACAGGAAGAGGCATGTCTAGCTCCGATTCCGCCACCGCCATCGACGCCCGTGGGGATGCGATTCGGGAGCTCGCCGCGCGGCGGCACGGGTTTACTTTGGTCGAGCTGCTCGTGGTGATCGCGATCATCGGCATCTTGATTGCGCTCTTGCTTCCGGCGGTGCAAGCGGCCCGCGAGGCCGCGCGCCGCATGCAGTGCTCGAACAACCTCAAGCAGATCGGCCTGGCGCTGCACAATTACCACCTGAGCAACAAGTGCTTCCCGCCGGGTGCCTTCTGGTACGAGCGCAACCCGGACTGGAGGGCCCTCTATCGGGGGTCGATTCTGATTCGGCTGCTGCCTTTCCTGGAGCAGCAGCCGCTGTACGACCAGTTCGACTTCACGACGAACACCGACAACCAGCGGATGGGCACCAATGGCCCGCTTCTGGTCTCCCAGGTCGTGCCGACGTACGTCTGCCCCAGCGACCCGGGCGACGTGCTATGGAACCACGAGCGGGCGCTGCACAACTACGCGGCTTCGAAGGGGCCCACCAAGCACATCAACAACACCAGCTCCGACGGAGGGAAGTACCAGTGCTCCGAGTGGGAGAGCTGGAACCAGTACGCCCTGGCCCCTTACGACGACGTCAACGACTTCGCCGGGCCGTTCTGCCGCCTCTCGGTGAGCACCAAGGAGCGCGACTGCACCGACGGCCTCTCGCACACGATCTACTTCGGCGAGGTGCGACGGCAGTGCTCGGCCCATGTGCAGGCAGGATGGAGCCGCTCGAACAACGGCAACGGACTGACCTCCACGCTGATCCCCATCAACTACGATTCCTGCGATCCCGACGCGACGGACGGGTGCGAGCATCCCCGCAACTGGAACACCGAGCTGGGATTCAAGAGCATGCACCCGGGCGGGGCCCAGTTCCTCCTCGGCGACGGCTCCGTCCACTTCCTCCCCGAGACGATCGATCACTGGACCTTCCAGTACCTCGGCGCCAAGGCGGACGGTAACCCGGCCCAGATCCCCGACTGAATTGCCGTGCACGATCCTGGGAGGGAAAAGGGGTCGTGCAACGCGATTACAGTCCCTTGGAACCCCGCGGGCCGACCAGCGGGCGCCCCGCTGGGCAAGCACACCCCGCGCCCGGTACAATCGCGCCGTCAGGAAGCCGCGCACCGAAGGAGATCGAGCTCATGGAGGAGACCGGGAACCCTGCCGAGGAGGCATCGCGTCTTCCGCGCGCGGCTTCCGCAACCGGCCGGCCACGCTCCGCCGCGCCCGGCACATCGAAAGGGCCTCCGGCGCCCCACGCTTGGGCGCACGGCTCCGGTCGAGAATCGGAAGAGTGGTTCCGCTGCGTCTTCGAGGGGTCGCGCGACGCGATCTTCATCCTCGACGCGGACGGCCGCATCGTCGATGCCAACCCCGCGGCCGCCGACCTGACCGGCTACGCCCCCGAGGCGCTCCGCGCGCTGGGCGCCTCGGATCTGCTCGACGAGTACAGCGCGCGACTCCACGAGACGCTTCTGGATCGGGTCCTCGACGGCGAGCTGGGCATGGCGGACCTTCGCCTGTTGCGCAAGGACCGCTCCACGGTCCGCGTCGAGCTGAGAAGCCGGCGCATGACGGTCGGGGGCGCGGCGTACAGCCACACCGTCCTCCGCGACGTCCCCGTCCGAACGACGGCCGACCGCGAGCTTCGCGCCATTCTCCAGGTCTATCAACTGACGGCCTCGGCCACGACGGCACGGGAGCTGTGCCAGTGGTTGTGCTCGTTCTTCCGGTACCTGACCGGATTCGACGCGGTCGGCATGCGGCTCCGCGACGGAAACGACTTTCCCTACTACGAGACAAACGGCTTCTCCGAGGCGTTCATCCGCGCCGAGAGCCGGTTGTGCGCCGCGGACGAAGCCGGAGAGGCCCTGCGCGACCGCGACGGAAACCCGCTCCTGGTGTGCTTGTGCGGCTGCGTGCTTTCGGGCCGGATCGACCTGGCGCAGCCCTACTTCACCTCCGCGGGCAGCTTCTGGACCAATTCCACGTCGGACCTCCTCACCGGCATGTCCCCGACCGACCGGCCGCCCGGCATGCGCGGGCGCTGCCACGAGGCCGGCTACGAGACCGTGGCCCTGATCCCGTTGCGGAGCGGCCAGGATACGACGGGGCTGCTGCACCTGAAAGCTCGGCGCCGAGGCCTGCTCTCGCCCGGCGCGATGGCCATGCTGGAGTGTCTGTGCGGGCACGCGGCGCCGGCGGTCGCGCACCTGATGGACCAAGAGCGGCTCCGCGACAGCGAGGACCGCTACCGGACCTTCGTGCAGTCTCTTCCCGGCATGGTCTATCGCGGCACCCCCGAGCTCAAACCGTCGTTTCTCCACGGCACGGTCGAGGAACTGACCGGCTACACCGCCGGGGAGTTCCTTTCCGGGGCGATCACGTGGGAACGGATGATCCACCCCGACGACCTGCCCGCCGTGCGTTCGAAGCTCCTCCGCCTCCTCCAGGCGCCGGGGCAGCGCGACGAGGCGGAGTTCCGCATTCTGCGCCGAGACGGATCGACGCGCTGGGTCCGGGAGATCGTGCACTCGGTGGCCGACGATTCGGGCCGGCTGGCGTTCATCCAGGGCCTGGTGGTGGACGTGACCGACCGCATCAAGTCGGAGCAGACGCGGAGCCTGTTGGCCTCGATCGTCGAATCGTCGGACGACGCGATCCACTGCGTGCGGCTCGACGGCACGGTGGTGGCGTGGAATCGCGGCTCCGAGAAGATCTACGGCTACACGGCGGCGGAGATCATCGGGCAGCCGATCTTCGCCATCGCGCCGCCGGACCGGCTCGACGAGATGCGGCGTCTGCTCGACCAGGTCGCGCGCGGCGAGGAGATCAATCACCTCGAGACGGTCCGTTGCGCCAAGGACGGGCGTTTTATCAAGGTCGCGGTGAGCATCGGACCGGTGCGCGACGCTTCGGGCCGGATCGTCGCCGCCTCGGCCATCGCGCGCGACGTCACGGACCAGCGGGCCGCCGAGGAAGCCCTTCGGAAAAGCGAGAGGCTGCGGCTCCAGGCCGAGCAGCAGGCGGCCGTGGGGCGCATGGCCGCGCGGATCGCCCACGAGATCAACAACCCGCTGTCGGGAATCCGCAACTGCTTCTGGCTCTTGAAGAACGCGATCCCCAAGTACCACAGGCACTTCCACTTCGCCGAGAAAGCCGAGCGGGAGATCGAGCGGATCGGGCGCATCGTCCAGGGCATGTTCGACCTGAAACGGCCCGGCCGACAGGAAGTGCGCAAGGTGCGGATCGCCGACCTGCTGTCCGACGCGGAGGCGATGTTCGCCGGCAAGTGCCGCGACGGCGCGCTCCAGATGCAGTGGGCCATGGACCCACCCGACCTGGAATTGCGAGTGGCCGAAGATGCGCTTCGGCAGGTGCTCCAGAACCTCGTGAGCAACGCCGTTGAAGCAAGTCCACCAAATCGGGCTATTCAGATTGAAGTGCGAATAACCGAAGATGAAGATGCCAGGCAGTTCGAATTGACGGTGAAGGACGAGGGGCATGGCATCCCGAAGGAGTTGGGGGAGCGGATCTTCGAACCGTTCTTCTCCACGAAGACCGGGGAAGGCACTTCGGGGCTGGGCCTGGGCCTGGCGGTGGCGAAAGGGCTGGTCGAATCGCTGGGGGGACGTCTCGACTACCGAAGCATCCCAGGAAACGGCACGCGGTTCCGTGTCCGGCTTCCGTACCGTTGAGTGATGCGAAGGAGCGCGGGCCATGGCGGGAGCGGGCGCCATCCTGATCGCTGACGACGAGGACGTGTTCCGTCTCTCGGCCGCCGAGATTCTGCGTTGCCGAGGGTTTCACTGCGACACGGCGGCCGATTCCCGACAGGCCGTCGAGCAGCTCAAGTCCCGCCGCTACGACGTCCTCGTGGCCGACATCAAGATGCCCGGCAACGAGGACCTCGAGCTGATTCACCACATTCAGCACGAGGCGCAGGACCTGCCCGTGATCCTGGTCACCGGGTATCCCTCGCTCTACACGGCCGTGGAATCGATTCGACTGCCGGTGGTGGCCTACCTGACCAAGCCCGTGGAGCCGGAGGTCCTTTGGACCGAGGTGCAGAACGCCATCCAGCAAGGCCGCGCGCGGCGCACCGCCGCCGCCTTGATCCGCAAGCTCAAGGGGTGCGCCGAAGGGCTGGGCGAAGTCGAGTCCGCGTTGACCGCCGCCACGCAGACGGCTTCCTCTTCGCGCCTGGACAAGCGGCTCGAGGAGCTCGGTCAGTGCCTGTTGGGCTGCCTGGTCGAGCTGGACGCCCTGCGGTCGAGCATCGGGGGGGACGTTGTTCCTCTCGAACTCTGCAAGTCGCTCCCCTGCGCGCGGCGGATCATGCTCCAGGAGGCGATCAAGGAGGCCGTTGGGGTCATCGAGGGCACCCGCAAGACGTTCAAGTCGCGGGAGCTGGCGGACTTGCGCAATCAGCTTCAAGAAGTCCTGCAAAGTTGACTTTTCCGTTTGCCCGCGCAAAAAGGGCGTGCTACGGTTTCCCAGAACCGTTGAGTTGCAACTGGGAAGCACATAGCCCATAAGCGCAATGCGGGCTCGTCGCGATGGGACGAGCCGCCTTGGCAAACAGGCCGAGGGCCTGCACGTCGAAGGCACAGTCGAGGTCTGCCTCTCTTGGTTGGGGGGTTGGCCTGGGTTGTGCCTTTTTTTCGTTCTTGGGCCCAGGCCGGCAACGGACGCCCCCGGAACCGACGGATCGACCCCGGCGCTCGGGTCCCCGGACAACCCGCGGATAGCGCGATGGGGAAGGCTGTCGGCGAGCTGGGCGAAACGGCCCGCAACGCCCGGGTGCTGCGGCATCGGGGCCGAGGCGGAGTTGCCATCGTCCCGTCGGCGGTCCTGCCCCGTCGCCTAAGTGCATTTCGAAGGAGTGGGGAGTCGGCCGGCGGATCCCAACCCCTCGGGCACGCAGACCGTGCCTGCCAGGGCCGGACCGCGGCCCGGTCCCGACCCCTTCGGGCCGATCGTGGAGCAATCCGCGGCGGGCGGCGGTTCTCCCCCTTGCCGACCGCCCGCCGCGGACCCACGCGGCACCGCTTTGCCATGTAGCCGGCGGGCTCCACCCCGCCGCTAGTCCTAGCAACGAGAGGCTGCCGACGTGTTCAGACTTCCAAAGTCTTGAAGACTTCGGAAGTCCGGCAGACTGCCGGTTCCACAAACCAGGAGAACCGAGATGTCCACGACCCTGGACGAACCTCGCACCATCGAGAACACGCTGGTCGAGACCGCCGCGACCATGCAGTTGGTCAGTTTCCATCTGGCCGAAGAGGAATACGCGGTCGAGATCACCAAGGTCCGCGAGATCATCCTCATCAGCGAGATCACGCGCGTGCCACAGACCCCCCACTACGTCCGCGGCCTGATCAACCTCCGCAGCACGGTGATCCCGGTGATCGACCTCCGCGCGCGGTTCGGCCTGCCGCAGGGCGAGCAGACCAGCGCCAGCCGGATCATGGTCGTGGACGTGCGCGGCAAGACCATCGGTGTCGTGGTCGATGCGGTGGACGAGGTCCTCCGCGTGGCCCACGAGCGCGTGGCCCCGCCGCCGCCGACCGTCATGGGCGACGAAAGGGAGTATCTCCGCGGCCTGGTGAAGCTCGACGCCCGGCTCCTGATCCTGCTGGACATCGACAAGCTCTTGAGCCACGAGGAGGAAGCCGAGCTGGCCGGCATGCAAGCATTCTGACCGTGCACGCGAGGCGCCGTCCCGCCCGAAACCGCCTGCCTTGAATTCCGCGGCGCCACGGACTGCGGGCCGACACGGTCGGCCTGCCCACCTACCCACGACGACCCACCCTCCACCCTCGATCCCCGTGGCCTTCACGTACTTCTTCCGCGACGCGCAGACGCTCGAGACCATGGTCGATGCGGCCATACCGGTCTTGCGCGGCCAGGCGTTTATCCACGTATGGGACGCCGGCTGTGCGCACGGGCCCGAACCATACACGCTGGCGATGCTCCTGCGGGAGCGGATGTCGCCGTTCCTGTTCCGCAACGTGCGGATCCACGCCACGGACGTCGATCCGGCGTTTTCCGCGCGGATCAACGACGGCGTGTTCCCCCGGCGCGAAGTGCAGCGAATATCCCCTCACTTGTTCGCGAAGTACTTCGAGCCGGCCGTGGAGCCGGGCTGCGTGCGCGTGGTGGAGGAGCTCCGCGCGCGTGTGGACTTCAGCCGGCACGACCTCCTGTCGCTGGTCCCCTTGCGACAGGAGCTTTCGCTGATCGTCTGCAAGAACGTGCTTCTGCACTTCGAGGAGCGGCAGCGCACGCGCGTCTTGCGGATGTTCTGCGACGCCCTGCGCCCGGACGGCCTGTTGGCCATGGAGCACACCCAGAAGATGCCGGACGAGCTGACGGATCGCTTCGAGCCGGTGACGTCCCACGTGCAGGTGTTCCGCAAGGTCCACGCTGCGCACCGATCCTCCCCGAGGCCGGCCATGACCCGGCTGGCCCGCTTCATGCAGGCGGGCGTTGGGCCATAGCACGCGGAGCAAGCCGGCCCGTCTTCCCCGGGGCGGACGGGGCGGGCCGGCGCGTCCCCACACCGGGCTGCGATCCGCCGTGGAGAAGTGAAACCGATTCCTCGTCAACTTTTTTCGCACTAGGAGAAGAGAGGTATGAAGAAGTTCTTCGCCAACATGAAGACCGGCACCAAGGTGCTGGCCGGCTTCGGCTTCGCCGTGGTCATCGCGGTGGCGGTGGGCGTGGTCGGGTACCGGGGCATCTCCGCGCTCTCCGGCCACGTGGAGGAGATCGGGGTGGTCCGCCTGCCCAGTATCTCGTCCTTGAAGGACCTCAAGCAGGGCGCGGACAAGATCAAGTCCGCGCAGCGCACGCTGCTCAATCTCGACCTCGACGCCGAGTCGCGGCAGCGCCAGCTCGACCACATCGCCGAGGCCCGCGAGGAGTACACCAAGGCCTGGAAGATCTACGAGCCGCTCCCCCAGACGCCCGAGGAGGCCAAGCTGTGGCAGGAGTTCGTGCCCACCTGGGAGGGCTGGCGCAAGGCGAACAACCAGTGGATGGAGCTCACACGGAAACTCGACGACATGAAGCTGGGCAATCCGCTGCGGCTGAAGCAGTTGCTGGAGGGATTCCGGGGCGACCACTACAAGCTCGAGGCCCAGGTTCTCCAGATGATCGAGGACGGCAAGACCTTCGAGGGCGGGGAGGACGACAAGCAATGCGCCTACGGCAAGTGGTGCACGTCGCAGAAGTTCGAGAACCCCGAGCTCGCCGCGGCGGTGGACGCCACGCACGAGCCGCACCACCAGTTCCACGCCTCGGTGAAGAAGATCAAGCAGCTTGTGAGGGAGGGCAAGCAGGAGGAGGCCGAGAAGTTTTACAGAGAGGAACTGGTCCCGGCCGCGGAGAAGACCTTCGAGCAGCTCCGCGTGGCGCGCGGCATCACCGACCGGGCCGTGGAGCTGGCCGCGGAGGTCGAGAAGCAGGCCATGGAGGTTTGCCGCGCCGAGCAGCTCAAGGCCTATGACCTGCTGGACCAGATCATCAAGATCAACGAGGACGTCAGTGACACGGCCGTGGCCCAGGCCCAGACCGACGCCACCTCCTCGACGATCATGATGTTCGCCGCCATCGGCGTGGGCGCCGTGGTGATGATCGCGCTGGGGATGTTCCTCGCGCGCACGATCAGCAAGGTGCTCGGCGCCCTGATCGGCGAATCGAAGCGTCTGAGCGAGGCGGCCGTGGACGGCAAGCTGGAGACCCGCGGTGATCCCGAGCTGGTGAGCCTCGAGTTCCGTCCCATCGTCGAGGGCGTCAACGCCACGCTCGACGCGGTGATCGGACCGTTGAACGTGGCCGCCGAGTACGTCGATCGGATCTCCAAGGGCGACATCCCGGCGAAGATCACCGACACGTACCGCGGCGACTTCAACGAGATCAAGAACAACCTCAACCAGTGCATCGAGGCCCTCTCCGGGCTGATCCACGACATGAAGCACATGTCGGACGAGCACAACGCCGGCGACATCGACGTGGTCATCCCCGTGGACAAGTTCCAGAACGCCTACCGCGAGATGGCCCAGGGCATCAACGACATGGTCAACGGCCACATCACGGTCAAGAAGAAGGCCATGGCCTGCGTGGCCGAGTTCGGACGGGGCAACTTCGAGGCCCCGCTCGAGCAGTTCCCGGGCAAGAAGGCGTTCATCAACGAGACCGTCGAGGCGGTCCGCACGAACCTCAAGAATGTCACCTCCGAGGCCGCCGGGCTGGCCCGTGCCGCCAAGGAGGGCGACCTGGAGACCCGGGCCGATCTGAAGAAGTACACCGGGGAGTGGCAGCAGATCATCCGCGGCATGAACGACATGCTGGAAGGCTTCGTCGTCCCGATCCGCGACATCGGCGAGGCCCTGGAGCGGCTCGCCCGCAAGGACTTCTCGCAGGAAGTCACCCAGGACTACCCGGGGGCCTACGGCGAGCTTCGCGACAACGTGAACCTCGTGGTGACCAACCTCCGCGGGGCCATCGAGCAGATCAACGAGAGCGCCAACCAGTTTGCGGAAGGCGCGCGGGTGATCGCCGAGAGCTCGCAGTCGCTGGCCCAGGGGGCCCAGACGCAGTCGTCGAGCGTCGAGGAGATGACCGCCTCGATCGAGGAGCTCGCCCGCAGCGTGGACAACGTCAAGGAGAACGCCAACGAGGCCACCAAGGTGGCCGGCGAGGCCAACCAGCTTGCCGAGCAGGGCGGCGGAGCCGTGCAGAAGTCGATCGAGTCCATGGAGCTGATCCGCACCAGCTCGCAGCAGATCAGCGAGATCATCCAGGTGATCTCCGAGATCGCCAGCCAGACGAACCTCCTGGCCCTCAACGCGGCCATCGAGGCGGCCCGGGCCGGCGAGCACGGCATGGGCTTCGCCGTGGTGGCCGACGAGGTCCGCAAGCTGGCCGAGCGCTCCAACAAGGCGGCCGGCGAGATCTCGTCGCTGATCAAGGAATCGACCAAGCGCGTCGAAGAGGGTGCGCAGCTCAGCGACCAGACCGGCGAGTCGCTCAAGCAGATCATCACGGCGGCCGAGGCCACGGCGGCCAAGATCGCCGAGATCGCCTCGGCCACGGTGCAGCAGGCGGCCAATGCCCAGGAGGTCTCGCAGGCCATCCAGAGCGTCGCCCAGGTGACCGAGCAGTCGGCCGCCGGCAGCGAGGAGATGGCCTCCTCCAGCGAAGAGCTCGGGGCCCAGGCCGGCGCGCTGCGGGAGCTGGTCGCCCAGTTCCGCATCGGCGACTCGGTGACCTCGCACGCCGCGGTCGCCGCCCAGCAGTAACCGCCCGCTTGAAGGACGGAACACGCCCCCGCGCGTCGGCCGCCTCGCAAGGCCGGCGCGCGGGGTTTTCACTGGTCTTCCCCGGTGATCCCTCCGCCGTGCAGAGGCGGGCCGTGCCGGCCCGCCTCGGGGTTGACTCGCGCGACGCGCTACGGCTGGGACGACGCCGCGGCGAGCGGTTCGGGCCCCGCCGCGCTCGGCCCCTTCGCCGCGGCGTGGGGCAGCCGGATGTGAAACGCCGCCCCCTCCTTGGTGTCAAGCATCTCCAGGCTGCCGCCGTGGCGTTCGACGATCTGGCGGCAGATCGCCAGCCCCAGGCCGGTCCCCTTGGTCTTCGTGGTGAACAGCGGCTCGAAGACGTACTGGCGGGCCTCGGCCGGCACGCCCGGCCCCGTGTCGCGGATCGTGATCTGATCGAAGCGGTCGTCGCGCGCGGTCTGGACGGTGATCTCGCCCGATCCCTCCATCGCCTGAATGGAATTGATGAACAGGTTGCGGATCACCTGGACGAGCTGGGCCGGGTCGGCCTGCACGACGAACGGGTCAGGATGGCACTCAGAGTGCCATCGCACCTCCTCGGGCACGCTCAATCGGGCCAGCGCGTCGCGGACCAGGCGGCACAGCTCCACCGGCTCCTTGCGCGGGGCCTGGCCGCGGGTCATGGCCATCAGCTCGGTGATGATCTGATCGGCGGTCGAGGTCTCCTCCTCGACGATCGTCACGTAATGCTGGAGCTTGGTCTCTTCCGGGGAGATCTTCCGCTTCAGGAGGTACGCGGCATTGCGGATCACGCCCAGGGGGTTGCGGAGCTCGTGGGCGATCGAGGCCGAGAGCTGCCCGATCGTCGCGAGTTGCGTCTGCCGCACGACCTGGGCGCGGAGCCTCTCCAGCTCGGCCTGGGCCCGCTCCTTCTCGCGGTGCTCAAACTCAAGGAGGCGGTCCTGGGCGGCCTGGGCCTCGGCCTCGATCCGCTGACGGTCGGTGATGTCGCGGGCGATGGCCGAGGCGCCGACCACCTCGCCGCTCGCGCCGCGGACCGGCGAGACCGAGAGCGAGATGTGCACCTCCGAGCCGTCCTTGCGCCGCCGGATCGCGTCGTGGATACGGACCGCTTTGCCCTCCGCGACCTGCCGCAGCAGGTCGCCGATCTGGCGGGAGCAGCCGTCCGAGCCCATCCCCGCGAGCGACTCGCCGATCTTCTCCGCCGCCGAGAAGCCGAAGAGCCGCTCGGCGCCCTTGTTCCAACTGGTAATCCGGCCGTCGAGCGTGGTGCTGATGATGGCGTCGTCGGAGGAGGTCACGATGGCGGCCAGTTGACGCGAGGCCTCCTCGACCCGCTCGCGCACGGCGATCTCCTGCTGAAGCCTCTGGTTGGCTTCGGTCAAGGCGGCCGTGCGCACATTCACGCGGTCCTCCAACTCGCGTCGCGCCGCGTGCAGCTCCTCCTCCGCGCGGAAGCGGCGGTCCACCTGCCGGCGCAGGCGCCGTCCGATGGAGAGAATGCCAGCCAGTCCGCACACCCACAGTGCCGAGTAGCCGATCGCGCGATGGAAGACGTCCGGCCCATGGGCGGCCCAGTGCGGGGCCATGGGCACCGATACGCTGATCCCTCCGCGAACCTGTCCGATCTGGTAGCCCCGGTCGGCATGGCACTTCAAACAGCTCGATTCCATGGCCATCGGACGCATCAGGCGCATGTACCACTCGCCCTCGAGCTTCTCCAGCGAACTGACCTCGCTGCCGCCCTTTTGCAGTTGCTTCAGTGCCTCCACTTCCCAGGCGTCGGGCGCGTTTTCCGGGTTCAGCGTATCCAGGCTCGTGATGTGCCCGTGGACGCCGAACTGCTCCTCGGCCATCACGTGGACCTGGCGGGTCATGTAGGCCGGATTCACCAGGGTCAGTCGGCGGCCGGACGGCGTCGTGATGTCCCGCTCCGGAACGCCCTCCAAGTATCTGTTGGGGGGCGTCTCCTTGGTGGCCGGCACATAGACGCCGCCGTGTCCCGCCACCCAGCGGCGGAAGAGGATGTCGTTCTCGTAGAGTCCGCGGGCCTCGCCCCGGGCGATCGCCAGGACCTGCCGGTGCTCGTCGCACAGATCCCAGCCCAGCACCACCGACACGGCCGCCGTCCAGAGTGCGACGAGCGAAAGGAAATACCAGCGGAGCCGGATCGGTCCCTCCGGCTGCTCCTCCATGCATCGCATCGCCATCATCCTGACTTGGCAGGAAAGGGGAATCCTCCCCTCGGTCCCCACCGCGCGGTGAAAAGAACCGGCGCACGCGTCCCGCGCCGCCTGGTCCGAGGAAGCGCATCATAGCATCTTGGGGACACCTCGTCATGCCCCATCGAGGCTACGCGCGACCGCCTCGCGGTGCGACCGTGCTAGCATCGGCACCCCTCGCCGCCCCAGCGCGACGACGCCGACGAACAGGCGCCACCAGGCCGAGCACCGCGCTCAGCCCAGCCAGCACCAGCGTGCTGGGCTCGGGCACGACGGCCAACGCGCTGAGGTACTCCACGCGGAAGCCCGCCGGACTGGGACTGGCGCCCCCGTTCTGCAGCACGAACTTCAGCGAGTTGAGGCCGGGGACGAAGGGCCCATTCAACTGGAACGTCGTCCAGGCGCTGAATCCGCCGCCGAAGACGCCGGTGCTCTGATCGTTGACCAGCACGTCGAGAAGCTGGTTGTCCGCGACGAAACGCCCGGTGATCGAGAGCGTCTCGGGGTGGACCAGCCCGGCGTCGAAGGTCGTCTCCCAGACGTACTCTCCCGGCGCCACGTTGTCCGCACCGTTGGGGGCCGGGGAGAGCCATCGCGACTCGGCCGAATCAGCAAGCCACGCCGGATGCGCGGAGACATAGGCCGTGCCCGGGCCGCCGGAGGGCGTCATCGTCAGGGCGTAGTGGTCGTCCACGTTGTCGCCGCCCGCGTCGATGCCCGTGGGACGCAGGCCCAGCACGGCCGGATCGACGGGCACGACGCCGGCGTTGTCGCGGAGGAAACTGAAGTGGACGTCGTCCACCAGGCTGGAGCGGTCGCCGGACATGCCTTGCGCGTCGTAGATCGACTCGAAGCGGAGCACGCCCTGGCCGTCCGCGTGAGGAACGTAGGTGACCGAGCGGGTCATCCAGCCATTGCTCACGCCGGAGGCGGGGGCGGCGAACACCTGGACGCCGTCGATGAGGACGCGGTAGGGATTGGGTCCGCCCTGGCCAGCCCGATAGTTCTCGTCCCAGACGAGCTGATACGCCACGCCCCGCTCGAAGCCGTCGAGCGCCTGCTCGAAGCCGCTCTGCCCCTGGATGTACCCGGCCTGGCGGCCCTCAAGGGTCGGTCCGTTGTTGACCCAGGGCGATCCGTTGGCGGCGATGCCGGAGCCGGACGCGAAGTCCCACGCGGCGCCCGCCGGGGTGTACGACCAGCCGGCACCCGCGAAGGCCGGCTCCTCGAATCCCCCGTTGGCTACGCGGGGCACGGCGCGGGTGAGCCGGATATCGTCGATCAACAGCGTGTTGTCGCCGGCGCCGCCGACGTTTCCGAACACGAGGTCCCCATCGGGCGCGGCCACGGTGAACGGCTCGCTCACCACGCGCACGAAGCGGTTGTCCTTGCGCACCACGTCGTGCTCCGGGACAATGGTCTGCCCGCCCAGCGTCACGAAGCCCCGGGCGAAGGCCGCCGCCGAGTTCCCACGCTCGCTCTGGAGGTACTGGAGCGTGTACATCGTCCCGGGCTCCAGGTCGAACAGTCGCTGGCGCATCGTGGCCGTGGTCGTGTTGGCCTGCTGAAGGAAGCCGACATTCGAGCCCTCGGGGATAACCTGGCCGTTGACGAAGGGGCCGTCCGCGTCGTTTACGCCGGCGCGGTTGACGTCGCTGACCGTCCACCCGGTGATGGCCCGGTTTCCGTCCACGTAGCCCGGAAAGACGCCGAGGGACTCGGCCTCAAAGCCGGGGTTGGCGACGGTCGCCGCCGCACCTCCGGTGTTCTCGACGGTCAGGCCGTAGATGTGCCACGACCAGTTGGGATTGTCCTGGTTGAACGACACGCGGAGCGTGCTCGCCTCCGCCGTGAAGGCGTAGGACAAGGCATACGCCCGGTTCGAGGCGTCCAGGCCGGGCGGATTGGCCGAGGCATCGTCCTGGTTGAGGAAGACCTGGTCGTCCGGGAACGAGTCGCCCGTGGCGTCGAAGCCGACCGTGGCCGTGCGCGTGCCGCCGGGGCCCCACTGCCGCGTGTAGATCCGGGCGTCGTACTGCCGTCCGGGGACCAGACCCGTGACCGAGAGCGTGGCGATGCCGTGCGCCGCGTTGCCCCCGTTGTAGATCATGTCGGTCATCAGATCGACCATGCTGCCCGACACGTTGTGACTGCCGTTGCCCGCGTGATCGCTTCGACTGCCGCTGGTCACGCCGTAGTCCACCACGCCGGGCAGGTCGCCGATCACCATGCGCTGGAAGGCGACGCCGTTGACCGTGGCCGCAGGATCGCCCCGGCCGAAATCCACGGCGTGGGTGTAGAAACTGGCGGAGTCGATGCCGGAATCGGCGTCCCCGGTGATCGGCACGTAGCTGATCGTGCCACCCTGGCTCGACCCCCCCGCAAGGGCCAGGCTCCAGCAGACGAGTACCGCCGCGGCGTAGCGCTTGGTCTTCATGGCGACCTCCCACGTAGAAAAGGCGACCGGACCGCCGGCCGTGGGCCCCCCCCCAACGGACGCGGAGAAAAGGAGACCCCGATATAGTAGCCGGCGGCGTTGGGGAACGCAACAAGTTGGGGCCGAGACACGGCCCCGCGGGGAGCCACCCGTGACCTAGAGTTCAGAGGGTGCGCAACCCCCTTTCGGCGGAGCATCGCAGGCGACCCTAGCGACGCGGGCAAAGGCATGGAATTCTCCTGGCCGGTCTTCATCATTGGGCTTCTGCTGGGCGTTCTTCAGTTGGCCATGGGGGTGATTATCGGCCGGGCCCTGCCGCTGACCGAGCGGCAGGCTCGCCGAACCGTGCAGAAGCGGGCGAGCCAGCTTTCCCAGCTCGCCGGCCGCCTGTTCAACGTCGTCCATTCGGTGGCGGACGACGTTGGCCAGCACCGCACCCAGATGAAGCAGGTCAACGACGAATTGGCCTCGGTGGGGACCAGCGAGACCGGCGACCTGGCCGAGGTCGTGCTGAAGACCGTGGCCGAGATCGTCCAGGTCAACGAGCGCTTGCAGAATCGCCTCTCCGCCGCCGAGGACAAGCTGCACGACCAGGCGCAGAGGATCCAGTCGCACATCGCCGAGGCGCGGACCGACGCCCTGACGGGTCTGCCCAACCGCCGCGCGTTCGACGACGAGCTGGTCCGCCGCATCGCCGAGTGGCAGCGCAAGAAGGTGACGTTCTGTCTGCTGATTGCCGACGTCGATCACTTCAAGGCGGTCAACGACCGGTTCGGACACCCGGCCGCCGACGAAGTCCTCCGCAGTCTCGCGGAGGTCTTCCGCTCGGTCCTCCGCGACATGGACCTGGCGGCCCGCATCGGCGGCGAGGAGTTCGGCTTCATCCTGCCGAGCACCAACTACCGCGACGCCATGCACGCCGCCCAGCGGCTCCGCGCGGCGGTCGCCGCCACGCCGTTCGCCGCATCCTCCCACCGCCAGATCGCCGTGACGATCAGCCTGGGACTGGCTTCGGTCCGCACCGGCGACGACTCGGTCTCCATCTCGCGCCGCGCCGACCAGGCGCTGTATGCCTCGAAGCGGGCCGGCCGCGATTGCGGGCATTACCACGACGGCGACCGCTGCACGCCGATTCCCATGTGCGGCACGATCGGCAGGCGCCCCGACGACCTCGACGATCTGGACGACCGGGATATCGATCCCGGGGCGGCCACCTCGGCACGCGCCGAGGCCGATCCCCAGGCCGTGCGCGAGGCCTGCGACGACCTCCGCCAGACCATGCAACAGCTCGCCCAGGACCGGTAGCGCCCCGCGGGCGGCGCGACGCCCCGGCCGCCGGTGGTCGATCTCCGATGGCGCAGCCGCGTTGCGATCCCAGCGCCCGGCCGTGTTGCGTCCGAGCCGGCCTTGGAACACCATGGGAGGTATGAGACGGCTGGTTGATCTCGGCGTGGTGGGCCTGTCCGTGGCGCTCGTCTTGCGGACCTGGGTGGTGGCCGGGTTGCTGGTGCCCCTGGAGGTCTGTTCCGGGTCGATGGCCCTTGCGCTGTTGGGACCGCACCGCAGCGTGGAATGCCGCGAGTGCGGTCTGCCCTTCGACTGCGAGGCGGACCAGCGGCCGGTCGCGCTGCGAGCCGTTTGCCCGAACTGCGGCTACGCGGGCAACGATCTGGCGCGTCGGCCCGACGTGCGCGGCGACCGCGTGCTGGTCGATCGAGCCACCTACCGGTTCCGCGCGCCGAGCCGGTGGGAGGTGATCGCACTGCGGCACCCCGAGCAGCCCGCTCAGGCTTGCGTCAAGCGCCTGGTCGGCCTGCCCGGCGAGACGGTCCAGATCCTCGACGGCGACGTGCACGTCAACGGCCGGATTCAGCGCAAGCCGTGGAGCGTGCAGAGGGCGATGGCCGTGCCGGTCCACGACGCCCGCTACCGCGCGCGGCACGCCGCCGCCGCACCGCGATGGCGTCCCGAGACCTCGTCCAGCGGCTGGACCCGAAAGGGCGGCGGAGCTTTCCATGACGGCCGGACGGGCGAAGCGATCGACTGGCTGGTTTACCATCATCAGGCGCGACTCGCCGGCCAGTCGGGCGGGGCCCGCGAGGTGCCTGTCACCGACGACGGCGGGTATCGCCAGACGCGGGCCCGCAGAATCGAGGAGGTCTCTCCGGTCGGCGATGTGCTCCTCGTGTTCCGAGTGGGACGCATGGAGGGAAGCGGCCGTCTGTGGGTTCGAGCGGCAGACGGCCGCGCAACCCTCCAGGTGGGCCTTGGGCCTGGGGAAGCCTGGCCGCAGTTGCACCGCAATGGGGAGAAGACGGTTCCCAAGGAAGTTTCCCCTCTGCCGGGCGGCCTGGCCGGGCGGGAGGTGGCCGTGGCCATATGCGACTGCCAGTTGACGCTGGCCATCGACGACCGGCCGGTGCTTCGTTTTCCGTACCAGGCGGGGCCCGACCCCCGCGTGCCGCAGCCGCGGCCACTGGCGATTGGTAGCCAGGGTCTGCAAGTGGACATCTCCCCCCCGAGGGTCTATCGGGACCTTTACTACACCCGCCCGATCGGCCCGGCGGCCCGCTTCGGGTTGGACCGGCCCGTCAGGCTGGGCGATGACGAGTACTACGTCCTCGGCGACAACAGCCCCTTCTCCCAGGACAGCCGCACCTGGAGCCCGGGCCCAGGTGTCCCATCTAAGTCGTTGATTGGCAAGGTCTTCCTGGTCCACCTTCCGGCCCGGCATGCCAGGCTCTTCGGCCGCGATTTCCAAGTTCCGGATGCGGCACGGATTCGGTATATTCGCTAGAATGGAGGGTTAGATGGCAATTCCTTCCGGGCCGGGCGATTGCGTGTTCTTCTCTTAGGCTCCCCCCTTGCCCGGCTTCCGCTTCATTGACCCACCAGCCGCCTCGACCAGTATGTCAAGACGCAAGCAACCCCGTTCCCGCGTGGCGAAGGCGGCCCCAGCGCCGGCGGTCGAGTCTGGATCCGCTCCGGAAGACGCGCTTCTGAAGTACCTGCCCTCCAGCGCAGCGGTGCGCGAGACGATCGAGTCGGTGGTCATCGCATTTGTGCTGGCCTTTCTGTTCCGCACGTTCGAGGCCGAGGCCTTCGTCATCCCGACCGGCTCGATGGCTCCGACCTTGATGGGCCGGCACAAAGACCTCACCTGCCCCATGTGCGGGATGCCCTTCCAGGTGTCGGCCAGCGACGAGGTGGACCCCGTGACCGGCGAGCATCTGGGGGAGCTGCACGAGGTCGGCAGTTGCACGTGCCCGAACTGCCGCTACAGCTTCGATTGCGGCCCCCTGAACCCCCAGGACCAGAGCTACCCGTCGTATAAGGGCGACCGCATCCTGGTCAACAAGTTCGCTTACCAGTTCGGCGAGCCGCGGCGGTGGGACGTGGCGGTGTTCAAGTATCCGGGCGGGGCCGCCACGAACTACATCAAGCGGATCATCGGGCTGCCCAACGAGACGATCAAGATCAGCCACGGCGACGTGTTCGTTCGCAAGAAGGACGAAGCGGAGTTCCAGATCGCGCGGAAGCCGCCGCCCAAGGTCGCGGCCACGCTCCAGTTGGTCTATGACAACGACCACGTCGTGACGGAGATGATCGAGCATGGCTGGCCCGCCCGATGGCAAGGCTGGCCCACGCCCGAGGGAAGCATGCGCGGCGATTGGATCACCTCGGAGGACTTCAAATCGTTCCACACGGACGGGTCGGCGCACGGTGAGGCATGGCTCCGCTACCGGAACTTCGTCCCGACGTTCCGCGATTGGGAGCGGATCCTCAACGGGGCTTCGATTCGTCCCGAGGCGCAACTGGTCTCCGACTTCGCAGCCTACAACACGAATCGCTCCGTGGGCGAAGTGGGGCACCCCCCCAACCTGGCGCCCGACGCCAACAGCCTCGGTCTGCACTGGGTGGGCGACCTGGCCTTCGAGGGCACGGTGGAAGTCGAGAGCTCCGCGGGCCAGTTGATCCTCGAGCTGGTCGAGGGAGGACGACGCTTCCAGTGTCGGATCGACCTGGCCAACGGCGAGGCGCTGCTCTCGATCGTCGGACTGGATCAGTTCGGCCCCCAGGGCCAGACTTCGGTGCGCGGGCCGGGGTCGCATGACATCCGCTTCGCCAACGTGGACAATCAGCTCCTGCTCTGGGTGGACGGCGGCCTGGTGGAATTCGACGCCCCGACCGTCTATCCGGCCCTTGGCAATCGCCGCCCGCAGCAAGCGGACCTGGCGCCGGTCGGCGTCGCCGCGGCCGACGGCGCGGCCGTGCGCCTGAGCCACTTGAAGGTCCTCCGCGACGTGTACTACATCGCCGAGAAGGCCGAGCACAACCGGCCCAACGGATCGATCACGGATTTCCTGCCGGGTTTCGCCCCCTTCGACGCGCTGACGCGCCAGAGCGTGGCCAACTACCTCTCCAACGAGAGCTGCTGGGACGCGTTCCTCCATCTCCGCGAGGTCCAGTTCGACCTGGGCGACGACGAGTTCCTCGCGCTGGGCGACAACAGCGCGCGGAGCAAGGACAGCCGCCTGTGGCCGTCCGAGGGGTTCGAGTACTTCGTCAGCCGGCGCCTGCTCATCGGCAAGGCCCTGTTCATCTACTGGCCGCACTCGTGGAATCGGATTCCCGGCACCGGCATCCCGTTCCCCTTCTTTCCGAACTTCGCGCGGATGGGGTTCGTACGTTAGAATCGGCGCCCGGTTTGCCCACAGGCGCGTCCGATCTCGCATGGAAGCACGATCATGGCGATTCTCGAGGTGCAGGGACTGGTCAAGATCTACGGCTCGCGGCGGGTCGTGGACGGCGTGGACTTCGCCGTGGACCGTGGCGAGATCGTCGGGCTGCTCGGCCCCAACGGGGCCGGCAAGACGACCAGCTTCCGCATGACCTGCGGAATGATCGAGCCCAACGCCGGCAAGGTCAGACTCAACGGCGTCGATGTGACCGACTGGCCCATGTACCGCCGCGCCCGCGACGGCGGAATGGGCTACCTGGCCCAGGAATCGAGCGTCTTCCGCAAGCTCACGGTGGAGAAGAACCTGCTGGGCGTGATGGAGATGCTGGGCATGGACCGCCGCGCCCGGCGCCGCCGCTGCGATGAGCTGCTGGCCCAGTTCGACATCGCCCGGCTCCGCAAGTCCCTGGCCCTTTCGCTGTCCGGCGGCGAGCGTCGCAGGCTGGAGATCGCCCGGGCCCTCGTCTCCGATCCCAAGATCATCCTCCTCGACGAGCCGTTCACGGGCATCGACCCGGTGACCATCGCCAGCATCCAGTCGATCATCCGCCGGCTGCGCCAGGACGGAATCGCCATCCTTATCACCGACCACCAGGTGCGCGAGACCCTGCAGATCACCGACCGCAGCTACGTGATCCGCAACGGGCAGGTCCTCTGCGCGGGGCAGCCGGCCGAGGTCCTGGCCAACCCCGAGGCCCGCAAGTACTACTTCGGCGAGGACATGGACATCGGCCACTCTCTCGCCGGCCCGCACCGCCGCGAGGAGTCGCGCTCACCCACCCGCCCCATCACTCGGGTAACGCCCTGAGGGGCTTCCGCAGGACTTCCGGAACACGAGAAGTCTAGTGGAGATCGCCCACAGGCAGGCCGTAGATTCTCAAAAACCCCGTGATGGTCCGGTATTCGTATCCGGACATCCCGGAAGCGACGATGGTCGCGCGCAGGCTGGGCAGCGCCGGCGGATGGAAGAACCAGGCGGGATGCCGTTTGGGTGGGGCACGTCTCCTCGGCCGCTTGCCGCGTCAGCTCCGGCAAAGCTGCGCTGCCGCCTTGAATGATGCCTGTCTTCTTTCTCAGACCGCCGTAGCAGACACACTCCGCGTGCCGTCCACCTCGGCTTCGGGCTGCGTGGCAAGAGGCGCTTCCGCACCCCGGCGGACGGCATTGCGGAGAATGCCTGCTAGTGGCATGAATACAGCCTGTCCCTTCTTGTTCCTACCCGCCTGCACGGCCGAGGAGGCGCTTGGCCTGGTTCTGCTGCTTCTTGTCGTCGGTGGCCGCGATCACTTTCTTCATGGCCTCGGCCACGGGAGCGGGGTTGCGGCGCACGATCTTGCCGGCGATCTCCAGCGCGCAGGCCACGGCCTGGTCCTTCATCGGACCGTCGAGGTCGTCGGTGGCCACGGCAAGGGTCTCCGGCGAGGCGTAGCGCACGAGGACCTCGAAGACGAGCTTGCGCTCCTCGTCGCGCCAGGCCTGGGCCAGGGCCTTGCGGCACATGGCCGCGCGATCGTCGGACGGCATGCTGAACTGCCGCGCCAGGCGGATGTAGCCCCGCAGGGCGCGGGTCCTGTACTTTTCGCTGTCCAGCGTCCTGGCCAGCTCCAGCAGCACGGGCCCGGCGTCGGTGCTCATCCACTCGCCGAGCACGCGCGTGGCCGCGTCCTGGAGGGCGTCGTCGGAGGACCGGGCCGCGGCCGACACGCCCGCCAGGGCCTTCTCGCCGCCCACGGTGCCGACCATGTCCAGCAGCGCGGACCTGGCCTCGTCCGAGGCCTGCGGCAGAAAACCCAGAAGTCTCGCGGCCGCGGCGTTGCGGTCGGGCATGCGCAACAGGGCCCTGGCCAGGGCCTCGCGCACCACGGGGAGGTCCTCCTCCGACCTGGGCTCGAGCAGCCGCGCGATCAGCGCGTCGAGGTTGTCCAGGCCTACCGTCGTGCCCAGTGCCGCGAGGGCGGCGTGGCGGAGGTGCTCCTCGTCGCTGTTGGCGGCCTCCAAGAGGGCAGGCACGGCGGCGGCGATGCCCCGCCGGCCGATCAGGTCGATGACGACCGTGCGCGCCTCGCCCTTGGTCTCTTCAAGTGCGGCGAGGATCGCCGAATCCACGGCCTCGCCCTCCAGCGCGGCCAGGCTGTCGCGTGCGGCGTCGCCCAGTCCGGCCTCACCCCTGAGGGCCGCCTCCATGAGCACGCCTGCGGCGCTGGCGTCGCCCAGCGAGGCCAGGGCACGAATCGCGGCCAGGCGCACGTCGAGCGGGCCGGCCTTGGCCAGCTTGAGCACGGCCGGCAGGGCCTCCCTGGCCCCCAGGTCGCCGAGCACGGTGATCATCACGACCTGGCGCGGGTGTTCGGGCAGGGCGTCGCCGGCCAGCGTGAGGTCCTCGTTTTCGGGCACGACGACGGTCTTTTCCTCTTCGCCCAGCCGGTAGGTCAGCTTGAGGGTTTTCACCACACCGGGGGCCGGGTCGCCGGCCAGTTGGTTGCCCGCCGTGAACGAGAGCCGGTTATTCTCGATCATCGCCCTGAGCTTGTCGGTGACGTCGACCGACTTGTCTTTCGCACCGTACTCGGCCTTGACGAGGGAGAGGAGTTTGCCGGTGGGAGCAGGGGAGGTCTTCATTTCGTCGAGCTCGGCCACGATGGCCTCGGCCACGGCGGCGCGGGGCATGTGCGGGGCCGCGCCCAGGGCGGCGCGGAACAGGCCCTTATCGTCGGAGCGGAGGTACTCGACGAACCGCGTCGCGCCTTCCGCCCCGCTGGCGCGGAGCCAGCCTTCGGCCGCTGCGAGCATGACGTGCCTGGGCATCTCGGCCTCGAGGACCGCGTCGTACAGGGCGATCGCCTCCTCGCGCTTGCCGCCGGCCAGGAGCATGTCGCAGGCGGTGAGGCTTGCGTCGCCCACCGCGGGGCGCAGGTCGCCGGCCTCTTCCAGCCCCTCCTTGAGCATGCTCAGGCACGGGGGCGAGGCGATGCGTCCGGCGGCCGCGCAGGCCGCTGCGGCCACCCGCTTGTCGTCGAGCTTGCCGGCCAGCCGGCACAGGGCTTCGGCGGCCTGTGTGTCGCGGCGGTTGCCGATGGAGTTGATCACGCCGACCAGGCGCATCCCTTCGAGCTTGCCCAGGGCGTCGCGGAGTGCCTCGTCCACGGACGGATCGGGGATCGGCTCCAGGCCGAACCGGGCGTAGTGGGCGAGCTTGTCGTCGTCGAGCATGCCGGCCAGCACGGGCACGCACTTCTTCGTGCCGATCACGGCCAGGGCCTGGCAGGCCTTGGCCTTGTCGAAGACCGGGGCGTCGGCCTTCTGGAGCACGGCGATCAGGGCGTCCTCGTCGCCTTCGGCAGGCAGCGGCTGGTCGGCCAACGCGATCGCGGGGACCGCGCCGAGCAGCACGGCCGCGACCGCCAGGAGGGTCCTATTGCGAGTGAGCATGACGGGCATTCCTTCGTGATGGGATGGTGTGTTTCTTTCTGGCTCTTCTGGTTTCCACGCTCGCCGTCGCCTGGTTCCCACGCTCTGCGGGGAGGCCGAACCGTCCCAGATCGGCGTTCG
Organism: uncultured Pirellulales bacterium; assembly: GCA_964434165.1. GTDB lineage: Bacteria > Planctomycetota > Planctomycetia > Pirellulales > Thermoguttaceae > CAYSUS01. The sequence continues at coordinate 30,669 of CAYSUS010000001.1, forward strand.
AACGCTGGAGCGTTGGAACGCGGACTCCGGGTTGGAACGCGGGACAGGCGTTCAGATCCTCCACGGCTCGCGCATCGCGCGCGAGCGCATGCGGTTGGCCTCGGCGTCGCCCGGGAACTCCTCCTTGGCCGGATCGAACTTTAGCGGGCGGCCGAGTTGCCAGGCGATGTAGGCCGCGTGCGAGACCACGTGCGAGCGGGCCGCCACGTCGGCGTTGGCGTTGGCCGGCTTGCGGGTCTTGATGCAGTCGAGGAAGTTGCGGATGTGGGTGCTGGGGTCGGTGCCGGCCATGCGAAACTCGGTTCGCGTGGTGCGGAGCGACTCGGGATGGATGGCCATCTTGCCGCTGTCGCCGGTCTCGATCCAGCCCTCGTCTCCCTCGTAGCGCACGCTGCACGTGCCCAGCCCCATCCAGCCCTGGCTGCGCATGACCAGCTTCAGCCCGTCGGCGTAGGTGCAGTTGACGCCATTGCCGTCGGGGACGTACTCGACGGGCGTGGTGTGGTCCTTCTGCGCGGCCCACTGGCAGAGGTCCACCGTGTGGGCGCCCCATTCGAGGATCCCGCCGCCGTGGAAGTCGAAGAAGCCCCGCCACCCGCCGCGAATGTAGCGGCTGTTGAAGGGGCGCCAGGGGCAGGGCCCCAGCCACATGTCCCAATCGACCACGTCGGCCGGCGGCTGCGGCTCGGCAGGAAGCCAGTCGTGCTTGGTGCCCGGGCTGAGGGTGTTGGCGTGAACCGTGTGGAGCTTGCCGAGCTTGCCGCTGGCCACCAGGTCGGCGGCGAAGATGAAGTTGCCAATGCTGCGGCGCTGCGTGCCCGCCTGGTAAATGCGGCCGTAGCGGCGCATCGTGTCGGCCAGGGCGCGGCTCTCCTGGATGGTCATCGAGCAGGGCTTCTCGCAATAGATGTCCTTGCCGGCCTTGGCCGCGGTGATCGAGGCCATCGTGTGCCAGCGGTCGCCCGTGGCGATGAGCACGGCGTCGATGTCGGGCCGGGCGAGGAACTCGTGCATGTTGCGAAAGGTCGCGCAGTCCCGGTTGCCGTAGCGGTCGTCGGCCATCTTCTTGATCGCGTCGCGTCGCTCCTGGCGCACGTCGCAGATGGCCACGAACTGCACGTCGGGGTTGCGCATGAAGGAGCCGAGGTCGCCGGTGCCGCGCCCGCCGAGCCCGAGGCCGCCCAGCGTGATGCGGTTGCTGGCGGCCACGGCCCCGTCCAGGCCCAGCGCGCGGCCGGGCACGAGTTGCGGAACGGCCAGCGCGGCTCCGGCCGCCGCAGAAAGGAATCGCCGCCGCGAAACGGCAGTCGATCGGTTCGTCATGGTCTGTCTCCTCTTGCCAGCGGAAATCATGCCGCCGAAGCGGTTTGCACGGGGGCGGGATGCCAGTGTGCGGATGGGGCGCCCGGGATGCAAGACCCCAAGGTGGGATCGGGCGACGGTGGCGACCAGTCCGGCGCCTCGCTGACAGTCCGGCAGATGAGGGAGGTCCGCTTCGCCGGCCGGAGCCGCGCGATCGGCCGAAGTGTCCACTTCCCCCCAGCGACCGCCGGCCAGGCAAGGCGGCAGGTCGTCTCACCGGCGATCCCTCAGACGCCCAATATCCCTGCCGCGCGAGCGCTTGCCCACCGGACTCCGGCCGGTACACTTAATCGAGGATTTTTTGAACAGTCAAAAAGTGAGCCTTCCATGATCGACCCTGTGATCGCTCTGGCCTGCTTCGGGGCGTTGAGCGTGGCGGCCGCGGTCGCTTTCTGGCCGGACCGCGGGTTGTACTGGCACTGGCAGGAGATGCGGCGGTTGACCGACCGCGTGGTAGCCGAGGACGCCCTGCGTTACCTGCACCACACCGACTCGGCGGGGGTGCCGGGTACGCTGGACAGCGTGGCAGGGGCCCTGCGGATTCCCCGCAATCGGGCCGCGGAGCTGGCCGCCCGGCTCGAGGCCCGTGGATTGGCGCAGTTCCAGGGGGAGCACCTCCAGTTGACGGCCCGGGGTCGCACGGCGGCGCTACGGGTGGTCCGCGCCCATCGGCTTCTGGAGAAGTACCTGGCGGAGCGCACGGGCGTGGCCGAGGCCGACTGGCACGACGAGGCCGACCGTATCGAGCACTCGTACTCCCCCGAACAGATCGAGGCGCTGGCCGACCAGATGGGCCATCCCCGTTACGACCCGCACGGCGACCCGATTCCCACGCGCGGCGGCGAGCTGCCCGAGTCGCAAGGCGTGCCGCTGACGGAGATGGCCGAGGGCGAGGTGGGGAGCGTGGTCCATGTCGAGGACGAGCCGCAGGCCGTCTTCGCACAGCTGGCGGCCCAGGGGCTGCGCGTGGGGGCGATCGTCCGCATGTTGATGTGCACGCCGCGGAGATTCCGCGTCGAGGTCGATGGCGAGGAGCAGGTACTCGCGCCCATCGTGGCTGGCCGGGTCGAGGTGCGGCGGCTGAAACCGGAGCAGGCCCGGGTCAAACCGCGGCGGAGACTTTCGGAACTGCCCGTGGGCAAGCGGGCTCGGGTGGTGGACATCGCGCGGGCCTGCCGCGGGCTGCCGCGGCGGCGCTTGCTGGATCTGGGCCTCGTGCCGGGCACCGTCGTCGAGGCCGAGCTTCGCAGCGCCGGCGGCGACCCCGTCGCGTACCGCGTGCGCGGGGCCCAGATCGCCCTGCGCCGCGACCAGGCCGAGTTGATTCACGTCGAGAACCCGCTGGAAGAGACCGGACCCAACGGAGAGCGTCACGGAGCCGCATGATGCTGCCGATCAACAGTTGCGGAAGTGGAGGTTGCGCCTCGTGCCGGGGCGCCGTGCCCGCCCACGACGTGCGGCAACTTGTCCGCCTGGGTGTCGATATGAAAGGCGCCGACTACGTCGTTGCCGTGGCCGGCAACCCGAACGTCGGCAAGAGCACCGTGTTCAACGCCTTGACGGGGCTGCGCCAGCACACGGGCAACTGGCCGGGCAAGACGGTCACCCGCGCCGAGGGCGCGTTCTCTTACCAGGATTCCCGCTACAAGATCGTCGATCTCCCGGGGACGTACTCGCTTCTGGCCACGAGCTACGACGAGGAGATCGCCCGCGATTTCATCCTCTTCGGCAAGCCCGACGTGACGCTCATCGTGGCCGACGCCACGCGCCTGGAGCGGAACCTGAACCTCGTGCTCCAGGTGCTGGAGATCACGGAGCGCGCCGTGGTGTGTCTGAACCTCGTGGACGAGGCCCGCCGCCGCGGGATCGAGGTCGATCACGAAAAGCTGGCTGAGGAACTCGGGGTACCGGTGGTGCCCACGGCCGCGCGCTCCGGAAAGGGAGTGGCCGAGTTGCTGGAGGCTATCCACGGCGTGGCGACCGGCCAGATCGCGTGCCAGTCCCGTCATGTCGGCGGATACTCGCCGGCGCTGGAGGACGCGGTGGCCCAACTGACCGGGCCCTTGGAGGCCGCGTACCCCGGCCTTCCCAACTCCCGCTGGGCCGCTTTGCGTCTGCTGGACGGCGACGGCCGCATCACCCAGGCCGTGCGCACCGGCGAGCTGAGCGAGTTGGCCCAGGACCGGGACGAGCCGATGGAGCTGTCGCTCGGCGGCAACGAAGGCGGCGCGCAGGACGCGGGCGGGTCGGCCGTGGCCGTCGCATCACCGCCCGGCGTGGACGACATTCTCGTCCGGGCCTCGGAGCTGCGCTGGGAGGTCGGCCCCGACTTCCACCAGGCCCTGGTCGAGACGATCTACACCGAGGCCGGGCGGATCGCCGACCGCTGCGTGAGCCAGCCCGACCGGACCGGCCGCTTCGATCTGGACCGCTGGCTGGACGGCCTCTTGACCAGCCCGTGGTTCGGCTTCCCCCTCATGGTCCTCATGCTGGCCATCGTTCTGTGGATCACGATCATCGGGGCGAATTACCCTTCGCAGGCCCTGGCGTGGCTCTTGATGGAACAGGGCCACCCGGCCTTGCACGCCGCGGCCGCCGCGATCGGCACCCCCGCTTTCCTCTCCGGGCTGCTGATCGACGGCGTGTACCTGGCCACGGCCTGGGTAGTCAGCGTGATGCTGCCGCCCATGGCCATCTTCTTCCCCCTGTTTACGCTTCTGGAGGACTTCGGCTACCTGCCCCGCGTGGCGTTCAACCTCGACTGCATCTTCCGTCGCTGCGGGGCCCACGGCAAGCAGGCCCTGTCGATGAGCATGGGGCTGGGCTGCAACGCGGCCGGGGTGATCGCCGCCCGGGTGATCGACAGTCCCCGCGAGCGCCTGATCGCGATCCTCACCAACAACTTTTCGCTGTGCAATGGACGGTGGCCCACGCAGATCCTCGTCGCCACGATCTTCCTGGGGGCCGTGGTCCCGATCCAGTATGCGTATCTGCGCGGCGTCGTCTCGGCCCTGGCCGTGGTGACGATCGCGCTGTTGGGCGTGGCCTTCACGTTCCTCGTTTCCTGGGCCCTTTCGCGCACGGTGCTGCGCGGGGAGGTCTCGACCTTCAGCCTGGAGCTGCCGCCCTACCGCCCTCCGCGAATCCTCCAGACCCTCTATACCTCGCTGATCGACCGTACGATCTTCGTGCTGTGGCGCGCGGTCCTGTTCGCCGTGCCCGCCGGGGCGGTGATCTGGCTGGTCAGCAACATCCACCTCGGCGACGCGAGCGTGGCCGAGCACCTGATCGGCTGGCTCAACCCCGTGGGCCTCTTGATCGGGCTGAACGGCGTGATCCTGCTGGCCTACCTTGTGGCCATCCCGGCCAACGAGATCGTGATCCCCGCGGTGCTCATGCTCACGGTGCTGTCCCTGGGAAGAACGGACCTCGGCCAGGGGCCCGGCGTGATGTTCGAGGGAGACGAGTCGGCTACCCGCGCGATCCTCGAGGCCGGCGGGTGGACCGTGCTCACGGCCGTGAACCTGATGCTCTTCAGCCTCCTGCACAACCCCTGCTCGACCACGATCTACACGATCTGGAAGGAGACCGGCAGCGTCCGATGGACGCTCGTTTCGGTCCTCGTCCCGCTGGCTATGGGCGTGGTGGTCTGCTTCCTCGTCGCGCAGGTATGGCGGGTGCTGATGTAGGGCGTGCGAAGCCGGGGCGGGGCCGCGCGGGCGTAAGCCGCGCTTGGCTTGCGCCGCGCGGCATGTTACACTGATCGCTGTTGCGACACCCCGCCCCGCGCCTCCCGCCGAGCATCCCCGCCCGCGGCGCCTGCGCCGACCCCAACGGCCGTTTGCAGGACGGTGTCCCCCCGGCGAAAGGACGAACCACGATGATCGCGTTTCGCGCCGCCGCGGCGCTTGCCTTGATCTGGCTGGCATGCGTTTCGGCCTCGGCCGCGATGGCCAAGGCCGGCATGCCCGGCGACCTGCGATTTCGGATTGGCACGCCGGACGGATACCTGCGCGAACTGGGCCTGGCCCGCGAGGGCTATCGCGCGTTTGCCAAGGCGTATTCCAACCCGGTCGTGTACACGGTCGGCAAGAGCAAGACGGCCGACTGGCCCCACATCCACCCTTCCCACCGCGACCGTTGGGCCGGCGCCAAGGCGTGGACGTTCGAGATTCGCTACACGAGCCCCGTGGACGAGAACCGGCCGCTGCACCTGGTGCTCGGCGTGTGCGGGGCGCATCCCAGCGAGCGATCGCGGGTGATGGTGTCGGTCAACGGCGAGGACCTGCCGCCGCAGACGGCACCGAGCGGCGAGGCGCGCCTGTGCCTCCAGCGACAGGCCCGGGGCGAGCCGGCCAGCATGATCTTCGATCTCCCGGCCGGAAGCATCGCCAAGGGCGAGAACACGATCGCCGTGCGCCTGGAGCGGCAGAGCTGGATCCTCTACGACTACGTGGCCCTGCGCGCGGAGCGAGCGCCGCTTCCCATCGCCGAGCCCGAGGAGATCGACCTGCTCGGCCGCTTCCGCGAGGGCCCCATGGCCGGCGTGGAGGAGATCGTCTTCGCCGTGCGCGAGCCGGGCAAGGACGGCCACTGGTACGCCAACTTCGCTTACTATGCGGAAGAGGGAATGCGACCGGTCTACGGCAGCGGCGGACGCCTCTGCCGGATGAGCCTCCGCACGCGCCGGATCAAGCTCCTCGTCGACGACCCGGAGGGAGCGGTCCGCGACCCGGTCGTCCACTACGACGCGGAGAAGATCCTCTTCTCCTACCGCCCCGGCGGCGAGGAGCACTACCACCTTTACGAGATCAACGTCGACGGCACCGGGCTGCGCCAGTTGACCGACGGCGAGTACGACGACATCGAGCCCTGCTACCTGCCCGATGGCGATATCGTCTTCGTCTCCAGCCGCTGCAAGCGTTGGGTCAACTGCTGGCTGACCCAGGTCGCCGTGCTGCACCGCTGCGACGCCGACGGCGGCAATATCCGCGCGATCTCGGCCAACAACGAGCACGACAACACGCCCTGGGTGCTGCACGACGGGCGGATCCTGTATCAGCGCTGGGAGTACGTGGACCGGTCCCAAGTGCATTACCATCATCTGTGGACGGCCAACCCCGACGGCACCCAGCAGATGGTCTACTTCGGCAATCAGCACCCGGGCATCGTGATGATCGACGCCAGGCCGATCCCCCGCAGCAAGAAGGTGGTGGCCATCTTCTCGCCCGGCCACGGGCGCCGGGAGCACGACGGAGCCCTGGTGGTCGTCGATCCCACGGCCGGCCCCGACGCCATGTCGCACGCCCGGACCGTCCACGGCGACCACATCTTCCGCGACCCCTGGGCCTTCAGCGAGGATGCGTTCCTCGCCGCCCAGGGCAGCCGGCTGTTGTTGATCGACGGCCAGGGGCAGACGCAGACCCTGTTCCGGCTCCCCAAGGCGGACAAGGGCCTCCAGTGCCACGAGCCGCGCCCGCTCCTCAAGCGGCGGCGCGAGCGGGTGATCCCCGACCGCACGCGCCCCGATCGCGCGGTCGGGCGCATGGTCCTGACCAACGTCTATGAAGGCCGCAACATGCGGGGCGTCGAGCCCGGCGAGATCAAGAAGCTCCTCGTGCTGGAGACCCTGCCCAAGCCGGTCAACTTCACCGGGGGCATGGACCCGTTGACCTACGGCGGCTCGTTCACGCTGGAGCGGGTGCTGGGCACGGTGCCGGTGGAGCCCGACGGATCGGCCTATTTCGAGGTGCCGGCCCTGCGCGGACTGTTCCTCGTGGCCCTCGACGAGAACGACCTTTCCGTCAAGCGGATGCAGAGCTTCTTCACCGTGCAGCCGGGCGAGGTGATGGGCTGCGTCGGATGCCACGAGCAGCGCACGCGGAGCATCCTCCCCGACGCCGCCCTGGCCGCCATGCGCCGCAAGCCCACCCCGATCGAGCCGATCGAGGACTGCCCCGACGTGTTCGACTTCCCGCGCGACATCCAGCCGATCCTCGACCGGCATTGCGCGGGCTGCCATGGGCCGGAGAAGACGGAGAAAGGTGGCCCGTACGCCGGGCGTGTCCTCCTGACCGGCGATCGCGGACCCATGTTCTCGCACGCCTATTTCACGATGACCGTGCGCCAGCTCTTCTCCGACGGGCGCGACCTGCCCAAGAGCAACTACGCGCCGCGGGCGATCGGCTCCTCCAACAGTCCGATCCTCGCGATGCTCGACGGCGCACATCATGGGGTGAAGGCCACGGAGCGCGAGCAGCGGATGATGCGGCTGTGGATCGACGCCGGAGGGCCGTACCCGGGCACGTACGCCGCGCTGGGGACCGGCTCGATCGGCGGCTACGCGCGGAATCGCCTGGTCAACACCGACTTCGACTGGCCCACCACGAAGGCCGGCGCCGAGGTGATCGACCGCCGCTGCGCCTCGTGCCACCGGGGGACCGACGTGCTGCCCAAGTCGCTGTGCGACGAGCGCGGGATCTCGTTCTGGAGGTTTGACGTCAACGACCCGCGATTGAAGCTCAGCCGGCACATCGCGTTCAATCTCAGCCGGCCCGAGAAGTCCCTGCTGCTCCTGGCACCGCTGGCCAAGGCAGCGGGCGGGCGGGCGCTCTGCCGCGATGCCGAGGGCAGGCCGCACGCCGTGCTCGAGTCCACCGGCGATCCCGACTACGGGAAGCTCCTGGCCATGGTCGCCGCCGGCAAGGAAAACCTCGATGAAATCAAGCGGTTCGACATGCCGGGCTTTCGTCCGCGGCCCGAGTACATCCGCGAGATGAAGCGCTACGGCGTGCTCCCGGCGGACACGCCCCCGGACGGGGCGATCGACGTGTACGCCACGGACCGGGCCTATTGGCGGTCGCTGTGGCACAAGCCGGAAGGCGCGGAGTGAGGGCGCGCGATCGCCTCACGGACGTCCCTCGGCGCGTGCCGGCGACAAAAACCGAACCCGCGACCGTCGGGGAGCGGACCCCACCGCGAAGCGGGCGGCCGTCGGCCCGTGCCAGCTACTTCCTGCTCACGTCGTAGCAGTCGAGGCGGTCGCTGTGCCTCAGATAGAGGCGGCCGCCGCAGACGACCGGGTGGGCCCAGAAGCGTCCCGGGCCGCCCGGCGGGACGCGAAACGCGCTTTGGACCTCGTGCCCCTCCGGCGCGGCCTTGACCAGGCCCATCAGCCCCCGTTCGCTGAGCGTGTAGAGGTGGCCGTCGGCGCAGGTCAGCGAGCCCTTGCCCACGCCGCGGGCGAGGTACTTCGTCCGTCCGGTCTTCCAGTCGAGGCACGCCCATCGTCCGCCGTTGCGCATGCCCGACCCGTACAAATGGCCGTCGAGGAGAATCACGCCGCCGTGGTGGTTGTCCAGGTCGCGCGAGCGCCACGCCTCCCGGACCGAGCACTTCCTTCCATCGACTTCGAGCCGCAGCACGACCGTGCCCGTGGTCTGCGTGCTGAAGCCGACGAGGCCGTCGTGGAAGACGGGCTTGCACACGTTCTCGTCGAATGGGGTGATGTGCTCGAAGGTCCAGAGCAAGTCGCCGCTATCGGCATCGACGGCGATGGCCGCCTTGGCGGTCATCGTGAGGATCATGCGCAGTCCTTCATGCTCGGCCAGCGACGGCGAGGCGTAGCCGGCCAGATGGCCCGTGGAGGGCGATTTCCAGACCGTCTCGCCGGAGGTCTTGTCGAGGGCCACCACGGCGGTCTGCGGTCCGCCGGGACAGCAGATCAGGCGCGGCCCGTCGATCAGCAGCGATTCGGAAAGGGCCCAGGTGATGTTCTTCGAGCCGAAGTCCTTGAGGATGTTTCTTCCCCACAGCCGCTTGCCCGAGCGGGCCTCCAGGCAGACGACCTCGCCCAGCGGGCTCTCGTGATAGAGGCGTTCGCCCTGGATGGTAGGCACGCCCCTAGTGCCCGGGTGCGAGCCGGTCCAGGCCGCGCCGTTGGCGACCTGCCACCGAATCTTGCCATCGAGGCCCACGGCCGTGATCACGGTCTCCTCATCGAGGTTGCCGGCCGTGTAGATCAAGCCGTCGGCGATGGAGACGGTGGTGAACCCGTGGCCGATCCCCTCGGCCTGCCAAAGCAGGTCGGGCCCGCCCTCGGGCCAGCGAGTGAGCAGGCCCGTCTCCGGGGAGACGTTGTCGCGCTTGGGCCCGTGAAACTGGGGCCAGGAGCAGGCGGCCTCGTCGGCCGGGGCCGCTTGCGGCAAGGCCAGGACGGCCGCGAGCATGGCGGCGCAGACCGGCGCCAGGGACAGACGGTGCATGTGGTAAGCTCCGGGACTGGTGGGTGGTGGGTGGTTGAGGGGTCGGTGGCGAGCGGGTGAACGGTGGCGCGCGAGGAAGCGGCCGCTCACGGGGACCATGCCGCGCCGCCCGACCCCGTCGTCATTCAGCCCTTCATCGTTCCTGCGTCATTCGATTTTCGACAACCTCCTTCCCGTGCCCCGGGATCACCTCTCCACGGGCACGGCCTCCTCGACGGCCTCCTGCACCGCCGGTTCCTCGGCTGCCGGCGCAACGGGGACCGCCATGCTGCGGCCCGATCGAGTGCGCCGGCCGCCGAGCACGTCCCGGTCAATGACCTCGCCGCCCGCCCGGGTGAACAACGCGTGCAGCACCTGGGCATCCAGGCCCGCCTGGATGAAACGCACCGAACCGTCGGTCAGCCCGGCCAGGAACCCCCCGTGGCGCATACCTACCAGTCCGGCCTCGGGGTTCTTCGCATCGGGCGTGAAGTCCGCGGGCTTGGTCCAGGGGACGGCCTTCTCGTCGGCCACCTCGACGACCATGATCGTATTGGAGGTCCCGTCGCGGAACTCGGCCATGCGGCGGCGTTTGTCCGGGGCGAAGGCATACTCGTCGCCGACCACGACCAGGTAGTTCGTCATGCCCCTGTCCGCCACCTTGCTGCCCGGGGCCTTGTAGGCCTCGGGCATCTGCGCCAGGATCCTTTTGTTGTTCTCGCTATCCCAGGGCTCGTCGAACTTGTATTGATCGTAGAGCACCGCCTCCTCGATGTAGGGCAGCACCAGCACGCGCCAGCTTACCGGCGGCTGGCCCGGCTTGCGCGGGGCGGCCGTGGGCGGGAAGCCTTTGAACGAATCGTGGAAGTTGTGCATGGCCAGCCCGATCTGCTTCATTCTGTTCATCGACCGGTTTCGTGGAGTGGGCAGATCGCCGACGTCCACGTGCACGGCCCGCGCCGAGAAACCCAGGAAGAACATGGGCAAGACCATCGAACTCCCGCCGCCCACGGGAAGCGTGCGGCGGCTTTCCAGCATCACGCCCGCGTCGGTCCGCAGCACCTTCGAGGTGCTGGCCCGCAGGTGCGGCACGATCGCCGCGGCCGAGGGCAGCAGCGAGACGTCCACGTCGATCCCCTCGCTCTGCAGCTCCCCGCACATCACCGTGGCGAAGATGTTCACCAGCGGATAGACGAGCTTGAACAGCTCCGGCGTATCCGCATAGAACACGCCCAGGGGCGGGCGCTCGGACAGCAGCGACGCGAACTCGGGCTTGGCCTGCAGCGTTCCTGGCGTGCCTGGCTGCCCCGCCGCGGCCGGCGTGAGGAAGGCCTTCACGTTTTGCGGATAGGGGGCCACGATCAGGTGCGTATCGGTGATGCACCATGCCGGGGCCAGCGGCATGTCGTCGTCCGGCACGCTGAGGAAGAAGATCGTCTGCCCGGCATGCTCGAACTGGAGGATTCGCGGCTGGCGCGAGCGGCCGTGACCACTCAAGCTATCCGCGGCGCCGGCAGCCATGGTGGCCAGAACGAGCTTAGAGTTGGCGCGGACGAGCCGGTCGCGGTCCTTCAGGTCCACGACGGCGGTCATGCCCGTCACCACCAACCCGCCGCTTGCTGGCGAGTTGTACACGCACCACACGTCCCCCAGCGACTTGAACACGTCGTTGGCAATCGAGAAGCCCAGTTGTTCCTCCAGCATGCCCATGCCCGAGACGATCTCCTCGCGAGCAAACGGCTGGAGACGACCGGCGACCTCCAGGAACGTGTTATACGCCTTGTCGAGATCGAAGCGGGCTGCCGCGGCGATGCTCGCGTCGTCGGGGATCGGGGGCAGGTCCGCCGCGGAGAGCGGCCTGGCGGCCAACAGCGAGAGCACGCCGCTGGGCTCGCCGTCGATCCCAAGCAGCGTGCGCGTAACGCAGTCCTTGCCCTCCAGCCCGGTCACGCTGGCCACGCCGCCGACCTTGTCCAGTCCCAGGACCGTGAGGAACATGGGGCCTTCGCCGCCCATGGCCCGGGCGGCCTTGTCCACGATCCCCTTGACATTGACGTACACCGCATTGGCCGGACGCTCGACGCTCACCTGCTGACGCATCGTCACCAGCCACTGCGGGGGAGCGTTCGCCAGGCGCGCGGCGATCTTGTCGCACTGACCATCCCCCAAACCGACGACGAGGATATGGTCCTTCATGCCCCAGCTCAGGGTCGGGCCGTCGGGCAGCGGCAGCGTGTTCCAGCCGTCGCGGGCGGGCGGCATCTGGCCGCCGGTGGCCGCGGCCTGGATCGTCGCCAAGGCCCTTTGCACCCCGGCCGCGCGGTCGCCCAGGTTCACCACGACCCCGCCGCGCACCTCGGGCTCGCCCCGGCCGACCTGAACGTCCGAGATGAAGGCCGCCGTGGGGCTGGTGAGCACGGCCATCACGACCTGGTGCGCCGCATCGATGATGGGCCCTGCTTGAGGGTCGTCCCCCGCCTCCCGGCGCATGGACGCGACGATCCGCTTGTCCAGCTCACTGAGGAAGCGGCGGACCTCCGGCTCGGCCAGGAGCCGCTCGGTGTGGTTGGCGCTGGCCGCGTCGGGCTCGGCCACGCCTTGCCAGCAGAGATAGAACAGGCATTCGGCCGGGGCGGCCCGGGCCAGCAGCGGGTCTTCCTGCGCGGGGGGCATGCCCAAGGGCAGACCCGCTCCGCCGCCAAAGAGGAGGAAGACGATCAATTCAGCTGGACCCATCATAAACATAGTGTGTGCCATCAAAGAGTTCTCCTGAAGTGGAAGGGGGAAGAGGAGGGCGAAGCGGCGCTTCGCAGTGCACTCACCTTCGCCTGTGGTGCAGCCCGCGTCAAGACACCGCGGAATCTCACGCGTAGAACGCCGCCACGGGCAAACCCGTGCGCCTGCGAACCAGCTCGGCCAAGGCATCGACCTCGGCGTTGGTCAGCGCGGTCACGAAGCTTTCGGCCGGCGGCCGGGCGACCGTGTGGACCTGCACGAGCTTGATCGCCCCCCCACCGTCGACGATCTCACGGAGGCGCTCGCAAAAGGCCTCTTGCTCGGCCGGCGAGGGGGGCTCGCCCTCGATCCGCATGAACAGGGCCTGGATGACGATCGGCCTGGTGCGCGCGGCGTCGAGCAGATTGTCGAGAATGCGGCGGAAGGGGATGGCCGATCGGGCGACGCGGTTGTAGTAGTCCTCGGTGCCGGCGTCGAGCTTGGCCCAGATCTCGCCACCGTTGGCATCGAGGATCTCCAGCCCGCGACGGACCACGTCGCGGTGGAACACGCTCGCGTTGGTGATCAGCACGAGCTTGAGAGCGTCCAGCCCATGGCGCCGGCGCACCTCGGCGCACGCGGAGACGATGGCGTCGAAGTTGCGGTACGTGGTCGGCTCCCCGTCGCCGCTCAGCGCGATATCGTTCAATCGCCGCATCGACTCCGGCGTGCCCGAGAAAGGCGGCCGCTCGAACAGCCGGCCGCTGGTCACCAGTACGACGGCGGCGTCCAGCTCTTCCACGAGCCGGTCGATCTCGACGAACTCCTTCTGGCCCATCTCGGTCCGATCGACCTGGCAGTAGATGCAGTCGAAGTTGCAGACCTTGTCGAGGTTGAGATTCACGCCGATCGACACCCCGCCGCTCCGCCGGCTGATCACCGGATAGACGTAGCGGTTTTCTTGGAAGCTGCGGGGGTGGGAGACGAAGAGGTGATCGGGAGGGGGTTTCTTCATGCTTCAAGACGTGTGTCAGCCGCGAAGCGGCGACGCCAACCATCCTGCACCGAAGCGGACGGCACGCGGCGTATGCCTGCTACCGAGCGCGCCGCACCACGGTGAACTCGTCCATCGTGAGCGTGGTGACGGCGCCGTCGGCCAGGCGGAGCACGATCAGGTCGCTGTAGACTTTGTCGTCGAAGTTGCGGCGGAAGTGCAGCCCGTGGCGCCGCCGCTCGGTCCGGACCACGGTCCCGGACGTTGTCTTGGGCCAACTCCGCACGCCCACCGTCACGAGGTGCTCGACTTCGACCGAGTCGCCCGGCTCGAGGTCGGCGAAGGGGATTTCGGAAGCGGCCTGGGGATTCGTCGCCATCGCAGGTGCACGCGGCTCGGAATGGGTGCTGCGGTAGCTCCTCAGCAATTGTCGCGGGAGCCGCGCCTTGGGCAAGTACCGCGTATGCCTCACACTTCCTTGGCGTCGATCCACGACATCAGGCGCCGCAGCTGCAGGCCGACCTCTTCGATCGGATGCTGGCGGTCCTGGCGCCGCAGGGCCTTGAAGGCCGGGGCGTTGGCCTTGTTTTCCAGGATCCACTCCTTGGCGAACTGGCCGGAGCGGATCTCGTCGAGGATCTTCCGCATCTCCTCGCGGGTCTCGTCGGTGATGATCCGCGGGCCGCGGGTGTAGTCGCCGTACTCAGCCGTGTTCGACACGCTGTATCGCATGTAGTTCAGCCCGCCCTGGTAGAACAGATCGACGATCAGCTTCAACTCGTGCATGCACTCGAAGTAGGCCATTTCCGGCTGGTAGCCGGCCTCGACGAGCGTCTCGTAAGCGGCCTTGACCAGGGCGCTGACGCCGCCGCAGAGCACCACCTGCTCGCCGAACAGGTCGGTCTCGGTCTCCTCGGCGAAGGTCGTCTCGATCACGCCGCCGCGCGTGCCGCCGATCCCCTTGGCATAAGCCAGCGCGACCTGCCGGGCGTCGTCGCCGGCCCCCTCGCCCAGCGCGATCAGGCAGGGCACCCCGCCCCCCTTGACGAACTCGCTCCGCACGAGGTGCCCCGGGCCTTTCGGCGCCACCAACAGGGTGGAAACCCCTTGGGGCACCTCAAACTGCCCGAAGTGGACGTTGAACCCGTGCGAGCAGATCAGGCAATTGCCCGGCCTCAAGTGGTCGCGGACCTGGCTGCGGAACACGTCGGCCTGGATCTCGTCGGGCAGGAGGATCGTCACCGTGTCGGCCTGGTCCACGGCCTCGGGGGCCGACATGGGCTGGAATCCGTGCTCGACGGCCAGGTCGTAGTTCGGCGTGCCGGGCAGCTCGGCGACGATCACGCTCATGCCGCTGTCGCGGAGGTTCTGGGCATGGGCATGGCCCTGGGAGCCGTAGCCCAGGATGGCCAGCGTCTTGCCCTTGAGCACGGCGAGGTCGGCGTCTTTGTCGTAGTAGATCTTGGCAGGCATGGTGCGGACTCCGGAGAGACGTTGGGTGGCGGTGTTCGGTATCATGCTCGGCGGCGCGGGCGGCCGGCGGCAACTCGTGGCGTGGCTCAGCTCCCGGCGACCGGAGTCGATTCTTCTGGATTCGGCCGGATCCCGCGGACCATGGCGATGCGGCCGGTACGGACCAGCTCGATGATGCCGAAGGGCCGCATCAGCTCGATGAAGGCCTCGATCTTGCCCTCCTTGCCCGAGATCTCGATCATCACCACGTCGGCCGAGACGTCGACGATCCGGCCGCGGAAGATCTCGGTCAGCTCACGGATCTCGCTCCGCCGGCCGGCCGGGGCGGAGACCTTCAGCAGCATCAGGTCCCGTTCCACGTAGTCCTGCGAGCTGATGTCGTCCACGCGGACCACGGTGACGATCTTCTCGAGCTGCTTGCGGACCTGCTCCAGGACGCTGGCATCGCCCACCACGACGAAGGTCATCCGCGAGAGGTGGGGATCCTCGGTCTCGCCGACCGCGAGACTGTCAATGTTGTACCCCCGCGAGGCGAGCATGCCCGAGATGTGGGACAGGACCCCCGGGACATTCTGGACCAGGGCCGAAAGGACGTGACGCATACGGGAGACTCCGCCAGCGGAAAATAAAAAACCCATCGTATTCCCCACCGAAGGACCGGGCAAGGGGCGCACAACGGTCCGTCGGCCGTCCAGAGGGAGGGGCCCCGGTCGATGGGGGTTCGCCTGGGTGATCGTTCGGACGCGCCGCGGCGGCCGACGCGCGGCGCCCAGGGACTCGGTGCTCTGGAAAACCTATCCTTTCCCGGATACACTGCCCGTCTTCGATCTTCTCGACTCCGGAAACGAGGGGGGGCCCGTATGGCTCGGAGTGCGTCGTGGCGGTTTCGTTGGACGTTGACGGGGCTGGTCGCTTTGGCCGCGCTCGGCGCGGTGGTCGGATGCGGCGGGGGGAAGCCGCCCGCGAAGAAGTCGTCCGGGTCGTCGAAACCCTCGGCCGGGGCCGTCTCGGCCCTGGAGCAGGCGCGCGCCTACCTGGTCGACGGGAAACGCCGCAAGGCGATCGAGGCCTACACCCGGGCGATCAAGCTCGACCCCAAATCCGCCAAGGCGTTTGTGGGACGGGGCGTGGCCTACAACGAACTGGGCGAGCACAAGAAGGCGGTCAAGGACTTTACCAAGGCGATCGAGCTCGATCCGACCGACTCGTATCCGTTCGAACAGCGGGCGGCGATCTACGGCAACGTCTATCGCGACGAGCGCAAGGCGGCTGCCGATCGCAAGGCGGCCGAGAAGCTCCGTAACGAGAACTGGAACGAGCTGCCGAAGAAGCGGGCCGATTTCGAGAAGAGGCGAAAGGGCAGGTAACGATCGGCCGGACCGCGGGTCGATCGGAGCCCTTCAACCCGGAGGCGGCGTCGGCCCGAGCAGGCGCCGGTTTGCTATGGAAGTGATCCTCTTCGAAGACGAGGTCGTCCCGTGGCTCAGCCCGGCGACGCTCGGCCGGCCAGCCTTCAGCGTGCGGTGCGGCAGCTACTGCCTGTCCGAGCTGGTCCGGCGGCTGGGTCTTCCGGTCGCTTCACTAGTGCGTCCGCACTTGCGCGAGGTGTTGGCGGCCGATCATCCGGACCTAGTCAACTGGAGTCGCGGCACGCGGGGCCCGAAGCTTCTGGTCAACGCGCGGCTCGTGCCATCGGCGGGTCTGGTCGCGCGGCTCCACAACCTGATCGACGAGGGCCGGCCCGCCGTCGTGCGATACGATCGGGCCATTGCCCTGGCCGTCCTCCCGCCCGACGCGGCGCTGGCGTCTGACGGCGACTTCCATCAGTTCGCGGCGCTGTGCGAGACCCTGGAGCCGCTTCTGCCCGACGCGCCCCTTCCCATGTTCGAGTACCCGCACGACCTGTTGCGCCATCATCGGGCGGCGCTGGAGGAGAATCTGGCCGACCGGCTCGCGCGGGACGGTTTTCGCGAGATTGCCGATGGGGTGTTCGCAGCCGAGGACGCGTCGCTGGGCGAGCATTGCGTGACGGACACCCGTGAAGGTCCGATCCTGCTCGACCAAGGGGTCCGCGTGGGACCGTTCTGCTTCCTTGCCGGGCCGGTGTACCTGGGGCCGGGCACGAAGGTCCTGGAGCACGCGGCGCTGAAGGACGGCGTGGCCGCCGGCCACACCTGCAAGATCGGCGGCGAGGTCGAGGCCGCTACCATCGAGCCCTACACTAACAAGCAGCACCACGGATTCCTGGGCCACAGTTACCTGGGCAGTTGGGTCAACCTGGGCGCCGGCACCTGCAACAGCGACCTGAAGAACACTTACGGCAACGTCAGCATGAACTACATGGGCCGCCGCGCGGAGACCGGCATGCAGTTCGTCGGCTGCATCGTGGGCGACTACTCGAAGACGGCGATCAACACGAGCGTGTTCACGGGCAAGACGATTGGCGTCTGCTCGATGGTTTACGGGTTCGTGACCACGAACGTCCCCAGCTTCACCAACTACGCCCGGTCGTTCGGCCAGGTGACCGAGGCCCCGGCTCCGGTGATGGTGGCCACTCAGGCGCGGATGTTCAAGCGCCGCGGCGTGGCCCAGCGGCCCATCGACGCTGCCCTCTTGCACGCGATGTACGAGCTGACGCGTCACGAGCGGCAGCTGGCCAACGAGCCGCTATCGCTCTAGGATCAAGGCTGAGTGGGGGCTGTCCCACTCCAGAAAGACCATCCCGCCCCGCCCCCGGTTCTCTTGCCAGGCCGCGTCCGCGCCCCGTACCGGCTCCCAATGACCAGCGACCGTCTTCTCCCTGCCGCGCCCGGCATCGCGATCACGATCCTCGTCTCCGCGCTGGCCCTTGGCGCCCGCGCGGCCGTCCCCGCGGAGGAGTCCACCGGCAGCGACTGGCCGTGCTTCCTCGGGCCCACCCGCGACGGCAAGTCGCCGGAGCGGGGCATCGCCACCGACTGGGGCCCGGACGGCCCGCCGTTGGCCTGGCACCGCGAGCTAGGCACCAGCTACGGGATCGGCTCCGTGGCCGGGGGGCGGTTTTACCAGTTCGACCGCCACGACGACCGCGCCCGGCTGACCTGCCTCGACGCCCGAACCGGCAGGGACCTCTGGAAGTTCGAGTACCCCACCGACTACGAGGACATGCTGGGCTACAACAACGGGCCGCGGTGCTCGCCGGTCATCGAGGGCGACCGCGTCTATCTCTACGGGGCCGAGGGCATGCTCCACTGCGTGCGCGCAGGCGACGGCGAACTCGTGTGGAAAGCCGATACCGTGCGCAAGTTCGGGGTCGTGCAGAACTTCTTCGGCGTGGGGAGCACGCCGGTGGTGGAGGGCGACCTGCTGCTGGTGATGGTCGGCGGCAGCCCGGCCGAGTCCCGGGACCTCGGACGCTTCAATCTCGACCGCGCCCGGCCCAACGGTACGGCCCTGGTGGCCTTCGACAAGCACAGCGGCAAGGTGCGCTACGCGGCCGGCGACGAGCTGTCCAGCTACGCTTCGCCCAAGCTGGCCACGATCGACGGCCGGCGGTGGTGTTTCCTTTTCGCTCGGGGCGGCCTGTTAGCCCTCGACCCGGCGGAGGGTGAGGTTCGTTTTCGCTACCCCTGGCGCTCGCGGCTCCGCGACAGCGTCAACGCGGCCACGCCCGTCGTGGTCGGCGACGAGGTGCTGATCAGCGAGGCCTACGGGCCGGGGAGCTCGCTGCTTTGCGTGCGTCCGGACGGCCACGACGTGGTGTGGCGCGATCCGCCCGGCCGCAACAAGGCCATGCAGTGCCACTGGAACACGCCCATCTACCACGAGGGCTACCTTTACGGCTCCAGCGGCCGCTACTCCAACACGGCCGAGCTGCGGTGCATCGAGTGGAAGACCGGGCGCGTTATGTGGAGCCGGCGAGGACACGGGCTGTCGTCGCTGCTCTACGTGGACGGGCACTTCATCTCACTCAGCGAGGACGGCACGCTGCGCCTGGTGGAGGCCACGGAGAGGGAGTACGTCGAGAAGGCCAAGGCCGTCGTGCGGGCGAGGCCGGGCGGGCCCGCGCTGCTGAAGTATCCCGCCTGGGCCGCGCCCATCCTGTCGCACGGGCTTCTCTACGTGCGGGGCAAGGACCGGCTGGGGTGCCTGCGTCTGATCGGCGGGGACGAGTGACTCGCCGCCCTCGGAACGACTCAGGAACAGCTTCCTCATCGTGCGTAGTCCCGCGGCTCGCGGGAACATGAGAGAACCGAGGCAACGGAACGGGATAGCCCGGTTGCCTCCGACTCCTCCGCGGTCCCACCCTCGGTTGGCTCGGGGAGGGTTCAGCCTCGACACTCCTTCCTACGCTTTCAGGGCAGGGAATTGGATGACCCGTCCCAGCGGTCTATCGAGCAGCTTCCCGTAGGTGAGCAACTGCGCATTGCGGATGGGACGGACCGTCTCGACGGCGTCTGCCTCGACGAACAGCCAAAGGAAGCTCCCTCGTGAGGCACCACGCGTCGATCGACTCATGCAATCCAGGCCCTTGTCCTCGTGGACTTCAACCGCCGCACCGAGGACGTCGTGGGTGATGGCGGCGGCCTAGGTGAACAGGGCATGCATGAATCGCTGTCTCGATGCCAGAGGAGATGGAGGCAACAGGGAGATCAATTCCGTTATCTCGGCGGACTTCTGTTCCCCCCCCGGTCATCCACTCGACGTGCCATCGCGTGCGCCTTTCATCGACCACCAAGTGGGGAAACTATTCCTGCGCGAACCCCTACCGCGCGCGCTCGGGCAGGAGAAGGACCATCAGGCGCGGGGCGGACGTGGCCAGGGCCAGGTGCTCACCGTCGGGCGACCAGGCCAGTCCATAGGCCGACCTGGCGGACAACTGCTGGTGCCACTTTGGCGAGCCGTCCGGGTCCCAGACGATAAGCTGACCGCTGAGGTCCAGCGTGGCGAGCTTCGTCCCGGCCGGGTTGATGGCCAGTCCACCGATCGGAGCGCTATGCCCGGGCACGGTCTTCTGGGGCTTCGATCGATCCGCGGCCCAACGATACCATCGCCCGGCCCGTCCCGCGGCGGCCATCCATGAGCCGTCCGGCGCGAAGCGCACGGCGCCCACGTCTTCAAGGAGGCCATCGCGCAGCGTGCGGATCGGCTTGCCTGCCGCGTCGTAGAGCCGCACCGTGCGGTCGGTGCCACACGTGGCCAGGCGCTGGCCGTCGCCGCGGAAGGCCACGTCGAGAACCTGGCCTTCATGTTCCTTGATCTCGGCGAGGAGATTGCCGGGGTTGACCGACCAGATGCGGGCCGTGCCGTCGCCGCCGGCCGTGGCCAGCCGGTCGCTGTCCGGACTGAACGCCACGCCGAAGAGCCGGGCGCGGTGCGCGCCGATCTCGCCGCGGGGTTTGAGCGAGAAGGCCACCCATCGCTTGACCGCCTTCTCTGCGCCCGCGGAGATCAGCGTGCGTCCGTCGGCGCCGAGCGCTAGCGCGGCCACCGACTCGGGACAGGCCTTGATCTCGCCCACCTCGTCCCAGTGCGGCTTGCCCTCTTGCTCCGAGAGTGCGTACTGCCGGATCGCGCCGTCGCTGCCGCCAAGGAGTAGCTTCTTCCCTCCGTCGGCCAGGGCCATTGCGGCTACCGGCACGGCCGAGGGGAGCGTGCTGGCCGGTCGCCGCCCTGCGAGGTCCCAAACGTGAACCTCCGAGCCGGCCAGCCCGGCCAGCACCGGCGCTTGGGGATCGATCGCCAGCTCGGTCACTTCGAGGTTTTTCTCCAGCGGCGGCAGCAGCTTGTCCTCGCGCACCGACCAGGCACCGACGTGCCGGTCTCCGGCGGTCAGCACGCGGCTGCCGTCCGGGGCGGCGGCCATGGCGCGGATCGGCCCCTGGTGTGCACGCACGGCGCGGGCGACCGAGCGCGTCCATCGCCGCACGCTGCGATCGTGGCCGCCGCTGGCAAGCGTGCGGCCGTCCGGCGCCAGCGCGACGGCCAGCACGCCGCCCTCGTGGCCGGCCAAGCTCTCCAGCAGGCATCCGAGCGAGACGTCCCAAAGGCGGACCTGGTGGTCGTCGCACCCCACCGCCACGACGCGACCGTCGCCGCTTGAAGCCACATCGCGCACGTCGGAAGGCTGCGAAAGCGTCGTGCTCGGCTGCACCCGCGCGGGGCTGTTCGCGTCGATCTTCCACAGCCGCACGGTCTTGCCCCCCCCGGCCGCCACCCAGCCGCCCTCGCGGCTGACCGCCAGGCAGACCGGCTCCGAATCGCAACCGTCCAGCGTGCGTACCTGCTCGCCTGTGGCCGCGTCCCACTGGCGGATCGTCTTGTCGTTGGCCGAGCTGAACAGAGTCGCCCCGTCCGCAGCGTACGCGACATCGGTCACCGGCACGCCGTGGCCAGTGATCGCGAATCGCAAGGCATGGTGCACAAGGACGGGCGTGTTGCCGGTCGCGGCGACGATCGCCCGATCGCCATGCAGGAACCGGAGCTCCACGGGCCGGGCCGGCACCACGATCTCCTCCAGCAGCAGCCCATCGTCAATCCGATACACGCCGATGCGATTGTCCGGGCCGCCCACGGCCAGGCGCGATCCGTCGGAGGTGAAGCTCAAGCCGGACGCGCCGCTGGGCGCGGGGATGTCGCGGAGCTTCGATCCGTCGCCGACGTTCCACACGTACACGTTCTTGTTGTTCGTGGAAGGGTCGCTTGCCGCGGCGATCCGCTGCCCGTCCGGCGAAATCGCGACCCAGCGGATCGGTGTCCAGCAGCCCTCCAACGGCCGCAGCAGCTTGCCCTGAAAGTCCCAGAGCTTGACCTTGGCGTCCTCGCCACCGGTGACGAAACCCCGTCCGTCGGGCAGGAAGGCCGCCGCGCTGACGCGCTTCTCGCACGCGGCGATGGGCTCGCCGCGGGGCTTGGGCGGGATGGCCGACAGGTCCCAGAGACGGGCCTCGCCGCCGGCGCCGGTCGAGAGGAGAAGCGGCTGGGCGGGATGGAAATCCAGCGCCGTGATCTCGCCGGCGTGCGCTTCCTTGACGGCCGCGATCTCCCCGCGCGCGACATCCATCAGCCGCAGGGTGCCCGACCCGTCGCCCAGAACGAAGCGTTTGGCGTCGGGCGACATGGCCACGGCCGTCGCCATCTCGGGTAGGTCGAACCGCTTGATCTCCGGCTCACGCCGGTCTCGGTCCAGGCTCCACAGACGCACGGTCTTGTCGTGCGCCGCGGTCGCGGCGGTCTTGCCATCGCGGCTCAGGGCCATAGCCCTGATCGCTTGAGAATGGCCGGCCATGACGCGGGCGGCGATGGGCTGGTCCCAGACGCGGACCGTGCCGTCGTCACCGCACGAGGCGAGCCGCGCTTGCTTGGGATGCGCGGCCACGGCGCGGACCTGTCCGCGGTGGCCGGCGAGCACGCCCCGCGGGGAGCCGTCTTCCACGTTCCAGACGCGCACGGCCCCGCCCGAGGTGCCGGCGGCCACGGTCTTCTCATCGAAGCGGAAGGCCACGTCCGTGACGGCCCCCTCGCCGACATTCATCGCACGCTTGGGCTCGCCCCCTTGGGAAGGAAACACCCGCACGATGGAATCGTGCGCTGCCGTGGCAAGGAGGCCACCGCTGGCCGACCAGGCGACGGCGTTGACCTGATGGCCATGGCCCAGCGGGTCAGCCGGAGGGCGATCGGGCCAGACGATGATCCGCAGCAGGCCGTCCTCGCCCGCGGCCACGACCCAACCCTCGGCCACCGCGGCCAGGGCGCCGGTCCGCGGCAGGATCCTTCGTCCCAGCGCGGTACCATCCTCGGCCTTCCAGGCGTACAGCGAGCCATCGGCCACCGCGGCCAGCACGAGTCTGGCCTCTGGCAGCACGGCCACGGCGGTGATCTCGCCCGAGGCCCCGGCGAGGTCGCGGACCGCCTCGAGCTTCTCGCCCTGCCACAGCTTCACGCCGCCGCCTGCGTCGCCAGCCACCAGCCACGAGCCGTCGGGCGCCGCGGCCATCGCACGGGGGACGTTTCCCAGCGAGCCCAGGTCGCCGGTCGGCCGGATCAGGGGCGTGTCGAACCAGCGGAGCTTGCCGCCGGCGTCCCCGGCCGCCACGAGGTGCCCGTCCGGCGAAAAGGCCACGGAGAGGATGGGCCGCTCGAAGGACCCGACCGTGCGCGTCAGCCGCCCGCTCTGTGCATCCCAGACCCGCAACGTCCGATCCGCTCCGCCGGAGGCTACCGCGCTGCCGTCGCTCGCCCAGGCCACCGCGTAGATCGCCCCCTGGTGCCCTTCCCAGTGCTGGATCCCGCCGGGCTGCTGGGCCGGAGCCGACTGCGTCGCCGCCACGACGGCCCAGAGCGCAAACACCGGGCAAAGACTTCTACTGAGCCGCTGCCGCTTCATCGGCGATTACCTCCAAGCGTTTCCACCACATGTAAACCGATGATCCGGATACGGAGTGCTGGACCACGGCGAGGCACACGGTGCGTCCAGCGAAGGGCGAGAGATCGATCTGCCGACGAAGCCAGGGCTCCTGCTT
This sequence comes from uncultured Pirellulales bacterium, assembly GCA_964434165.1. Classification (GTDB taxonomy): domain Bacteria; phylum Planctomycetota; class Planctomycetia; order Pirellulales; family Thermoguttaceae; genus CAYSUS01. Next base: position 53,957 of record CAYSUS010000001.1, read on the forward strand.
GGTGCCCGCCGCCAGGTCGAACTGAGCCACGGGCAGCCCGTCGGTGCGGACTTCGATGCGGGAAACGCCTCTTTCCGCGTGCCCCAGCTCCAGATGCAGAGCGACTCTGTGCCCCTCGGGGATCGCGACCCGGCGAAGCAGGCGCACGGGCCTTTCCTGGGCCTTGGTGACGAGCACCTCGGGCAGCCCCTCGCCGGGCGTGCGGAAGCCGGTCTTGCTGTCGAGCTCGCCCGTGACCAAGGTCCAGCCGGGCAGCGCAGCGGCGGCAGCCGTGCGCATCCGCGGTTCGACCCACGCGTTCCACGGCCGATCGGCAGTCGTCGGCAGCGCCCCTGCCGGCTTCCACTGGAGGATGCTTCTCGGCGGCGCGGGCGCGCCCTTGCTGTCCGCCCCACCGGAGAACATCCACGTGCGATCGCCCCGAGCGGCGATCGGTCCGGCGAGGACGTGCTTGCCCTGGAGCCCAAGGAGCGGCCAGCGGGCAACCTCGCGCCCGGTCTTCGCATCGCACCAGACGATCCCCGGGCAGTGCTCGCTGCGCTCGACGGGCTGCTTCTGCAAGTAAACGATCGTGCCGCCGCCGGCCGGGGCCGACGCGTCGAGCCGATCCGGGGCCGCGTGGCGCCACTGAACGTCTCCCGAGTCGCAGGCCAGGGCGACGAGCTGCCGCTCCGTGGCCGCGACCACCTGCCCGTCGGCGACCTGGACGATACCCTCGAGCTCCGGCAGAAATCGTTGCCAGCAGAGCCGCCCTCCGGAGAGTCCCAGGCACTCGACGCTGCCCACGCCGGGCTGGGCGACGATCAGCCGGTCGCCCACCACGATCGGCGCCTGGTGACGCTGGCGAGCCGCGTCCGGATCGCAGCCCACAGGCGTCCACTCGCTTCGCCGCACCCAGCGGAGCCCTTCAAACGGATCGCAACAGAGCACCGTGCCGCCCAGCGAGGCCACGATCCGCGCGCCAGCCGCGGTGACCTCGCAGGCGCGATGCTGGCACCACTCCTGACGAAGCACAAGGACCTCGCGCCGGCCGATTTCTTCGCCGCATTCCGGATCGAGCTCCATCAGCCACAGCGGCGAGGGGGGCTGCTCCTCCTGGACGTCGCTGGCAAAGGCGAAGAGCCGGTCACCCACCACCACGGGGTCGGAGACGACCGCGATCGGGCAATCCGCTTCCCACTGGAGCTCGCCGTCGGCCAGCGCGAGCGACACCAGCGCGGGCCGCTGCGTGCCGGGAAGAAGACGCACCAGCACGCGGTCCTTCCATACGACCGGACGCATGGGCACGCGGGGCCAGACGTGGGTGTAGCCCGGCGTCTGGACGGCGTGGCGCCAGGCCGGCTTTCCGTCCTCCAGGTTCAGCGCGACGACCTGAAACCGGTTCGCCACGAGCATGCGCCCGCCGGCGAACGTCACAGCCGTATGCCGGGCAGGCCAATCGAGCTGGCGCGAGGCCCCGGGCGCGTCGCTTGGTTTGTCGCCCCACTGTCCATCGAGCACGGCCCAGGGGGCGGTCTCCACGCGCGCTGGCCCCACGGCGACAGCGGCGCGGCCAGGCGCCGCGGGGTCCGCCGCACCGGGCGAGGCATGTTGCGCGCGCAGCTCGGCGACCAGGCTCTCGAACTGGGCCACCGTCCAGGCGGTCGCGCCGAAGCGGACGTCGGTGCGCACGGGCTCGCCCGCCTCGCGTCCCAGCATGGCGGCGGCCAGGCGGCGGCGGGCCGCGGCGGCATTGCGATACTGGTGATCGGGCGCCTTGGCCACGGCCTCAGCGTAGTAGCGCAGCGCCCGCTCGAAGCGGCCGCCGGCCAGGAGACGGTCGCCAAGCCACAACCGCGCTTCGGCGGCCCCGGCCGTGCCGCAGTAACGGAACGTGAGCGACTCGACCTCGCGCCAGTCGCCCTCGGAGAGGACCCTCTGCGCGCGGAGCCGCTCGCCCTCGGCCAGTCCCGCAGCGATGGCCTGGGGTAAAGCCGGGTTAACCTCGGCCAGCTCCTCCACGGCCGATTCCAGCGTGCGGAACCGGCGCGGGTCCTCCGCGTCGGCCACCAGGCTCCATTGGACGCCCGTGCGCAGTCGCGCCAACATGCGCGCGGCATCGGCGAACAGCGCGTTCTCGGTCGCACTGTGGATCTCGGCCAACGTGCTGTAGGCGTCCTTGTCCGGCTGGATCACAGCCGGATGGCTCCAGTGGGGCCGCTCCCTGGGGACCGGCGTGGGCTCCGCCCCAGGCACCAGGGCGGCGGCCCGCGATCCCAGCCAGCCCAACGTGTCACGGAGCGCGTCGCGCCCGCTGGGCCACTCGGACCACGGCTCAGGGGGGCGATTCCAGAAAGCCGCCTGCCAGCAGAACCGGGCCACCTCGCGCCATCGATCGTGGGTGGCCAGGGCCAGCGCGTGCTCGCGGGCAGCCTCATGGCTCAGCGGCTCGACCTGTACATCCCACGTCCAGATCGACGCCCTTGCCAACCGCCGCCGCAGAGCCGAGCAATCGGCCGTATCGATCTCGGCCCCGAGCAGGCGGACATGGCGGTCGTACAGGACGGCGAGCTCCCGGGCGAAGTCCCCGTCGGTGGGGTCGGCCGCCAGCGCCGCATCCTCCAGCATCCTCAGCCGGGCCTCCGGCTGCATCGGAATGATCAGCGCGTCGCGCACCAGCTCCGCGAGGAGCGTCCGGGACAAGTCGGGCTCGCCCCCGATCAACGCCGCCACGGCACTGGCACGCTGCCACGCGGCCGGATCGACGCCGCTGGGGCAGGTTTCCCAAACCCGCTGCTGCCACGCCCCCGGCTCTCCGCCAAGTTCGTCGGTTCGATCCATTCCCTGTTGCAGAGCCGACTGGAGCAACTGCGGCGGGGCCAGGCCGCTCAGGCCGTCCAGCTCGCGCACGCAGAGTCTGCGCACCCCGATACGCCCCCCTTCGCCCGGCCGCGCGAAGAGACCGAAGGTCTCGTAACCCCCGCGCCGCACCTGGGGCGCCAGCGCGCGGCCCCAGTTCGCGCCGTCGCCGCTCGCCCAGCACTTGAGCACCCCGCCGACGCAGACCAGGCGAAGGTGAACGGGCCGCCCCAGGAAGGGCGTCAGCCCGCGATCCCAATCGGCGTGCTCGGGGCGCGACGCCGTCTCCTCCGGCATCCCATGACCTAGCACCGGCCGCCCGGAGCGCGGGTCGCGCAGGACCTCCAGGCCGTGGATCGGCCGACCCTCGGCGTCTCCCAGGTAGACGCCGGTCCCCGGCGCGGCGCGGTCCAGCTCCACCTCGATCGCGTACAGACCCTTTCGCACCACAGGAAACCACGTCCGGGCAGACGACTCGGTTCGGTCGGCGGTGAGCATGACCCGCCCGTCGCCCATCCGCATCAGTCTTCCCGCGTTCTCCTCGCCCTCGCGCCAGGGCAACACGTCGGGGCGGTCGCCACGGATCACGATGCGCCGCGGGCAGGGCGGCGGCTCGGGCACGGGCCCGCCACGGAACATCGCCAGGTCGCGTAGCATAGTCTCCTGGACCAGTTCGAAGAGGACTTCCTCCGGCGGGCTCGGCATGGCGGCGGTGAGGAGCCGGACGTCGCCGTGCGTGACCACCAGATCCCCCCCTTGGTGCCGGATGTGCACCGTGGGATTGATCGTTCGGGCGCAGCGCTGGTCGTCGGTGCTCACGAGGGCCAGCCCCGAGTCGATCGCCTCGTGCTCCTGGCCGTCGATCACGAGCTTCTCCAGCGGATGGCGCGTGATGCGATAGGCCGACCAGAAAGGGCGGTTGTTGACCGAGTAGCAGACCAGGCTCACGCCTTCGCGCCCGGCCCAGAAATGCAGCTTGATCGGATGCGACGAGGCGATGGCCAGGCGCATCACGGCGTCGGCGGGCCACGGCGCCTTCAGGCGGGCCCAGCCGCGGACCCGCGCTGCCGAACCCCCGCGGCTCTTGCTGTGCTCGCGGATGGAGAGCTTGTGGCCCGGCACTTCGGCCAGCCAGCGGCGGGCTGCCTCGGGCGAGATGCCGCTCCCTGAGACCGAGAAGTCCTCGAAACACGTTTCCTCGAAGCTCCGCACCGGGCCGGAGAAATCCCAGGGGGCGACGGCCTCCTGCGGGGCGTCGGCCTCCGCGCCTCGACCGGCCGAAAGCAGCGCCAAGGCTGCCAGAAGGCATGCCCCGCGCCACGAGGCCTTCGCCCTGTTCCGAGGGTTGGTGCCGCTCATGGTTGGCTGAGAGGTGGGGAGGATGCGCTACCGGCTTCAAGCGTACACTCCGCACCGCGCGGGAGGCAACCAAACCCCTTGCCGAAGGGGGCTGCGGCGGCTGCGACTGCTTGCCTTACGGCGACTTGACGTTGCGCGTCCTGGGCACCACAGTAAACTGCCGCACGCGTTGCGCCATCCTCCAAGGAGCCTGCCATGAATCCCTGCCGACACCGCCTTGCACCCCGCGGGGCCGCGACACTCGGGCTGGCGGCGGTCGCCCTCTTTGCCGGGCTGACCGACGCGATCGGCGCCGAGCCCCAGAACGCCATCCCCAATCCGTCCTTTCAGCAGGAGGACAGGCAGAAGCCCGTCGGCTGGAAGCCGGCCGAGTGGGGCGGCAAGGGAACGTTCGTCTATGCCAAGACGGGCCGTGACGATGAGCGGAGCGTGATGATCGAGTCGATCGACGGGGCCGACATCGCCTGGTCGGCGATGGTGCCCGTGGAGCCGAACTCCTCCTATCGCCTTTCCGGCTGGATCAAGACGGAGAACGTCCGGCCGAGGAATGGCCGCGGCGCCTTGCTCAACCTCCACAACATCCAGGGGGTCGCCACCAAGGCCCTCACCGGCACCAGCGACTGGACGCAGGTCGAAGTGGTGTTCGACACCGGCGACCTCGACGCGGTCCAGGTCAACTGCCTGTTCGGCGGTTGGGGACTGGCCACGGGCAAGGCCTGGTACGACGACCTCGGCCTCACCCTGCTCGAACAGGGAGAGTGGGACCCGAGCATCACGATCGACGCCGCCAGGACCGGCGAGCCGATCTCCAGGTACATCTACGGCCAGTTCATCGAGCACCTCGGCCGCTGCATCTACGGCGGCATCTGGGCCGAGATGCTCGAAGACCGCAAGTTCTACTACGCGGTGGGCGATAAGGACTCGCCCTGGAAGCCGCTGGCCGGCGCCGGCGGGGGCGGAATGGACAAGACCGACTCGTTCGTCGGCGAGCACACGCCCAAGGTGGCCGTACCCGGCGGCATCGAGCAGGCCGGGCTGGGGCTGGTCAAGGACAGAAAGTACGTCGGCCACATCTGGCTCCAAGGCGATGCTACCGCGGCGGTCGAGGTCAGCCTGGTCTGGTCCGATGGCCCCAAGGGCCGCGAGACCGCGGCCGTCGAGGTCACGCCCGAATATGCGAAGACAGCCCTGGAGTTCACGGCCGGCGCCTCGACCGGCCAGGGGCGCCTGGAGATCAAGGTCCCCAAGGGCAAGGGCACCTTCCACGTGGGCACGGTCTCGCTCATGCCGGCCGACAACGTCCACGGAATGCGGGCCGACACGCTGGAGCTTCTTAAGCAGCTCGACAGCCCCGTCTATCGCTGGCCGGGCGGGAACTTCGTCAGCGGCTACGACTGGCGCGACGGGATTGGCGACCGTGACCGCCGCCCGCCCCGCAAGAACCCGGCCTGGAAGGGCGTGGAGCACAACGACTTCGGCCTCGATGAATTCATGCTCTTCTGCAAGCTGCTCGGGACCGAGCCCTACATCGCCGTCAACAGCGGGTTGGGCCAGGTGGACAGTGCCGTGGCCGAGCTGCAGTACGCCAATGGCCCGGCCGACTCGCCGATGGGCAAGCTCCGCGTGAAGAACGGCCATCCCCAGCCGTACGGCGTTAAGTGGTGGGGCATCGGCAACGAGATGTACGGCGGGTGGCAGCTTGGGCACATGCCGCTGGAAGACTACATCAAGAAGCACAACGTGTTTGCCGAGGCCATGCGCAAGGCCGATCCCTCGATCAAGCTCGTCGCCGTGGGAGCCACGGGCAAATGGAGCGAGGGCATGATGCAGCACTGCGCCGACCACATGGACCTCGTCAGCGAGCACTTCTACCGCAAGTCGCGGCCCAGCGTGATCGGCCACGTGCGCCAGATGCCCGAGGCCGTGCGCGAGAAGGCCGAGGCCCACCGCGACTACCGCCAGCGGTTCGATTCGCTCAAGGGGAAGGACATCCGCATCGCCCTGGACGAATGGAACTACTGGTACGGGCCGCACGTATTCGGCGAGCTGGGCACGCGCTACTTCCTCAAGGACGGGCTGGGCGTGGCCGCCGCCCTGCACGAGTACGCCCGGCAGAGCGACATCATGTTCATGGCCAACTACGCCCAGACCGTGAACGTCATCGGTTGCATCAAGACTTCGAAGACCGCCGCGGCCTTCGAGACGACGGGCCTGGTGCTCAAGCTCTACCGCCGCGAGTTCGGCACCCTGCCGGTCGCGGTCGAGGCGAGCGCCCCCATCGACGCCATGGCCGCCTGGACGGAGGACCACAAGGTGCTCACGCTGGGGATCGTCAACCCGACCAAGGGTCCCGTCGAGATACCCCTCACCATCACGGGCGCCAAGCTCGCCGGCACGGGGCGCCGCTTCGAGATGGCCGGCGACGACCCGATGGCGTGCAACGACCCGGACCAGGGCATGAAGGTCAAACTCGTCGAGTCGCCCGTCACCGGGCTGAAGGGCAGGGTCTCCGTCAAGCCCTACAGCGTGACGCTGCTGCGCCTGGACGCCGAGGAGAGGTAGGGGGCAGGGATCGCGGGCGGGCCGCAGCGAGCCGCGCCGATGGGCCGACCGTTCCCTTAAGGGCGCTCAGCCGATGATCCGCTTCCAACGATCGAGATTCCACCGGGCCTTTTCGGCCGGGGTCATCTTGCTGAAGTCGGGCTCCTCGAGGGAAGAAGCGATTCCGGAGGCGGCGGGTGGTCGGACCGCCCGGGCCGCGGGACCGGCGCGGGCTTCGCTGTAGGCGCTGGCGGTGTCGGTCCGCTGGAGGTCATCCTCCAAGCCGCGTTTGGGCCGGAGGCCCAGCCGTGCCAGATCGCCGTGGTAGGCCCTGACGGCCTCGGCGGGCTCGATCTGATCGTCAGCCACCGCGCGCAGATAGCGGATGAACGTGAGCTGGTGCTCCGAGCTGTTGATCTTGCGTCCGTACAGCGCGACCCGGGCGCCGGACTTCCTGGCCTCCCACAGCATGTGGAACGCGTCCATCGTGGTGCCGGCCGATCCGCCGAGGATGCCGACCACCAGGGAGCTGTCGTAGCGCGCGAGGGCCTCGATCGCCGCCGGGCCGTGGTAGGGAATTTTGAGGAATACGGGTCGGCCGCGGCTGGTCACGCCGGCCAGAGTCCGCGCGATGTGGTCGTTGATGAAACGCCCCACGTCGGCCGGCGCGTGCTCGCCCGGGGCGTTCGGGTCGAACACCTCGAGGAAGTGCCGGAAGCCCTTGCGCTCGGCCTCCAGGCGGAACTCCCCATAAGCCAGAAGCGCTCGGCGGTCGAGCTCGACGTCGTTGTTGTAGGTGACCGAGTACAGGCCCAGGTCGGCGCCCCGTTTGCGCTCCTCGGGCTGGCAGTCGGCCTTGCCGCACATGATGTGGTCGAGCGTGGCGGTGCGGAAGGGCCGCGAGGGCTGCGTGGCGTAGCGTCCCGTGCCCGCGGCCAGCCAGATGTCGGTCGTGTCGTTCGCCCGGCACGCCGGCGTGATGGGGCTGTCGTCGAAGATCCGCTCCTGGATCGTGAGCACCTCGTTGGAGCTGGCGCTCATCAGCATGATATCGACGAGGCCCTGGGCCACGATCTCGCGCATCAGCTGGCGATATTCCTGCAAGGAGCGGAACCGCGCCTCGTGGCCGTGATACTCCGGGCTGAGCCCTGGGGCGGAAAGCCCAAACGCCATGTCCGCATCCTTGGCGTCGGCCAGGATGAAGTCGCGGCAGGCAGGGTCGGCTGCGATGCGGGCGAGCTTCCGATCGAGCGATTTCTGCATGGCGGGTCAAGGCGTGCAAGGCTCGGGCGGGCACTAGCAAGTATAGTACCAGGCGGGAAGGCGGGGAGGAAGCGGCGACAGACCGCCGCAACCCAAGGCCCCTCACAGCCGCCCGCGGCGCTGGACCACGCGCTCGCGCACCGCCTTCAGGTCGAGATGCGACCAGAAGGTGAATCGGGGGTCGCCGGGCGGGGTTTTCTGCCCGGCCGCCTCAGCGCGCACGGCCTGGGCGAACCGGCGGGCCCACCGGGGGCAGCAAGCCACGGCCTCCTCCAGCGCGAGGATCCCCTCGGGGAACTCGCCCTGGTCGCAGAGGGCCTCGCCCAGCCCTTCCCATGCGAGGAAGTTGTTCTCGTTGGAGCCCTCGTCCAGGTCGCCTTCCAGTACGGCGTTTCGCGGATCGCCGCGCTCCAGGGCGATCGACCGGCGGCACAGGGCCTCGCGGGCTTTGGGGTCTTTCACGCGGGATGCGAGGCTGACCAGGTGCACGGCGAACAGCCGCCTGGCGAAGCCGGACTCGGCCGGGGCACCCAGATCGACGACGCGCAGCAGTCGCGCGTGGGACACGTCGGCCGACCGGATCACCTCGCGGAAGGTGCAGTGGTGGTGGGCCGCCTGTTCTCGGTCCACCAGCAGGCCGGCGAAGTCCTCGTCGGGGGCGAAAGGCCGTTCCGCGCGCATGTACGCGGCGAGCTCCCCAAGGACGCCGCGGGCGTGGCCCTGCAGGTCGGGCGGCACGCCGGCGAACTCCAGGTTCGGCAGGTCCCACCGCTCCAGCCCGTGCGTGTGCACCCACAGGGTCGCCGCGTCGGACTCCTGCCCGACCGCCGCGTGCACCACGAGCCAGCCTTGCGGGTGCCCCGGGGCGAAGATGCGGCTGAGCCAGCGGACGATCGTCTGGCGCATCGGCGGGTGCGGGGCTCGGGTCGGGTGAAGGCACCGAGGGGGGGCGCTGACTGCGGGACGGCGCGTCCCCGGGGGCAATTGTCCCGCACCGCGCGTCGGTGTGCCAGGGGTCCATCCCTTTGGTCGCGCGCCGCGATTGCGGCGGGGGGGAGTGAAACGGAGGCGGGCGTCTTCCGCCGGTCCTTGCGGCGCGGTATCCTGACCTCGCACGATGCGGCCCGCGCGTCGCCGGTTGCTCTGAAGGACGCCTCTGTCCCGCCCGGTCCCTCCGCGATGCAAGCATTCGACCCGCACGCATACGGCCCGCGGCTCGGGCCGCTGATCGACACCGACCGCTGCCGTCCGCTGGGGCCGGGCAGTGCCGACGGGGCCGCGCGGGCCGGGTTGGACGCGCTTGCCGTCGAGAAGCTTGTGCCCGGTCAGAGCCCCCGCGACGCGGACATGGCCCGGTTGTGCATCGCGGGCGCGTGGCTGGTCCACGACTGGCTGGAGGAGGCGCACCGAATCTGCCAGGACGTGGCGACCGCCTCGGGCAGCTACTGGCATGGCGTCATGCATCGCCGCGAGCCGGACGGTTCAAACGCCAAGTACTGGTTCCGCCGCGTGGGGGAGCACGCCGTGTTCCCCGCGCTGGCCGACGCCGCGCGGGTGCTGGCCGCTGAGGCGGAATCCTCGCCGGCCGCTGAGCGCCTCAACTCAGACCGGGCATGGGATCCGATGCTCCTGATCGAACTGTGCGAGGCCCACCGCGGCACAGGCTCGCACGCCGAGTCGCTGCTGCGACGGGTCCAGCAGCGGGAGTGGGAGCTGCTCTTCGACCACTGCTGGCGCGAGGCGTTTCCGGAAGCAGGCGCGCCGCGCCATTGATCGACCGCGGCGCGCCCCACGCGCCCTTCCCGCCTCTTCAGAAAGGGGCCCGACCATGAAGATCGTTGTGCTGGACGGCTACACGCTCAATCCCGGTGACCTCAGTTGGAAGCCGCTGAAGGAGCTGGGCGAGGTGACGGTGCACGACCGCACGCCGCCAGAGCAGGTCGCCGAGCGGGCCGCCGGCGCCGAGGTCCTGCTGACCAACAAGGCGATCGTGTCGCGCACGGCCATTGAGCGTCTACCGGACCTGAAGTACATCGGGGTACTGGCCACGGGCTACAACATCGTCAACGTCGAGGCCGCCCAGCAGCGGGGCATCGTGGTGACCAACGTGCCGACCTACGGCACGCGCTCCGTGGCCCAGGCCACCTTCGCCCACCTGCTGAACTTGACGCACCACACGGGCGAGCACGCCGCCGGGGTGCGCGAGGGCCGCTGGACCGCAGCGGCCGACTTCTGCTCCTGGGACTTCCCGCTGGTCGAGTTGGCCGGCCGGACGTTGGGGATCGTGGGCTTCGGGCGGATCGGCCGGGCGGTGGCCCGCATCGCGCTGGCCATGGAGATGAACGTCCTCGCTTACGACACCGGCCCCGCCGAGTCCATGCAGGGGGTGCGCATCGTGGACCTGGAGACGGTCTTCCGCGAGAGCGACGCGGTGACGCTCCACTGCCCGCTGACCGCCGAGAACACCGGACTGGTCAACGCCGAGCGCCTGGCCTGGATGAAGCCGACGGCCTTCCTCATCAATACGGCGCGCGGACCGCTGGTTGACGAGAAGGCACTGGCCGTGGCCCTGGAGGCGGAGCAGATCGCCGGCGCGGGGCTGGACGTGCTGTCGGTGGAGCCGCCGCCAGCCAACAACCCCCTGATCGGCGCGCGCAACTGCTACATCACCCCGCACCAGGCCTGGGCCACGCTCGCCGCGCGGCAGCGGCTGCTGGACGTGGTTGTCGAGAACCTGCGGGCCTTCCTCGCCGGCACGCCGCGGAACGTGGTGGGGGGTTGAGTTGGAAGAAAGGGGTTTGTGAGCGGACCGGCGGGAGGTAGAGTGGGGATCGGCCCGGAGCGACACTCCGGCCAGGCCATCCCCCCGGGAGATCCCCCTTGTCCGCCCCCTTGGAGACTGGAGTGCCGCGCGAAGACTCCGGCCATGCTGGATTGGATCAACTGATCGCGGCGTGCTGCGCGCGGGTCGAGCGCTGTCTGCCCGCCGCGATGGCCCTGCCGGTCCAGTCGCTGGGCATCGTGGGCGCGGGGGCCATGGGGAGCGAGATCGCCCTGGCGGCCCTGACGCACGGCCTGCGCGTCGCCGTGACCGACACGCGGGAGCAGGCCCTGGAGCGACTCGCCGCCCGCGTCGGGCGGGCCGCGGCTGATCATCGCGTCGGCGCCGAGCCGCACCTGCGGGCGACAGCGGACCTCCGCGACGTGGCCGCGTGCGATTTGGTCCTGGAGTGCGTGGTCGAGGACCTTTGGGTCAAGGAGAGGGTCCTCAAGCAGTTGGAGGCGGAGGCGCGACCTGAAGCCGTGCTGGGAACCAACACTTCGACGATCTCGATCGCGCGGCTCGCGGCGCCGCTGGCCGATCCCGGCCGGCTGTGCGGCATCCACTTCTTCCTGCCGGTCGCCGAGCGTCCGCTGATCGAGATCGTGGCCGGTCCGCACAGCACGCCCCGGACGCTGGCCACCGCGACGGCGCTGGCGCGACGACTGGGCAAGACTCCGCTGCTCGTAAAGGACTCGCCGGGCTTCCTGGTCAATCGACTGATGTATTTCTACTTGAGCGAGTCCCTTCAGATCGCGGCCGGCGGCGTGGCTTTCGAAGACATCGACCGCGCGGCCGAGGAGTTCGGCATGACCCCGGGCCCGCTGGCCCTGATGGACCAGATCGGCCTGGACGTGGTGCTCGACGGGGCGTGGGTACTGGCCTCGTCGCTGGGCGACCGGTTCGTGGCGTCGCCGCCGCTGGTCGCGCTGGTCAAGGCGGGCAAGCTCGGCCGGAAGACGGGGAGCGGATTCCATACTTACCCGTCGGACGGCGGAGCCCGCCGGCCCAACCCGGAAGCGGCGGAGCGCTTCGCCCGGTGGGGCGGGCCCTCCGACTGGCCCGCGTCGCTCGGCCTCGCGGACCGTCTCCTGCTGCCGATGCTGCTGGAGGCGACACGCGTGATCGAGGAAGGCAAGGCCGACGACCCGCGGGACATCGACCTGGCCGTGGTGCTCGGCTTCGGGTTTCCTGCCAGCCGCGGCGGCCTGTTGGGCTGGGCCGACGAGGTGGGGGCCGCGGCGATGCTCAGCCGCATGGACGAGTGCGCCGCGCTGGGGCCGAGGTTTCGGCCCACGCGCCTGCTGCGCGAGGTCGCCGCGGCGGGGGGATCGCTGCGGGCGGTTGCGGGTCCTCCGCCAGCGCCGGCGTGAACGGCCAGCGCCGCGCGGAGCGCGCAGCCCGGGAGACAGATTCGAAACGAGGTCGCGTTGTGGCAACCACCGCGGAAGAGAGACGAACCATGAGGTCCGGCGACGGCGGCGCCAAAGACCGCCCCTGGGAAGTCCGGATCTGGACGGGGATGTGCCCCTCGGGCTGGTACCGGCTGCTCGTGCGCCACCGGTTCCGCGTCGGCGTGCGGCGGATCGCGATGGCTCTGATCCTGTCGGTGGTCACGTGGTGGAACTTCCTCCTCTGGTTGCAGCAGAAGCTCGCCTTCGGCCGCAGGATCCGCGAGACGGAGCTGGTCGAGGACCCGGTGTTCGTGCTGGGCCACTGGCGGTCGGGCACGACGCTCTTGCACGAGCTGCTGGTGGCCGATCCCCGGCACACCTACCCCGACACCTACGCCTGCTTCGCCCCCAACCACTTCCTCTTCTCGCGGCGCCTGGTCACCTGGTGGCTTCGCTTTTTGCTGCCCAGCAAGCGGCCCATGGACAACATGATGGTCAGCTGGCAGACACCGCAGGAGGACGAGTGGGCGTTGTGCAACATGGGGCTTCCCTCGCCCTACTTGACGCTGGCGTTCCCCAACGATCCGCCCGACTGCCAGGAGTACCTCGACTTCCGCGGCGTGCCGGCCGCGTCGGTCGGCACGTGGAAGGCCGCCTTGCACTGGTTCCTCAAGTGCCTCACCGTGCGGAGCCCCAGACGGATCGTCTTGAAGTCGCCGCCGCACACGGCCCGGGTCCGCGTCCTGCTGGAGATGTATCCCAAAGCCCGCTTCGTGCACATCGTGCGCGACCCCTACTTCCTCTTCCCCTCGACAATGAAGACGTGGAAGCGGCTGTACCGCTATCACGGACTTCAGTACCCGAGTTATGGGGGCCTGGAAGAGCACGTGTTTCGCACGCTGGTGCGGATGTACGACGCCTTTGAAGACGACCGCAAGCTCCTCGACCCCGCCCAGTACTGCGAGGTGCGCTACGAAGACCTGGTGCGCGATCCGGTCGGGCAGATGCGCCGCGTGTACGAGGAGCTGGACCTGGGCGATTTCGAGGGCGCCCGGGCGGCCGTGGAGGCGTACGCGGAGCGTACTCGCGACTACCAACCGAATCGCCACGACCTCGATCCCGACCTGCGCGCCGAGATCGGCTGCCGCTGGCGATCCTACTTCGAACGCTACGGCTACGAAATCTAGCCAGCGAGTCTGCTCGCCGCGCCATACACGGCGACCAGGCTCGCAGGCCATGTGGGATGCCCATGAAAGAGCCCCCGCCTTCCGCCGCGCCCCGCTACGTGCTGATCACCGGTTGCTCGACCGGGATCGGCGAGGCCTGCGCTCTGGACCTGGACGCGCGGGGCTTCCGCGTCCTCGCGGGCGTCCGCAAGGAGGAAGACGCCCAGCGGCTTCGCCAGCGGGCCTCCCCTCGTCTCAACACGCTGCTGATCGACGTGACCGACGGAGCGGCCATTGACGCGGCGGCCGACAGCGTCGCGCACCGCGTAGGAGACCTGGGATTGTGGGGCCTGGTCAACAACGCGGGCATCGTCGTTCCCGGCCCCCTGGAGCTGCTTGAGCCCGACGCGATCCGCCGCCAGTTGGAGGTCAACGTCCTCGGCCAGGTGGCCCTCACCCAGGCCATGCTCCCGCTTCTGCGACGGGCGGCCGGTCGCATCGTGATGATGGGATCGATCAGCGGCCGGATCGCGCCTCCTTACATGGGCGCGTACGCCGCCTCGAAGCACGCCCTGGAGGCCATCGTGGACTCGCTCCGCGTGGAGCTGCGGACCTGGGGCATTCAGGTGGCCCTCGTCGAGCCGGATAGCGTCAAAACCCCTATCTGGGACAAGATGCTCGACGACGCGGGGCGCCTGGGCGATCGCCTCCCCCCGGACGTCCGCGCGCTCTACGGCCGGGAAATGGAACGGATGCACGCGGCGACCTCGCGCCTCGACCGATCGGGGATGAGCGTCGCGCACGTGGTTCGCGCCGTGCGGCACGCAGTCGAGGCCCGCCGCCCCAGAACCCGCTATCCCGTTGGGTGGCGTACTCGCCTTGGTTTCGCCACGCTGCCCAGTTTGCCGGGGAGGATCCGCGATTGGGTCGTTCTGCGGTTGATGGGGATCGAGTAATCGGCCATCGGTCGCGCTTCATGCGCCGCCGGCGGCGCGGCATGAACCTCCAGGCGTCTGGGGACGATATACTGGGTGGGCGGATCGGGGCGTCCCGCGCCGGTTTTCCTTCACCCAGGACGATGCATGGGGCTGTTGCGCGCGGTTTGGTGGTGCTGCGCCTGCTGCGCTGCCGCGGTCGCGGCGGCCGAGGAGCCGGTCTCGCTGCGCACGGCCTCGGGACGGTTCCTCCGGCCCCAGCCCGACGGTCGCATCACTCCCGGCCCGCTGCTGCCGGGCGAGGCCGAGACGTTCGACCTTCTCCCGCAGGGCGAAGGGGCGCTGGCGCTGCGAGCGGCAGGTGGACGGCTGCTCACCGAGGCCGGTCCCGGAGGCCGAATCCTCTGGGTCGGCAGCCGCACCGAGCCCGGACCGCATGAGACCTTTCACACCGTCAGCGCGGGCGCGAGCCGCGTCGGACTGCGAAACGCCCAGGGGCGCTTCGTGACGCTGCCCGCGGTGTCGGCGCACGGCTCCCACCCCCAGGCCACCGCGGGCGAGGAGCCGAGACCCGATCAGGCCGTGGCGATCTACCGCGTGGCCCAGGTGCCGCCGGCCATTCCCACGGCCCTGGCGATCGCCGTGCGCGGGCTGGTGATGAAGGAGATCGAGGGCAAGGAGTACGACAAGGTCCGCTCGCGTTTGAAGGAGAAGTACGTCGAGCTGCCCGCCCCCACGCTCAGCAACCTGCGTCGCAAGAAGCGCCGCCGCCTTTGGGCGATCCGCGAGGAGACCCACGTCCGCCTGCGCCTGGACGGCACCCCCCAGATCCGCATCCTGCACATGCCGTACCTCAGGCGGATCACCGGCGACGACGCCCGGCTGCTGATGTTCGGCGCCGAGGCCGAGCTGCCGGTGGCGGGTCGGGTGGGATACGAAGTTCCCGAGCGGCTCAGCGTTCACACGAGCTTCCGCGCCCAGGTGGCGATGCAACTGGCAGGCCAGGTCCGGCTGGAGAAGTCCGACGCTTGGGTTACGCTTGATCCGCCCGAGGTGCTCGACCTGCGGATCGCGGTCCGCGGGCTGGACATCTCGAACGACCTTCTGAACACCCTGCGCGAGCCGATCGAGGATTTCGTGAACCACGAGATCCGCGACCGCCACGCGCGGATCCTGGACCAGGCGAACAAGGCCGTGGTCAAAGCGTTTGACGGCGAGGAGATTCGCCATCCGCTGCTGCGCTATCTGAGCCTGCCGTGAGGCGGGCGACGCCAGACTTCCGAAGTCTTCGAGACTTCGGAAGTCTGGGGGATCCGAGGACCTCCGCGCTGGCCTTGCCTGCGGCCACCGGGTAGAACGGAGGATTCCGCGTCCCTGCGGCGGGCCCTGTCCGACCCGCGCCTGGTTTGCATCCCCTCGCCCCCCGCGCCCCGGATGGAGTGGTATCACGAACCCGACACCCAGCGTCCCGGGGAGTTCTCCAACCGGGAGCTGTTCGGTCGCCTGGGGCCGTTTTTCCGGCCCTACCGGGCGCACTTCGTCGGGGCGTTCCTGTTGCTGCTTCTCGGGGCGGCGCTGATGATCGTCGGGCCGGTGCTGGTCAAGCGGGCGATCGACGTGGACATCGCCGGGCGCGACCCGGCCGGCCTGCGCCGTACGGTGCTGACGTTTCTGGGCGTGCAGCTTCTGTATCTGGCGGTCGTCTATGCGATGCGTAACTGGCTGGAGTGGACCGGTCAGCAGATGACCGCCCGGCTCCGCACGGCCCTGTTCGATCACATCCTCGACCTGCCGCTGGAGTTCCACGACCGGCACGCGCCGGGCCAGCTTCTGGCCCGTGTCGAGAGCGACACCCAGGCCCTGCGCATGCTGTTCACAACCACCACGGTGATGCTGCTGGGCGACCTGCTTCTGTTCCTCGGCATGTTCGTGGCCATGGTGCTGGTCAGCCCGCGCCTGACGCTCATCCCGGCCGCGCTGGTCCCGTGCCTGTTGGGCGTTACCGTCTATTTCCAGCGGCGCATCCACCCGGCCTTCGTGCAGGTCCGCCGCCAGAACGCGGAGATCACGGGCCGGCTGACCGAGTTCCTCCAGGCCATGCCCGTACTGCGCGCGTTCGCGCGGCGGCGGTGGGCCACGTCGGACTTCATCGTGCGCAACCGGAGCAAGTACGACTGCCACTTCGCGGCGTCGCGGATGATCGTCCTCTGGTTCAACCTGGTGTTCCTCCTCGAGGCCGTCACGTTCGCGACGATCCTGGGCGTGGGCGGGTACTGGGCCCTGGTGGGCTCGGTGACCATCGGCACGCTGGTGATGTTCATCAGCTACGTGCGGCGGTTCTTCGCGCCCGTGCTCCGCCTGGCCGAACAGTTGGCCGTGATCCAGAAGGCCCTGGCCGCGGCCGAGCGGATCTTCCTGCTCCTCGGCGAGACCAGCACGATCGCCGCGCCCGTGCATCCCGCGCCCTGGCCGGGGCTGCGCCGCGGCGTCCGCTTCGAGAACGTGTCGTTCCGCTACACGCCCGACGGCGACGCCGTGCTGCGCGACGTCAGCTTCGACCTCCCGGCCGGCCGGAGCTGGGCCCTGGTCGGTCCGACCGGGTCCGGCAAGACGACCATCGTCAGCCTCCTCCTGCGGTTCTACGACCCGCAGGAGGGCCGCATCCTCATCGACGGGGTCGATCTGCGGGACATCGATCCGCGCGAGTTACGCCGGCGCGTCGGTCTGGTGCTCCAGGAGATCTACCTGTTTCCCGGGGACCTCCACGAGAACCTCACGCTGGGCGAGCCCGTGCCCGAGCAGACCATCCGGCGCGTCGCCGAGGCGACGCTCGCCGACCGGTTCATTCGGCGGATGCCCGGGGGGCTGCATGCCGACCTGGCCGAGCGCGGGGCGAACCTCTCGGTGGGCCAGCGGCAGCTTCTCTCCTTCGCCCGGGCCCTCGTGCGGCAGCCCGAGATCCTCGTGCTCGACGAGGCGACCAGCGCGGTCGATCCGGCCACCGAATCGATGATCACCGAGGCCACGCGGCGGGCGCTCCAGGAGCGCACGGCGCTGGTCATCGCGCACCGGCTCTCCACGATCCGGCACTGCGATCGCATCCTGGTCCTCCATCGCGGGCAGATCATTCAGCAAGGCACGCACGACGAGCTGCTCGCGGTTGACGGCCTGTACCGAAGCCTGCACCAGCTCCAACACCCCGAGTCGCTGGAGGTCCTCGACCGGGAAGGGTCCGGCCCTTGAGCGAGGCCTCTCGACGCGCCGCCCTGCCGCGGCCTGCCGATCCCGACGAGGGACGACAACCGCCATGACGCAAGCCTTCACCCCAGAGCCGACGCCCCGCGAAGCGCCGCCCCACGGCGGGGGCTTCCTGCACAAGGCCCGGTGGATCGCCGGTCACTGGCGCCCCTATCGCCGCGAGATCCCGCTGATCCTCGTCCTGACGGTGGCGAACGCGGCGATCCTGATCGTCTATCCCCTGCTTCTGAAGCGGATCATCGACGGCATTGAGCAGTCGCTCTCCTACGCCTACCTGGTCCACCACGTCTTCATCCTGCTGGGCTACGGCGCCGCGCACTTCGCGGTGTACGCCTCGCTGCAAACGTTGCGGGCAAGGCTCAACCTGCGGTTCGAGTTCGGCGTGCGCATGCGGGCGTTCGAGCACCTGCTCGAGGCCGGGGCGGCCACGTTCCGCCGCTTCCGCACCGGCGACCTCGTCACCCGGTTGATGGACGACGTGGGCGAGAAGCTGTCGTGGTTCATGTGCTCGGTGATCCTCCGGCTGGTCGAGGCGGCGCTGGTGATCGCCTTCGGCGTGGCGGCCATGCTGTGGATCGATCCGCTGCTGACGCTGTGCGCGGCCGGGCCGCTGCCCGTGCTGGTGGGGCTGTTCGTGTTCACCGCGTCGCGGCTCCATCGCCGCTACGAGGAGGTGCAGCAGTCGATCTCGCACCTGAACGACGTGCTGGAGAGCTGCTTCAGCGGCGTCCGCGTGGTCAAGGCCTTCGCGGCCGAACCGGCCCAGCGTCGCGCGGTCCTGGAGGCCATCCAGCGCCAGCGCCGCGCGGAAATCCGCGCCGTGCGCTGGCAGACGGTCATCGATTCGCTCTACGGCAACGTGTGGCAACTGGCGATCATCAGCGTCCTGCTGGTCGGTGGGGCGATGGCCATCGAGGGGTCCGTCTCGCTGGGCGACCTGGTGGCCTTCGGCGCCTACGTGCTGATGCTCGTGTGGCCAATGTTCGACGTGGGGCAGTTCCTCGTCCGCGGCAAGCTCAGTGCGGTGAGCATCGAGCGCCTGGAAGCGATCGAGCAGTGCCGGCCGGAAGTGGACGAGCCGGGCGTCGCGTCGCCCGCGGTGCGCCGGCCCGACGCCCCGCCGCCTGCCGACTATCCGGCGTCGAAGGACCGGCGGCGACCCATGTCCGTGGTGTTCAAGGGAGTGGGATACCGGTTCCCGGGCGCGGAGCACGACGCGCTGGCCGGCGTGTCTTTCGCGGCCCTGCCCGGCACGATCACGGCCGTCGTCGGCGAGGTCGGCTCGGGCAAGAGCGCCCTGTTGGCGCTGGCTGCCCGCCTGGTCGATCCGGCCTCGGGGCGCGTGCTGGTTTATCACGGCGCGGCCCCGGCCGACGGCGACGGACAGGTCACGGCCCTGGCGGCCGATCTCCGCACGCGCGAGCTCGTGCCGGTGCGCCAGGCCATCGGTTACGTGCCGCAGGAGCCGCTCCTGCTCTCCGGAACGGTCCTGGAGAACGTCCGGTTCGGGCGCGCGTGGATCGGCGAAGAGGACGTGGAGCAGGCGCTGGATCTCGCCTGCCTGCGCGACGACCTGGAGGATTGGCCCGACGGCCTCCACACGCGACTGGGCACGCGCGGCACGCGGCTCTCTGGAGGGCAAAAGCACCGTGTGGCCCTCGCCCGGGCCCTGGCCGATCGGCCGTCGATCCTCCTGCTGGACGATTGCACGGCCGCCCTGGATGCGCAGACCGAGGAATTCCTGTGGCAGGGGCTGGAGGAAGCCACCCCGCACACCACGACGATCCTCGTCACGCACCGGCCGGCGACGCTCCGCCGCGCGGGCCAGATTCTGGTGCTCGACCGCGGCACGGTTCGCGAGCGGGGGACGTTCGCGGATTTGGAACGGCCCGGGACCCTGCTGCATCGCCTGTACCTGCAATGGACGCTGGAGGAGGAGCCGCTCGACGATGGGCCGTGAGCCCGCATCCTCTATGCTTCCAAGGTTTCGGGTTCCCGTGGACCGGCGTCGCGCCGACTTCCGGAGTCGCGCAGACTTCGGAAGTCCTGGATCCGAGAGTCCCATGGGCAATCGTCCTCGATTGCCAGGCCGCCCGGCGAGCGTTAGGATGCGATCGAAGCGACTGCCTCACTCCCTTGCACGGATGACCCCCCCTCTCGTCATGCCATCCACCCGATCTGAGCAGCCTCCCGGACCGATTCTTCAGGCCAAGCGCGTGGCTTTCGTCGGGCGCCTGGCGAGCATGTCCCGCAAGGAAGCCTCGCAGTTGGCCCGGGAGCACGGCGCCGTGGTCGTGGACAGGCCCGATCCGAGCACCGACCTGGTGGTGGTGGGCGAAGCCGGTTTGGCGCTGCTCGACCCGGCGGAGGGCGAGCAGTTGCTGGACCGCGCCACGCGCGACGCCGCCGAGCAGGGCGCCGTGGAGATCGTCACCGAGACGGGACTCTGGCAGCGGCTGGGGCTCGTGGAGGACGATCAGGCGATCCGCCAGCTCTACACGCCGGCCATGCTCGCCCGCCTGCTCGACGTGCCCGTGGCCGTGGTGCGGCGCTGGCATCGGCGCGGGCTGATTCGGCCGGTGCGTGAGGTGCGCCGGCTGCCCTATTTCGATTTCCAGGAGGTGGCCACGGCGCGTCGGCTTGCGGAGCTGTTGGCGGCGGGCATGTCGCCGGCGGCCATCGAGCGCAAGCTGGAGGAGCTGGCGCGCGTGGTGCCCGGCGTGCAGCGGCCGCTCGCGCAGCTTTCGGTGATCGTGCGCGGGCGCGAGATCCTCTTGCGCCAGGGGGACGGTCTGCTCGAGCCGGGCGGGCAGTTGCGATTCGACTTCGAGGCCGCCGAGCGCCCGGCCCGGGCGGTCGTGGCCATGCCGCAAGACGAGCCGGGGCTGCCCGAGGGTCCCTGGCGCGTGACCGCGTCGGACGCGCCGCCCGCCATCGAGCCGGGCGCCGACCTGGACCACCCTCCGTCGCCGACGCCCGAGACCATGTGCCGCGTGGCCGCGGAGCTGGAAGAGGAGGGCCGGCTGAAGGAGGCGGCCGAGATGTACCGCGCCTCGCTGGCCGCGGCCGGCCCCAAGGCCGAGACCTGCTTTCTGTTGGCCGAGCTGCTTTACCGGTTGGGCGAGGTGGGCGCGGCGCGCGAGCGGTACTACATGGCCGTGGAATTGGACGAGGACTACGTCGAGGCGCGCAACTGCCTGGGCTGCGTATTGGCCGAGACGGGCGAGGGGGAGCTGGCGGTGGCCGCGCTCCAGGGCGCGCTGGCCTATCATCCCGACTACGCCGACGCCCACTATCACCTGGCGCGGCTTCTGGACGAGCGCGGCCGAAGCGGCGAGGCTGAGGTGCACTGGCAGGCGTTCATCGAACTGGCGCCCGACAGCCCGTGGTCGGACGAGGCCCGCGCGCGTCTCGCGCGGCCGTCTTGACGCGATCGCGACACGGACCCGCCTGCCGACGGGGTGCTTGCATGCCACCGAAGGTGGAGTATCCTGAAAGGGCAGCGAGGCGGCGGGAGCCGGCTAGCGACGCTCAGAAAGCCGGTTCAGTGAGGGCGACCCACGGAAGCCCGTCCTCGCGAGGGAGGGTGCCAACCTCTTTCCGCATGGGCTGTCTGAACATCCCAAGACACGCGAGCGGCGGGCGCTCGCACCAACGCCCCCTTTCGGCGCGCGGGAATCGATGCGGGAAATCCTCTTCGACTACGATGTCAACCCGACGACGTGGGTCTATATCTCGTCGTTGATGACGATCGGCATCTTCTTCAAGTTCCGCCGCTTCTGGAGCGTCCGCAATCTCGACCTCGTCCTGCTCATCGCCTACGCGCCCGGCCTGCTGATGGTCGCCCGGTACAAGTCCGACGTGGAGCAGCTCGGGTACTTGTGGCTGTTTACCGTCTCGGGCCTGTTTCTGCTTCGATTGCTGCTCGACCCGATGATGGTGCGGCGCCCGCTGCTGGAGCCGAACCTTTCGGCGGGCGGCCTGACCTTCACCTGCATCGCCCTGATGGTGTTTCTGATGACGAACGTCGTCACCCAGGGGATGAAGGAGAGCGAGGTCACCGGCGCCATCAAGGCCGACCACGTGCTGACCAAGGGCGAATTACCCCCCGGCTACGACGAGGCGGCGCTGAGCAGTCCGGGCTACCCGCTGTTTCACATCTTCGCCGGCTTCTCCGACCGGCCCGTGCGGGAGAAGCAGACCTCGCCCGAGCAGTACCGCCGCGCGCTGGTTCGCCGGGCGGTGACGCGGACCACCGCCATTCTCGCCCACCTGGCCGTCGTCGTGGGCCTGGTCGTGATCGGCTACCGTCACTACGACAACATCCACACCGGCGTGGCGATGGGCTCGCTGTACGCGCTGCTGCCCTACACCGCGCAGATGACGCCCCGCGTGGATCACGTCATTCCCGCCGCGCTGCTCGTGTGGACCGTCGAGGCCTATCGCCGGCCGGTCGTCTCGGGCATCTTCCTCGCCCTGGCGACCAGCGTGATCTTCTATCCGGCGTTCCTCCTGCCGCTGTGGTGCAGCTTCTACTGGCGCCGCGGGCTGTTCCGGTTCCTGGGGAGCTTCGCCGCGGTGATGCTCCTGATGACGCTCTCGCTGGCGCTGACCTCGAACAGCCTTCAGGCCTTCGGCGAACAGCTCAGGCAGATGTACGGCGTGGCGGACCTGGCGCAACTGGTCGGGCTCGTGGAGACGCCACCGGATAGCGTCACCGGCTTCTGGCAGTTCCACGTCTTCTTCTACCGCATCCCGGTGTTCGTGGCCTTCGTCGTGCTCTGCGCGAGCATGGCCTTGTGGCCGCCGCACAAGAACTACGCCACGCTCTTGAGCTGCTCCGGGGCCGTGATGGTGGCCACCCAGTTCTGGCACGTGCCCGGCGGCGGCCTCTACATGAACTGGTACTTGCCGCTGTTGATCCTCACGATCTTCCGGCCGAATCTGGAGGACCGCGTGGCCATGACCGCGGTGGTCGAAGGATTCAATCCGCTGCGCCGGGGCTTCCAGCGAGCCAGGCGCGGCGGCTGAGAGGACGCCGGCGCGGTCGGGCGTCAGTCGCGCCGCGCGTCGATGGCCGCCTGCTTCTTCTGCCGGGCGTACCACGCCTTCCAGGCGCCGATGTTGAAGTCGAAGTGCATGCCGGTGATCATCGTCAGGGCGTCGCGGACCTCGGGGTTGCGGATCTCGCGCTTGATGACCTTGGGGCCGCCCCCGAAACTGAAGCCCGGAGCGCCGCCCGAGTTGCCCCCCGTGCCGAAGCCAAAGCTCATGGGCGTGCCGCCCCCGCCGCTGCTGCCGCGCTTGAAGGTGTGGGTGGTCACCAGGGCATCGATCAGGGGGCCGATCGCCGAGGGGTCCTTCATGTGGGCCAGGCCGACCGCCGCCCGGCGCACAAGCACGTTGTCCTTGCTCTTCAGCTTGCCGACGTAGTAGGCGACCACGTCGGGCCGCTTCTCTTTCTTCAGGTAGTCGAGGCAGGTCAGACGGACCTCGGAGACCGGGTCTTCCAGCGAGCGCTCGGCCAGAACGCGGATCGCCCCGGGCGTGTTGATCCGGGCGAGGATCTCGAGGTACAGCTTGCGGACCTCCTCGAACGGCTCGTCCTCCAGTTTCGAGGCCAGCGCACGTACCGCGGCGGGATCCTCGATCGAGGCGAAGTTCCGCCGGGCCTGCCCGTCCTTGCTGCTGCCGAGCCAACCGCGCCACATCTTGATCTTGCCGAACCACTCCCGCTGCGCCGCCTCGATCTTGGCGTCCCGCTCCATCAGCTCGATCTCCTGCGGCAGCCGGTAGCGGCCCTTGTACCAGCGGTAGCCGCGGGCGAGCATCACCTCCTTCTGCGTCTTCCACTCGCCGCCTTCGACCTGGCTGTATCCCAGGGCCCGCCGGGCCTCGGCGTGATCGGGTTCGAGCTCGATGATCCGCTCCAGGTGCGTCTTGCGCTGGTTGACCAGGTGATGCTCCAGGCACCATTGCGCCAGGGCCCACTGGCCTTCGATCGTGTCGGCGAAGCTCGGCTTGATCTTCTCGTACTCGATCTCCTCGGGACGCTGGGGAAGCCGCTGCTCGACCATCGCCGCGTCGAACTCCAGGTCGCCCCCGGCCGTGCGGACCCGGAAAGTCTCGCGCGGCGACTGTTCCGGGTTGAGCAGCTCGCCCTCCACGCGCCCGCCGCTTCTGAGCACGAAGATCTCGGCCCGCGCGCCGGTCAATCCCAGTGACAGGAGGACCACGCCGGCGATGGCCCCGATCCGAATGCAAACCGGATGTGTTCTCACGCTGCGCCTCCCTCGGGTGATGCGGCCAGCGCCGCCCCCACGCCGGACAGATTGCCCGCTCTGCTCGACTCTTCTAGTATAGGGAGCGATCCGCCGGAGTGGAAACGTGCCCCCCTCGATGGTGCGTCCTGAACGCAAACCCCGTCATGCTATTGAGTCCACTGCCTTGAGTCAGGTTCCCCAAGAGCATCGCCGCCAGGCCCCCCATTCCGTAGTTTGCGCCGTGGTCACGGTGAGCGACACGCGGACCCTCGAAACCGACGAAGGGGGGCGGGTCCTCGCCGAGACCTTGCGGTCGGCGGGTCACGGGGCCGTGCACCACCAGATCGTGCGCGACGACCCCACCCAGATTCGCGACGCGGTTTCCGCGCTCACCGCGCGCGAAGAGATCGATGCGATCCTCATAACGGGGGGGACAGGCCTGGGAAGCCGCGACCAGACCATCGAGGCGATCCAGCCGCTCCTGAGCCGCGAGATGCCAGGCTTTGGAGAGCTTTTCCGCATGCTCAGCTTCCAGGAGGTGGGAGCCGCGGCCATGCTCAGCCGGGCGATGGGCGGGCTGGCTGGGCGTACCGTGGTGTTCGCCCTGCCTGGCTCGCCGGCCGGGGTCCGATTGGCCGTGGAGAAGCTCATTCTGCCCGAGTTGGGGCACCTGGTGCGCGAGGCGCGGCGTTAGGGGCGGCCGATCAACAACTAGCCGGTTCGGCGAGCATCCAGTTCTCCAAGGAGCGCTGCCGGTCCGTTTCGAGCCGACACGGCGCGGCTCGGAGTCCCCTGCCCTGGGCCCAGTCGCTTGTCCACGTATCTGCCCCACCTTGACTTGACGTGGCGCGGCCGAGCCGATAGGCTTCGCACCTCTTATGCCTCGGGTTCGGCGGTTCCGCCCCCTTCCTCCGTTTGTCGCACGGTCGCGCCATGCGCCTCTTCCGCCCGATCGCACCCCAGTCGTGCGCCGCGCTCGCCGTGGCGGTGTTGGTGGTGGCCGCGGCGACAGGCTGCCTGGAACTGGATCTGGTCAAGCGCCGCGCGGAGTCGCCGTTGCGTCCCGCGCAGATGTCGCCCGACTCCGTCGTGGTCGAGGCGTTCTTCGCCCGGTTCGCCGAGGGCGATCCCCGGGCGAATTCGATCCTGTGGCGCGAGATCGACGAGCAACACTTCCCGGCCGAGAAGCGGCGGGACTTGGCCCGATGCGGATTTCGAGCGGGCAAGGTGGGCGGACAGGTGCCGCTCGCCCTGGCCCGGCTCCTGGAGATGAAAGACGAGGCCCCGCCCGACGACGGCGTCAACCGCGTCAGCCTGGACCGCCTGCAAACCGAGCCGCTGGTGACGCATCGCCGCATGCAGGTCCGGCCCGGGGCCCCCAGCGAGATCGTCACCTCGCGGACCTACGACGAGTTGACCGTGCTGCGGTGCGAGGAAGACGGCCTGTGCGGCAGGACCTATGCCAAAGCCCAGGCCCTGTACGACTTGCGCGTGTATCCGCTTCACGACGGACGGGTGCGCGTCGAGTTGGAGCCGCAGGTCCAGCACGGCGACCCCGGCAAGCGCTGGGTGGGCGACCAGGGTATGTGGCGCCTGGACACCAGCCGCCAGAAGCAGGTCTTCGCCGACCTGGCCCTCTCGGCGGAGCTGGCTCCGGGTGAGATGGTGGTGCTGACCTGCCTGCCAGGCCGACACGGCAGCCTGGGACATTCGTTCTTCACCGACGACTCGTCGGGCGAGCCGCAGCAGAAGCTGCTTCTGGTGCGCGTGGCCCAGACGCAGCACGACGGGCTGTTCACACCCGGTGAGCCGTTGCCGCTGGACGATTGACGAGGGAGGCTTTCCCGATGAGAACGATCGCGCTGCTTGCCCTGATCCTCTCGGCCGCGGCCGGCTGCCAGGACCGTCGTTTCGCCCACGTCGGCGGCGGGCCCGCCGGCAAGGAGTACGGCATGCTCCTGAAGTCGATCGACGCCTATGCCAAGAAGAACGGCCTGACGCGCAACGAGGCGATCCGCGAGCTCCGCACCAAGGCCGATTGGGCCGCCGCCGAAGGCCAGAACTCGTGCTGTCCCGGACACGGCCACCCCCAACACGCCCACGCGTGGGCCACCCCGCCGCGGGTCGGGGCGAGCGACCCACCGGGCCATGCCTACGCCGGGGAGATGCCGGCCGCCTACGAGTCGCGGCGGGCGTTTGGCGCGCCGTAGAAGCGGCGGCGGGGCGCCATCACGTCTGCTCCCCCGCCGCGGCCGGCGACTCCGGCGGCGCGGGGGTGCCGGAATCGCCCGGCGCGGCGCGATCCTCCGGGCACAAGTCCTGGACGGCTTTCACGGAGAGGAACGACCGCACGGCGAGGGCGAGCTCCTCCAGGCGCTGGCGGTTGTCCAGGGCGTAGCGGAGCAGGTCTCCCCGCGCGACCAGGCCGACCAGCACGCCGTCCTCGACCACCGGAATGCGCCGCACATTGTGCTGGAGGATGAGGCTGGCCGCGCAGGACAGGAGCGTCGAGGGATTCACCACGTGGAGGTCCCGGCTCATCAGGCTCTCCACCTGCCGCTCGCTCAGCTCCGGGGCGCAGATCACGCGCACGAGCTGGTATTCGCTGATGTCACCGAGAAGTCGGTTCTGGGGATCGACGACGGACAGACCGCCGAGTTGCCCTTCTGTTATGCGGCGCATGGCCTCGGCTGCGGTGGCCTGCGGCCCGATCGTGGCCGGCTCCCGGTTCATCACGTGGCGCACCCGGTACTGCGACCCCAGCTTGCGGATCTCGGCTTCCGTGCGGAGATCGGCCATCCGGCGCAGGAAGCGCTCCGGACAGACGGGCTTGACGAAGTAGTCGCTCACGCCCGCCTCGATCGCCCGGCGAACGTGCGTTTCGCGCGATTCCGAGGTGACCATGAAGACCGGCGTCTGATTGCCCGAAGCGCGAATCGTCCGGAATACCGTCAGTCCGTCCTTGCCCGGAATGTCCCAGTCGATCAGGGCGAGATCGAACGGCTCCCTGTCGAACAGCAGGCGATCGACTGCCGCCGTGCCGTCCTCGACCTGCTCGACCTCGATCGCGCCGATCTTGGCCAGCATGGAGGCGATCAAGCGGCGCGTCGCCGCGTCGTCTTCGACCAGCAGGACTCGGATGCTCATCGTGACGTGGCTGCGGCGGGCGACGCTCTCGCCGGAGTCCACGGCGGACTCCGCACTCGAGGATCAGCCCTCGGACGTCGAGCCGTCGCCGCCGACCTCGGCCGCGGCGGGCTGCGCCGCGCGGGACGGCTCCAGGGGGATTCGGTCGAACGATGCCCCGTTGTGCACGCACGCCTCGCTAGGCGTACGGCCGCGGACCTGCTCCAGCGCCGCCTCCAGGCGCCGCAGGAGGCGCGGGAAGTCGTCGTCCTGGCGTACCGAGGTCAGGCCGATCCGCGGGGTGAGGCGGATCTCCGTGCCGCGGTGGCGGAGCGAGAAGTCGGCGACGGCGCGGTGGAGCCGCGTGGCCAACAGGGCCGACTCGGCCGTGCCAAGGCCGGGAAACAGCACGGCGATCTGCGCGAACCCGTACATCCCCAACGAGTCCATGTCGCGGACCGTCGCTCGCATCGAGGCCGTCACGCTGCGGAGCACCCGCTCGGCGGCCTCATCGCCGTGCTGCTTGATCACGCGCGGGTATCCTTGCAGCTTGACCAGGGCCAGGGTGAAGGTGCCTCCGGTCCGTTTCGACTCGTCCAGTCGCTGGGCCACGGCCCGGGAGAAGCCGGGACGCTCCAGCGCGCTCCAGGGCGGCGCCGACGGCTCCGCTCCCTCGCGGGCCGCTTCAGGATCGGCGGCCTCGGCTATGGGGCGCTGCACCTCGGCGGTCTGGGGCTCGGGCTCCGCTTCAGGGGAGGAGGGCGTACGCACCTCCAGTTCGGTCGGCGGCTCGTCCTGCCGCTCCGGCGCCGGGGGTGCCGACCGGCGTGTCTCTTCCGAAGCCGCGTCCCGAGCCGTGTCCTCCCGCCGCCGTGACCGCGGTGCGGCCGTTTCGGCCTGACCTATCTCGTCCGAAGCGTGGGACTTGAATCCACGAGGGATGGGACGCACCTGGCGGCCGTCGTGCCAGTGGCCGATATTGCCGCCGGCCTGCTTCGAGGCGTACAGGGCCTGGTCGGCGCGCTGGATGAACTCGGAAATCGACTCGCCCGAGCGCACGTCGGCCAGCCCGCAACTGACCGTCGCCTTGATGTCCTCGTTGCCGAAGCGAACCGTGGCCGCGTCCGCGGCCTGGCGGATCCGTTCGGCCGTGGCCCAGGCCTCGACCGAGCGGGTGTGCGGCAGGATCACCGCGAACTCCTCGCCACCGTAGCGGGCGGCCATGTCGGTGGAGCGCACGCTCCGGCGGATCAATCCGCCCGTGTGACGCAGGACGTTGTCCCCGGCAAGATGCCCGTACGTATCGTTGACCGCCTTGAAGCGGTCGAGGTCGATCAGGCACAGCGTGCAGGGCTGGCCTTCGCGGCGAAAGTGGGCCAACTGGCCGCTCAGCTCCTCGTCGAACCCCTTGCGGTTGGTCAGAAGCGTCAGCGGGTCGGTGCGGATCTGCGTGGCCTGGTCCTCGATCACCCGGGCCTGCTCGGCCAGGCGCGACTCGGCGCTGGACAATTGGCACTGCATATGGGCGTTGGCCTCGAGGACCCGGGTGACAGCCCTGACGACCATCTCGCCGCCGCAGGTCGGCGAGTTCGACAGGTCCTGACCGATCCGCTCGATGCGATCGGAGTGCGCCGTGACGTCGGCCGACATGTCTTCGGTCCAGGCGCGGAGGTGATTCACCACGCACTCGGCCGCGAGGAGTCCAAGTGTGCCGGCGGTGTC
>CAYSUS010000001.1:82652-186724 GCA_964434165.1 uncultured Pirellulales bacterium
CTCAAGCCCAACCGGTAACCCAGGAACACACTCACGGCGGCCAGCAGCACCGCGGCGCCCAGCTCAACACAAGCCCCTGAGATCATCACTCTCTTGCTCCTCGTTGCGGATGCGCCGGCACCGGCCAGGGCCGGGGCTTTCGGGTTGTCCGGGTCGCTGCGCCGCGCGCGGAGGGTGTTCACCCCCATAGCGCTCTGAGACCCGGGTCGATCCGTCCAGCGATTCGCTTGGCCGCGAAACCCTGGCAGCAGGAAAGCTAGCCCCCTCGGCGCGAGCTGGCGAACCCGTCGCGGGCTTATCCAACCGTAGCATACGGGCCGGGGGCAGGGGGACTCGCTGCGCCGCGGCGGCGCAATCGCGCAACGGGCGCGCCATTCGCCGCAATGCCGCACCGGGAGCGTGGCCGCCCCCGCCACAGGGAGGAAAACGCCTCCTCAAAAGGCCGGGGGCAAGAGGGGGGAGCCATGCCGGGGCCGCCGCTACTGGTCGGAATACACCCGAGTGCTCTCTTCCTTGATCACCGGGCGGTCCATGTCGTCGGCCATCAACTGGACGCGCATGCGCAGGTCGCCCGCCTCGAGGCCCTGGACCCGTACGCGATAGACCGTGTCGGCCTTGGGAGCAAGCTGGCCGAGGCTCTCGAACCGCACGCGGTTGGCGTCGATGAGGTGACGGACGGGCCCTTCCGCCGCAACCACGTGCAACTCGGGGGGCAGCGTGGCCTCGAGCTGAAGGTTGCTCGCCGTCTTCGAGCCCTGGTTGGTCACGCGAATCTCGTAGGTCGTTTCCGCGCCCTTCTCGATCGGGTCGTCGCTGTCGGCCACCTGGAAGTTGATCGCCACCACGCCTTCGACGCTCACGGCGTGCTCCTTCTGGACCGGCGAGACCTTGGCCGCGGTGCCCGAGACGCGAAGTGTCTTCTGGCCGGCCTCGATGGGCACGGCCGTGAGCGTCACGCTGCCCATGGTGTTGACCGGCAGCTCGGCGAGCCGCCAGTGCACGGTCCGCGTGGCCTCTTCGAAGTGCCCCTGGTTGTCGGCGCCGACGAAGTCCATGCCCGGCGGCAGCTCGGCGATCAGCTCCACGTCCCTGGCCGGGGCCGAGCCCGGGTTGGACACGGAGACCGTATAGGTTGCCTCGCGCTCCAGGTAGCGGCGCGAGGGGCCTTCCAGGGCCACGTCGAGCCTGGGCGCCACGACGGCCAGTTCCTGCCGGGCCTCGGTCCGCAGGCTCCCCTCGCCGCGCGCGATGATCGTGTTGGTGTACGGGCCGGGCCGCACGGCGGTGAGCGTCAGCTCCACCGAGCGGCTCTCGTTGGGCTGAAGCACGCCGATCTCCTGTTCCAGCTCCGTCCCGGCCGGGTGCTGGAAGCCCGCCGGCACGTGCTCCTCCAGCACCACGCCCGTGGCCACGCCGCTGCCCGGGTTGGAGATCACGATCGAGAGTGTCAGCTCCTCGCCGATAACCACGCTGGGCGGGGCCGAAACGCGGACGTCCAGCTCCGGCTTGGTGGCGACGGTCCGCGCCGACGCCTCGGCCGTGTAATGCACCGTGGCGACGCTGCCCAGCTCGCCCTCGGCGACGGGCATCAGCTCGACCTCGATACGGGACTCCTTGCCGGGTTGCATGGCTCCGAGCTTCCAGACCAGCTCGCCGGCCACGCCGCGCTGTGCCGGGGGGTTGGTGCGAACAAGCTGCATGCCGCGGGGGATCTGGTCGCGGACTTCGACCGCCGAGGCCGTGACCGAGCCCGTGTTGATCACCTGGATGAGGAACGTGGCCGGCTTGCCGACCTGCACCTCCGGAGGTGCGGCCTTGTGGAGCGTGACCTGCGGCGATTGGGGCCCTTCGATGAGCTTGCTGCCCGGCCGCCCCGTGCCCTCGCTCGACACCGCGACGCCCCGATCGGCGGCCCCGCGGTCGGCAAGGCCGGTCCGAGGCGATCCGAAATCGGGCGCGTGGGCGGCTCCGGTGTCGGCAGTCGCACCCGACTCCGCCTCTCCGTCGAAGCGGTGCGTTCGGCTCGGCGCGGGGATTCGCGTGCTCGAGGCTTGTGGATCGAGCGCCAGCGGGGCCGGCTCACGGCCGGCGGAGGCCCGGTCGCCGAACGGATCGGAGCGGGGATCGACCGTCCGGTCGGCACCGGCCGCCGAGCGCATCGGCGACGCGGGCGGCGGACTGAGCGTGCGGGGTACCGCCTCCGTGGCGGATGGCGGGGCGGCGAATCCGCCCGGAGCCGCCGCAGCACGGGGGTCCGCGGGCGCGCCACGCGGTGGCGGGCCGGCCAGCGGCGCCGGCCCGGAGGACTCCTCGAGGGGCGCGATGCCGGGTGGCGGAGGCGGGTTGCGGGAGAGGAAACGATCGGTGAGAGGCCGCCGCCCGGCGGCGCGGTCGGCTTGGGCGCGAGGATCGACCGCATGCGGGCCCGGGCCGTTCGTATGGGCCAGGGGGCTGCCGTCGCCGGCGATCACCTCGGGTTGGGCGGCCGCGGCTTCGCCCGCCGCCTGCTGCAAGGGCGCAGCCAGTCCCGGGCCTTCCACCTCTCCGACGCCGGACGTGGGGATCACGCCCTCCCGAAGGGGATTCCTTCCTCCCAAGCGCTCGATCGTCGGCATCGGCCGGGTGTCCGGCTCCGGCACGATCTCGCCGGGCGCACTGGCCTGCCCATTGCCCGAAGCGGCGGCATCGGGCGGATCGTCCGCCAGATTGGCTCCCCGTTGGGCCTGGGCAATCGCGATCAGGCCGAGGACCACCACGGTGACAAGGGCTGCAAGACGGAGCACGACGCGTTTCATGGGCGGATTCCCCGGAAGACGAGCGTGTGCGCGGCGATTGGCAATACCGGCCAGCGGCCGCTGCGCAGGTGGCGCCGCGCCGGCATGCCCCGCGGCCGCGAGCAGCGCAGGCGCAGCCGCTATCGGCGGCGGGCACGGTAGGTACCAAATCAGCCCGCAGCGGGAAAGGCCAATTCGCGGTCGCGAGATCGCACCCCCTCAAAAGAGCGGTTAACTAGCCGCTCCAGCGGCCACCGAATAGCCGTGCACGATCCCGGGAGGGAACTGGGGGCAGGACCCCTTTTCCCCGGAATCACGCAAGGCGATTTAGCCGCTGGCCACCGTCCCTGGCGAGTTGCTTGACGGCGTTTCTTGGAGACCTCATCCTTGGTGTGTGGCAAACACGAAGGAGGAGCCGATGCCTTACACCTACGACTATCCCCGGCCCGCCCTGACGGTCGATTGCGTCGTGTTCGGGCTGGACGACGAGGACCTCAAGGTGCTGCTGATCCAGCGCGACCTGGAGCCCTTTGCGGGGACGTGGGCGCTGCCGGGCGGGTTCGTGCACATGGACGAGGCCCTGGAACAGGCCGCGCGACGCGAGCTGGAGGAGGAGGCCGGCCTGCGCGGCGTCTTTCTGGAGCAGCTCTACACGTTTGGCGCCCCGGACCGCGACCCGCGGGGGCGCGTCGTCTCGGTCGCCCATTACGCCCTGGTCAACATCCGCGACCATCGCGTCCGCGCCGCCACCGATGCCCGTAGCGCGGCCTGGTTTGCCGTGGCCGATCCGCCGGCGCTGGCCTTCGATCACGCCGAGATCCTTCACACCGCCCTGGGGAGGCTGAAGGGCAAGGTCCGCTACCAGCCCATCGGGTTCGAGCTGCTGCCTGAAGAGTTCACGCTCTCGCAGCTCCAGGACCTTTACGAGAAGACGCTGGAGACGCCCCTGGACAAGCGGAACTTCCGCCGCAAGGTGCTCTCGATGGGGCTGCTGGAGGAGACCGACCAGGTGCAGACCGACGTGGCGCACCGCGCCGCCAGGCTGTACCGCTTCGACGCGGCGAAGTACGAGAAGCTCTCCAAGCAGGGGTTCCTGTTCGAGCTGTAGTCGGCCGGGCTATCGGGGCCTTGGGAATCCGCTATCATGGGGCGCAGGGGAGGAGAATCCATGCGCGCACAACAACCGCGGATCCAGGCGGCCTTTACCCATCCGGAAGAAGAAGTTCGGCTGGTCGCCCTGCGCTACTTCAGCGAATCGTATTCCACCGATCCGACCGTGATGCCGGCGGTCCTCCGCGCGGTGGAGCATCTCGGCCCGCAGGCCGGCTACTCCCTGCTGCGCGAGGCGGAGTGTCTGGCGCAGACCGGGGAAACCCTCGCGTGGCTGGCCGACCGGCTGCGGGGCGGGCTCGATCCAGACGACGTGGCCGCCGACAACTTCCGTTACGCCGTAGCCCTTATCCTCTGCGCGGCCGATCCCAAGCTGCTGCAAAGCGACTGGAGCGACGCCCCCAGCCTTTCCCTGTTCCCCCAGCCGCTAGCCGATTACTACCACCAGCGCCTGGAGGTGCATACCTGGGACTGGGACCGGGCGTGGAACGAGCTGGAGGAGATCGCGCGGCGGGTCAATTCGGGCGAGGAGGTGACTTCCCGGCTCAATGACCGCTGGATCATGCTCTTGGACGCGCTGGGACGCCATCCCGATCCCGACATGGGCCGCGTCCTCGACGTCCTGGAGGGCCGCGTGGTGGCCATGGATTCGCAATGGAGAGCCCTGATGCAGGAGATGGCCATTGAATTGGCCGGGCGGCTGCGACTGGAGGCCGCCGTGCCAACCCTGGTCAAGACGATGGTGGGCGGAGCGGACAACGCCGAAGTGGCCACGGCGGCGCTTGTGCGGATTGGGAACGACGAAGTGGTGCGGGCCGTGGCCGAGGCCTCGCCCGAGGCGGACGATTTCGGCATGTTCGCGGTGGCCACCGTCCTGGAGGACATCCATACGGACCTGTCCGCGCAGACTTGCATGGACCTGCTGCGCTCACCCGGCCGTCAGGAGGACGACTGGGAGTTCCGCTGCGCCTTGGGCCACGCGGCTTTGGCCCAGTTGTGCGACGAGGCGATCATGCCGGCGCGGGATCTGCTGCTGGAGGGCGAGGCGAATGAGGAACCGGAGCTACCGGACTTGCGGTACCGCCTCCTGGCCGCGGCGACGATCGTGGACGCCGGGTTTCCGGAGTACGAGGCGTGGTACGGGCAGGCCGTGGCCGATTGCTGGGGATGGGAGGACCTTGCGCCGACGCGCCTGGCCGAGCACGTGGAGCGGTTCGGCGTGACCTCGGGCGGGCTGACCCGGGCGCACGACCTGGAGTTCCTCGAAGCGCTCAAGCGCGAAGACCAGGAAGCTTTGAGGGAGTTCGACGAGGGGGACTGGGACGCAGGGGATTGGGACGACGAGGACGACGAGGACGACGAGGACGACGAGGACGACGAGGACGACGGCGGTTGGAACATCGAGGACTGGGAGGACGAAGACATCGGCGGGGACGAGGGACCGCCCGTCGAGAACCCGTTCGTCCGGCTGGTCGGTAAGGTCGGACGCAACGACCCCTGCCCTTGCGGGAGCGGCAGGAAGTACAAGAAGTGCTGTATCAACAAGGAGCAGCCGGAGGACGACCTGCCCATCTGACGGGGACAGCGCCAGGCTTCCGAAGTCTTCGAGACTTCGGAAGTCTGGGGGAGCCGGACCGCTCGTGCTTCAGTACGGAAACCGCGCGTCCACCTCCGCGGCGGAGAGCTCCACCAGGAACGTCGATAGCCGCTTGACGAGGACCTCCATCATCCGACGGCCCTTGTCGGCCGCTGCGGCGTGCGGGTCGGTCACGCCGGCGTTGGTGGTCAACAGGTGCCAGGGCCGGGTGATGGAGACCCAGCCGCGGTTGACGGCCTCGAACCGCGTCTGCGCGGTCCGTCCCTCGTCGGCCGTGAGCGTGCCATCGGGCTTTCGCCCCACCAGCTCGGGACAGTAGGCCAACGCGAACGAGGTCTCCATCTCGCCCGCGTGGTCGTCCTTCTCCTGGAAGATCTCGTGGTACACGTCGCCGAACACCGTGTACCAGTTGCAGAGAAAAAGGTGGGCCTCGGTCCTGCCGTACAGCTCGCGCAACACCGGCTTCAGCCCGTTGCCGCCGTGGCTGTTGAGGAGCACGATCTTGAGAATCCCGTGCTGGACCAGCGAATCGACCAGGTCCTCGACGACCACCCCGAGTGTCGAGGGGTTGAGGTTCATCGCCAGGGGGAACTCCATCTGGTTGGTCTGCGTGCCGTAGGGGATGGTGGGCAGAAGCACCACCTTGGCCCCGCGGTCCCACGCGGCCTCGCAGATCCTCTCCCCGATCGTGTCGCCCTCCAGGGTGTCGATCCCGTAAGGCAAATGCAGGTTGTGCGGCTCCGTGGCCCCGAAGGGGAGCACGGCCACTTCGTACGTCAGGTCCTTGACGGTGCCGTAGTTGGTCTCGGCCAGTTTCCAGGGACGCATGGGGTGGCTTGATGAGTGGGTGACGGGGTGACAAAGTGACGGGGTGACAGGGCAGAAGTGCGAAATACGGAGCAGGTGAGCCTCGACACTCACCTACTCACTACTCATCCCCCACTCGCCACCGGCCACTGAACACCGGCTACTCTCAAAACGCCACGCCCGGGTTGGTGAACCGGAGGGCCGCGTTGTCGTGGTACGTGGCGTATTCGGTGACGATGGCGCCGGCCGGACCGGCGACCATGAAGTGCTTGGCCTCGGGCCGGTTGAGCTGCGCGATCTCGTCGATCTCCAGCTTTTGGCACTTGCGCACCGTGATGAACTTCTCCTGGCTCTCGGGTAGCTCGACCGGGCAGGGCTTGGTCGGCTCGCCCTCGCCAAAGGTGTAGATCGACCCGTGCCGGACCTGCCACGACTCCATCTTCGGCGCCACGCCGGGGATCGCCACGTGGGCGTGCTCGACGATCATCTGCCCGGGCAGGAGGAAGATCTCGTGGCCGAAGTAGTCGTATTTCTTGTCGTTGACCCAGAAGATGCCGGCCATGCCCACGTGGGCGAAATCGCCCAGGTTGAAGTCGGCGATCCACATCTCCTTCTCCATCTTCCTGGAGATGGGCCAGTGGAACCGCTCGAACATCGCGTAGTAGGCCTTGCGGGCCTTCTCCGCGTCGAACTTGCCGTCGTCCGAGTAGAAGTCCTCGTTTTTCGGCTTGGGGATGGCACAGACCTTGGTGCATTTGCCGGCCCCGCCGCAGCACGGCTCGGCAGCGCCGGCGGACTGGGTCAGCCCGGCCGCCAGCAAACCGGCTGCGGAGCCCTGGATCATCCTGCGACGGGAAAGAAACTTGCCATGGTCGGACATCGGGTTCATCTCCTCGATCAGGGTCGTAGTGCCAGAGTGAAGTGGATTGCGTGTCGATGAAGACTGTGGACGGGCAGGCCGTCCCAGGCGACTTGCGGGGCTATCCCATCGCCTTGTCGGCGGCCGCGCGGCACTTGGCCAAGCCGGTCCTTGCCACCTCCAGGGCATCCTGCTTCCAGTAGTCGCGGTTGAACAGCTCCAACGACAGGTAGCCGCGGAAGCCCGTGTCGTGGAGCGTGCGAAGGATCGCCGCCAGCGGGGCGACGCCGTCGCCGGGATAGACGCGGTGGCTGTCGTTGATCGTCTCGCGCGGCGGATCGGCCGGGTAGTCGTTGATGTGGAAGCAATGCATGGCCGCGCCGCTCAGGATCCGCAATCCCTCGAAGCTCGACCCGCCCTTGTAGATGTGGTACGCGTCCAGAAGCAGGCAGGCCCTGGGGTGGCCGGCCTCGGACGCCACGAAGGCCGCCTCACCGATCCGGCTGAGGTTCTGCGACGAGCCCCAGATCTCCAGTTGCGGCGTGACGCCGACCTGCTCGCCGGCCTGGAGGATCGCCCGATAGCGCTCGGCTGCCTTGCGCAGCTCGAGGCCCGGCTCGCGGTTGGCCCCGGCCGGAGGCGCGGCGATCCACCGACCGCCGATCCTGGCGATCAGGTCCATCTCGCGCTTCAGTTGCTCGACGCCGTCGGCCCGCTGCCGATCGTCATCGACGATCCACCGGGCGAAGCCGATGGCGCCGACCACCTCCATGCCCGAGTCCGCGATCTGCTTCCTGAGGTCCGCGAGCGATCCGCCGGACTCGACGTACTTCTGGACGTCGCCCACCCAGGGCTCGATGCCGTCGTAGCCCGCCTCGGCCGCGGCCTCGACCTGCTTGGGCACGGGCAGCTTCTGGCCGCGGATCGTGCCCATGTTCAGGGCGAAGCGGAAGGTCTGTTTCGCGCTCTCCGCCGGCGCGGGGCCCCCGACCGCGGCCGTGGCGGCCACGGCCGCGCCCAGGCAAGCTCCGCTCGAAGCGAGCATCTGGCGTCGATTGACGGGGTAAACCATGGCTGGATCAAGGTGGAGGGGGATGTAAGGGAGAGAGTTCCGAAGTCTTGAAGACTTCGGAACTCTGCGGTGCCCAGCGCTCCGGCCCCCGCTAACGCTTCGGATCGGGATGGCCGGCGGGTATCCAACGATTGTGGTTGGGGCTGCGGGTTTCTGCAAGTCTCTCAGGCCGTCTCCGCCTCCTCACCGGCGGCCGCCGGATCGACCAGGCTCACCAGCGTCTGCCCCGGCTTGGGCGTCGGTGCCCGATCGGCCGTGACCACGCCGAGCCTGTCTCCGTCGATCACGAACAGCACGATGGCCGACGGCCCGTACATCTCGCGGAACGCGGCGTAGCCGAACTCCTGGGTGATGCGGGTCTTCTTGAGCACCGCCCCCTGCTCCAGGCGCTCGACCAGGGCCCAGTAGGTGGCGTCGTCGCGGAACAGCGTCCGGCCCGATCCCTCGGGCGACATGCGCTGGTCGCGGTCGTTCTTGCGCACGGGGAGCCGATATACCTCGGAGCGGCCGAACAGCAGCTCGAAGTGGCGCATGGCCAGCAGGTTCACCTCGTCGTTGGGGGTCACGGCCAGCAGCCGGCCGATGCCCGAGAAGTCGATCTCCTCGCGGGCGTACTCCGAGAGGATGTTGGCCCAGCAGGTGGCCATCCCGGCCATCCGGGCCGAGGCCAGGTTGCGCTGGTTGGTATCTACCAGCAGGACGTGGAACCCTTCGTCCCGCAGTGCGGCGGCGAGCTCCCGGGCGACGGAGCCGGCCCCCGCCAGGAGCACGCCCTGGGGATTGGCCTCGGCCACGCCCAGGCGCCGCGCGAGCGGGCCGGCGGTCAGCCCGTACACGGCCACCGTGCCCACGATGACCAGGAATGTGGCCGCGGCCAGCAGGTCGGCCTGGTCGCGGACCGCCTGGGAGAGGTGCTCCGCCTGTTTCAACTCCAGAGCGAAGACCGAGGAGACGGCCGCGGCCACGATCCCCCGCGGGGCCATCCAACAGAGGAACAGGCGCTCGCGGAGGTTCAAGTCCGAGCCGATCGTGCCCATCATCGCGGCGGCCGGCCGCACCACGAGCACCAGCGCCAAGAGGAACAGGCCCCCAAAAACGCCCAGTTCGGCGATCACCGGGAGCTGGATTCGCGAGGCCAGCACGATGAACAGACACGAGATGAGCAGCGTGCGGAGGTTCTCCTTGAACTCGATCACATGGTGCAGGTTGACGCTCTTCTGGTTGGCCAGCACGACGCCCAGAACGGTCACGGCCACCAGGCCCGACTCGCGCAGCACGTGGTTCGAAGCGGCGAACACCAGCACCACGGCCGTCAGCAGGGCCATGTTCTGCAGGAAGTCGGGGATCCAGTAACGGCGGAGAACAAAGACCAGGATCGCGCCCGGAATCAATCCGAAGAGCGCCCCCACCACCAGGAACATGGCGAGCGATCCGGCCGTGGTCAGCGCCGGCTGCTCGAAGCCCCCGATGAGAATGCCGTAGGAGACGATGAACGCCAGGACCGCGCCGATGGGATCATTGAGGATCCCCTCCCACTTGACGACCGAGGCCACGCGACGGCTGGGACGGATCTGTCGCAGAAGAGGCACGATCACCGTTGGGCCGCTAACCACCAGCACCGCGCCCAGCAGCGTGGCCACCGCAGGCTCCATGCCCAGGCACCACCGCGCGAACGCCGCGGTCAGCAGCCAGGTCACCGCAATGCCTGCCGTCACCAGGCCCAGCACGGCCCTGCCCGTGCCTTTGAGCTCGCGGAAGCGGAGGCTCAAGCCGCCTTCGAACAGGACCACCGCCACCGAAAGCGAGACCACGGCCAGAAGCAGGTCGGCGCCGACGAGGTGGTCGGGGCTGCCGAAGACCCATCCGGCGGCCCCGCCGAACAGCAGCAGCACGAGAATCGCCGGCAGGCCCCAACGCCACGCGATCCACTGGGCGGCCAGCCCCAGCCCCAGCACAGCGACGAGGTAATAGATCTGATCGTGCAACGGAGTCCTTCCAAAGCGGTGCCACGGATGGCTTGTCCACCCGTGCCGACGGAACGGTTGGTGATTATTGCGCTTGCCGACCCCTCAGGCAATCGGCCCCGGCTGTGAGAAGAAGCCGCGCGGGGCCCCTCCGCCTCCCCCGGCAGGCAACCCCCTCGCGAAGCTGGAGTGAAAGGCCCCCGATGCCATCGTCCCTGCGTTCTGGTCTATTCTTAGGAAGAGGCCCCCAGAACTAGAATCGCCAGGACCGGGGCCACGACCGTGAGGGATTGTGCCCCCAAAGAGGGGTGCGCCACAGAAGTCGCTTCCTCGCGGTCGCGGCTCGGTTCCCGGTTCGGGGCTCGGGTTCTGACGTGCCGTTCCCTCACGGTCGCGGCTCTGGTTTCGACGAGGTAACGACCGCGCATGCACGCCTCCGCTTCGAGCACCACCGACGACTTCAAGGCCTGGGCACGGCAGGTCCGCCGGCTCTGCCATGCGCTGGAGCGGCTGGACCCGCACGCCCGGGCGATCGGCATCCCGCCGCCGTCGGGCCAGGAGTGGTTTGAGCTGTTGCGCCACAAGCTCCTGCCCCAGCTCGAGGCCGAGCCGCTTCTGGTTGTGGCCGTGATCGGCGGCACGAATATCGGCAAATCGGTGATCTTCAACCACCTGGCCGGCGAAGTGGCCAGCGCTTCCAGCCCGCTGGCCGCCGGCACGAAGCACCCGGTGTGCCTGGTGCCGCCGGGCTTGCGCGAGCCGTCGGGGCTGCAGGGGCTGTTTGAGGGGTTCACCCTTGAAGCCTGGCGCTCGGCCGATCAGGCCCTGGCCGAGTCGGACGAGAACCTGCTCTTCTGGCGATCGGGCGAGGCCGTGCCGCCGCGCCTGTTGCTTCTCGACTGCCCCGACGTCGATTCCGACGCGGCGGTCAACTGGCAGCGGGCGCGGAGCATCCGCCAGGTGGCCGACGTGCTGATCGCCGTGCTCACGCAGCAGAAGTACAACGACGCGGCCGTCAAGCAGTTCTTCCGCGAGGCGGTCGAGGCCGACAAGCCGATCGTGGTCGTTTTCAATCAGTGCCATC
This sequence comes from uncultured Pirellulales bacterium, assembly GCA_964434165.1. Lineage (GTDB taxonomy): Bacteria > Planctomycetota > Planctomycetia > Pirellulales > Thermoguttaceae > CAYSUS01. The sequence continues at coordinate 93,920 of CAYSUS010000001.1, forward strand.
TTGAACTGGACCGCGACTACTGGCCCAAGTGGCTGACCACGTTCTGCTCCGAGACCGGGGCTCGGCCGGAGCTGGTCTATGTGCTCCCGCACGATCGGGTCGCGGCCGAGTCGCTCCGCCTGCCGTTCTACGGGGTGGGGCCGACGGGGCAGGAACCGCCCGAGCGGCCGTCGAGCCTGCGCGACGAACTGGCACTATTGCACTTCGACACGATCAAGATCCGCACGTTTCGCGGAGCCCTGCGTCGCGTGCTCGACCCCGAGCAAGGAGCCGGCGGATACCTGGCCCTGGTCCGCAACGCGGCCGAGGACTTCGCCGCGGCGGCCGGGGCGCTCCGCGCCAACGAGATGGCCCGCGTGGCCTGGCCCACGCTCCCGGCCGGAGTGCTGGTCGAGGAGATCCGCCAGTGGTGGGACGCCTCGCGCGAGCCGTGGTCGCGGGCGATCCACGGCTTCTACCGCAACGTGGGCCGTGGCATCGTCTGGCCGGTGCGCGCGGCGTGGGAGGCCGTGTCCGGGCCGGCGGCCGACCCGGTCGAGTCGTTCCAGCGCCGCGAGCGCGACGCCGTGATCCTGGCCGTGGAGAAGCTGCTCGACGAACTCGACCGGCTGGCCCAGGTGGGTAACGAGACCTTGCGCCCGCGTTTGTTGCGGCTGCTTGGCGGGCGCGCCCGGGAGCAGCTCATCGAGCGCGTCCGCAAAGCGCACGAGTCGCTGCCCGCGGTGGACGACGACTACCGCGAATTCCTCGCCGCGGAGCTCGACGCGTGGAGGGCAGCGCGTCCGCGCGCCGTGGCGTTTCTCAAGTCGCTCGACCACGTGCTGGCCGTGGCACGGCCGGCGATCACCGTCTCGCTGGCCGTGAGCGGATTCGTCTTGGCCGGCGACCTGGTGGGCCAGGCCGCGGTCCACGCGGCGAGCCAGACGGCCGGCCACGTCGCCACCGAGGTCGCCATTGCCGGCGGCGTGACCGGCGGCGGCGAGGCCCTGGTGAGCACCACCAGCGAAGGCGTGCGCCAGGCAGCCGGGCGGCTGTTCTTCACGCTGCAGTCTCGCTACGCCCAGCAGCGGGCGGCCTGGCTGGCCGATTGGCTGGAGCACGAGCTGCTCGGCGAGCTGCTGGCCGAGCTGCGCCGCGGGGCCGAGGTGCCGCAGGCGGCCGCCTTCCGCGAGGTCGAGCAGATCCTGGGGGCGCTTACCGAGACGGGAGGCGGGTGAGGTGCCAAAGGGGCGGGGCCGCGCGTGTCGTGTGATGCCGAAGGCGTCGCGCCAACCCGCCGCGGACTGACCCTGGTTGAGCCGCTGGCGGCGATCGCGTTCCTCGGCATCCTCGTCGCGCGGCTGGGACCGACCGGGCGAGGCGCGCGGGCAACCTCCGACACCTCGGAAGCCTTATTCGCCGCCACGACTTCCGAAATCTCGAAGACTTCGGAAGTCTCATGTTCGATCACTCCCCCAGAATCTCCTCCACCAGCGACTCGATCTGCTCCGGCATCCCGGGATCGAAGCCGACCCATACGCGGCGGACTCTCGTCTGGCGGTCGAGGACCACGGTGGTAGGGTATCCGCGCAGCTCGTCCAACTGGGCGAACGCCTGGCGCGTGACGAAGTCCACGTCCGCGTAGGCGGGCATGTCCAAGCCGCGGTCTTCAAAAAGCCCCTCGGTCTCGGCGCGGAGGATATCGATATCCTCCTTCGCTCCGCGCCCGCAGGACACGGCCAGCAGTCGGAAGTCGTCGCGGCCTTTGAAACCGCGGTACAGCTCGGCGAGGTGGGGCAGCTCGACGAGACACGGCGGACACCAGGTGCCCCAGAAGTTGAGCACCACGACCTTGCCTTCCACGTCGTCGAGCGTGACCGGGGTCTGGGTGTTGACCAGCGGTTGAAGCTCCAGCGCCTCCAAGCGCTTGCCGACCGCTTCGCCGCCCAGGTCGAGCGGGCCCTGGAGCAAGCGGGGCAAGAACAGGAACGCGGCCGCGGATACCGCGGCAAGGATCAGCAGCCCGACCCAGAAGCTCCCCAGGGCGCCGCCCAGGCAGCCGATTCGGGCCGCGGGGCCCGCCGTGGGGGAAGGGGTTTCCGGGGTCGGCGGCGATGGGCTCATGGCGTTCGGCTCGGGCGCTACTCGCCCGCGTTGAGGGGCTCTTCCAGGAGTCGGCCGATCCGCCCGGCGATCTGTCGTTCAACGCCTTCCCGGTAGCCCGGCCACACGCAGCGAATCGTCCCCTGGCGGTCGGTCAGGTAATTCATAGGGATCGTGTCCAGCCTAGCAACCGCGCGGAAGCTGTTGGCGGTGGTCCGCTCCGGGTCGGCGTAGATCGTCAGGTCGATCTCCAACTGGTCCAGCAAAGCCTGAACCGAGCTGCGGAGCGTGTCAAGCGACACGTCGTCCGACTGGGCGCAGGCGATGGGCACGACGCGGAAGTCGGGCCGGTCGGCGTGCTGGGCGGCCATCTTCGCCAGGTGCGGCAGCTCCTGTCGGCTTTCGGCGTTCCAATCTCCCCAGAACACCAGGAGCACGACCTGGCCTTGGAGGTCCGCCCGCGTGAGCGGCTTGGCTGCCTCGTCCAGGGTCACCAGCTCGATGATCGGCAGCTTCTCGTCCACTGCCGCGTGATTTTCGGGCCGCACGACGTTGAACGGCCGGAAGTGGAACACGGCGTACACGAGGACAATCGCCGCCCCCAAGATCGCGAGATTCACCCAGAAGGCGCGATCCGAGGACTCGGCTTGCCGCGGTTCGACGTTCGGGGGGGCTTCCATGGCGGACACCTCGCAGCCGGAGGGTGGAAAGCGCGCGGCCCGCCGCGCTTCGTCCAACACTCTAGCTATACCATATTGCGGAGGTGGGGCCACGTGCCCCAAGACCTAGCCCCCCTTGCGGAGCAGTCGGGCCTAGCCGCAATTCCCTGGTGGCAGGGCCGCCGCTTGAAGCCACTCACGCCGCCAGAAAGAATGGTGGACGAAGCCGCCCGGGGCCATCCCGGGCTGGGCCATTCCGCGCCGGCCGTGTCGTCCTGGCCAACGCGAATCCAACCTCCCGAGTGCCGGCAGGTGAGACGGGCCGGCTCAGAACCCCCGTTGCATGGAAGGACCCAGCGAACATGAACTACGAGGTGGAGCAGAAGTTCGCCGCCGCCGATTTGGGGCGGATCGAAGCCGCGCTCCAGGCGATGGGGGCCGCGATTGCCGAGCCGCAGACCCAGTGCGACCTCTATCTTGCGCATCCCGCGCGGGATTTCGCCGAGAGCGACGAGGCGCTGCGGATCCGCAGAGTCGGCGAGAAGAACTGCATCACGTACAAGGGCCCGAAGATCGACGAGACGACCAAGACCCGACGCGAGATCGAGCTGCCGATCTCGCCGGGCGCGGATGGGGCCACGGCCTGGCGCGGGCTGTTCAAAGCCCTCGGCTTTGCGCCCGTGGCCGAAGTCCGCAAGACCCGCCGCAAGGCAACCGTGGCCTGGCAGGGACGCGAGGTGGAGATCGCTCTGGATCAAGTCGAGGAAGTGGGCACCTTCGTCGAGCTCGAGTTGAGCGACGACGACGAGGGACTGAACGCCGCGCGGCAGTCGATCGCCGCCCTCGCGTCCGAGCTCGGACTGTCCGGGGGCGAGCGGCGGAGCTACCTGGAGCTGCTTCTGGACCGCCGCGCCAGGGGCGACGCCTAGCCGAAATCGACAGGCTGCGCCCGGCACGCGGCGACCCCCCTCGATGGAGCCGGTTGAGTGCGTGAAATGTCGTGACTCCCGCCGCGAAAAGGCCGCGAGAACCAGCACCGCCATTACACCATTTCAGGGGGGCGGCGGTTTGTGGTCGAATGCCGGTCCGTTTCGTTGACTCCCCTATGCCCCGCAGTTATACTCCACCCGTAGGCCCATTGGGTTGAGGGATCGTGTGGGCCTGCGTGTGGCGGTGCGCGTCGAGACGGCCTTACATTGCTCCCTCTGGAAACGAGATTCCCTGCCGTGCGCGAACGCAATCCCGAGACACGACCGGCAGAGCGCGGCCCATCGTGCGAGCGTCCCAGCCGGCGCAAGCTACTCAAGGCGGGCGCGTTCCTGCTGCCTGCGGTGGTCACCCTCCATGCCCGCACCGCCCTGGGGCAGACCGAGAGCGATCCGCTGGAAACGCTCAATCGCCACTACACCGACATGGACTATCTCTACGGCAACAACGAGGGGATGAGCACCTTCGACGTGAACCGCATCGCCGACCCCGCGCCGCAAGAGAACGAGTTCGGCGAGCCGATCTGGGAGGATGCGGACGGCAACTGGCACACCTATGGGAATTGAGCCCGCTTAGGCCCGCTCTCCTGCTTTTCTCTGGTATGTTGCCCGGGCATCGCGTTTGACGCACTGGACCGCGCGAAGTGCCGATCACGTCTGGCGATCCTGGGACGACGAAGAGATCGTCGTCTTCCACGTCCCTTCCGGCGCGACCCACCTGCTCAACCGTGTCTCCGCGATGGTGCTTCGGCACCTGGAAGACCGCTCGCTCACCGTGGCCGAGCTGACCTCCCGTCTGGCCCAGTCGCTGGATTGCGACGCGGACGACGAGCTGCGGGTTTACGTGGAACAGCTTCTCGGGGGCTTTGACAGGCTGGGCCTGGCGGAACCAACGTGAGACTCTCCGATCTGAGCGCGACGGACCTGGTCGCCAGGCTCCGCGAGGGGCTCGCGTGGCGCGTGGGGCCGTTCGTGGTCCGGCTGTCCACGCCTCTGGAGCATGTCGCCCGGCACCTGGGCGACATGTACGCCGACTTCCCCGTGGTCGAAGCGCCCGACTGGATCGACGCCGACGTCACCGTGCGCCGCGACGGTTGGCTGCGCCGCCGGGTGAGCATCCGGGCGGACGGGACCGCCGTCTACCGCGGCGTGTCGTTCGCGCATGCGGTTCCGCTGGTCGAATGGACACTCAACCTGTGCGCTTTCCATCGCCCCAGCAACCACCTGCTCGTCCATGCCGCCGTGCTCGAGCGGCAGGGGGGCGCGGCGGTCTTTCCCGGCGGGGCGGGTTCGGGCAAGAGCACGCTCTGCGCGGCGCTGGCGCATCGGGGATGGCGCCTGCTTTCCGACGAGGTCGCGGCGATCTGCCCCGACACGCGGCGGATCATTCCGGTACCCAGGCCGGTCAGCCTCAAGGAGCAGTCGATCGACGTCGTGAAGCGCTTCGCGCCGCAGGCCCGCTTCGGCCCCACCTGGCCCGACACGGCCAAGGGCAACCTGGCCCACCTGTTTCCGCCCCGCCCCAGCGTGCTTCGCATGAACGAGCCGGCGGCGCCGGGCTGGGTGGCGTTTCCCGCGTTCACGCCCGAGGCCAAGGCCGAGCTCGCGCCGCTGAGCAAGGCGCAGGGGCTGCTCCGCTGTGCGCAGCACGCCTTTAATTACACGGTGCTGGGGAGGCGCGGCTTTGATACGCTGGCCGCGCTGATCGACCGGTGCGACTGCTTCGAGCTCCGCTACGGGGACCTGGAGGAGGCCACGGCCTTGGTCAACGCGCGTTGGGCCCGTCCGGCCGAGGTGGCGCAGCCTGGCTGACCTCATCCCCCTTACCAGACCGCGCTGCGGAAGAGCTATCCATGACCGTCCCGCGGCAGACCCTGTTCGATTGCATGGCCGACCCGGCCCTACTCGCCGCGCTGGAGCCGCGTCCTCAGCAGGCGCTATTGCGCCTGGCCCGCCGCGCCGCGCTGCTGACGCGCCTGGGGGCCCGGCTCGACGAGGCCGGCTGCCTCGATCGGCTCGCGCCCCGGGCACGCGATCACCTGCGCGCGGCCGGCGCCGTGGCGGAGCATCACGCGCGGAGCGTGCGGTGGGAGATGAACCGCGTGCGACGCGCCCTGCGCGACCTGGACGTGAAGACCGTTCTGGTCAAGGGCGCGGCCTACGTCATGCAGGGCCTTCCCGTGGCCCGGGGCCGCCTGGTCAACGACGTGGACATCCTCGTGCCCCGCGCCGCGCTGGCGGCGGTGGAGCGGGCGCTTCTGGAGCACGGATGGGTGCCGCTGGGAGAGGACGAGTACGACGACTCCTACTACCGCCGCTGGATGCACGAGTTGCCGCCGCTGCGTCATCGCGAGCGCGGCGCCGTGATCGACGTGCACCATACGATCCTGCCGCTCACCGGGCGTCTGCACCCCGATCCCCAACTGCTCTTCGCCGCGGCCCGGCCCCTGCCCCAGGGCGGCCTGTACGTGCTCGCCCCCGAGGACATGGTGCTCCACTCGGCCGCCCATGCGTTCCAGGACGGCGACCTGGGCGGGGGCCTGCGCGACCTGGCCGATCTGGACAGCCTCCTGCGCCACTTCGGCGCGCAGGAGGACGGCTTCTGGCAGCGCCTGGTCCCCCGCGCGCGGCAGCTCCAGCTCGCCCGGCCGCTGTGCTACGCCCTGCGCTACGCGGGCCGCGTGTGGCGCACGCCGATCCCCGAGGAGGTCGCCAACGAGGTCCAGCGCGACGGGCCGCGCTGGCCCGTGCGCCGGCTGATGGACGCCCTGGTCGCACGAGCCGTCGCCCCCGTGCGAGGCGGCCACCCCGACGTTGCGGGGGACCTGTCTCGCCTGATGCTTTACGTCCGCTCGCACTGGCTCCGCATGCCTCCGCTGATGCTGGCGCGGCACCTGGCCCGCAAGGCCGCGCGCCGGTACTTCGACCGCTCGGAGGCCGATTTGAAGCCCCGCGAGGGCGGCCGCGACGACGTGGTATAGAGGTTGTCCCTTTTCCCGGGCAGCGTTCAGCGCGATAATGGTAGCGGCAGGTGGATTCCCGATGGCTCGGCGGCTTCCGAGCCTTGTCAACTTCCCGCCGCGTATCCCCCCTTCCTCGCCTTGCCGGATCGACCATGACAACGTTTCGTATGCTTCTGGCGGAGATCGCGTACCGCAAGCTCAATTTCACGCTGGGCCTGGTGGCCGTCACCGTGGCCGTGACGCTGATGGTCAGCGGCCCGATGCTGGTTGAGGGCTACGGCCGTCAGACCGCCGCTGAACTGAGTCGTCTCGAACAAGGCGTGCGCCAGGCGGCCGATGAGGTGGCGCGCAGTGAGGAGGACCTGCGGGCCGAGTTGGCCCGGCTTGAGGACGAAACACGCAAGGCGATGGTGGGCCTCGGCTTCAACCTGATCATCCTCCACGGCGCCACGGACATGGGCCAGTATTGGGCCACCGGCTTCCCCACGCACGACATGGACCAGGAGTTTGTCACGCGTCTGGCTGGCAACCCCAGCTTGACGATGGTCAACCACGTCGTCGGCACGCTCCGCGAGAAGATCGAGTGGGAGGGACGCACCGCGGGCCTGGTGGGCTACCTCCCCGAAGCCACGCGCGCACACCGCCGCAAGCAAGCTCCCATGGGCTACACGATCGAGCCGGGCACCGTCTTCTTGGGGCACCTCCTCGCGGGCGATCGAAAGGAGGGCGACCAACTCGAAGTCCTCGGCAAGCAGTTCAAGATCGCCAAGGTCCTTCCCGAAATGGGAAGCGAGGAAGACAACACCATCGCCATGCACTTGGACGACGCTCAAGAGTTGCTTCGCGAGGGGCGCAAGGTCGTCAACCAGATCATGGCCATCGACTGCCGCTGCGCCGAAGCCGACCTCCCCAGGATCCGCAAGCAAGTGGCCGACATCGTGCCCGAGTGCTTCGTGAGCCGCGTCAGTAAGCGCGCCGCCGGCCGCTCGCGCCAGCGAACCATGGTCCGCGAGCAGTTCGAAAGGACCATCCTGCGCCAGAAGGAGGACCTCAACAGCCGCGAGGAGCACCTCGCTCAGACCGCTGCCCGCCGCAAGAACATGCAGGGCACGCTGGAGACCATGACCGGGGCCCTGACGCTCCTGGTGGCTGCGATCGCCGCGATCTGGGTGGGGCTGCTCTTCATGACCAACGTGCGCGAGCGAATCACGGAGATCGGCGTGCTTCGGGCCATCGGCAAGGGCTCCGGGACGATCGCCACGCTCTTTCTCGGCAAGGCCGTGCTCCTGGGAATCCTTGGCGGCGCCGTGGGACTGGTGGCTGGAACCGGCCTGGGCTGGATCCTCCAGGTCCGTGGACTCGGACTGCCGGCCAACAGCTTCGATCTTCCGGTGAGCGTTCTGATCACGGCGATGGTCGGCGCGCCGCTTCTGGCCGCCATCGCCAGCTACTTGCCCACGCTCTCCGCACTGGGGCAGGACCCGGCCGTGGTGCTCCGCGAGCCCTGATCGTCGGACCGCCCTTCCCGATCGCTCCTCGCAGCCCATCGTCGGGCGAGTATCGTCCCGGTGAGCATGCAGCCAAAGGTGTAAAGGGCCGTGGGGATCGCCGTCCGGCTGTCGAAGTGGGCCATGGCGATCATCGTCCCCACCCCGGCGTTCTGCATGCCGACTTCCAGCGTCAGCGCCCGACGCATGGCGTCGGGCAGCCCCAGGGCCCGTCCTCCCAGGTAGCCGGCCGTGTAGCCGCCGAGATTGACCGCCAGGAGCGCCGCGGCGATCGTCGGGACCAAGGCGAGGCGGTCCGCGTTCAGGCTCACCACGGTGGCGATGATCCAAAGGATCGAGAGGTTGGCCACGATGGAGGCCACGCGCTCGGCCCAGTGCCGCCACACGGCCAGCCGCCGCGAGAGCAGATGGCCGGCCACGACCGGCACGACCACCGTCAGCAGCAGATGGACGCTCACTTTGATCAGGTCCATCTCCACCCTGCGCCCGAGCGTGAGCTTCATGGCCAGCGGCACGACCAGAGGCGAGAGGAGCGTCGCCGAAGTCGTCAGACTCACCGAGTAGCTCACGTTGCCCCGCGCGGCCAGCGTGAGCACGTTGGAGGCCATGGCCCCGGGCACGCATCCCACCAGCACGCAGCCGTTCAGCGCCGATCCCTTCAGTCCGAAGGCCAGGCCCACGCCCAGGGCCAGAAGCGGCATGGCCGTGTACTGGATCGCCGTCCCCCCAAGAACCAGCGGCCAGCGGCGAACCACCTGGCGGACCTCGTCCTCGGGCAGAAGCGATCCGATGGCGAGCATGGTCGCGGCCACGAGGTAGTCGAGCGCCGGGCGGCTGGACGCAAACGGGTTGAGCACCCCGAAAGGCCAGCGCGTCCACGCGTACGCCGCCGCGCTGAGCAACACCAGCCAGACCATCAGATACCGTTCCAGCGCAGCGCGAACGTTCGAGAAGACTCCGTCGATCGCCATGCCGTTGCGCCAAGAGTACAAGGGAAGCCTCCGCGGCGCGCGATTCCGTCACGCCCAGACCGCCGCAAGTGTATCGCGCCTGGCGCGGCGAGTCGCCACCCGGACGCGACCAGGACGCGGCACCCCGAAGCAGGAGGTAGATCACCCCGCATACCCCGAAAACGCAGCACGCGGCGGCGTCGCGGGGCGCCCGTCCGGCGACCTTGCGACAGGACCTCGTCCGCTCTCCCGCGCCGCGAGAGAACGCGCCGGCCTTCGCTCCGCAGCCTGAGCACGCAACTGGACTTAACACAGTTTCGCCATTTTGCGATACTTCCCCCACCCACAAGGTCCCCATACGGGGCAAGGAACGCGCTGGCAGGGAGGAAGTCTGCGTGAGGCGAGAGGGACTAAGGATCTTCTTCTCCGCGGGAGAGCCCAGCGGAGATCTCCACGGGGCCAATCTGATCCGCCAGTTGAAGGCCCGGGATCGGAATCTCCAGGCCGTTGGATACGGCGGGCCCAAGATGGCTGCCGCAGGATGCCGGCTGCACGCCGACTTGACCGCGTTGGCCGTCATGTGGTTTCTGCGAGTGATTGGCAATCTACACAAGTTCTGGAATCTGGCCAGTCTCGCCGACCGTTATTTCCGTCATCACAAGCCCGACGCCGTGGTCCTGATCGACTACCCGGGCTTCAACATGTGGATCGCCAGGCGCGCCAAGGCGCATGGCATCCCCGTGTTCTACTACTCACCGCCGCAGGTCTGGGCTTGGGCGCGATGGCGCGTCAAGAAGATGCGCCGCCTGGTGGATCACGTGCTGTGCGGCCTGCCGTTCGAGGAGGATTGGTTCCGCCAGCGCGGCTGCGCCACGACCTATGTCGGCCATCCGTTCTTCGACGAGATCGACGGCGGCCATCTCGACCGGGCTTTCCTGGAGGCCTTCCGAGATCAGCCCGGACCGCTGGTGGTGATCCTGCCCGGCTCGCGCACCCAGGAGGTGGCGGACAACCTCCGCTGGTTCCTCAAGGCGTGCCGGCTCGTGGGGCAGACCGTGCCCGGCGTTCGCTTCGCCGTGGCGTCGTTCAAGCCGCACCAGGCCGAGATGGCGCGGCGCGCGGTGTACGAGAGCGGCCTCTGCGTGGACGTTCACGTCGGGCGCACGCCCGAGCTGATCCGCCTGGCCGACTGCTGCATGGCCTGTTCGGGCTCCGTGTCGCTGGAGTTGATGGCGCACGCCAAGCCCACCGTGGTGCTGTACTGGGTGAGCAGGCTGGCCTACACCGTGCAGCGGTATCTCCGCAAAGTGAAGTACATCACGCTAGTGAATCTACTCGCGGCCGACGACCCGTTCGACGAGGACCTCACGCCATTCGATCCGTCGCAGCCCGGCGCCGAGCGCGTGCTGTTCCCGGAGTACCTCACCTGGGAAGACAAGACGCCGGAGCTGGCCGGCCACGTCATCGAGTGGTTGACCGACGCATCGAAGCGCGCAGCCCGCGTCCGCCAGCTCGCGGAGCTGCGCGACAGGATCGCCCGGCCGGGCGCATCACGTCGGGCCGCGGAGTTCCTTCTCGCCGCGCTGGCAAGGCGCAAGACCCCGGTGCCGCGTCCGCACTTCCTGCCGGCGCCGGCGCGGCACGGCGGGGGTTCGCTTCGCGAGGCGTGAGCCGATTCGAGGCCGCCTCGGTCCAGGTGAGACCAGCGCGTGGGGCCGTGAAGGTGGGCGATCGCCCTCGGCGTGCTAGAATTGGGCGACCGGCGCGGCCGGCGCAGGGCCTCCGACCCCGCGCTGCGCCCTGCGAACAGCGCCGGCGGCGGGTTTCTTGCTTCGGACGAGGAGCTTTGCGTGCTTCTGGGCGAACCGCAGCGAACGCAAGCCGACCTGAGCTTTGTGCTGTTCGGCATCCCGGTGCGCGTGCACCCGGTGTTCTGGTTCGTGGCGGTCATCCTGGGGGCTCGGGGCATCGAAGGCCCGATGGACCTCGTCGTCTGGGTCATGGCCGTCTTCCTGGCGATTCTGATCCACGAACTGGGCCACGCCCTGGTGATGCGGCGGTTTGGGTTCCGGCCTTGGATCACGCTCTACGGGCTGGGCGGCCTGGCCTCGTGCGACCGCGGCGGCCGCCATTCCAGCTTCGGACACAGCGCGCTGGGCCAGATCCTCATCTCGGCGGCGGGCCCCGGCGCGGGATTCGTGCTCGCCGGGGCCATCGTCGGGGTGCTGCTGATCACCGGGCACCAGGTCACGGCGGAGGTCGGCGCGCCCTACGGGCTGCTCCTGCGGAGCAGGGACCCGATCGGCTCGCCCTACTTCGACGAGTTCCTGCATTACGTCCTGTTCATCAGCGTGACCTGGGGCCTGGTCAACCTGTTGCCGGTCTATCCGCTCGACGGAGGCCAGATCGCGCGGGAGTTGCTCCTCTGGGCCAATCCGCGCGAGGGCATCCGCCAGTCGCTGCTGCTCTCGGTCTTCACGGGAGCCGGGATGTGCCTGATCGGATTGGTCATGTGGGGAAACATCTTCGTGGGAATCCTGTTCGGATACCTGGCGATGTCCAGCTACATGACGCTCCAGTCGTACGAAGGACGCGGGCCGTGGTAGCCCGCACCAACGCTCCGAGCGATGTGATGGATGGTCCAGGGCTTCGCGAGAGGGGATTCCTCTTCGCTGCGTTTGCACCTTCGGCCCGACGAGCAGGTACGGTCGGCTGATGCGTTCCCCTTGTGGATGGAACGGGTCACCCGAGGTTCATGGCGCATTCGAAGCGCGTTGAGCCCGCGTGCCGAAGCGTTGCCACGCGCGAAATATTTTTGCAAATCGCGCGCGATTTTGCCGAAATCATGTTGAAATTTCTTCGAGAATGCGTACAAATACTTGCGAATGGGTCTTGCTATCATGCTAGTTGACCGATCCAACGATAAGAGACGGGTGGCCGTACGTTGGAGGTTAACAAGGAAGTTGGTGGTTGTTTCTGTTAAGGGCGAAGGTCTTTCGAGGCATTAGGACGCCTAACCACTTCGAGACGGACCTCGCCGAGTACCTTTTCCATGAACGGAGGACGAACGATGCCCAAGAAGAAAGCGACCAAGAAGAAGGCGGCCAAGAAGAAGACCGCCAAGAAGAAGACCGCCAAGAAGGCGGCGAAGAAGAAGGTCGCCCGCAAGAAGAAGACCGCCAAGAAGACCGCCAAGAAGTAACGTCTGGCGATCGCCGCCGGCGGATTCTGCCGCGCGGCGGCACCGGGGCCGCGCTGATCGCGAGGTGGCCGAGCGCGGCCCGGTTTCTGGCCGGTGGCAACGACGAGAAAGAGCCGCTCCGGAATGCATTCCGGGCGGCTCTAAGTGTTTGAAGGGAATGGATTTCCGTTCTCGGCCTACCCGAGGACCGTCAGGCTGGGAAGCGGCGGCCGCTCGGCCCGCGAACGGGTCAGATTGCGGACCAGCTTCCCGCACACGGCCTCCAGATACGGGGCCGTTTCCGGGTCGTCGAAGCTCGTGGCGATGCGGCCCTCGTCGCCGCGCACGCGCAGCCCGACGTTCAGCGGGATCTCTCCCAGGAAAGGCACCTCCAGCTCCGCGGCCCTGGTTCTCGCGCCCCCGCAACCGAAGATCTCGTGCCGCGCCCCGCACTGCGAGCAGGTGAAGAAGCTCATGTTCTCGACCATGCCCAACACCTCGATATCGACCTTCCGGAACATGGCGATGGCCTTGGTCGCATCGAGCAGGGCCACGTCCTGAGGCGTGCACACGACCACCGCGCCGGACAGGGGCAGTAGCTGAGAGAGGGTCAGGGCCACGTCGCCCGTGCCCGGCGGCATGTCGATGATCAGGTAGTCCAGGTCTCCCCAGTCGGTGTCGCGGAGGAACTGCGAAATCGCGCCGTGGAGCATGGGGCCTCGCCAGATCACGGCCTCGCCCGGCGGAACCACGAAGCCGATCGACATCACGGCCAGACCGTCCGCCCGGACCGGCCGGATCCGGCCCTCCTCGATCGCCGGGCGCTCGTGACTTCCGATCAGGTGCGGGATGCTCGGGCCATAGACGTCGGCGTCCATCAGTCCCACCTTGCATCCCGCCCGGCTCAGTCCGTACGCCAGAATGGCCGCCACCGAGCTCTTTCCCACGCCGCCCTTGCCCGAGCCGACCGCGACCACGCTCTTCGCCGCCAGACCGATCTCGCCCACCTTCTCCGCGGGACGCTCGTGCACGGCCAGCGAGACGTCGACCTCGGCGAGCTGCGGAAAGCGGGCACGCAGGCGCCGCACCAGATCGTTCCTCGCCTCCTCCCAAAGCGGCGCGGAGAAGGACGTCAGCCCCAGCGTGACGCACAGGCGGTCGTCCTGGAGGCTCAGATCGTGGACCTGCCCCCCCGTCACGATGCTTCTGCCGGTCTCCGGATCCTGGAACTCGGCCAGGGCCTTCTCCACTTCCGCCTTGCTCAACGGGCCGTCCGACATGGGTTGCTCTCCCATCGTTCTGTCAAGTTATGCGCGGGTCGGACTTCCGAAGTCTTGGAGACCTTGGAAGTCCCGTAGGCTGGGGCAGATTTCACGTCGCTCCCCACGGCAGTCGCGCCCAGATCTGCTCCTCGGCCGAGCGTGCGGGAGGTGGCGCCATCGCCAGGTGGCGACGGGCGATTCCGGCCAGCCGCCCGATCTGGCGGGGAGATATGGTGAAGTGCACCGCACCCGCCTCGCGAAACAACCACTCCCAGTCCGCCAGCGGCCGATCGGCCACCACGGCGACCTGCGAGCGCGGGAACCGACGGCCGTGTGCGGCCACGCGATCGAGCAGTTCCCGCAGGTCGTGCTTCGTCAACTCGGCCACGACGAAGCTCGCCGGACGCCGCTCCAGCTCGTCCCACGCGCCGGCCACCGCGCCGGCCTCGAAAACCGTCGTCGCCTGGCTCGCCATCTCCTGGCGAAGCGCCGCGGCCCACCGGCCGCGGCTTTCCGCGACGATCACTCGGGGGGGAAGCCCGTCGCCGACAGCCCATAGGTCCGACTTGGGAAACTCGCTGCTTACGATCATGTTAGGGGCCGCTCCGGAGGCGGACAAGGCGCCGGCCCGGCGGCCGACGGCTCCAGACCAAGCTGCACCAGGCGCCGGTAGAGACGCGGGCGCGTCATACCCAGAAGCCTGGCGGCCTTGGCCTTGTTGCCACGGGCCTGCTGCATGGCGCGTTCGATCAACTCGCGCTCCACGCGGGCGAGGAAGTCATCCAGGTCGATCGTCGTCTCCGTGCGTCGAGGTCGGGCGGCGGCCTCGGCGGCCAGGTGCAGCGACTTGGGCAGCTCGGCCAGACCGATCTCCGCCCCCTCCGTCCGCTGGTGGGCTTCCTCCACGACGGCCGCCATCTCGTCGAGATTGCCCGTCCAGCGATGCGCCACCAACCGATCCAGCGCCTCGGGCGCGAAACCGCGGACCTGCTTACCGCCGCGGGCGTTGATCTCTTCGACAAAGACCTGCGCCAGCGCGGGGATGTCCTCGCGCCGCTGCGCCAGCGGCGGCAACTCGATCACGAGTGTGCTCAGAAGCGACGCCAGGTCTTTGCGGTAGGCGCCCTGTTCGGCCAGGTCAAGCAGCGAGGCGGCCGACGTGCCGATGACCCGCATCGTCGGGGACCGGGCGGAGAACACATCGGCGAGCGGCCCCTGCACGTCGGCCGGCAGTCGATCGACGTCGTTCATCAGCAGCGTGGTCCGCTGCTCGACGGCACCGGGCTCGCGGCGGCCGGCCAGGGCGGCGATCGTGGACTGGATCAGCTCGCCGTCCAGAAGCGCGCACGCCAGGGGCACGATCGGCCCGCGCGCGGCGGCGTGGGTCCCGTAGTGAATGGCGTGGGCGACGTGCTGCCGGCCGCTGCCCTTCGGACCCACGAGCAGCACGCTCGCGCGGCTCGTTGCGGCCGCCTCGACCTGGGCGCGGACGCGGCCTGCCGCCAGGCTTCTGCCGACCAGTCGGTCGGTGTGGAACCGGGCCGCGGTCCGGTGCCGGAACAGGCGCACCTCTTCGTGGAGCGCCGCCGCCTCCGAGGGATGAGCCTGCTGCAGCGGCGCGGTTTCGCTCTCGGGTAGATCGGCCGCCTCGACCACGGCCCAAACGCCGACGGGCTCGGCCGGGTCGGTAGCCAGCGAGAGGAACCGCGCGCGGCGGCGGCGCAGCTCGCCTTCGGGCCCGAGGCTGACGACCGTGCCAATCGTTTCCCCCGCGGCCATGGCGCCCGGCGGCGGACACAACCCGGCTGCCGCGGCGTCGGCGCCGGTCGCCTCGGGGCTGGAGTGGTAAGCGCATCGCCGCCCGAGCAGGTCTTCCGCGGCCAAGCCGATCCATTCCAGCAGTGCCCGGTTGCAGAACACGACCGCGCGCCGGTCGTCGAGGGCGTAGATCGGCTGGGGGGACGCGTTCAGGACCCGAGCGAGGTCGGTGGCGGTGATCCGCGTGCGGGGCATACTCGACTATTGTGATTCCCGCTGGGGCGAAATGGAATCCGCCTCGGCCAGCGCCGCCGCGGCGGGCGGCTCGACCTGGCCGGCCCGCTCCGACTGGCGCGTCAGCGGCCCCGGAGACAGGCCGATGGCCACGGTCAGAAGGCCGCACAGGGCGGCCGCGGACCAGGCCCCCGCGCCCCCCTGGCTTCCAGGCGTACCCAACGGAAGGCGGAAGTACATCACGGCCACGACCCGCAGGTAATAGGCCGCCGCCACGGCCGCGTTGAGCACGCCGATCACGGCCAGCCCCAGGAACCACACCTGAAGATCGACTCCCGCGTCGCTCGAAAGCCCGATCCGCAAGGCCGCGGCGAACACCGCCAGCTTGCCCCAGAAGCCGGCCAGCGGCGGGATCCCGGCCAGGCTGAACATGAAGAGGCCCATCAGCGTCGCCATCAGCGGTCGGGTTCGGGCGAGGCCGGCCAGCTCGTCCACGCCTTCGATTTCGCGCCCGTCGCGCCCCAGCCAGGCGGCCACCGCGAACGCGCCGATCGTGGCCGCGGCATACACGCTCAAGTAGAAGAGGACCGCGCCCAGGCCGCTCCACTGGCCGGCGATCCGCTCCCGGCCGGCGAGTCCCACGGCCAGGGCGATGAGCACGTAGCCGGAGTTGGCGATCGAGCTGTACGCCAGGAGCCGCCGAAGGTTGTCCTGCCACAGGGCCATCACGTTGCCGAACGTCATGGTCACCACGGCCAGGGCCACGGCCACGCGCCACGTGAACGCGTACAAGTCCGCCGGCGGCACGGCCAGGGCGACGATCCGCACCAGGGCCACGAACCCGGCGATCTTGGGCAGCACGGAGAGCAGCGCAGCGTTGGGATGCGTGGTGCCCTGGTACACGTCGGGCGCGTAGAAGTGGAACGGCACGGCGGCGATCTTGAATCCCAGGCCCGCGAAGATCAATACGCCGGCGATCTTGGTCAGGGCGCCCAGCCCCCCCGGCTCGCTTGCCGCGAGGATCAGCCGCTCGTGGATGACACTCAGCTCCAGCGACCCGGACGCGCCGTAGAGGAAGCTCAAACCGTAAAGAAGGATCGCCGAGGCGAGGATAGAGAGAAAGAAGTACTTGGCGGCCGCCTCCTGCGACGCGGCGTCGCGCCGGCCCAGGTAGAGCAGCACGTAGGTCGGGATCGAGACCAGTTCCAGGGCAACGAACACCAGCACGAGGTTGCCGGCGGCCGAGACGAGCATCCCTCCGGCGGTGGTCAACAGCAGCGAGCCGACGTATTCGGGCGCGTCGGCGCGAGGCCGGGGCGAGGACGAGAGCAGCAGGAGAAGCCCGCCGGACGCCAGCACGAGCCAGCGGACGAACAGGGCCAACCCGTCGATCGCCACGGAGCCCTCGACCATCGTCCGCGCAGACGTCTGCGCCAGGGCCATCGCGGCGACCGCGATCGCGCCTCCCGCGATCCAGCTCCACACGCCGCGCCCTGCATAGAACGCCCCGCCCAGGTAAATCGCCACGGCCACGGCGACGAGCGTGATCTCGGGAAGCAGCAGCGCGATCGTCTCGGGGGACAGCAACGGTCAGTCCTCCTCACCCACGCCCGAGACTTCGGAAGTCTGAGTTGCTTCCATCGCCTGGGCCGTAATCCGCTCAAGCGTCGGTCCCATCCGATCCAGGAAGAACCGGGGACAGACGCCAATCCATACCATCAGCACGACCAGCGGGGCGAGGGCCGCGATCTCGCGCCGGTCCAGGTCGCGCACGGGCGGATCGTCCTCCTTCCTGGCCGGTTCCCGCAAGGGCCCGTAGAACACTCGCTGGACGAGCCACAGCATGTACCAGGCGCCGAGCACTACGCCGCTCGTGGCCAGCACGGCCAGGGCCGTGTAGGTCGCGGTCCAACCGGCCGGCGCCTCGGCCCAGCCTCGCTGGAACATCCCGAGCAGGATGAGCAGCTCGCCCACGAACCCGTTGAGCCCCGGAAGCCCGATGCTCGACAGCGTGGCCACGAGCATGAAGAACGCCAGCCAGGGGAGCTTGCGGGCCAGGCCGCCCAGATCGGCGATCCGCCGGGTGTGGTAGCGCTCGTAGAGCATCCCGACCAGCGCGAACAGGGCCCCGGTGGACAGCCCGTGATTGACCATCTGCAGCACGCCCCCTTCGATTCCCAGGCGCGTCAAGGCGAAGATCCCCAGCATGCAGAAGCCCAGGTGGCTGACGCTGGAGTAGGCGATCAGCCGCTTGATGTCGCTTTGCGCCAGCGCGACCAGGGCACCGTAGAGGATGCCCGCCACGGAGAGGCCCAGCAACCACGGCATCAGCACGGCCGTGGCCTCCGGCAGCATGGCCACGCTGAAGCGGAGGAAGCCGTAGGTGCCGACCTTCAATAGCACGCCGGCAAGGATCACGCTTCCAGCGGCCGGGGCTTCGACGTGGGCTAGTGGCAGCCACGTATGCAGCGGGAACAGGGGCACCTTGACGGCGAACCCCGCGAACAGGGCCAGGAAGATCCATATCTGAATCCACAGCGGCATGCGCTCACCACCCACCATTGCGGCGAGGTAGCCGGTCAACTGCGGGATCGAGAAGCTCAGCACGCCCGAGCTGTAGTACACCCAGATCACCACGGCAAGCAGCCCGAGGAAGGTCAGCACGCTGCCGGCCAGGGTGAACAGGAAGAACTTCACGGCCGCATAGCGGCGCTCCTCGCTCCCCCAGATGCCGATGAGGAAGAACAGCGGGATCAGCGTGAACTCGAAGAAGACGTAGAACAGGATGATGTCCCGAGCGACGAACACGCCGAGCATGCCCGTCTCCAACAGGAGTAGCAGCCGATAGAACCGCGAGGCCTGGTCGTCGATCGCCTCCCAACTGATCAGCACGGCGACCACGACCAAGAGCGCGGTGAGGGCATACAGCCATACGCTCAGCCCGTCCAGGGCGACCGAGAAGCGGATATCGACCGGGGCGTCGTTGCCGGACCAGGCATAATCGACCAGCCCGAACGCCTCCTCGCCCGCCGGATAGTAGCCCGCAACGATCGCCGCAAGGATGAACGTGAACAGGGCCGTGACCAGGGCGCTCTGTCGGGCGCGCTGGCGCTCGCCCCCGGCCAGGATCGCGCCCACGGCCGGAAACAGCACGCTTGCCAGAAGCAGGATGCCCGCAGTCGCCTCGGTCACGTCAACGAATCCTCTTCAGTCCAGACTTCCGAAGTCTTGAAGACTTCGGAGGTGTTGTTGTCGCACCGCGGGCAGCATGCCCCCGCTTCGCGAGGGCACGCCACACGGCCGGAGACTTCGGAAGTCTTCTCCTCACATCATCAGCGCCCCGATCAACACCAGCAGCCCCAGCACCATGGCGAGGGCGTAGAACGGGATCAGCCCGTTCTGGAGCGACCGCAGGGCCGCTCCGGCCGCCTGGGGAGCCAGCCCAGCGAGGTTCACCAGCCCGTCGATCACGTAGCGATCCGCCCAGTAACTCACCGCGGCCACGGCTTGAAGCGGCCACACGACCACGAGCTGATACAACGGATCGAAGAACAGCTTGCCGTAGGAGAGCTGGTACAGCCCCACGTTCTTCATCAGCTCCGTGATTCGTCGCAGCAGATCCGCGGGGCCTGGATATAGTCCGGCCGCCAGCACGATTCCCACGACCGCCACGGCGGTGCTCGTGGCGGCGACCGAAAGGTACGACGCCTGCGCCGCGCCCGACCCGTGCTCTTCAAGCCCCGCAAAGGCCAGCGACGGCGTGGTGGCCAAGAAGTGCTCGAAGGAGTGCGTCAGCTCGAACAGGGCCCCCACGACGATCGCCCCCGCGGCGAGGACCACCAGCGGCACGGTCATCACCGGCGGCGACTCGTGGGCATGGTGCCCGGCCTCGGGCGGGACCCGTTCCTCCCCGTAGAAGGTGAGGAAGAACGCCCGAAAGGCGTAAAACGCCGTGAGCAGCCCGGTCACCACGGCGAGCCAGCCCAGCAGCCCGTAAACGGCTCCCTCCTGTTCCGCCACGGCCAACAGGACCAGGTCCTTGCTCCAAAAGCCCGCGAAGGGAAACACGCCGGCCAGGGCCAGGCAGCCGACCAGGAACGTGGCGTGGGTCCAGGGCATGACACGCCGCAGGCCGCCAATCCGAGTCACGTCGATCACCCCCCCCATCGCGTGCATCACACTGCCCGCCCCCAGGAACAACAGGGCCTTGAAGAACGCGTGAGTAAACAGGTGGAACATCCCGGCAACGGCACCCAGCAGTGTGCCCGCCCCCAGCCCGAGGAACATGTAACCGAGCTGGCTGATCGTCGAGTAGGCGAGGATCCGCTTCAGATCCGTCTGCGTCAGGGCGATGAAGGCGGCCACCAGCGCCGTGAGCCCGCCGATCGTGGCCACCACGAGCATGGCGTCCGTCGAAGCCACGAACAGCGGCATGCACCGCGCGACCATGTACACCCCGGCCGTGACCATCGTGGCAGCGTGGATCAAGGCGCTGACGGGCGTGGGGCCTTCCATGGCATCGGGCAACCACACGTGCAAGGGGAGCTGGGCGCTTTTGCCGCAGGCCCCCAGCATCAGCAACAGGGCGATCGCCGTGGCCACGGCGCCGCCGGCGTAGAGGGTCTCCGGATCGGCCAGCCGGGTGTGGCCGAGGATGCCGACGGTCTGGAGGGTGTGGCCGGCCGCGGTCTCGACCACCGTGTCATGGAAATCGAGCGTGCCGTAGGTCGTCCAGAGGAGGAACACGCCCAGGGCGAAGCCGAAATCGCCCACCCGATTGACCAGAAACGCCTTCTTACCGGCCGCGGCTGCTTCGGGCTGGTGGTACCAGAAGCCGATCAACAGGTAGCTGCACAGCCCCACCGCCTCCCAGAACACGTAGAGCAGCACGAAGTTGCTCACCGAGACCAGCATGGTCATCGAGAACACGAACAGCGAGATGTAGCTGAAAAACCGCCAGTAGCCAGGGTCGCCCTGCATGTAGCCGATCGAGTAAACGGCCACCAGGAGCGAGATCAGCGTGACCGTGGCTAGCATGACCGCCGTGAGAGCGTCGGCACGGAGTGTCACCTCGACGCGGAAGGGGAGGCGGACGGCGGGTCCGTCCTCCCGGGGGAGAGAGGCGCCACTGGCAGCTTGCCTGCCAGTGCCCTCCACGCCTGCACGGGCGTGCAGGCCGCCTGCGGCCCCCTCCGACGGCTCCGCGTAGGCGTCGGGCACGTCGGCCCACGTCCACAGCCGCACCACGCGCTCGAAGCCGATGCTGCCGCTCTCCTCGGCCTTATGCGACTGCTCGGCCACCTCCAGCACCAGAATCAGACTGGCCGCCGTCGAGACGGCCAGGGCCACGACCGTCGGGTAGCAGCTCTGCTCGCGTAGCAGGCGCGGACCGAGCGCGGCCGTGACCACCGCCGCCACCAGCGGCATGGCCGGAATCAGAGCCAGCAGCAGGCCGATGTCAAACATGAGGGCGATAGTCGGTTCGTTCGCGTGGGACCTGCGGCTCCACGCCCGCCGGCGCCAGCCGCGGCCATTCGTGGTCTTCCTCGGGCGGCGGCTCGGGAATCTCGTGATCGACGAATGGCGGCTGGTTCGCTTCGCGCAACTCCTGCCAGGCCGTGATGTCCAGCGTGCCGCTCCGCTGGAAGAGCATGAGGATCATCGCCAGGGCCACGGCCGCCTCGCAGGCCGCCACGGCGATGATGAAGACCACCAGCATCTGCCCGCCGAAGTCGTCGTGGAACCGTCCCCAGGCCACCAGGCTCACCGAGACGCCCTGGAGCATCATCTCGGCGCAGAGGAACATGAGGATCATGTTCCGCCGCGCCAGGAACCCGATCAGCCCGATGCCGAACAACAGGGCACCGACGATCAGGTAGTTGTGCAGCAGGGCGTATTCGTGGGCAGGCATGGAAGTCGGTCGCGGTTGACGGGTGCAACCAGACATCCGAAGTCTTCAAGACTTGGGATGTCTCATATGCTTCAAATCCGAAATCCGAAGCACGAAATCCGAGACACGCTCAAAGCACGAAGGCTCGAATCCCGAGACCTCGTTGGGCAGACTTCGGCTCGTCTCCGTCATTGGTTCCGTCATTGGCTATTCGGATTCTGGATTTGTCTCGGATTGCGCGCTTCGTATTTCGGATTCCCCCGCGGTGCTTCGGATTTCGGATTAACTCCCTCCAGCGCCCCCCTGGCTTGTCCCACGATCACCGCGGCCCCGACCAGCGCGACCAGAAGGAGCGTGCCGGCCACCTCGACGGCGATCAGGTGGCGGCCGAACAGATTCCGGCCGATCCGCGAGACATGATCCGCGGCCAACACGCCGTCGTCCGAGCCGGTCTGGGCGGCCGCGAGGATCGGCGGCTGGGGGCGACGTTCGTCGGTGAGCACGGTGGAGACGAGCATGGAGAGCACGCCGATGATCACCGCGCCGGTGGCCGCGGAGACGAGCGCCTCCCAGCTCACGCGGTCGTAGGGAGCGCGGCCCTTGGGGTCGGCGAGCATGAGGACGAAGAGGAAGGTCACCAGGATCGCCCCGGCATAGACCACGATGGTGGCCACGGCGAGGAACTGGGCCCCTTGAAACAGAAACAGCCCGGCCGTGCCCAGCAGCGTCATGCCGAACCAGATCGCGCAATAGACCGGGTTGCGGAAGCTGATCGTCGCCACGGCCGCGCCGACCGTGATCGCGGCGAGGAGGTGGAACACGAGGTTGTCCGGGAGCGATCCCAGGCCGGGCAGGCGCGAGACCAGCGCGCCCAGCGCGGCCGCGGACAAGGCCGCGCCGGCCATGCGCGTGCGCCAACCCCCGCGGGGCAGGAGCATCCCCAGCCCGGCAGCCCCGAGCAGCGTGGCGGTCAGCATCACCCATGGCACTTCGGTCACGTCGGCTCCTTGGGGGCGCTGCCGGAAGCGGGGCCGTCGGGCTCTTGCGCGGCTTCGGGCGCCGCGGTGCGCATCGGCTCGGAATCCTTCGTTTGATCGTACACGCTTAGCAGCTTTTCCTTGTCGAAGATCATCTCCTCGCGGCTCTTGCCCGACAGGTCGTAAAGGCTCGTCAGCTCGATCGCATCCACGGGGCAGGCCTCTTCGCACATCCCACAGAAGATACACCTCAGCTCGTCGATCGTGAAGCTCTCGGGGTACTTCTCCCGGTCGGGCCAGGGAGCCTCGGCCCCGATGATGTCGATGCAGTGGGCCGGGCAGGCCGTGGCGCAGAGGAAACAGGCCACGCACTTCACCCGGCCTTGCTCGTCACGGTTGAGGCGGTGCACGCCCCGGTAGATCAGCGGATCGGGCGGCTCGTGCCGCTGCTCGGGCGACTGGACCGTGATCTTCGGGCGCAACAGGTGCTTGATCGTAGTCGCCATTCCTTCGACCAAGAGCGGCAGATACGTCTTGCCGGCCAGGCCCAGCTCGGGCTCCTCGATCCAGGCGATGGACTCATCGTCGGGTCTCATGTTTCCTCGCAAAGTGAGTCACGCCGAGGCGCGGAGGCGCGAAGTAAGAAGGGAGAATTCAGGATGAAATCGTCGACTGGTTTCACTTCTTCTCACACCCTTCAGCGACCAACGGGAGCGGCTTCCTGCCCGCGGACGGCAGCACCGGTCCGCCAGACGGCACAGCCGTCCGGGGGCGGTTGTCGCCGGTGGCGGGCACGAGGAGCATCACGACCGCCCAGGAGACGGCGAACACGGCCCAGCCGATCACCGCGGCAAAAGCCACCGGCGGGATCCCCATCGCCAGCGCCCAGCGATCGCCGTACTCCACGCCCACCGCGACCACGATCAGATTCACGATGCCCAGGGGCAGCATCACCTGCCAGGCCACGGCCATGAGCTGATCGAAACGGAACCGCGGCCAGCTCCACCGGGCGAGCATGAAGAACAGGATCACGGCCAGGACCTTGCCCAGCAGGATGGCGATGCGGAGCAAGGCCACCGGCCAGGAGGCGACCTCAGCGCTGCCCGTCAGTCCCCACAGGTGCCACCCGCCGAAGAACAGCATCACGATCAGGAACGCGGCCGCGATCATGTGCAGGAACTCGGCCACGAGGTACATCATCAACTTCATGCCCGAGTACTCGGTGTGATAGCCGCCCACCAATTCCTGCTCGGCCTCGGCCAGGTCGAAGGGCAGGCGCTCGGCCTCGGCGAACGCCGCCACGACGAACACCACGAAGCCCAGCGGCTGGAGCAGGAAGTTCCACATGCCGGTGGCGGCCTGGCCGAGGATGATCGTCTCCAGCCTCAGCGAGCCGGAGACCAGAACCACGCCGAGGATGCCCAGCCCCAGCGGCAGCTCGTAGGAGATCAGTTGGGCGCCGCTCCGCAGGCCGCCGAGGAAGCTGTATTTGCTGTTGCTCGCCCAACCGCCGAGCACCACTCCGTACACGGCGATGCCGCCCACGGCGAAGATGTAAACCACGCCCACGTCCAGCCCCGGCGCGACGACGAGGTGAATCGGCCGCTCCAGCCCGGGGATCTGCACGCTGCCGAAGGGGACCACGGCGAACACGGCCAGGGCCGCCGTGAAGATCGCCATCGGCGCCGTGAAATAGAGGAACCTATCGACGTGCCGGGGGGTGATCTCCTCCTTGAGAAGGAACTTCACGCCGTCGGCCAGCGGCTGCCCCAGCCCGAACAGTCGGATCCTCGTAAGCGGGATGCCCACGCGGTTCGGTCCGCGGCGGTCCTGGACCCAGGCGGCGATCCATCGCTCGACGAGCACCAGGTAGGCCGCGGCGGTCATCAACCCGCCGAAGAGGATCGCGATTTTGATCAGGGGTTCCAGCATGGCTTGAGCGGTCTCGCGTCGTGCGCGCCCGGGTTTCCTACAACCTTGCCACCAGATTGAGCTTCAAATCCACTCCCACGTCTGGGAGTTCATCGCCAGCGACGTGGAAGTAGCCGATCTCCGCGGCGACTTCGCGGAGCACGTCGCGGGCGCGGTACAGCCCGGTGCGGCCCGACATCTCCCACAGCAGGCTCCCCTCGGGGCGCACGCCGGCCGGAGGACGCACGGCCCAGGCGGCGCTCTGGAGCCGATCGCCGCGGTTGACGTACGATCCGTCGCGCTCGGCGAACGCCGCCGCCGGCAAGACGTGCGTCGCCCGGTCCGCAAGCGGCGAGGGGAAGAGGTCCTGCACCACCAGCAGGTCGAGGCCCTCCAGTCGCACGGCGGTCGCCTCGTCGATCCACGGAAGCTTGTAGCCTCCCGACACCCAGACGCCGCGCAGGCCGTTCTCAAAGACCTTCTCGAGAAACTCGTCAAAGGCCGTCACGCCACCGGTGAAGTGCCGGAGCACGGCCCCCACGCCGCGGCGGTTGGGGCATTTCTCCGACGCGATCGCGAACCCGCCCGGGAAGTGCTCGTCCTCGCCCACCTCCGGCACGGGCCCCAAAGCCAACAGCGCCTCGGGATCGATCGACTGAACCAGACTCGCCAGCAGGTAGGCCTCTTCCACGGTAAGGAAAGGCGAGAGCACCGCGCCAAGGCGCCCGGCCTGACGCAGCGATTCCGTCAACTGGCCGGGAAGCGCCGTCCAATCGAGATCGACTCGCTTCCCGCCGCCGCGCCGCTGCGGGCTCGCGATCCGCCGCCCGTCGTGGACGTGGTGGTAACCGTACCGTCCCTCGTTACAGATCCACCACTGGTTGACGTGCGGGTTCTCCCGCGGCTTGATCCGCCACACGCGGTCCTGGTTCTCCTCGACCCAGATCGAGCACCCCACGGAGCAGCCCGTGCACACGGCCGCGTGCCGCTTCAGATACCACACGCGCTGCTGGTAGAGGAAGTCCTTGTCGCCCAGGGCCCCGACCGGGCACAGATCGACCACGTTGCCCGAGAGCTTGTTGTCCAGCGGGAAGCCGGGCAATACGTCGATCTCCTCGTGGGAGCCGCGACGGGTAACCATCAGCTCGCCCGTGCCGCTGATCTCGCGCACGAACCGCACGCAGCGGCTGCACATGATGCAACGATCGACGAACAGGGTCACGTCGCCCAAGTCGCGGCGCCGGCTGGTGAAGGGCCGCACGTCGGCCCGCCGCTCGTCCTGGCCGTAGCGGAAATGATAGTCCTGCAAGAGACACTCGCCCGCCTTGTCGCAGATCGGGCAGTCGATGGGGTGGCGGAGGAGGAGGCCCTCCTCGACCATCGCCCTGGCGCGCTGCACCTTCTCGCTCTGGGTAACGATCACGGTGCCGTCGGCGGCCGGGGCGTTGCAGGCCGGGATCAGTTTGGGCTGCATGGTGATCTTGCCCGACTCCGCGTCGCGCGTGCCCAGCTCCACCAGGCACATCCGGCAGCTCCCCACCACGGACAGTCCCGGGTGGTAGCAGTAGTGCGGAATTTCCACGCCCGCCAACGCCGCCGCCTGGATGCAGTTCAGGCGCTGGCCCTTGGGGATCTCGATCTCGCGGTTGTCGACGAGGATGGTGGGCATGGGGGGGGAGTGGTCAGTGGTCAGTGGTCAGTGGTCAGTGGCGAGCAACGGGTTCCCATGCTCTGCGAGGGAACCTGGCAAGATGCTAGTGCGAAGATACCATTCCGGGTTTCGTCTCCGTACGGTCTTCCCCGTTCTGTCCGTCCAATTGCAGTCGCCGCGAAACCAGAGCTTCGGCCGGCTCCTCGCTCGCATACCCCTGCGGATTCGTCCGCTTGATGTACTCCTCCAGTTCGGCGCGGAACTTGCGGATGACCGTCTTGATGGGCCAGGCCGCGCCGTCGGCCAAACCGCAGATCGTCGTTCCCGGCATGATGCCGATCGAGTCGCCGATCTCCAGCAGCAGGTTCAGGTCCACGAGTCGTCCCCGCCCGGCCTTGATCCGCTCGAGCATCTCCAGGGCCCAGTTCGTGCCCTCACGGCAGGGCGTGCATTGGCCGCAGCTCTCGTGGGCGAAGAAGCGGCAACTGTTGTGAAGGAAATCGACCATCGAGTAGGTCTCGTCGAGCACGACCACGCCCGCCGTGCCCAGCCCGAGGCACCCCGCGCGCCCGGGGCCGCTGAAGTCCAGCGGCGTCTCCAGTTCGTCGCCGGAGAGGACGCCCGTGCTCAAGCCTCCTGGCACGACCGCCTTGGCCTCGCGCCCGTGCCACACCCCGCCGGCGTGCTCTTCGATCAGCTCGCGCACGGTGACTCCAAGCGGCAGCTCCACGAAGCCGGGGCGGTTGACGTGGCCCGAGATGCCGTAGATCTTCGGGCCGTAGCTGCCCGGGTCGCGAGGGTTGCCCGGATCGGCCGGCACGCCGATCGACTTGAACCACTCGGCGCCCCGCTCGAGGATGTGCTTGACGCAGCAAAGCGTCTCGACATTGTTCACCACGGTGGGCTTGCGGAACAGGCCTTCCACGGCCGGGAAGGGCGGCTTGATCCGCGGCCACGCCCGCTTGCCCTCCAGGCTCTCGATCAGCCCGGTCTCCTCGCCGCACACGTAGGCCGCGGCGCCGCGATGGATGTAGATGTCGAGCGAAAAGGGAGAGCCGAGGATGTTCTCGCCGAGGTAGCCAGCCTCGTAGCAGGCGTCGATCGCCTGCTGGAGCATCTTGAGGCTGTCGGGATACTCGTAGCGGAGGTAGATGTAGGCCGTGGAGGCCCGGGTGGCGAAGCAACTGAGGATCACGCCTTCGAGGACCTGATGCGGATCGCGCTCCATCTGCACCCGGTTACAGAACGTGCCCGGCTCGCTCTCGTCGGCGTTGACGCACATGTACACCGGCCCGGGGTGGTCCTCGGGCAGGAACGACCACTTCAGGCCCGTGGGGAACCCGGCCCCGCCCCGGCCGCGGAGGTTGCTCGCGCGGATCTGCTTGACCACGTCCTGCGGAGACATCTCCTTCAGCACGCGGCGCAGCGTCCGATAACCACCGCTCGCCTCATAGACGGCGAGCGTGTGGCTGTCAGGCTTGTCGATATTGGCCAGAAGGACGGGTTCGTAGGGCACGGGTCAGGGGACAGGAGTCAGGGGCAGGGTTCCGACATCAACGACGCCACCAGCTCGTCGATCTTCTCCTTCGTCATGTTCTTGTGCAGCGTGTCGCCGGCCAGGATCGCCGGGGCGTAATCGCACGCTCCCAGGCACTCGGCGGTCTCCAGGGTGACGCGTCCGTCGGCGGTCGTCTCGCCGGGACGCACGCCCAGCTTATCGCACAGGTATTCCAGCAGGTCCTCTCCGCCCCGCGCGGCACAGCTCAGCGACCGGCAGGCCCAAACTCGCGTTGTGCCAACCGGGGCGTCTTGCTTGAAGAAGCCGTAGAAAGAAAGCGTATCCTGGACCTCGGCCGGGGCAAGCCCCAACATCTCCGCGATCTCCGCCACGGCCTGGGTCGGCACGTAACCCAACGCCTCCTGCACCGCGTGCAACGCCGGCAGCACCACCGCCCTGCGGTTGGGATAGCGAGGGAAGTACGCACGGATGCGGTCGAGGACTTTGTCGGTGAGGAGGCGTTCGGACGTGGGCATGGAAGGTCTGAGGGACTCGTTCAATCAGCGATGCAACTTGTAAGCGAATACGACCCTGTTCATGCGCGCTACTGCTGACTACCGATCCAACTCCGCCGCAATGATATTGAGACTCCCCAGCACGGCGACCACGTCGCTGAGCGTATGCCCGCGGATGAGGTGGGGGAAGACCGCGAAGTGCACGAACGACGGGGGGCGGCACCGCGCGCGGTAGGCCACGTGGCTGCCGTCGCCGACGACGTAGAACCCCAGTTCGCCGTTGGGGGCCTCGATCGCCGAATACACCTCGTCGCACGGCACGGTCAGGCCGCGGTTGGTCATCACCAGCTCGAAGTGCGTGATCAGCCCTTCGATGGTCGAGAACACCTGCCCCTTGGTGGGCAGCGTGGCCCGGTCGTCCAGCCCCACGTTGACCGAGCCGCCGGGGAGGTTCTCGATCGCCTGCTCGACGATCCTCAGGCTCTCCTCCATCTCGGCCAGGCGCACCAGGTACCGGGCGTAGCAGTCGCCGCCGGTGGCGCAGCAGACCTTGAAGTCGAAGTCGTCATAGCACAAGTGCGGCTCGTCCTTGCGCAAGTCCCGCGCGACGCCGCTGGCCCGGGCGATCGGCCCGGTGCAGCCGCGGTGGATCGCCTCCTCCCGGGTCAATACGCCCACGCCCTTGGTGCGGTCGACGAAGATCCGGTTGCGGTTGAGCATCCGCTTGAGGTCCACGAGCACCTTGGGGAATCCGCGACAGAAATCGCGAATCATCGCGATCGCCTTGTCCGAGGCGTCGTGCATCAGCCCGCCCACGCGCGTGTAGCTGTTGGTGAAGCGGGCCCCGCAGAGGGCCTCGAAGATGTCGTAGATCTGCTCGCGGGGGTTAAAGGCGTAGACGAAGTGAGTGAACGCCCCCGTGTCCAGGCCCATCGCGCCCAGGCACAGGAGGTGGTCGGAGATCCGCGACAGCTCGTTGACGATCACGCGGAGGTACTGGCAGCGCCGCGGCACCTCGATGCCCATCAGCTTCTCGACGGCCAGATGCCAGGCCACGTTGTTCGACATCGGCGAGATGTAGTTCATGCGGTCGGTGACGACCACGTACTGGTTGAAGTCGAGCGACTCGCCCAGCTTCTCGAAGCCCGAGTGGAGGAAGCCGATGTCGGGCACGGCGTCCACCACGCGCTCGCCGTCGAGCGTGAGCACCAGGCGGAGCGTCGTATGCGTGGCCGGGTGCTGCGGACCGAAGTTCATCGTCCACAGGTACGGCTGCGGCTCGTCCGGGGCCAGGTCGTCGCCGAGTTGACTGGGCTCAAGGGGCATCGAGACAGATCGCTCTTGAGTGCGGGAAAGGTGTTCGAGCTTCAGCCTTCCGCCCGCGTGATCACCGGGAAGTTGTGCCGCTCGCCGCGGCCCTGGAGGGGATAGTCCTTGCGCAAGGGGTGGGCGGTGAACTCCTCGGGCAGCACGATCCGCCGCAGGTCGGGATGGCCTTCGAAGCAGACCCCGAACAGATCCCACACCTCGCGCTCCAGCCAGTTGGCGCCCTCCCATAGCGGGACGACCGATCGCACGGTCGGGTCCGGGTCGTTGACGAACGACCGCACGACCAGGCGCTGACCGGTCTCCGTGTTGGTCAGCACGTACACCAGCCCGAACCGATCCGTGGCCCCGCGGTAATGCAGGTAATCGACGCAGGTCACGTCGGCCAACTGGTCGAAGCCGTGCTTTTCCTTCAGCGTCTCCAGCAGGGCGTAGGCCGAACCGGGCGGCACGACCACGCGCGTCTGCCCGCGGAACTCGCTGATCGATAGCGAGGGGAAGGCGCTCTGGAGGGCGTCGATCACGGCCGGGTCAAGCATCGCAGGTTGGTGATCCGAGGTCGCGTCGCAGGAGGCAACGTCTTCATACTTCCGTGGGGCCCTTGCTGTCGCCGAGCCGGCCCGTCTCGCGCAGGGCCAGCTTCGGCCGCTGGCGCTCGGGATCGTCGAACTCGCGCCCCAGATACGTACCTTCGCGCTGTATCTTCTCCTGGAGGTCGATGATCGACTGGATGAGCTGTTCGGGGCGGGGAGGGCAACCCGGCACGTACATGTCCACGGGGATGAAGCGATCGATCCCCTGCACCACGCAGTAGGTGTCGAAAACCCCGCCGGTCGAGGCGCAGGCCCCCATCGAGATGCACCACTTCGGCTCGTGCATCTGCTGCCAGATCCGCTGCAACACGGGCAACATCTTCATCACCACGCGCCCGGCCACGATCATCAGGTCGCACTGCCGAGGGCTGAAGCGAAACACCTCGGCCCCGAACCGCGCCACGTCGTGCCGGCTGGCCCCGGTCGCCATCAACTCGATGCCGCAACAGGCCGTGGCGAAGGGCATCGGCCACAGGCTGTTCTTGCGGCACCAACTGACCAGCTCGTTCAGCCGGGTGGTGACCACGTTGTCCGGCAGCTCTAACGCCACTTGAAGATCCCCTTGCGCCAGTCGTACACGAACCCCAGGGCCAATAGCGCGATGAACACCATTACGCCCGCGAACACCAGCCCGCGGCTCTCCACCGCGCCCGAAGCCACGGCGGCGTCGATGCCCTCGGCCATCGCGGGCGCGTCGGCCGCTTCCGCCGCGACGGCCGCAGGCGTCGGCCGGGCCGCCACCGCCCACGGGTAAAGGAACAGCAACTCCACGTCGAACACCAGGAAGGCGATAGCCAGCAGGTGGAAGCGGATGTCGAATCGCCGCCGCGTGTCATGGAAAGGGTCCATGCCGCTTTCATAGGGCATTTGCTTTGCCCGGCTGGTCCTCGCCGGATTGAAGAGGTTGCCCAACAGCAGCAGCAGGCCCGCCAGCGCGATCAGGCACGCGAAGAACAGGAAGACGGGCAACACGGCTTCATGCATCCGACGCCACTCCCGGAGGACGGCGGCCCAGGCAAGACCCCATCAGACCCGGCCGATAGCCGTCCCATCGCCTGAGTGAGAAACCCCGCCGGCAGGAGTCGGCCCCGCGCGGGAAACGCCACCGCGACAGCCCCCAAGGCGAGTCCGGACTTCGCTCGGCAACCGTTCGAGCGATGCACCGAAAGAGGGGCCGGCAAAGAGTCACCGGCCTAAGGGGTGACCTCCACCGAAGATCCGCTACATGCCGGCGAACTTCATCAGCATTCTAGGAATGGTGCGCTAAGCGGTCAATTCGCCGTGGAGCGCTTCGCCCGATTCGCGCAGAAAAGGACGCGGCCCGGGCAACGTGGCCGAGGCCACGAGAGATGAAGGCGATGTGCGTCCGCTTCCGGGAAGCGGAATGGGACGCGCGCAAAAAAACGGCCCTTCGTAGGCGGGGCAGGGACCTACGAAGGGCAACGGCGTGAGGGTTGCCCCTCACAGTGATCTAATATCGATCCAAAGACTGGGAAACTCAACCCCCCCTTCGGACGAAATGGTCGCTTTGCCGATATTCGGCACCGCACGCCCCGTCACGAGCAACCAAACCGGGCTGGAGGCACCCGTCTGGACGAAGGGAGCGCGAAGCTCCCGGCAACATGCTGACCATATTCACTTACAATGATCGGTCAACCGGCCTGCGCCGTCGGCCATCCGCCAGACGCATTTCCCACCTGCTTCGCCGCCCTGCCCATGACCCTCGACCTGGTCGAAACCCTCAGCCGCCTCGTGGCCATCCCCAGCGTCAACCCGATGGGGCGCGAAATGCCCGGCGCGGAGTGCGGCGAGGCCCGGCTCACCAAACATCTGGAGTGCTGGGCGGCCGATCTGGGCCTTCCGAGCTGGCGCCAGACCGTGGCCCCGGGCCGCGACAACCTTGTGGTCCGGCTGGACGGGCGCCCCGAAGGTAGCGAGCCCCCCGGATTGCTGCTTCTCGAAGCCCACCAGGACACCGTGCCCGTCGATGGCATGACCGTCCCACCCTTCACGCCGGAGGTCCGCGACGGCCGGCTGTTCGGCCGCGGTTCCTGCGACGTCAAAGGGGGCATGACGGCCATGCTCAGTGCGGTCGCGCGACTGGCCGCGGAGCGCCCCAGCGGCATGGCCACGGTGGTGATGGCCGCCACGGTGAACGAGGAGTACGGCTTCAGCGGCGCTCGGGCCTTGCGTGAGCTTTGGCAGCCTCCGCAGGTCGAGGGGCCGTTTCCCGCGCCGCCCGACGCCGTCGTGGTCGCCGAGCCGACGGACCTGGATGTGGTCGTGGCCCACAAGGGCACGGTGCGGTGGCGCCTGCACGCGCTGGGCCGGGCGTCGCACAGCGCCGATCCTGAGCGCGGCGACAACGCCATTTACCGAATGGGCCGCACGCTGGTCGCGCTGGAGCAGTACGCCAGCGGAGTGGTCGGCACGCTCAGCGGCCATGATCTCGTGGGCCGGCCGAGCTTGAGCGTGGGAATCATCCGCGGCGGGATCAGCGTCAACACGGTACCCGACCGGTGCACAATCGAGATCGACCGTCGCCTGGTCCCGGGCGACGAACCGCAGGCCGCCCGGCAGCACGCCATCGACTTCCTTAACCAGCGCCTCTCGGACGCCGACCTGCTGGAGCACGACCCGCCGTTCATCCAAGGCATGCCGCTTTCGGACGCGGAGAGCCGCGACCTGGCCGCCTCGCTCGGGCGGGTGGCGGCCGACGTGGCGGGCCGCGGCCGCGCCAAGGGCGTGCCCTTCGGCACCAACGCGGCCTTCTACGCCGAGACGGGCGTTCCCACCGTGGTCTTCGGTCCGGGCTCGATCCGCCAAGCCCACACGGCCGACGAATGGATCCGCCTGGAACAGCTCGAGAAGGCCGCGGAGACCCTCTACCGCTTCGCCCGTGGGTTCTGATCCGCCGGCGCACGCCGCCTCACGGTGGAGCAACACCTTCCGTCCGGGCCGTGCCGGCCCGGCGCAAAGCAGCCCGGCGCCGCAAAAAACGGTCGGCGGCCACGAAGGAAAGCACTCCTGCTCGAGGCAACGGGGAGGTCGCCGTTGCCTCGGCAGGACGTGCCATCAACAACCTGGTGTCGGCCGGGAGGGAGTCCCGGCCGCCAATCGCTCCCGTTTCCGTACGCCGCGCCGCCACTGCCAGGGCAGCTCAGAAGGCGGTTGGGGCCCGGAGTATGTGAACCGCCGCCCGCGGACCGGCGCGGCTTAGAAGGTGTCGAGGATGAAGTGATGCCCCTTGTGGTACTTTCGCGGCTGCGGATAGTAGTTCTGCCACCGCTTGTTGTACACGGGGATTCGCATCTCCGGTGGATAGCGGTAGTACAGGTCTTCGGAGCTTCGGTAGTAGTCCGGACCCCAGAAGTTTTGCGGGTAGTAGACGTACGGGTAGTGGTAGAAGCGGTTCCAGTCCTGGAAGTTCATGGTCCGGCCCCACTGGCGGTCGAACGCCTGTTGGGCCTGGGCGTCGGTCACGCCCACAAAGGCCAGGATCGCGGCGGCCGCGAGGGCCAAAAGGAGTATGCGGCGAATCATCGACTCCCCCTGTTCGTGAAGGTCTGACGCAGTAGATCCAATGAAAGGTGCGCGTCCGCTTTGCCCGTCCTTGGGGGCGCACGCGCTCCGGGTCAGGCTGGAATGACTTCCGCATCGGGGCCACGCGGGGGCGACCCGCTCTAGCAGTCCCGACGCAGACATCATTTGCATCGGCCCGCGCCGCCAGACCGATTGAGGGAATATCCCGTACAGAACGCACACGCCGTACAACACGGGACTTGCATTCGCGCGACACGGGGTTGCGGGGGCTCGGCGTCGCGTCCGGAATAGCCTGCGCAACTTCGCCCGTTTGCCCAAACAGACCAGGCTGCAGGTTGGGATCCGGATTCCTTTCTCGATCGCGCGGTCGTTGCGACCAGACACAGATCCGTGAGAGAACTGCGGGCCCCGACCGGCCATTACGCTCCCTGCCGCGCGATCGACGCCAGCCCTTCACGATAGGAAGGATAGCGCAGCCCGACGCCCAACTCCTGGAGCATGCGGCGGTTGCTCACCCGCTTGTCGGCCCCGCCGCGCTGTTGGGCCAGGGCCTCGGGCGAGGGCGTGACGAAGCGCGGCGGCTTCAGTCCCAGGAGGTCGGCCAGGTAGCGATAGAAGGAGCGCCGATCCGTGGGCTCTCCGTCTGCGACGGTGAAGGTCCGCGGCGGGGCCGCCCGCGACTCCGCCGCCAGGATCGCCTGGGCGGCATCGTCCACGTGGATCAGATTCAGAAAGCCCCCAGGGGACGCTTCGATCGGCCTGCCCTCTCGGAGGTCGGCAAGCCGCGGAATCCTCCCCGGTCCGTACAGCCCGGCCAGGCGGAGCACAATCGCGCGCGATCCGAGCGCGTGGGACCGCAGCACCTCCTCGGCGGCCAGCATGACGCGTCCGCCCTCGCGCACGGGCCGGCAGGGCGTCAGTTCATCGACCCACGCCCCGCCGCTCGGCCCGTACACGCCGGTCGAGCTGGTGTAGAGGATCTTCTCCACCGACGGGGGCAAGGCGTCCAGGGCCGCGCGAAGACCATCGACGTACACCGCTTCACGCGACGCCCCACCGCGGCGGTCGTAGCCGATCGCGTAGAGCACGGTCGCCGCTTCGGGCAAGTCGCGGAGTGTCTCGGGCCGGGTCACGTCAGCGACGATCGGCAACAGCCCCTCGCGGGCAAGCTCCGCGGCCCGATCGCGGCTACGTGTCACGGCGTGGACCGTGCGGCCGGGCCCAGCCCACTCCGCCGCCACGCGACGGCCCACGTAACCGCAGCCGAAGACCAGGGCCGTCATGGGGCGTCATCCAGGGCGCCGGGCTCGACCGCGTTGGGACATCCGGCTTCGAGGAAGGCCGCCAAGAGGATCTGCGCGGCCAGCTTGTCCATGCGCTGCTTGCGGCGCTTGCGGGTCATGTCGGCCGCCAGAAGCATCTGTTCCGCATAGGCCGAGGTGAAACGCTCGTCGAACAGCACCGCGCGCACGCCCGTGCACTCCTGGAGCCACCGGGCGAAGTGCCGGGCCTCGACCGACTTCTGGCTTTCCCGGCCGTCGAGGTGCACTGGAAGCCCGACCACGAACAGGGTGACCTTCTCCTCGCTTGCCAGGCGGCGGAAGTACTCAGCATCCCGAGTCCTGTCGCGGCGCGTGTATGTTTCGTGCGGGCTGGCGATCCTGCGACCCGCGTCGCTCAGCGCCACGCCGATCCGCACGGTTCCGTAATCGATCCCGGCCACGCGGCCCGGCGGTTCGCGGTACGGCTCGGATTGCGACACGGGCCAGACGCCTCGGATTCAACCTGAGTGACCTCAACCCCGACTTCCGAAGTCGCGAAGACTTCGGGAGTCTCGCTCCGCCCACACCCCCGGCCCCGCTCCCGCAGGTGGGAGAGGGGAAAGCTCGCACCCACCACTCACCGTTCGCCGTCACGGAAGCACCAGCTCCCGCGTTACCCGCTGGTACAAGACGTCCACGCGCTTCCACCCCTTCGAGCCACGGGGCACCGAGCGGTAGGCCAGGTGCAGCACATCGCCGTCCCAGAGCACGCTTGGGTAATCGTACCAATGGTCCCGGCGCGAGTGCTCCAGCTCACGGGCGTCGCTCCACGTCCGGCCTCCGTCGCGGCTGGTGCGCACCACCAGCCGAAGCCGCGCGCCGCGATGCCATCCGTCGCGCGCCGTATCCGGATTGTGGACGACGAGAATCGCGTCGCGCCCGGGGATCTTCTCCAGCCGGGCCGGAGCCCGAGGATTGGCCAGCGGCGATCTGCACGGGCCGGTCCACGTACGGCCGCCGTCCTCGGAGCGCGACTCGTAAAGGAAGCCCCGCAGCGTACGGAACACCATCAACAGCTCGTCGGGCTCGACCTCCACGATGCACGGCTCCTCGCAATGGGGGTCCCGCTTGCCGTCGCGGATGTACAGCGGCTCGGGCGTACCGCGATTCCAGGTCCGCCCGTGGTCGTCCGAGGAGAAGACCATCGCCGCGGCCACCGGCTTGCCACCGACGCGCTCGGGCGAGTTGAGCTGCGCGTAAAACACGGGAGTGATCAGGCGGCCGCTCTCCAGGCGCACCAGCCGGTCGTGCGCCCCGGTGGTGTAGTATTTCCACTGCCCGTCGGAGACGGCCACTTCGTCGGACCACGAGCGCCCGTCGTCGGACGAGTATCGGAAGACCTTCTCGGCCTGCCGGGTGCCGGAGCGCCGCCGGGTGTAGGCCAGGCCCAGCGTACCGTCGGCGGCGCGCACGGCGCCGGGGTGGTAAAGATCCTGCCCTTCCTCTCGAAGCACGATCTCCGGCGACGACCAGGTGCGACCGCCCTGGCGCGAGACGATTCGGGCGATGCAGGTCTGGCGGGCGGCGTCACTGGTGCTCGGCCAGGCGCCGTAGTAATAGGCTAGCTCGCCGGAGGGGAGCTTGACGAACGTTCCCTCGCCGTTGCGGGGAAACCGCGTGGTGGCCTCCACGAGCAGCTTCCCGCATGGCTCGGGCGGGACCGCTTCCTCGGCCGGTGCGACGCCTGCGGCCGCAGCGACCGCCAAGGCCGCGGCGGCCACCATCGCGGGAGTGCCTGGAAGGTTCACGGGAGCCGTCCTATGATAGATCGAATCCTGCTCAAGGTCGCCTCTGCGCTCATGCTATCGCGCGCCCCGGCGCCGGGCAACAACACGAGAAGATATAGGCCCCCGCATGACGGCCCCCACGCCCGCTTCGACCGCCTGGCGCGACGTGGCCTTGTCCGGCAGGCGCCTCCGATGGTTCGGCGTGGGGATGGCGGTCGGGCTGGCGGGAACGCTGCTGTTGTGGTTCACCGCCGTCGCTCCCCGGCTGAGCCGCGCCTATTTCCGGGCCCGGCACGATCTCGCCGCCGTGAACCTGCTGGCCGATCGCCTGGGCCGCTTCATCGCTGGGGCCGCCCCGACGGCGCCGTCTTCGCACGCGCCGGCATCGACCGCCGAGGCGCAGACCGCCGGCGACGCGACCGATCCGCTCGGCCCCATGCCGCTGGAGCCCGCCGCCGGCGACGGCCCGCCACAAGAGCCGGCCGCGCCCCCCCAGCCGCAACTGCCTCCTCCCCCGGAGATCGAAGAGCCGTCCCACCCGATCCTTCACACCTGGGCCAAGGAAGGCTACAACGTCTGGAACGAGCTGCAGACGGTGCTCCACCAGGAGGCCTGGGGCGACGCCGCGCAGTTGATCTTCGGCGCGGCCACGGGCACCGATCGCGGACTCATTGCCCACCCCGACGACCCGCATCTGCTGGTCTCCTACGAGACCATGCTCCGCCGCCTGATGCGCGACTTCCCCCAGGTTCGCCAGCGGCTTCGCGCGGACTACGGCGAGCGCGCGAGCCTGCGCCTCGGCGCCGCGATGGCCGCGGGCGACGCGGCGGCCATCCGCACCGTGGCCGAGCAGCTCTGGGGGACCGGAGCGGCGGTGGAGGCCTCGCGCTGGCTCGGCGACCGCGCCCTGGCCCGCGGCTGCTTCGACGAGGCGGTCCAGCGCTACCGCATCGCCCTGGAAGGAGCCGATCCGAGCGTCCGCCCAGTGCTTCGGGCACGAGTCCGTCTGGCCCGGGCCATGACGGGCCGTGCCGGAGGCGAGCCGGTCGCCGTCGAGGTCGAGATCGGCGCGGCGCAGCTCTCGGCCACGAGATTCGAGCGGCTGCTTGAAGAGATTGCGAGCTGCCGCAGCGGGCTCGACCTGGACGCGACCCCAGGCGGCCTCGCCGCGCCGCACGTCGCGCCCGCTCCGCCGCCCGGCCGTTACGAGGCCCGCGTGCTCTCCGGGGTCACTTTCCAGGCGCACAACGGCTCGGCCTCGCGCGAAGGCTATCTTCGCGTTGCCACCGAGGGGCCCTGTCCCGGCATCACCATCGAGGGAAACCGCTTGCTGGCGAGCGACGGCTGGCTGCTCGCGGCGATGGGTGCCGAGTCGGGCGAGAGGCTCTGGCAGGCCCACCTCGGCGAGCGCCGCCGCAGCGGCACTCGCGGGCTGCCGGCCGTGCCGGCCGCGCGGGGCGAGCGGGCATTCGTTCGGCATGCCAGCACCCAGGGGCTCGTGCTGCGATGCCACGGAATGGCGCGCGGTACCACGCAGTGGGTCTCCCCGTCCGAGCTCTACGTGCTCTCCGATCCCCTGCTTCACGGCGATCGGCTGATGGCTTTGGTCCTCGCCCCGCACGACGGCGCGGGGCGCGCCAAGGCGGCCCGACCCACGCGGCTTCCGGCGCGGCGCACGACCCACAAAGAGGTCACGCTCTGGCAGCTCCGCGCCGTGCAGTTCGACGTGGAGTCCGGCGAGGCGCTCGCCCAGGTCCCGCTCGTGGAGCTGGATGAGGGCGGCAAGTACGCCACGGCTTATCGCGCGACGGCGTCGGGCGGGACGATCGCCGCCTCGGTGCCCGGCGGCGTGCTCTGCGCAGACACGGACGGGCGCGTGCGCTGGGTCCGCCGTTTGCCCTGGGCCGACGAGGCGGTCTATCGCACGGCCGCCGCGCCCCTGGTGGCCGGCGACCGCGTCTTCGCGCCCGTGCCCGGCGCGGAGTTGATCGTCGCCCTCGAGGCGGCCAGCGGAGCCAGGCGATGGGACGCCCGCGCCGGCGGCCTGGTGCGCTTGATCGGCCTGGCCGCCGGGCGCCTGGTGGCCGAAGACCGGTCCGGGCTTCTGGCCCTCGATCCGGCCGACGGCCGCGTGCTGTGGCGCTTGCCGGTTGAAGGGTCGCTCCAGGGCGTCGCCTGCGGCGGTCCGGGAGGGCTGGCCTATACCCGCATGAAGCGCCTCGGCGGCAAGAAGAGCTGGTGTCCCGAGATCGTCTGGCTTGATCCGGCCTCCGGACAGGAGATCGCCTCCTCGCCGCTGGAGGCCATGACCTTCGAGCGCCGCCTGGTCCACGACTGCGCCCCAGGCCCCATGCTCGCCGCCGGAGGACGGACCTACCTGGCGCATCGCGCACCGCTGCCGGGCAATAAGGACAAGCTTCTCTTCCAGCTAGTGTTGATCGACCAGCCCTGAAGCTCATGGCTTCTCCGGAAGCCAATGCCGTGGGGGAGAGTCAAGGGAACCCGGCTTCCTGGGGGCGGACCTTTGCCGTGAGGCGGCATTGACAACCTGGCCATCAGCAGCCCTCTTCGCGCCGCGCCAACCGCGCTTGCCTGCGTAACCCGATGCCCCCGCCGGGCGGAATCCCCGAACCCATTCCCCAGAGAAGCTATGCTTCCCTGTGGTCCGTCGGATCAGGGGTCCTCGTCGCGACATGAAGCTGCAAACCAAGGCGCTGGCGATCACGGTGCTCTTCGGATGCGGACTGGGGTGCGCCCTGTTTGCCGTGGCCGCCCTGGTCCTGTGGAAGGGTTTTGCCAACGTCGAGCGCGAGGACCTCCGCCGCCGCGCCCGCACCGCGCAGGCCGCGTTCGATCGCGAGCTCGCCGGGACGACCCGGCTGGCCGCCGATTGGGCCACACGCGACGGCATGGCCCGTTTCG
The DNA here is from genome assembly GCA_964434165.1 of uncultured Pirellulales bacterium. Classification (GTDB taxonomy): domain Bacteria; phylum Planctomycetota; class Planctomycetia; order Pirellulales; family Thermoguttaceae; genus CAYSUS01. Next base: position 133,378 of record CAYSUS010000001.1, read on the forward strand.
TCGAGGGGGCACACGATGGGGTCGCCCTCGCGAATTGTGACGAGAAGGCCCTGGCCGCCGTCGGCATCGATCTGTTGATGGTCTTCCGCCCCGACGGCACGTTGCGCTTCGGCACGACCCTCGATCCGGAGACCGGCGAAGCCGCGCCGGTTCCCGAGGACCTGCTCGCCCGCGCCTGGACCGAGGACTTCCAGGCCTGCCTCCACAGCCCGGACGAGTCCGCGGCCGGCGTGCTGCTGGCCGAGAGGGGCCCGCTGGCGATCGCGGTGCATCCGATCGCAACCGCGCCGCGTGGTGAATCGGTGCGCGGACTCGTGGTCCTCGGCCGGACCCTCGACGAGCGCCGCGTGGCGGGCCTGGCCGACGAGGCTCAGGTGGTGCTCCGCATCTACCGACTGGACGACGCATATCTTTCCGGGCGCCTCCGCCGGGTGGCCGACCTCCAGGAGGTCCGCGAGGAGCCGTCCGTGGCCATCGACTCCGACCGGCAGGCCCAGGGCTACTTCCTGGTTCGCGATCCCCGGGGCCACCCCGTGCTGTTGGGCGAGGTGGTTGCCGACCGGGCCATCGCCGCGCAGGGGCGTTCGAGCCTGATACTGCTGCTGGCCTGTCTCGCGGTGGTGGTCGTCGGCACGGTGGTGCTGGTCCGCTGGCTGATCCAACGCCTGGTGCTGGCCCGCCTGCTGTCGCTCGCCCGGCAGGTGGAGCGGATCGCCGCCGATCCCGGTCGCGCGGACGAGGTTGCCGTGGGCGGACGCGACGAGCTGACCATGCTGGCCGAGTCCGTCAACGCCATGCAGTCGTTCCTGGTGCAATCGAACGAAGAGCTTCTGGCGGCCAAGCAGGCAGCCGAGCAGGCCAACGCGGCCAAGAGCCAGTTCCTGGCCACGGTCAGCCACGAGATTCGCACGCCGCTCTCGGCGATCCTCGGCTACACCGACTTCCTGCTGGCCGAGCACGAGCGCCCCGACGACCCCGCCCGCGAGACCCTGTCCACGATCCAGCGCAACGGCGAGCACCTGATGTGCCTGGTCAACGACATGCTCGATCTCTCGAAGATCGAGGCCGACAAGCTGGAGCTGCACGCGCGGCCCTGCGCCCCCGCGGAGATCGTGGCCGATGTGATCGAGCTGACCCACGCCGCCGCCGACGCCAAGGGCCTCTCGCTGGTGGCCAACTACGACGGCGCGCTGCCCGAGGACTTCGCCGCCGACCCCATCCGCCTGAAGCAGATCCTCGCCAACCTGGTCGGCAACGCGGTCAAGTTTACCGAGCGCGGGGGCGTGGACATCAACCTGGGCACCGCGGACGGGCCCTCGGGGCGCGAGCTCTGCATCGCCGTGCACGATACGGGCATCGGCATTTCCCCCGACGACCTGGCCAGGGTCTTCGAGCCGTTCACCCAGGTCAACGCCGCCTCGCGGCGCGCGGGCGGAACGGGACTGGGCCTGGCCATCAGCCGCCGAATGGCCGAGGCCATGGGCGGGCGCATCGAGGCGTCCAGCACGCCGGGCGAGGGCAGCCGGTTCACCCTGGCACTGCCCGTCCAGCCGCCCGAGACCGCGACGCCGCCGCGCTCCGCGGTGGTCCCCAGCGTGCCCATGCCCATGCCCACGGCCTCCGCCAGGCCGCTGGCCGACTGCCGGATCCTCCTGGCCGAGGACGGACCAGACAACCAGCGCCTGATCGCCGCGATCCTCAGAAAGGCCGGCGCTGAAGTCGCGGCCGTGGACCACGGCCGGGCGGCGCTTGAGAAGGTGGTCGCGGCCCAGCGCGACGGCAAGCCGATGGACCTGGTGCTCCTCGACGTGCAGATGCCGGTAATGGACGGGTGCGAGGCCGCGCGCCAGCTCCGCGCGCGGGGCTATCGCGCGCCGATCGTCGCGCTGACCGCCCACGCCATGGCCCAGGACCGCGAGGAGTGCCTGGCCGCCGGCTGCGACAGCTACCTCACCAAGCCGATCGATCGCCACGCCCTGGTGAAGCATCTGGCCAACGCGATCTTCACCTCGCGCCAGCAGTGGGTCGCCGGCCAGGCCACCCCGGCGGAGAGTGGCGGGGTGCGCGCGTGACGGGGCGACCGGGATAGGGGCCGAAATTGCCCCCCTTCTCTCTTCCATTCGCGACAAAGGGGCCGGGGGTGAGAGCGGCGCGAGGAGGAGTCGTCAGCCCGGGATCCGCAGGCACGCCGCGCGAGCACGCGCTGGCACGCAGGCCGCTACTGCTCGTCTTCCCGGATTTCCCCAACTTGGTGCCAAGGGCCTTTTCTGGTACCTTGTCCGCCTGGTGCCGGCGTGCCCACCGTACGGTTTTCCGTCTCCATCGAGGTCTCCCATGCGCCGCTTGCTCCCAGATGCTGCGATATGCGTCCCGGCAGTCCTCTTCCTCTCCTCCACGCTTCTCCTCAGCGGCCCGGCGCCTCGCTCGCATGCGGCCGCGCCCCGGCTGCCGGAGAAGCCGCGGCTGATCATCCTCGCCGACATGGGAAACGAGCCGGATGAAGAGCAGCAGATGGTCCACATGCTGATGTACGCCAACGAGTTCGAGCTCGAGGGGCTGCTGGCCGTGACCGGCAAGTTCCTCAGCCCCAGCCACAAAAACCCGAAGAAACAGAAGGTCCGCCCCGATCTGTTCCACAAGCTCATCGACGGCTACGCCAAGGTCGTGGGCAACCTGCGCCAGCACGCCAAGGGCTGGCCGTCGCCCGAGCGGCTCCACAGCATCACCGCCCCGGGCCAGCCGGGTTACGGGATCGCCGACGCGGGCCAGGGCAAGTCCAGCCCCGGTTCGAGACTCCTCGTCCGGGCGCTGGAGCGCGACGATCCGCGGCGATTGCACGTGGTGGTCAACGCCGGCTCCAACACGCTCGCCCAGGCGCTGCTCGACTTCCAGGCGAAGCATTCCTCCGAGGAGCTCGCCGCCGCGCTGGCCCGGCTCCAGGTGTACGAGAACGGCGCGCAGGACAACGCGGGGGCGTGGATCTGCCACCGCTTTCCGGAAATCGAGTGGCTGCGCAGCAACTACCAGACCTACGCGTACGGAGGCCCTTCCTGGGAGGCGAGGCCGGGCGATCCCGAGTCGATCGGGCCCAACGCCTGGCAGCCGCACCCGACCGATGCCGACGGCCAGCACGCCTGGGCGAAAGAGCACGTCCAGACGGGGCACGGACCGCTGGGGGCCCTCTATCCCGACCGTCGCTTCGGCAAGCGCCTGGCGTTTCTCGAAGGGGGCGGCACGACGCCCTGGATCGGCCTGGCCAACCGCGGCCTCTACGACCCCGACCATCCCGGCTGGGGCGGCTGGGGCGGGCGGTTCGGCACGACGCGGCAGAAGGACGTCTGGTCGCGGCACGCCTCGGTCAAGAAGGACGAAGCCGACTGCGCCCCGTTCTCCGTCTTCGTGCCCGCCGCCGACACCTGGACCGATCCGCAAACCGGAGACAAGCGAACGAGCCTCTACGCGCCCGTCTGGCGTTGGCGCCAGGCGATGTACAACGACCTGCGCTGCCGGATGGACTGGTGCGTCAATCCCTACGGCGAGGCGAACCACAATCCGATCGCCGCGGTGGCCGGCGACCAGACGGACCGCATCCTCCGCCTCAAGGTGGAGCCGGGTCCGCACACGCTCGATGCCTCCGCCTCGAACGACCCCGACGGCGACGCGCTGGACTTCCGCTGGTTCCTCTATGCCGAGGCAGGCACCTTCACGGGCGACGTACCGCTGGAAAGGTCCTCTCAGGCCAAGGCCGCCGTGCGCGTGCCCGAGGCCGCCCGCGGCAAGCAGATCCACGTGATCCTCCAAGTCCGGGACCGAAGCGAGATCGCCCCGATGTATGATTACCGGCGGATCGTTCTGGACGTTGCCGGCGGGTGAGCCTCGCAGGGGCGCCAAGCACCTTCACTCTTCTACACCCGGCGGGAGAGGGCGCAGGGGTGAGGGCGGCCCAAGTCGCGTTTGCCCGGGCCGGACGTCCGCGCCTGGCTCTGTTCTGGGAGCGGAAAGCCCACATGGCCGCCGCGTCCACTTGCCCGGCTTCCCCGACCTGATTCGCTTTCCGGGCCGCGGAGAGTCTCCGTTTCGCTACTTGCGGAGCGAAACGCGACGCCCGTTCCGGCAGCTGGATCGCCTTCCGCGATCCTGGGAGGGCCCGCAGCAGGAATTGGGGCCCGCCCTCCGCAAACACCTGTCAGCCTTGGAAGACGGATCTGGTCGCGTTACGGGCCCGGAAAGCGTATCTTGAAAGGGTCGATGGTGGCCCGCCGGGCTGTCCCTGACGGCCGGGCGATCCGGTGCTGACGACCATCGCGAACCGGCCAAGACCCCTGATCGGCAGACGCCGATCGACCAGACTGGGAGACGACCATGAGATGCGCCATCCTGGGGGCGGTACTGCTCGCGTTTACGACCGGCGCTTCGGCACCGGCAGAACACGCTTCACAAGCGGCCGAACAGTCGGTGGAGCGTGTGCTGGGGGCGTCCGGCATCCATCGCGGACTGGCGGTTCAGGTCGGCTGCGGCGACGGGGGCTTGCTCGCCGCCCTGGGCGCCCACGAGGGACTCCTCGTTCAGGGCGTGGATACCGATGCGGCGGTCGTCCGGAAGACGCGCAAGTACCTCAGGTCGCGGGGGCTGTGCGGGCGAGTGTCGGCTGCAGTGTTCGACGGCAAACGGCTGCCGTACGCCGACAATCTGGTCAATCTTCTGGTCTCCTGCGGTCCCACGTCGGTCGACGAAGAAGAGTCATTGCGCGTGCTGCGGCCCGGCGGCGTGTGCGTCACGCTGGATCCCGCCAACGAAGGTGCCATCTTGGAGACCCGCCGCAAGGCCTGGCCGGAGGATCTGGACGAGTGGAACCATTTCCTGCACGGGCCGGACAACAACGCGGTGTCGAACGATCGGGTGACCGGACCTCCGCGGTGTCTCCAATGGGTATCGGATCCCGTTTACGGCCGTCATCACGATCGCCTGGCGAGCATCAGCGCCATGGTGACCGCCGGCGGTCGGTTGTTCTCGATCGAGGACCGCGCGCCGGCCCTTTCGATCGAACTGGCTGCCGAGTGGCGGTTGATCGCCCGCGATGCCTTCAACGGCGTGACGCTGTGGGAGCGGCCGATCGAGGCCTGGCAATCGACGCGCACCGGCTTCCGCAGCGGGCCGGTGCAGTTGCCGCGGCGTTTGGTGGCCGTTGGCGACCGGGTCTACGTGGCGCTCAACTACGGAGGTCCGCTGTTGCGCCTGGATGCAGCCACGGGCGCTACGGAGAAGACGTACGAAGGCACGGAGGGCGTCGACGAGATCCTTTGCTCGGGCGGCACGCTGTATCTCGTCGCCTCGGCGACCGAGGACGCGAGACAGCGGAGGATTCTGGCCGTTGCCGCCGAGAGCGGTGAAATCCTCTGGGAGAATCGCGAAGGGCCCTGCGCCAGCGTCCTTCCGGCGACACTCGCCGCCGGCGAGCGCTGCCTCTTCTTTCACGACGGGCAGGCGATGGTCGCGCTCGACCGGCCCACCGGCAAGCTCGCCTGGCGAAAGCCGCTTCCGTCGGTATCCAAGAGGCCCTCCTGGTCCGCACCGACGATCGTACATCACCAGGGCGTCGTGCTGTGCGGCGATCGCGCCGTGGAATACCCGGAGCGATGGAAGAAGCACCCGGCCCTGGTGTCCGGGATGCTGCAGCATGGCGGTCTGGCAATGGTTACCGCGCTATCGGCGGACGAGGGCGACGTGCTCTGGCAGGACGAAGCGGCCGAGTGTTTCCACGGGGCCGTCGATATCTTCGTGATCGACGAGATGGCGTGGGTCTCGCGCGGCCCGGCCCGATTCTTCTTCGAGCGGACGCGGCCCATCCTGGCCAAGGAATTCGGCGAGGACTTCTACATCGAGAAGGTCGCCGGGCGAGACCTCCGCACCGGCGAGGTGACCAAAACGATCGACGCCGCCGAAGCGTTCACGCGGGCCCATCATCACCGTTGTTTCCGCAACAAGGCCACCCGACGCCACATCATCATGGGACGGACCGGCATCGAGCTCATCGATCTCACGGGCGGTCCCAGCCTGCGTCACAACTGGACGCGAGGCGCCTGCCAGTACGGCGTGATGCCGGCGAACGGGCTGCTCTACACGCCCCCGCATCCCTGCACGTGCTACAACGCCAGCAAGGTCAACGGCTTCTTCGCCTACAGCAGCCGGAAGGAAGCCGTGTGGGAGAAGGACACGGTCGCGCGCCTCCGCAAAGGGCCGGCGTACGGCGATTCGAGGGACCGGAAACTCGACGCGATTTCCAAAGACTGGCCGACGTATCGCCGCGACAACGCGCGAAGCGGTTGCACGAACGGGTCGGGGCCGGAGCAGCCGGCGCTGGCTTGGCGCCGGCCGCTGCGGGGGCGGCTTAGCGCTCCGACCTCGGCCGACGGTCGGGTGTTCGTCAGCGCGGTCGATGACCACACGGTTTACGCACTCGATCTGGACACGGGCGGAATCCTCTGGTCGCACGTCGCCGGCGCCCGGGTCGATTCCCCGCCCACGTACTGGGGCAACCGGGTCTATTTCGGGTCGGCCGACGGCGCGATCCAATGCCTCCGTGCCGACGACGGCGAGCTGATCTGGCGATTCCTGGGGGCGCCGCAGCAGACGTCCATCGTGGCCCGGGATCAACTGGAATCGGCCTGGCCCGTCCCGGGAAGCGTGCTGGTCCGCGAGGGATCGGTCTTCGCCCTGGCCGGCCGCAGCTCGAACCTCGACGGCGGCATGTACTTCGTCAAGCTCGATGCGTTGACTGGCCTTCCGCAGCGGATCAAGCAGATCTGCTCGCGGGACCTGAAGACCGGGCGGCAGGCCGAAGAGACGATCGACAATCTCTACATGCCGGGCCTGCTGTACGACATCCCGTCGAGCAAGGGCGAGTCCCTCTTCGTGCGCGAGACGCGTCTGTCGCTCGACGGCGAGATGATCGCCCAGCCGCAGCAGCACCTGTACAGCGTCGGGGGCTTCCTCGACGACACCTGGTGGCATCGCTACTACACGATCTACGGCACCCGGTTCCGGAACGGGCCGGGAGGCGGCATCGGCCGATCGGGAGGCGATCCCGCCGGTCGGCTTCTGGTCTGCGACGGACTGCGCGTTTACGGCTACGGCCGCGCGGACCGGCAGACCTATCACCTGTTCTGTGTCACGGTCGATGGTGCCGAACCCGGCGGTGATTCCGCGCGGGCCGGTGGGAAGGGGGCGGCGCGACGCAGGCAGGCCCGGGCAAACACGGTCTGGTCCGACCCCGAGTCTCCGATCATGGTCCGAGCCATGATCCTCACCGGCGCCGGCCACAAGGAGCAGGAAAGAGCCGGGAGGCTGGTGCTGGCCGGGCCGCCTGCCCGGGGCTTCTTCGATTCCGGGATCCTGCGGGGAGAGGAAGGCGGCCTGCTGGGCGTCGTCGATGCCGCCACCGGCGAGGGCCTCTCGCGGATGTCCATCGAGGCGCCCCCGGTCTTCGACGGCATGTGCGCCGCGCGTGGTCGTGTCGTGCTCAGTCTCCGGTCGGGCGTCATCGCGTGTTACAAGTGAGTCGTGGCCTCCGATGGCCTCGATGCCCTTTTGCGTGGGTCGGTGGCAGCGCTACTCACGGCGCCGTGCATGGGCAACGGGCTCCAGTCGCGTGCCTGGAGATGGCTTGGCCGACCCGACGCGTTAAGGGGCCAGCGGCCGGTGGCGGAAGCCGTCGTGTCGAGCCCTTGCGCTTCCCGTGGCGAAAAGGCGGGGCGCAGGGCGTGCCAGCCGACCGGCTTGAAGCTGGAAACGTCCATGTTCGGCTGGAGCACGATCCAGCCCCCGTTCGTGGATTGGTAGTTGAGGCGGACGTGCTGCTTCTCGTTCACGATGCGGAGCGCGTTGCGGACTTCACTGGCGCGCAACGCCCTGTCCGGAAGTCACCGCGCAACCGACCGCGCGCTCCAGCGAGGCCAACGCCTGTTCGCTGAGAGCCAGATGACGGTGGCGTTCGATCCGATACTGAAGCAGGGTGCGGTACACGTCCATGAGTTGCTGGAACTCCGCGCGGCCAGCGCGGTAAGACTCCATCGCCAGGCCGAGGGTCTCCTCGGCGCGGGGGAGGATCTCGCTCTGGAGGATCGCCATCGTTCGATGATGCTCGCGGAACTGAGAGTGAAGCGTCTCGATTTCGATCTGGAACCGATCGCGAGTAGCGTCATAGCGACGCGCCGTGGCGCACAGGTTGCTTTCCGCTTCCCGCACGGCCGCGTGGAGGCGCTGCCGGTAGATCGGGAGGTTGACGCCTACGCCGATCGAGTAGGCGTCCCGGCCGTTCGCCACCGGACTCAGGCCCCGGTCGCCCATTTCGTACCAGTTGAAGCTGGTGGCCACGTCGGGCCAGTACTCCCGAGTCGCCAGGTCCACGGCCGCTCGATCGCGGGCCAACTCCCGGCGCAGCGCCTGATACTCGGGCTGGCACGTCTCGGCCAGTCCCACGAGGGTCTCCGCCTGGCTTTCCACTCGGCTGCGATCGATCCGCGGCACGGCCACGATCTCCGTGCGGGGCGGCAGGTGCATCGCGCCGGCCAGGCGAGCCTGGGCCTGGCGCACGGCCTCCTCCAGCTTGACCAGGTCGGTCTTCAGTCTGGCCAGCTCCACTTGCGCCTGAAAGACACTCTCCAGCCCCACCTTGCCGGCACTGGCCTCGTACTTCGTCCTGGCGACGGCGATCACGTCCTCCAGAGGTCGCTCCAGCCTCCGAGTCTCGGTGACCGCGCGCTGTGCGAAGTAGAGGTCGAAGTAGGCGAGCTTCACCTGCTCGATGACCCGCAGCTCGGTCGATGCGACGCGCGAGAAGGCGGCCATCGAATCGTACTGGGCGACTTGACCGCGCAGCGCCCGTTTGCCGAACCACGGGAACTTCTGGGAAAGGCTCATCGCCACCTGCTGGGGGCCGGCCGCCGTCTGGACCTCCTCGAGGAAGACCGTGGTCAACAGCGTGGGATCAGGCAGCGACTTGGCCTGGGGAACCCGGGCGGCGAGCGACCGCGCGCGGAACCGCGCCGCCTGAACCTCGCGGTTGTTCGCCACTGCGAAGACGATCAGCGCATCGAGGGCTGTCGGCCCGGTGAAGTCCGCGCGGGGGTCGCCGGCGACCGATCCGGGACGGCCCGCCGCCTCCGCCGCGGGAGCAACGGACTCGCTTGGTGCGGAATCGAATCTCCGATCGCTTGGCACCCCGTGAGTGTTCGCATCATTCGGGTCCTGCCCGTACACCAGGCCGACACCTGCCCGCATTAACGCCATCGCAACGAGCGCGTGCCCAAGAAGTCTCATTCCTGTCTCCCCGAGAAGACGCCGACCCGGCAGAAATCGCAGGCTCCGGCTCTTTCCTATCTTCGGCATTTGCGGAACGATCGCTTCGGCCCGTCGCAGCCACACGACGAACCTTTGTAAGTTAAACTTAAACAATGACTTGCGTCCCAACCGCCAGGAGTGCAATCGCGCGGCCCACGCATTCCGGTGGGGGGGGCGCGGCCGGAGATCCGCGTTGAAACAGGCCGCGCATGGCGAAACCGCCGCGGGCCGGGGTTCTGTGCGCCAACCGCGTGAGAGTCTCGCGGATACAATTCCGCAAGTGGAGGGCTACTCCGCGGCCCGTAAGCCGATCCGCTCCGCGGGGCTGCTTGAGGTCGAAACTCGGGAGTACGTTCGTGCGCGAGAAGAGCACATCAACCCTGCTGATCTGGCTGACGGCCATTGCGACCCCGCTCCAGACGTCGTGGGCGATCGATTGTGGTTGCTCATCGGGCCGCGCGCGCGGATCGGTGCCCGCCTGCTGCGAGGCCTCCACCGAGCCAGGCCTGAGTACCGGCTGCCCGTGCGGGTCGGACTGCCAGTGCGCGGCGCGCAGTGAATCCCCGACGCCGCAGCCCGCGCCGGACCCCGACAATGGGCGCAGCCAGTCCGACCTGGCTTTGGCAGTCGATCTCAGCCTCTCAAGGGCCGTCGTACCTCCCAGCGGGACCCCCCAACGCGGCGTCGAGGCCAACTCTGCCTTCTTCCCGTCGGGCGCGCAGAAATGCGTGCTTCTCTGCCGGTTCACGCTCTGAGCCGCGGGCTGACAGGCGAGGTGCGCGCCCCCCGTGGCGCCAGCCCTCGGTCCACGCCCGGCGAAGCAGCGCTGGCCCTCGCCATTCTCACTGCATACGGCCCGCAACACGGTCGCCTGCGCCCGTGCCGCGCGGAGCGCAGCGGCACGCGATATGCAACGGGAGACGGCGCGAGACGACCGTACCAGCAACTCCTCGACGATCTGCGAGGGACAGAATGACCGAACAAGCCAAATCCAACGGGTGGCGCGCGATCCTGGCGGGGTTCATGCTATTGCTCAGGCCCGCGCTTCTCCTGGGCGCGGGCATCCTGCTGATCGTCACACTTGGTGTGGCGCAGCGCCTCGGATGGATCGAAAGCGACGGGGGCGGGCAGGCTCAGCCCCAAGCGGCTGCAAAGCCCGGCGGCACTCTCTACGTCTGCCCGATGATGTGCACCCCGCCCCTGAGCGAGCCTGGCCGGTGCCCCGTGTGCGGCATGGAGCTGCGCCCGACTTCGGCCGGCGGCAGCGGGGGCGACGCGAGGGCGATCACCATCGATCCGGCGACTCGCCGCGTGGCCAACATCCAAACGGCCCCAGTCCAGTCGAAGGCCGTCACGCGGCCGATTCGCGCGGTGGGAAGGATCAGCTACGACGAAGGCAAATTGAAGATGCTCGCCGCGTACGTGGACGGACGAATCGATCGGCTGTACGCCGACTACACGGGCGTGATCGTCAGCCGGGGAGACGAGCTGGCGCTTCTCTACTCGCCCGAGCTGTACGCGGCGCAGAGCGAGCTCCTGGCTGCCCAGCGAGCGGCCCGGGATACGAAGTCGCCCCTCTATGCAGGCACGCTGAGCTCCCAGGACCTGGCGGCCAGCGCGCGGCAGAAGCTCCTCGACCTTGGCATGACGCCACGGCAGATCGAGCAGCTCGAGCGAACCGGCCGGCCGGAGACGCGCATCAAGCTGGTCGCGCCGATCCACGGCACGGTCATCGACCGCCTGGCTGCCGAGGGGGAGTACGTGAAGACGGGGCAGGCCATCTACCGCCTGGCCGATCTGTCGACCGTGTGGCTGATGCTGGAACTCTTTCCTGAGCACGCGGCCGCGGTCCGCTATGGGCAGCGTGTCCAGGCCCAAGTGGAGTCGCTGCCGGGCGAGACGTTTGCCGGGCGCGTCGCCTTCATCGATCCGACCGTCGATCCGCGAACCCGCACCATCGGCGTGCGCGTGGTGTTGAAGAACGAGGACGGGCGTCTGAAGGTGGGCGATTATGCCACGGCCCGGATCAAGGCACCTGTGGTCACGGGCCGCCAAACCGCGGACCTCATCTACGACCCGGAGCTGGCCGGCAAGTGGGTCAGTCCGAGGCATCCCCACGTGATCGAGGACGGCCCCGGCCAATGCAAGGTCTGCGGCATCGATCTCGTCCCCGCCTCGCGGCTGGGATTCACTTCGGAGCCCGTCGCCGACCGCAAGGAGCTGGTCGTGCCCCGCAGCGCCGTCTTGATGGCCGGCGATCACAGCGTCGTGTACGTGGAGACGGAGCCCGGCCGATTCGAGCTGCGCCAGGTCGCGCTCGGGCCAGGCGTCGGCGAGGAGATCGTCCTGCTGGACGGCGTCCAGGCCGGCGAGGAGGTGGCGACCAACGGCAACTTCCTGATCGACTCGCAGATGCAGCTTTCGGGCAAACCGTCGCTGATCGACCCAGCCAAGGCGCAGACTTCGCAGGAGGAGAGCCAGGACGCCACGATCGATGCCGCCCTGGCCAGGCTCTCGGAAGAGGACCGCAGGCTCGCCCGCCTGCAGCGCATCTGCCCGGTGAGCAAGGCCCCGCTCGGGTCGATGGGCCCACCGAAGAAGGTGCAGGTGGACGGACGCTCGGTGTTCATCTGTTGCGAGGGCTGCCGCAAGCCGCTGCTGGACGATCCTGACAAATACCTCGCCGTGCTGGAGGCGGCGAAGAAGCGGAGGCAGAAGCCGAGCGAAGAAAACAAGCCGCCCGAAGCGCCCAACGAGCGGGAGGTCTCGCCATGACCAGCGCCCTGTTGAGCTTCTGCCTGCGAGAGCGACTCGTGGTGCTCATCGGCTGCGCGGCGGTGGTCGCCTGCGGCTGGTACAGCATGCAGGAGGTGCCGATCGACGCGATTCCCGACGTGGGCGAGAACCAGGTGATCGTGCTCACCGAATGGACGGGCCGCTCGCCCAAGGACATCGAGGATCAGATCACGTACCCGCTTTCGGTGGCGCTCCAGGCCGTGCCCGGCGCCGAGAGCGTGCGGGGCAAGAGCATGTTCGGCTTCAGCTTCGTGCAGGTGACCTTTGCCGACGACGCGGATTTCTACTGGGCGCGCTCGCGCGTGGCCGAGCAGTTGACCACCGTGGCCGGCCGGCTGCCGGACGAGGTCACGCCCACGCTCGCCCCCGACGCCACGGCGCTCGGCCAGATCTTCTATTACGTGCTCGAGCCGCCCGAGGGCATGAACCTGGCCGAGCTGCGAAGCCTGCAGGACTTCTTCGTCAAGTATTCGCTCCAGTCCGTGGAGGGCGTGGCCGAAGTCGCCTCGATCGGCGGCTACGTGAAGCAGTATCAGGTGGACGTCGATCCGGACAAGCTGCGGTTTCACGGGCTGGCGCTGAGCCGGGTGATCGAGGCCGTCAAGGCCTCCAATATCGACGTGGGCGCCAAGACGGTCGAGGCCGGCGGCATGGAATACGTGGTCCGCGGCAAGGGCTTCATCGGCGCGGGCAAGAGCGAGGCGGAAACCCGCGAGCAGATCGAGAAGACGGTCGTCCTCACCCGCCAGGGCGTGCCGGTTCGCATCGGCGACGTCGCCCAGGTGCAGATCGGCCCGGCGTTCCGGCGGGGCGCGCTCGACTTCAACGGGGCCGAGGCGGTGGGCGGCGTGGTGGTCATGCGCTATGGCGAGAACCCCCGGGCGGTGATCGACCGGGTTAAGGGGAAGATCGCCTCGATCGAGCCGGAGCTCGGCGGCGTGAAGATCCGCGGCATCTACGATCGCACCGCGCTGGTGAACGAGACCGTCGAGACGTTGACCGACGTGCTGACCGACGAGATCGCGATCACGATCGCGGTCGTCAGCCTGTTCCTGCTCCACGTCCGCGCCAGCATCGTGATCGCGATCACCCTGCCCATGGCCGTGCTGATGGCCTTCATCGCGATGAACCTCTTCGGCGTCGATGCCAACATCATGTCGCTGGCAGGCATCGCCATCGCCATCGGCACGATGGTGGACATGGGGATCATCGTGCTGGAGAACATCTACGGAGGATTGGCCGAGTGGGAGTCGGCGGGCTCCCCGGGCGGCAAGCGGGGCCGGCTTGCGGCCATCCACCGCTCGGCGGCCGAAGTGGTCCCGGCGGTCATCACCGCCGTGAGCACCACGGTCGTCAGCTTCCTGCCGGTGTTCTTCCTGACCGGACGCGACCATCGGCTCTTCGCGCCGCTGGCGTGGACCAAGACCTTCGCACTGGTTGCCAGCCTGATCGTGGCCGTCACGGTCGTCCCCGTGCTGTGTCGCATCTTTTTGCGAAGCTCGCGGCCCTCCATGCTCCGCGGGGCGGCCGGGGGAACGGTCCTGGCCGCCCTCGCCGCGGCTGTGGGCTACTTCGTGTGGGGCGAGCAGGTGGCGGCGTACACGCCGGTTCCACTACTCTGGGCCACGGCCGTCCTGGCCGCCGCGGGCTTCTGTGTCGGATGGTGGATGAGCCTCGAGAGGATCCGCCCCATGGACGAGAGCCCCGTGAGCCGCCTGGTGCGCTGGTTGTACGCGGGCCGGCTTCGGCTGGCCCTGAAACACAAGGCGGCCATGCTCTCGCTGCCGGCGATCGTGCTGCTCGTGGGCGCGGGGGCGTGGTTCGGCCTGCCGGCCGTGCTGCGGCCCGTCGAGCAGGTGTTCCGGGCCCTCGGAGCCGAGCTCAACGAGGTGCCGGGCTACGTCTCCGCCAAACACACGTTCACCGGGCTGGAGACCGACGACTGGATCGCGCTGGACGAGGGAAGCTGGTTCTACATGCCGAGCCTCTACCCGGCCGCCAGCTTCAACCAGGCCATGGAGGTGCTGCAAACGCAGGACGCGATGATCCGGCAGATCCCCGAGGTCGAGAACGTGCTGGGCAAGATCGGGCGCGTGGACTCGGCGCTCGATCCCGCGCCGGCCGCGATGATCGAGACCTACGTCATGCTCAAGCCGCCCGATCAGTGGCGCCGGGGCGTCTCCGCGCGCGACATCTGGGACCAGATCAACCGCGTGGCCACGCTGCCCGGCGTCACGCCGGCCTCGCCGCTGCAACCGATCGAGGGCCGCGTCGTCATGCTCCAAAGTGGCATCAAGGCGTCGATGGCGGTCCGCATTTACGGCGACGACCTCGATGGACTGGCCAAGGCGTCGCGCGCGGTCGCGGAACACCTGAAGCGAGATCGCTACGTGAACCCGGGCACGGTCAATCCCGACATCGTGCTGGGCAAGCCGTACTACGAGCTGGAGGTCGATCGCGACGAAGCCGCCCGGTACGGGATGACCACGATGACGGTCAACCAGGTCGTCGCCGCGGGCCTGGGCGGCGTGGACGTGACAACGACCTACGAGGGACGCGAGCGTTATCCGATCCAGGTCCGCTATCGCCGCGACCTCCGTGAACAGATCGACAAGCTGGGCGAGGTCGCCGTCGTCACCGAGACCGAAGAAGTGGTCCCGCTGCGCCAACTGGCCCACATCGAAACCACGTGGGGCCCGGGCGCGATCAACAGCGAGGACGCTCGGCTGGTGGCCCACGTCTCCTTTTCGCCCTCCGGCGCCGCGGGGGATCTGGAGACCGTGGAGTCGGTCATGCAGTCGCTCCGTGCGGGGCGCGCCGAGGGCGACCTGGAGTTTCCCGAGGGCAACTTCGAACTCGAGGCCGTCGGCTCCTTCGAAAACCAGATCGAAGCGAACCGCCGCCTGATGTGGATCGTGCCCCTGGTGCTTCTGATCAACCTGCTGCTGATCTACCTGGGCTTCCGCAATCTCTCCATCGCCCTGGTCGTGTTCTCGGGCATCCCTGTGGCGTTCGCCGGCGGCATGATCGCGCTGGCCGTGGCGGGCGTCGAAGTGAACACGGCCGTGTGGGTGGGGTTCATCGCCCTGTTCGGCATCGCCGTGGACGACGGCGTGGTCATGGCCACCTACATCAAGCAGTCGCTCGAGAAGACGAAGATCGATGACATCGACCAGCTCCGCGAGGCGATCTACGCGGCGGGCCTCAAACGCATCCGCCCCTGCGTGATGACGACCCTGACCACGCTGATCGCGCTGTTGCCGATCATGCTCTCCGCCGGGCGCGGCGCGGACGTGGCCCGGGCCATGGCGCTGCCGGTGTTCGGCGGGATGCTCGCCGAACCGTTCACCACGTTCATCGTGCCCACCGTGTATTGCGCCTACATGGAGCTCAAGCTCCGCCTGGGCGTGGAGGACCGCATGCTGGCCGACTCGGGGGACGAGTCGCCCGAGACGGAGGCAAGGCTCGCGCAAGCCGAGGCATGATCGCACCCCGCGCCTCGACCCCACGGAATCGCTATGGCTGGCGATCGTCCTGCTTGGCCTCCAGCGCGTGCTCGATCATGGCCAGGTAGAGCGTGAGCTGGATGTCGAGCAACTGCTCGGGCGTGACCTGGCACCACTTCTCGCCGGTGATCCCGGTCGGCGATTCGAAGGTGAAGGCCGTCGCGCCGCTGACGTGGTACAAGGCGCTGGTCAGATTGAAGGGCGCGGGGATCCTGCCCTGCTCGGGGGCGGGTTTGAAGGGCTGGGCGTGCGGCAGGCCGCGCTCGGCCAACAGGGCGCCGCACCGCTCGGCCAGCTTGCTCGCGTCGGCCTGGATTTCCAGGGGAACGTAGGCCGGGCGGAGCACGGCGGGCGGATTGCCGTGGCTGTGCAGCGATACGGCCAGATCCGGGCCTTCCTCCTTGGCCACGCGGAGGATCGCCGGGGCCTCGCTGCTCATCGGGTCGAGGAACTCGTCGTGCATGGGGTTGATGCCCGCGTCGTTGAAGTAGCACCCGCGGAACTTCACGCGCGGCCCGCCGAACGGATGCTGGCGCTTCGACCGCGGCCAGACCGCGATCTCATCGTCCGCCCAGGTGCCCATGCCCCAGAACTGGAGCTCGTGGAGCGTGAGGCCGTGGCCCATCTTCGGCTCGAAGCGCGCCAGGCCGTCGGGATTCCCCGCCGGGACGATCAACAGACGACACTTCCGCCCCAGCTCGCGCAGGGCCGCTTGCTCGCGCCCGCGGAGATCCTTGCCGGTCTCCATCACGTGGATCAGGCTCACCAGCCCGGTGAGGCCCTCGGGCTCGTGGCCGTGCACGGGGCCGACGAAGTAGATCACCGGCCTTGCGCGCGCGGCTTTGTCCACGTAGGCGGTGGGCATGCGTCCGCCCACCGCGGAGTTGAAGTTCGCCCGGCGCTCGACTGGCTCGCGCCGCCCGTAGGCGACGAGGTGGACGGGCCGCCCGCCGGGCGACTTGGCGATCACGCGGACCTTGGCCGCTTTGAGCTTGTCCAGACGCTCAGCCAGGCCCTCGGCGTTGGCGATCCAGAACGCGGGGATCTCGCGGGGCCCGAGCCGCGCTTTCGCCTCCTCGTACGTCATCTTGGCGGCCGAGGCGGGAACGACCAGCGAGGTGATGCATGCCAGGGCAAGGGCCGTCGATCGGGGCATAGGATGTCTCCCAGGAGGCTAAGGATCTCTCTTCGCGCGGAGCGCCGGGAAGGCAATCCTCAGGTCATGCGGATTCCTCGCGCACGGCCGTCACCTCGCCCTGGCATCGCGCAAACGCCGCCGGCTCCGGGCCCGCCGCCCGACCGGCTTCCCGTACGCTGGAGGGTGATGGTAATCCATGAGGCGTGGGGGTGCAACGGCACGGATCGCTCGGATGCTGAGGGGGATTGCGCCACTTTGGCGGCACGCGCGGGTCCAAGCCACGGGATGGCGGGGACGAGCTATAGTTGGGGAGATGCGCGGCGGGACACGCCACCCGCCTGCGCGGGGGGAGAGTGGACTCAAGGGCGACAGGCAGCTCGATGACGACGGAAACTGGGCGGTCGGAGGCTGGCTCCTTGCAGTGCTCCGATCGGACGCTTCGGCAGCGCGAGTGTCTAAGGACGGCGGCGCGTTCCGAGTGTCTCGCCGCGGGCGACGCAGAGGGGCTGTTCCGCCAGATCGCGGACCTTGCCTGCCTTGGCGCAGGCGCGGATCGGGTGGAACTGTGGTTTCACCGCGACGGGGAGCCCCCGCTGCACTGCGTCGCGGCGCACGAAGCCCCGAGCGGTCAGGTTGCCTCGGACGAGCCACTCCACCCCGCCGGCGGCGAGGAGCTAGCGGCCCTGGCCGAAGAGGGCTTCGTCTTGTGGGCCGCGGCGCACGGCGACTCCAGGACCGCCGCGCCCGAGGCGCGCGACGGCCAGATGCCCGGCCCCTGGCGGATGGCCGCGGCCGTGCGCGGCGGGACGGACGTGGTCGGCCTGGTGCGGTTCTGCCGAGCGCCCGAGCGGCCGCCGTGGGAAGGGGACGAGATCGCCTTTGCGTGCCGGGTGGCCGATCAGGTCTCGCTGGCCCTGGCGCACCGGCGGCGCCGCGGCGCGGAACAGGCGCTGGCGATCCGGGATCGGGCCTACCGGCAGATCCTCGATTCGACCGACGAGGCCGTCTCCGTGCACGCGATTCCCGGCGGCGAGATCCTGCTGGTCAATCGCCGCATGCGCGAGATGTTCGGCTACAGCGAAGAGGAGGCCTTCTCGCTCTCTCTCGGCGACATCAGCTCGGGGACGCCTCCGTACACCCAGGCCGACGCCGAGCGATGGATTCGCCGGGCGGTCGAGCAGGGGCCGCAGCACGTGGAGTGGCTCGCGCGCCGCAAGCACGGCGAGCTGTTCTGGATCGACGTCACGGCGCGGGTGTTCGCCGAGGGCGGGCCGCTGCGCGTGGTGATGGTCGTCCGCGACCTGACGGCGGAGAAGCGGGCGGAGCGCGCGATCCGGGAAAACGAGGCCCGGTACCGGATGCTCTTCGAATCCGCGCAGGACGCGATCTTCCTGATGAACCGCGAGGTGTTTCTCGACTGCAACCGCCGCACGGCGACGATCTTCGGCTGCGACAAGGAGGACATCGTGGGGCAGTCGCCCTTTCGTTTCTCGCCCGATCGCCAGCCCGACGGCCGTCCGACCGAGGAGAAGGGCCGCGAGCTGCTCGAGCGGGCCTTCCGCGGCGAGCCCCAGTTCTTCGAGTGGATGCACCATCGCCTCGACGGCACGCCCTTCGAGGCCGAAGTGAGCCTCAACCGGATCGAGGTGGGCGGCGAGCATTTCCTTCAGGCGATCGTCCGCGACATCACCTCGCGCAAGCAGGCCGAGCGCAAGCTGCGGGAGGTGGCCCAGTTCTACCGCCAGATCGTCGACTCGGCGCACGAGGGGATCCTTGTCTGCGACCGCGATTTCCGCTACCGCGTCTGGAACCCGGCCATGGAGCGGATGACCGGCCTCCGCGAGGACGAAGTGGTCGGCCGGCACCCGCTCGACCTGCTCCCGTTTCTTCAGGAGGAGGGCATCTCCGGCCTGCTCGAGGAGGCGCTCGCCGGCCGCACCGTTTCGACGGGCGATCACCCCTATCGGGTGCCTGGCAGCGCCCGGTCCGGCTGGGCGCAGACCGAATACACGCCGCTCCGCGACGCCGAGGGCGGGATCAGCGGGGTGGTGGCCACGGTCCACGAGATCACCGAGCGCAAGCGCATGGAGGAGGAGCATCGCAAGGCCAAGGCCGCCGCCGAGGCGGCCAGCCAGGCGAAGAGCGAGTTTCTGGCCAACATGAGCCACGAGATCCGCACGCCCATGACCGCCATCCTCGGCTACGCCGACCTGCTGCATGAAGAGGAGAAGCGCGGCGCCCTGCCGAACCACCGGGCCGAGGCGTGGTCGGCACTCCGCCGCAACGGCGAGCACCTCCTGGAGGTCATCAACGGCATCCTCGACCTCTCCAAGATCGAGGCCGGCGAGCTGGGCCTGGAGCGCACCGCCTGCTCACCCGCCGAGCTGGTCGAGGGCGTCATCTCGGCGGTCCGCGTGCGGGCCGCGGCCAAGCAGCTGGAGCTCTCCTCGCAGATCGCCGAATGCGTCCCCCGGACGATCGTCACCGACCCCGTGCGACTGCGCCAGATCCTGTTCAACCTGGTGGACAACGCGGTGAAGTTCACCGACCACGGCCGGGTTCACGTGACGACGCGGCTGGTGGACCGGGGCGAGCGTCCCCTGCTCCAGTTCGAGGTGACGGATACGGGCATTGGCATCGCACGGGAACAGCTTTGCCGGCTGTTTCGGCCGTTCACCCAGGTGGACGGCCGCGCGAGCCGGCGCTTCGCGGGGACGGGGCTCGGCCTGGCCATCAGCCGGCGGCTGGCCGTCGCGCTGGGCGGGGAGATCGAGGTGGAGAGCAGGCCCGGCGAGGGAAGTCGTTTCCGAGCCACCGTCGATCCGGGGCCGATCGGGAGTGTGCCCACCCCGGGGGCCGCGGGCGACGCCGGCGCCGCCCGTCGGGACCTGGCCGCGACGGAGGAGCCGCCGCGACTGCGCGGCCGCATCCTCCTGGCCGAGGACGGCCCGGACAATCGACGACTCGTGGGCCTGGTGCTCCAGAAGGCCGGGGCCGAGCTGGAATTCGTGGAGGACGGCCTCAGCGCGCTCGGGCGCGCTTGGACCGCGTGGCAGGAGGGCCGCCCCTATGATGTCGTCCTGATGGACATGCAAATGCCGGTGATGGACGGCTACCAGGCCACGCGCGAGCTCCGCGCGCGGGGCTACCCGGGACCGATCCTCGCCCTGACCGCCCACGCGATGTCCGAGGACCGCCGCAAGTGCCTGGAGGCGGGTTGCGACGCCTACCTGCGCAAGCCGATCGATCGCCGGGAGCTGATCGGGTCGATCGCGGGTTTCCTCGATCGCGCACCCGCCGATGACGCGGCTCGCTGACAGGCGGGATACCGGTTGACGCGCGCCCGTCAGCGAGCGGCCGTGCCGCGTCGTCGCCATGCGATGAGGCCCAGAAGCAGCACGCCGGTGACGAACATCCCGACCGTGGCGGGCTCGGGCACGAGCGTCATATAGTGCATCTGCATTTCATCCATCGACAGGGCGCGGTCATAGATGGCCACTTCGTCCACGGCCCCGGGGAAGAACTGGCTGCCGCCGTCCGAGTAGAGCCCCAGGCGCATCAAGGCGTCGGTGGGGGCGAATCCGACGTTGCCCAGATCGACGCCGCCTGCGTGGATCAGGCCGTCCTCGCCGGAGAAATACGTGCGCACGTCGATCTCCCCGCCGGCCTGCTCCTCCCAGGTGAGGGCCACGTAGATCCAGTCGCCCAGCCTCCCCTCGATGTTGGCGATCTGCCCGGCGTCGGCGTTGTCGCCGAACCCGAACCGGAGCTCGTCCCCCTCGCCCGCCCCCTTGTCCCACGCCGTCACGTAGAGCCGGTCGGCCTGGGTGCCGCCTTCCGTCTTCCGGGCGCTGAAGGCGTAGCCGCGGTCGGCCGGGGCGTCGTCGGCCCGGACCCACATCTCCAGCGTGCCGGTGTTGCCGAGCGTGAGCGGGTTGTCATCGAACCTCACCTGCGACGAGGTCCCGTTCAGCAGGATGGCCGAGGCGGGATCGCTCCCCGGGCCGGTCGTCGAACCGAGGTCCACCCTGCCGCCGCGGTCGATGCTGCCCACCACGTCCTCGCTCGCTTGATTGTCCAGGGGCCAGTAGTGGATCAATCCCGGCGTGCCTAGGATCATCTCTTGGTAGTTGCTCTGAAGCTGTCCGGCCGTGTAGGTGGCCAGGGCGAAGTGGTTGTGCAGGCCGTGGACGGAGAGAGGCGTCTCGTAGATCGCCACGTTGTCCATGGCCCCCTGGATGTACTCGTTGTCGGCCACGGCGTACCGCCCGAACTCCAAGGGCCCGCCAGCCGGCGCCGTGCCGCCGCCGGTGCGGCTGGCGTGCTGTTTGACCAGGCCATCGTTGTCGGCGTAGTAGGTCTTGAGGTTGAAGTTCGAGCCGTCCTTCTCCCAGGTGAAGGCGACGTAGCGCCACGCGCCCTGGTCGTACGTGCCCGAGGTGAGGACGGTCGTGTTGCCCACCCCGCCGATGCGACCGTACACGTTCCCGCCGCCGTCCTTGGCCAGGTAGAAGCGGTCGTTGGCCGAACCGCTGGTGCGGCTGGAGATGAAGTAGCCTTGGGGAGCCGACTTGTCGTCCACGCGAACGAACGCCTCCAGCGTGCCCTGATCGGGCAGCGTGAGGTTGTCGCCGTAATCGACCACGCTGCCGGAGCCGGAGAAATAGAGCGCCGCGTCGGCGCGGCCGAGAACGTCCGGCACGGCCGAGATGTTGTTCGTGGCGGGGCCGTCGAGCGAACCGACCGCGTCGTCCACGTTCAGGTTGTCCAGCGGCCAGTAGTGGATCAGGTCGGTCTGCGAGGACATGGCCTGGTCGTACGTGTTGACGACGGCGGCGGGCGCCAAGCCCGCGCCGACCGCCCAGAGGCCAGCGAGAAACGCGACAGCGGTCATCGATCGCATCGCTTGCACACTCCGGTCGAGGGTCCATTGGCAGGGTGATGCCGTCGTCCCCAGTGTAATTGGGTGCGCTCGGCAAATCGACCCCCGACGGGGACTTGAGGGAGCGAATGTTCACTACCCGTTGGAGCGGTGAGCCGGAGCGGCCACCCTTTCCCCCGGGCCCCTACTCCGGCCGATGCGGCGGCACAGAGTCCTCCGCCCCGGCGCCCCGCCCGATGGCCTCGACGTGCGTCGCGATCGACCGTGGGCTGAGGTCGAACACCGTGAACCCCGCCGCGCCGAGACGCCGCACATGATAGATCTGCCCCACGGCGCGGTCGGGCGAGAGCCGCCATGCCCCGATGCCCGGGTAAACGGGAATCCGCCCCTCCACAAGCCGGAGCTGGCTGGTGACCAGGTTCTCCAGCTCCAGGTCGCTCCGCGTGTAGTCCATGGGGCACAAGAAGTCCAGGTAGCCGGCCTTGACCCAGGCGACCCAGTCCTGGCCCACGCTCTCGCGGCAGGCCGGGTACGAGCCGAACACGGCGGCCGAGATCTTCAGGTCCGGGCGAAGCCGCTTGCTTTCGCGGCGGACGGCCTCGACCAGGGCCGTGATCTGCTCGCACCGCCACGCGCGATATTCGTCGCGCAAGGGGCCGCGGTGACAGTCGCCCGGCCACCGGACGACCTTGGTCCCACGGTCTTCCTCGAACCGTCGGCGGCAGCCCTCGCAGTAGCAGTGGTCGCCGCCGGGATAGCGGATGTAGTCGAAGTGCAAGCCGTCAACGTCGTACTTGCGCGCCACCTCGAGCATGCTGTCGATCTCGAGCTTCAGGTTCTCCGGATGCGAGGGGCAGAGCCAGTTGTGCTTTTCGCCCGCGGCCGAGACCTGCGTCCGCCGCTGCGCGTGCATCTTCTCCACGAAGTCGCGCGGCGCCCGGGCGAGGTTCCAGTTGACCTTCCATACGTGGACCTCCAGGCCGTGCTTCTGGCAGGCGGCCACGCACTGGGCGATCTGGTCGCCGTGCTCCTGGAAGGTCTTGCTCCGCGGCAGCACGTCGCTCGCGTAGTGGGCCACGCCGCCCCAGAGCATGTTGGGCAACACCATGTTGAAGCCAGCGGCCGACAGCTCCCGCGCGGTCCGCTCCCAATCGCCCGGATAGGCCCCGGTGCCCGAGTGGTTCCAGATGGCGCGGGCCTCGACCTTGGGGCTGGACTGAGCGAGCAGGTAAGCGTCGGCCAGGGCCTCGTGCGCGCGGCGCGCGGCCAGGATGGCCCGGGGATAGTCCTTCGCCTCCATCGCCTGGGCGAGCTCCGTCCGAGCAGCGGAAAGGCCGTCGAGCTCAGCGCGAATCCGCTCGCGCCGGGCCGCCGGCTGCTCAGACGTGGAAGCGCGTACAAGAGCGAGCACGTCCTCCTCGCTTTCCAGGTGCCCCACCCGGCCGACCCGTTCGACCTGGCTTCGGACCATCTGATGCCACAGCTCCGGCGCGAGCCTGCCGAGCAGGGCCGCGAGCATCTGCTTCTTCCCCTCGCGGTCGTCGGTCAGGATGATGTGCGAGTAGAAAGCGCCGCGGTCGCTCAACAGCACGGCCGGGAGATCGGTGGCGCGGCCCTCGCGGTCGAACCAGCGGCCGATCACCCGGGCGTGGTGCGCGGTTGGCTCGGCCGTGGTAATGTTCCACGAGGCCTGGCGCACGGATGGGGGCAAACCGGGCACGTCGCGGGCGTCGAAGCGGATCTCCGCAAACCGGCCGGGCTGCCCCTGCGGCACGTACTTCGGTTTCTCAAGGCCCAGTAGCGAGGCCAAACGCGCCGGCAGTGAGTAGCAAACGAGAAGCTTGCCGCCGCGATCGACGAATTCCTCCAGCGCGTCCAGGGCTGAAGCCTCCACCCTGGGGTTGTAGGCCAGCACGGCGATGCGGCGCCCGCCCAGGGCCCCGTGCTGCAGGGCCGTGTCCTCCACGGCGTCGCTCCCCAAACCCAGCTCGGCGAGCATCTCGCCCACGTGCTCCGCCGTGTTGAGCGCGGCTTTCAACTCAGGGTGATCGCGATGGGCGGCCCCGGGAATGACCAGGGCGATGTCGTGTCGCAGCGCGTCAAGGCCGCGGAGCCGGCAGGTTCCGTCCTTGGCCTGGCCTCGCCAAATGGAGATGCGCACCCCGTCGATCTTGTGCCAGCCAGCCGGACGGCCCTCGATATTGAACGCGGCCTTCGAAAACCGCAGGGTGTTCCAGCCTTCGTTGCGGAGCCCCGCCCCGGCTGCGTACCAGCCGTCGCCGCTTCGGAAATAGAGGCTGAGGCGGCCGACCACCTCGGGCGGGTCGACGGTCAGCTCCAAGGCGAACTCGCCGCTGGCGGCCAGGTCGAGCGCGACCTCGCGGTCGAGGGTGGTCCGCTCCAGGTCGGCCTGGGCGGCAAAGGGCACGGCGAACTGCATCACGCGCCGGCCCCGATCTTCGACGATCTCGACGGCCGGGGTCAGGTGGCCGGCGGTCCACTCCCGGCGCGCGGATGGCGTGTCCGCGTAGTCGAACGCGTCGAGGCTTTCGCCCTCCACCGTGACGAGTGCGAGCAGGACGGCGAGGCAGAAGGCGTTCATGGCAGGGCTCCTCCAAGGGACGCAACGGCGATGAAAAGCGCGGCCGCTCTCCGTCTGGCTGGTTCACCGACATGCCGACGGCGCGGGACCGGAGACGCCCATTGTAGCCGGCCTCGGAGAGGCCCGCACGCGGTCGGCCGGCGCTGGAAATCCCCCGGATTCCGAGCGGAGACAGGCCTCCGGCAGAGGGCGTGCCGGATTTCACAGAATGATTGACACCCCTTCGAACGAGCTTCTATAATCGAGTCGCCGGAAAGGAGCGGAGCTCATCGCGCAACCCGAAGGGCAGCGACCGACCGACTTCCTTGGGGGGGTGGCCCATGTGTGATAAGGGGCGTCTTGCGTCCGGTTTTACGCTCGTGGAGCTCCTGGTGGTCATCACGATCATCGGGATCCTCATCTCCATGCTCCTGCCTGCCGTGCAGTCGGCCCGCGAGGCGGCCCGGCGCTCCACGTGTGCCAACAACATGAAGCAGCTCTCGCTGGCGGTGTCGCAGTACGTGGCCGCCAACGGCTGCTTCGTCCCCGGCAACATGGGCCGGCCCGAATGGAAGGACCCGAAGAGCCAGTGCTGCCCGTGGGGCCATTTCGGCTGGGCGGCCTTCATCCTGCCGCAGTTGGAGCAGCAGGGGCTGTACGACAGCATCAACTTCGACGTGCCATGCTATGCCGAGCATATCTGGGAGAAGTCGTCGTGGGCCCCGAACGGCGACGGCGACCGCGGCCCGGCCGGCCACGAGGACAACAAGTCCGCGGCGCTCAACCAGCCGCCGGTCTTCGTCTGCCCCTCGGCCTACCGAATCTACCCCAAGACCGAGCAGAAGGATTTCGGCATCAACGGAGGGACCGGCAAGTGCTGCCCCGAGCGAAACGGCGGGCACGACGGAATCGCGTGGGTGAACAGCGCGGTGAAGCCCGCGCACGTCCGCGACGGGCTGAGCAACACGTTCCTGTTCCTCGAGTTCGCCCACTTCGGCAACCATAGCTGGATCCCGTACGACCACGGGGCCAACCAGTTCCTCTGGGTGCACCATCCCTCGCAGGGTTACGTGGTGGCGGCCGAGCACAACGGCGACCCGCGCCCGCCGAACAATACGCAGTGGAACGGCCGCCCCGCCCACAGCGCTCACCCCGGCGGCGTCCAAGCCACCATGTGTGACGGCCGGCTGGTGTGGGTAAGCGACCACGTGGATTTCAAGATCTACCGTGCGGCCTTCACGCGGGCGGGCGAAGAAGGCGTCACTTCCGACCTGTTCGATTAGGCCCGGCACCGAAGCGCGTGACTCATCCCTGCGCCGCGGCTGCTGATCCGCGGCTTCTCGGGAGACGGCATCATGCAATACCGGCGTTGCATTCCATTATCGATCGCGGTGCTGACGGCGCTGCTGCCCGCGTTTCTCATCGGTTGCGGCCCAGGCGGTCCGAAACTGGTGCACATCAGCGGCCGCGTCACGCGCGGCGGCCAGCCGGTCAAAGACCTGACGCTCAACTTCGAGCCCGAAACAGGCCGCCCAAGCTGGGGCACGACCGACGCCGACGGGCGATTCACGCTCCATTACAGCCGCGAGCGAGACGGCGTGGTGCTGGGCAAGCACCGAGTTTACGTCTCCTACGATCCGCCGCCGGCCGACCCGGCCGCCGAGATGGCCCGGCTGGAAGGTCGCGTCGAATTGCCCCAGGACATCCAGGCGATCGTCGAGGAGTACGGGCGGGAGAACTCCCCACTCACGTTCGACATCCAGTCCAGTCAGGACGATCTGCAGATCAAGCTCGATTGAGCGGGGGCCGGCCCGACGTTACGGCTCGCGATCGACCCACAGATCGGGCCGCGCCTTGCGCAGCGCGGCGATCGCCTCGTCGCTCACCTCGGTGTCGGCCACCCAGAGGTAACCGAGTCGTGGCATCGGCTCGAGCGATTGCATGCCCGCGTCGGTGACGCGCGTCTGGCGGAGGTCGAGCGTCTCCAGGTGCTCAAGCGCGGCAAGCGCCGCCAGTCCCGCGTCGGTGACGCGCGTGCCGCCGAGACGGAGCGTTTTCAGTTCTTCCAGCCCTGCGAGTGCAGGCAGGGCCGCGTCGGTGACCGCCGTGCCTTCCAGGACCAGTTCGCGAAGCCCGGTCAGCTCGGCCAACTGCGCGACGCCCCCATCGTCCACGCGGGTGTTGCCCAGGTGGAGCGACCGCAGACTCGTAGCGCCCGCCAGGTGCTCCATGCCGGCGCTGGTGATCCGCGTTTCGGCCAGGGCGAGGGACACCAGTCGGTCGAGCCCGGCCAGTTTCGCGAGGCCTTCGTCGCTCGTAGCGGTTGCACTTAGATCCAGATGGCGGAGGTTCTCGAGGCCGGCCAGTTGGGCCACGCCTTCATCGGTGATGGCGGTCCCGGCCAGCGACAGCCGCTCAAGGCCCTTGAGCGCGGCGAGGTCCTCGGCCGCGGCGTCGGTGAGCCGACCACCCCCCAGCCGGACAGCACGGAGACCGGCGACGGGCCGCATGAACTCGCGCACGAAGCGATCGTCGGCCCGGCCTGGCACGGTCACGCCCACCACGTCGATCAGGTACCTCTGCCCCAACACGGCACGAAGCCAGGCAGGTCCCACCGGCTCCAGGTCGGTGATGCCGAATCGGCTCTTGGCCTCGTTGGTCAGGCGCGTGCGTGCCGGTTGGCTGTGGACGCGCATCGCGTACCAGACCAGCGGCACCAGCGCGGCCCACAGCACCACAAGGATCACCCACCGGCCCCGGCGGCGAGCGGGCTTGGCCCCCGGCGAGCCGGTGCCGGCGCGAGTGTCCGCCGGCGCGGACCCCTCATGGCGATCCAGGGAGGCAGAGCTGGTGCTGTCGGGCGGGACGTCGGACATGGACGAAGGTGGGGGATGGGCGGCGCAGTCGGGCGGGATGCGATCCGCAAGCCCCAATTATCTCCGCGGCGCCGGCAGCCATCCAGTCCTCCGTTTGTTGTTGGGGGGGGTCCAGCTCGGCAGGGCGCGGACGGCCTCCTTACCTCGAAGTGGGGGCCGAGTGGTTGCCCGCCGCATCAACGAGGAATAGAGTTCAGACGAGTCAAAACCATGGATCACCGCCCCTCTGCGGGAGCGAGCCCCACCACCTCTCAGATGCAAGCGGAGACCAGATGAGCGAGACGGCGAAGATCCAGCTTGGCGAGAACACCTACGAGTTGCCCGTGCTTCTGGGCAGCGAGGGCAACCGGGCGATTGACGTATCGAAACTGTATGCCCAGACCGGGCATATCACGCTTGACGACTCGTTCGCCAACACCGCTCCGACGATCAGCAACATCACGTACATCGACGGCGAGGCGGGCGTCCTCCGCTACCGCGGCTATCCCGTCGAGGAACTCGCCGAGCAGTGCGACTTCACCGAGACGGCCTACCTCTTGATCTTCGGCGAGCTGCCCTCCGCGTCGGAGCTGGAGGGGTTTCGGCACAGCATCCGCGTGCACACGCTGCTGCACGAGGGGATGAAGCAGATCTTCGCCGGGTTCCCGCCCGACGCCCACCCGATGGCCATCCTCAGCGCCGTGGTCGGCGCGCTGGCGATCTACTGCAAGGACTCCGAGGACGTCCACGATCCGGCCCTGCGGGAGCTGGCCATCTACCGGATGATGGCCAAGATGCCCACGATCGCGGCGTTCAGCTACAAGCAGTCGATCGGGCAGCCGTTCATCTACCCGCAGAACCACCTGTCGTACTGCGAGAACTTCCTCCATATGATGTTCGCGGTGCCCAGCGAGCGGTACAAGATGGACCCGGACTTCGTGGCCGCGCTCAACCTGCTGCTGATCATCCACGCGGACCACGGCCAGAACTGCAGCACGTCGGCCGTGCGCATGGTCGGCTCCAGCACGGTGAACCTGTTCTCCAGCATCTCCGCCGGGATATGCGCCCTGTGGGGCGCGCTGCACGGCGGGGCCAACGAAGCGTGCATCAACATGCTCGAGGGCATCCTCCACGACCACCGCGACCTGGGCCGGTACATCGACCGCGCGAAAGACCCCAACGACAGCTTCCGCCTGATGGGATTCGGCCACCGGATCTACAAGAACTACGATCCCCGCGCCAGGATCATCAAGGACATGTGCCACCGGCTTCTGGAGAAGCACAGCACCGAGGATCCGCTCTTCGACCTGGCCCAGGAGCTGGAGGAGGTGGCCCTGAAGGACCCTTACTTCGTCGAGCGCAAGCTCTACCCGAACGTGGACTTCTACTCGGGCATCATCTACCGCGTCATCGGCATCCCCAAGAACATGTTCACGGTGCTCTTCGCGCTCGGGCGGCTGCCGGGGTGGATTGCACATTGGCGCGAGATGCACGAGTCGTCCAAACAGCGGATTCAGCGACCGCGCCAGCTCTACCAGGGGCCGACCAAGCGGGAGTTCGTCCCGCTGATCAAGCGGTAAGAGGGCGTCTTGCGCTGCGGACTCGTGTGGCGTGCTTTCCCGTAGAGCGTGTGGCATGCCCTCGCGCAGTGGAGGCATGCGTGGGAGCAAGGGCCACACGCTCACCCGACGCTCGGGCGTCGCGAGCGCGTGCCACACAGCCAGGATGGACGGCAAGCCCTCCCCGGCTTCCTTGGTTTCACATCTTGCGCATAGCCCCTACCCGCGCAAGTCCGCACTCCCAAGAAACTAGACGCACTCCGCGCCCGCGACGCGGCCGATGAAGAGATTGAGGCTGCCGCTGCGGGCGGGACCGCGCGCTCGATCGATGCAGGATGCTACGGGACTGGACCATGACGAAACACCTTGGAGTAAGCCATTGGCTGGCAGGCGGGGCCGTGCTGCTGGCGGTCTCGGCCACCGCGCCCGCGCAGCAGTTGGTGCGGGACTCGGGGACCGAAAGGATCGGCGACGTGCTCCCTCCGCGGGTTACCGACCTGGAGCCGGCCGAGCCGGCGGAGACCGTGCCCGTGGTGACGGCCCTGGCGCTCGACCCGACCGGTCGGCTCCTTCTCACCGCGGGGGACGACCACCTGGTCCGGCTCTGGGACGTGGAGCAGGGCACGGTCAAGCGGCGGATCGCCGGCCACCGCGGCTGGGTCCGGGCCGCGGCCTTTCAACCCGAAGGTGGGCTGGCGGCTACGGCGGGCGGCGACCGGAAGATCCTGCTTCACGACCTCGCGGGCGGCGCGGCCCCGCGGGTGATCGACGTGAAGAGCGCGGCGCTATACGCCCTGGCCTTCAGCCCGGACGGCCGACTGCTGGCCGCGTCGGGATTCGACGACGATGTGTGGGTCTTCGAAGTACGATCCGGCGAGACGGTCCTCACGCTCCAGGGGCCGGGCATGGACATCCGCGCGGTGGCCTTCTCGCCCGACGGCGGCCAACTCGCGGCCGCGGCACGAAACGGCCGGATTCGTCGCTGGCGCATCTCCGACGGCGTGGCATTGGGCGACCTGGCCGGATTCGGTCGCCGCGTGCTCGCCCTGGCATATTCGCCGGACGGACGCATTCTGGCCGCCGGTGGTCGGGATCGCCACGTGCGATGGTGGAACACGGCCACCGGCGCGGCCCTCGGCCGCCTGCCTCAGGTGCCCGGCACGGTCTTCTCGCTGGCCTACTGCGGCGGCGACCGGCTGGCCGCCGGCTCCAGCGACAACACGATTCGCGTGTGGAGCCTCACCACCGGCGAGGAGAAGCGTTCGCTGGCCGGGCACACCGGCACGGTCGCCGCGCTCGCCTGGGACGCAGCCCGTCAGACGCTCGTCTCCGGCGGTTTCGACACCACGGTCCGCTTCTGGCGCCTTCGCGACGAAGCGGAGCGGAGCCCGAGCGCAAGGTCCAACGAGGCGGCCATCCCATCCCGCGTCAGGTAGCCCGGCCTGGCGCGACACGGCATGCGGGTGTGTCCCGGTTCCAGGGTTCATCGACAGGGAGGTTAGCCGTGAGTCTTTCCCGCAGGATTCGCCAGGTCACCCGGCGGCTGGGACGCATGTGGTCGGCCGAAGCGGGACCGCCCCCGGCCCGCGCGTCGCGGGTCTGCCGCGTCGAGCAGATGGAGCCGCGGCGGCTGCTGGCCTTCAGCGTGCTGCCGATCCACCTCGGCGCCGTGTATTTGGAGGAGGCCAGCGGCGACGATTCGGCCGGCGACGTGTTCGAAATCACCTGGTCCGGCGGCCAGGAGAACACCCAGCTTACGCGCCTGGTCATCGACACGGACAAGGCCGGCGACGGCCTCACGGCGGGCGACTGCTTCTTCGACACGGCTCCGGGCGGGCGCGGGGAGTATGGCCACGCCCCGCTGGCGATCGGGAGCCTCCAGGGAATCGACTCGGTACAGGTCGAAGTGCTCGACGGCGGCACGAGCCTGGTGCTCACGTTCACGGGGTTCGACGCCGGCGACCGCCTGGTGTTCTCGATCGACGTGGACGAGGCCCTGCCCGACAACTCCAAGGCCGAGGGGGCCGAGTTCGCCGGCTCGATCATGACGGCCACGTTCTCCGCCCCGCACTACCATGACGTCACCGACAGCGACGTGTTCGTGGACCGCTACGACGCCAGCCTGGCCGCCTCGGGCCTGGACCTGCCGGGCGACGACTACGTGCCTCCGGCCGCCGAGTCCCAGGCCGACTACACGGCCGGGGCCTTCGTCACCGCGGAGCAGACGCCGCTTCCGATCACGATCCGCGGAACCGTCTTCGAGGACGTCGACCTGGACAACCGGCGCGAGGCGGGCGAGCCGGGGCTGGCCGGCGTCGAGGTGGCCCTGTTCCGCCTGGAGGGAACCGATTACGTCGATACGGGCCTTCGCACCACGACCGATGGGCTGGGGCGATACGCGTTCTCGCAGGGCGTCGATCCGGGAACCTACCGGGTCTTCGAGGTCCAGCCCGGCGGCTTCTTCAGCGTCGGGGCCCAGGCGGGCACGGTCGGCGGCCAGACCCGCGGAACCGTGACCGACGCCGACACGATCAGCGGCATCGCCATGCTGGGCGGCGAGGACAGCAGCGACAACGACTTCGGCGAGGCCCGGCCCGCCAGCATCCGCGGCCGCGTCCACGCCGAGCTCAACGGCGATTGCGTGTGGCAGCCCGGCGAGCCCCTGCTCTCGGGCGTCACCGTCCACCTGCTCGACGCGCAGGGCACCATCGTCGCCACCACGCAGACCGATGCGCAAGGGGAATACTCTTTCACCGACCTCATGCCGGGCACGTACGGCGTGATGGAGATTCAGCCGGCGGGCTACTTCGACGGCCCCGATCATCCGGGCTCCGAAGGCGGCCGTGCCGTCCCGCCCGACTCGATCCTCGACGTCACGCTCCTCTCCGGCACCCAGGCCGTGCACTACGACTTCTGCGAGGCCCTGCCCAACAGCATCCGCGGCCGCGTCCACGTCGATCGCGACGGCGACTGCGAGCACGACCCCGGCGAGCCGCTCCTGGCCGGCGTAACCCTCGAGCTGCTCGACGGCCAGGGAAGCGTGATCCGCACCACGCAGACCGATGCCCAAGGCGAGTACCTGTTCGACAACCTCGCGCCGGGTACGTATGCCGTGCGCGAGATCCAGCCTGTCGGATACGACGACGGCCCG
Source organism: uncultured Pirellulales bacterium (assembly GCA_964434165.1). Taxonomy (GTDB): domain Bacteria; phylum Planctomycetota; class Planctomycetia; order Pirellulales; family Thermoguttaceae; genus CAYSUS01. Next base: position 165,185 of record CAYSUS010000001.1, read on the forward strand.
GACCGCGTCGGCTCGGCCGGCGGGCAGCTTCAGGGGCCCGACTCGATCGCGGGCATCCAGCTCAGGTCGAACGTGCACGGCGTGCGCTACGACTTCTGCGAGCTGGAGCGGATGGACCTCTCCGGCTACGTGTACGTGGACGACAACAACACCGGGACGAAAGACCCCGGCGAGGCAGGCATCGCGGGCGCGACCGTGCGCCTGCTCGACGCCCAGGGCAACCTCCTGCGCACGACGACCACCGACGCATCGGGGTTCTACGAGTTCACCGACCTGCTGCCCGGCACGTACAGCGTGGCCGAAGTGCAGCCGGCCGGTTACTTCGACGGCAAGGACACGGCGGGCAGCCTCGGCGGGGTGGCCCACAACCCGGGCGACCGCATCACGCAGATCGTGGGCGGGCCCAACGATCACGGCGCGCACTACAACTTCGGCGAGCTCCGCCCCGCCAGGATCGGCGGCCGCGTGCACGCGGAGCTCAACGGCGACTGCATCCCGCAGCCCGGCGAGCCGCTTCTCTCCGGCGTGACCGTCCACCTGCTCGACGCCCAGGGCAGCATCCTCGATAGCACGCGGACCGACGCGGCCGGCGAGTATCAGTTCGCTGGTCTTGAGCCTTTCAAGCAGTACGGCGTACTCGAGGTGCAGCCGGCCGGCTACCTCCAGGGCCGCGACCACGTGGGCAGCGCCGGGGGCATCAACGCGGCCGAGAACCTGATCACGCAGGTGACGCTCGGGTCGGGCGAGGACGCGGTACAGTACAACTTCTGCGAGATGACGCCGGCGCGGATCTCCGGCTACGTGTTCCAGGACGGCCCGGTGATCGAGCTGCTTCCCGGCGAGGCCGTGCCCGACGTGGCCACCGTGCGCGACGGCCGCTTCACCTCCGACGATTCGCCGATCGCGGGCGCGACGATCCAGCTCTGGCGCGACGGCCGGATCGTGGCCACCACCACGACCGACTCGCGTGGCTACTTCCAGTTCGACGCACTGCCGTTCGGCGAGTACACGCTCCGCGAGGTGCAGCCGGCCGGCTACCTGGACGGTCTCGACCACGCCGGCACCCACGGCGGTTACGCGGACAATCCCGGCGACGCGATCGCCGCGATCCATCTGAGGATGGGAGATTCCGCCCGGTCCTACACGTTCAGTGAGGTGGCCGTGCGCCGCGATTTCATCCCGCCGAACGATACGCCCGATCCGACGCCGATCCTGCCGCCGCCGGGTCCGGCACCTGCGCGGCCCATGGCCGGGCCGCCGCCTGCGGCGGGCCTTTCCTTCGTGATGCCGCCGATCGAGCTGGCCGGACCCGGAGGGGCCCTGCCCGACTACGCGTGGCACTTGAGCGTGGTCAACGCGGGCAGGCCGCGCCAGAACCACGAGGCGGCGAGCACGGCCGGCGTGGTCAGCGGCCCGCTGGTGCTGGTCCATGCCGAGGCCTTCCGCGATTTGGACCTCGACGAGGCCCGATGGAGCCTCGGCGACGGACGCAGCGGCCCGCCCGCCGAGCTGTTCTTCGGCCGCGAGGGCGCCATCCCGGTGACCGGCGACTTCGACGGCGACGGCCGAACCGACCTCGGCGTGTTCATCGACGGCGAGTGGTTCATCGACTTGAGTGGCAACGGGCGCTGGGACGAGGGGGACGTGTGGGCCAAGCTCGGCGAGAAAGGCGACATCCCCGTCACCGGCGACTGGGACGGCGACGGCAAGACCGACATCGGCATCTACGGACCCGAGTGGGCGCGGGACGAGCTGGCCGCGTCGCTCGATCCGGGCCTCCCCGATGCGGAGAACCCGCCCACCGACAAGCCCAAGAACGTCCCGCCCGAGCCCGAGGAAGCCACCAACGGCGAGCGCCACCTGCGGCGCACCGCGCGCGGCGAGTTGCGCAGCGACGTGATCGACCACGTGTTCCTCTTGGGCAACAACAGCTTCAAGCCGGTGACGGGCGACTTCAATGGCGACGGCGTGGCCACGATCGGCATCTTCCGCGGCGGGGCCTGGAAGCTGGACGTCAACGGCGACGGGCTGCTGGACGAGAGCGACCTGGAAGTCCACTTCGGCGACGGCGGCGACCTGCCCGTGGTGGGCGACTGGGACGGCGACGGGATGGACGACCTGGGCGTCTATCGCGACGGGCTGTGGTACCTGGACCTTGACGGCGACCATGCCCTGACGGAGGCCGACCGGCCCACCGAGCTGGGCGCGCCGGGCGACGTGCCCGTGGTGGGCGACTGGGACGGCGACGGCCGCGACGAGCCGGGGCTCTACCAGCCCGGCGTGAAGCGATCGCGGGAGACGTAGGCGCGCGGTCCGCTTGCGTGCGGGGGGCCGCTCCCTGACGGTCGCGGTTCGGGTTGCTGCGCCACTTGTTCGGAGCGTCGGCCGGCATTACATTGCCGGTCGCAAGCGCGGCGGCTTGTCCTTCTCCCCCGCTTCGTCCACACCCGGAGGATCGCGCCATGGCCCACCCCGTCTATCCCCACCTGTTCAGCCCCTTGAGGATCGGCCATTTCGACGTGCCCAACCGCGTGTGCCACGTGCCCACCGACATCAGCTCGGCCAACGCCGACGGCTCGATCAACGCCCGGGTGATCACCTACCACGAGGAGATCGCCAAGGGCGGGTGCGGGCTGATCATCGTGGGGGCCTCGTCGCCCGACAAGGCCACGGGCCGACCCACCGTGACCTGCGTGTGCGTCGACGAGGACCCGCTCATCCCTGGACTGGCCGAGCTGGCCGAGGCCATGCACCGCCACGGCGCCCGCTGCGCGGTGCAGATCCAGCACCCGGGGCGCCAGGCCGCCTGGCCCCGCAAGAACCTCATGTCGGCCAGCGACCAGTTGATCGACATCCCCGGCTCGGCCGGCCACGAGGTGGTCTATGCCGAGGAGATCCGGCAAGGCAAGTCGATCCGGGCGATGACCATCGAGGAGATCTACGACCTGGTGGACAAGTTCGCCGAGGGGGCGTGGCGCGTGCAGCAGGCGGGATTCGACTGCGTGGAGCTCCATGGCGCCCACGGCTATCTCATCGCCCAGTTCATGAGCCCCTACGTCAACAAGCGCCACGACCGCTTCGGCGGCAGCTTTCTGGGGCGGATGCGATTCGTGCAGGAGATCGTCGCGCGGATCCAGAAGAAGTGCGGGCGAGACTTCCCCATCGGCGTCCGCTACTCGGGCGTGGAATGGGTCCCCGGCGGGCGCGAGCTGGACGAAACCGTGAAGGTGGCCCAGTTGCTCCAGGAGCAGGGCGTGGCCTTCGTCGATATCAGCGCGGGCATCTTCGAGGCCCCGGCCGCCGTGATGGACCCGATGTATTACCCCCAGGGGTGGAATACCTATACGGCCGAGGAGGTCAAGCGGCACGTCACGATCCCGGTCATCACCAGCCACACGCTCCGCGATCCGGAATACTGCGAGAAGATCCTCGCCGAGGGCAAGGCCGACCTGGTGGGCCTGTCGCGGCAGATGATCGCCGATCCCTACTGGGCCAACAAGGCGCACGCCGGCAAGCCCGAGGAGATCCGCAAGTGCATCTCCTGCCTGGTCGGCTGCTGGCAGGAGTCGCTGATGATCAAGCGGCACATGCGGTGCGCGATCAACCCGGCCGTGGGCGACGAGCGGTTCGTCCACCTCCCGCTCGCCGAACCCCGTATGCGCGTGGCCATCGTCGGCGGCGGCCCCGGCGGCATGGAGGCGGCGCGGGTCGCCACGCTGCGGGGCCATCGCGTGACCCTTTTCGAGCGGACCGGCGAGCTGGGCGGGGCGATCCTCTACTGCTGCACCGTGCCGGGGAAGCACAAGATGCGGTGGTATGCCGACTGGCTCCGCCACCAGATGAAGAAGCTCGACGTCGAGGTTCGCTTCGGGACCGAGCCGGGTCGGGAGGACCTGCGGAGCTTCGATGCCGTGCTTCTGGCGACGGGAGGGCGGATCGCGCGGCCCGACATTCCGGGCATCGACTGGCCGGTGGTCTGCACCTTCCAGGACGTGCTGCGGTGCAAGATGGATAACTGCGAGTTCTACTTCGACGGCAAGCGCCCGCCCGTCGAGTGCGGCAAGTCGGTGCTCGTCTGGGGCGATCATTTCGGGGCGGCCGACGCGGCCGAAAAGCTGGCCGCCGAGGGCCGCCGGGTCCATGTAGCGACCGAGGCTCCGGAGTTCGCGCCCTGGATGGAGCCCTGCCACCGCGACGTGATGCTCAAGCGGTTCGCCGGCTCCAACGGCGAGGGGCTCAAAGGCAAGCCGTTCGAGCACCCCGTTACCGTGATCCCCGAGACGACCGTGGTCGAGATCAAGCCCGACGGCGAGGTGCTCTTGCTCGACAGCCGCTTTCGGAAGTCCTCGCTGAAGGTCGACAACGTGGTGCTGGCCAAGGTCGAGCCCAACGACGGGCTGCACCGGCCGCTCCTGGAAGCCGGCCTGCGCGTGGCCAGACTCGGCGACGCGGCCGGGGTGCGCAATCTCCGCGCCGCGGTGACCGAGGGGGCCAATGCGGCCCTGACAATCGACGAGGGACTTTCCATGAACGCCAACCGGGCGATCGTCGCGCGCCTGCCGACCGAGGTGGCCGGGATCTGAGCGGCCGGGGGACGTGCGAGGCCGGTCTCTTGCGATCCGGGCGTCCGCGTGTCAGCATAGGGCCCGAACCCGACGGTCCGCCCACCCCCTACCCGTTCTTGTGTTCCCGTGCAGCGAGGCGCGCTGCTGCCGCAAAGGAGAATCATCATGTATCCCCCCCTAGTCCTTCGGATCCTGGTTGTCCCCATAGCCGCGTGTCTGGCCGCGCCCGCGGCGCCTGCCGCCGAGCCGATCCTCGCGCCCGTGAAGATCGACGGCCCCAGGCACGACCCGGCCAATCACAGTTTCTGGTTCGGCCCTTTCTGCGAGTGCTGCTCGGTGGCCGACTTCGACGGCGACGGCGATCTGGACATCGCCAGCGGGCGCAACTGGTACGAGGCCCCGGAGTGGAAGAAGCACGCCGACTTCCGCGACGGCGCCGAGACCAACGGCCCGGAGACCGACGACAACAGCGAGTTCACGATGGACGTCAACCGCGACGGCAGGCCCGACGTGGTGGCCTCCGGCTGGATGCGGATGAAGGGCGCCTTCTGGTACGAGAACCCGGGGCCCGAGGGCCTGAAGTCGGGGGCCAAGTGGAAGGCCGCGCGGATTCACACCGCCCGGAACATGGAAGGTGTGATCCACGGTGACCTCGACGGCGACGGCGACGACGACATCCTCGTCAACCACTGGGCCCCGGTCGAAGGCCAGGGCATGACCTGGCTCGAGCACATCGACAAGGCCCCGTGGCTCCTGGAGCACGTGATCGGCACCGAGGGCGAGTACCACGGCAACGGGCTGGGCGATGTCAACGGCGACGGGCTGGGCGACATCGTCACGCCCACCGGCTGGTACGAGGCCCCGCCCAAGCCCACCGAGGGCAAGTGGACCTTCCACGCCGACTACACGGTCCACCGCATCGGCCAGCCGGACAAGCGGATCGCCGCCTCGCACCCGATGCTCGTCCACGACGTCAACGGCGACGGGCTGGCCGACATCATCGTGGGGGCGGCCCACGAGTACGGCCTGGCGTGGCTGGAGCAGAAGCGGGGCAGCGACGGTACACGCTCGTTCAAGACCCACTGGATCGAAACCGACTACGGCCAGTTCCACACGATGGCCCTGGGCGACGTGAACGGCGACGGCTCGGCGGACCTGGTCACCGGCAAGCGGCTGTTCGCCCACCACGGACGCGACACGAGCTGCTACGATCCGCTGTTCGCCTTCTGGTATGACCTCAAGGACGCCAGATGCACGCGGCACGTGATGTCGTTCAATCACCTCCAGTGGATCCCGGGCGAGAAGACGACCAGCCCCGCACCGACCGGGGCGATCGCCGTGGGCATGAAGCTCGTGGTCGTCGATCTGGATAAGGACGGCGACCAGGACGTCGTGGTCTCGGGCAAGCCAGGCCTCTACGTGTTCTATAACCACGGCACGGCCCCGCGCGACCGCGGTCCCGTGCGCCTGCCGCCGGAAACGACCTATCCGACCTGGGAGCCGTGGTACAAGCGGTGACCCGAAACCACAAGACTTCGGAAGTCCGCCCCCTCCCCCCCGTCGCCCGAAAGGCCCGCCATGCAATCCCAACACGCTGCCACCAACGCCCCGCTGACCCGCCGCGGCCTCCTCCACGGAGCAGCGGCCGCCGCGGCATCCTTGACCCTCGTTCCGCGGCGCGTGCTCGGAGGGCCCGGTCAGACGCCGCCCAGCGAGACGCTCCGCCTGGCGGGCGTAGGCGTGGGGGGGGTGGGCTTCGGCCAGCTCCGCTCCTGCGACAAGGTGGGCTTTCAGATCGACGTCCTCTGCGACGTGGACGACGTCTATGCCAAGAAGGCATTCGACCACTGGCCCCAGGCCCGGCGCTATCGCGACTACCGCGAGATGCTCCAGGCCGAAGGGGACAAGATCGACGCCGTCTATTGCGGCACGCCCGACCACACCCACGCCGTGATCGTCATGGAGGCCCTGCGGCGCAAGAAGCATGTCTGCTGCGTCAAGCCGCTCACGCGGACCGTCCACGAGAGCCGCACCGTGGTCGAGGCCGCGCGCCGGGCGGGCACGGCCACCCAGGTCACCGCCTCGGCCAACACGAGCGACCGGGCCTGCCGCACCTGCGAGCTGATCTGGGCCGGGGCCATCGGCGACGTCAAAGAAGTCCACATCTGGTCCAACCGGCCGCTCTGGCCGCAGGGCATGGATCGCCCGCCGGGCGACGACCCGATCCCCAAGACCCTCGACTGGGACCTGTGGGTCGGCCCGGCACCCATGCGGCCGTTCAAGAACGTCTGGCCCGACGGGTCGCTGGAGCTCAAGCAGGTGGCCGCCCGGGCGTCCAAAGGGGTGTATCACCCGTGGAACTTCCGCGGCTGGTGGGACTTTGGGACCGGGGCCCTGGGTGACATGGGCTGCCACCACCTGAACACGCCCTTTCGCGCGCTGAAGCTCAAGTACCCGACCGCCGTGGCCGCCAGCTCCACGCGGGTATTGCCGGAGACCGCACCGCTGGGTTCGATCGTCACCTACGACTTCCCCGCGCGGGAGGGTATGCCGCCGGTGCGCGTTGTCTGGTACGATGGCGGGCTGAAGCCGTCGTACGTCGGCGAGATGGAGGGCCGCAAGATGCCCGGCTCGGGCACCTTGTACGTGGGGACCAAGGGCAAGATGCTCGACGGGCGTTTGCTGCCGGAAGGCCTGGGCCCGAAGTTCGCCGAGGTGCCCAAGACCCTCGCGCGGCGCTCCGGCACCTGGGGCGAATGGCACGAGGCCTGCCGCGGCGGCGAGCCGGCGGGCTGCAACTTCGAGTGGGCCGGGCCGTTGACCGAGTTCGTGCTGCTGGGCAACATCGCCCTGCGCACCGGAAAGCCCCTCGCCTGGCGCGGCGAGGTCATGAAGCTGGCCGACGACACGGCCAATGGGTATTTGGAGGAGCCGTACCGGGAAGGTTGGAGTCTGTAGCAGACCGAATTGCGAAATGCGAAGACGGTTACCGAACCCCCGGCGGCTTGTCCGCCGGGTGAAGGAGTCTGGGAAGCCAGCCGGTTAGCCCCCAGACTGATTCACCTGCCGGGCAAGCCGGCAGGGGTCTGGTTCGTCGAGGTGTTCGTTCTGGCTTCCCGGACTCGTTCACCTGCCCCACGATCGGGCAGGGGTCCTCAGAGAACCACGCCCAACGAAGCACTGAGCCGACCAACCACGCAGCAGACTTCAAACACGTTCCCAGGAGCTACACCATGATTCGCACTTCCCTTATCCTGTTGTTCGCCACCGCATGTGCGATGCTCGCCGTGGCCGGTACTGTGATCGCCGACGAGGGCGATGGCAAGTACACGCTTACGCCCGACGAGCACGGCATGGTGCTCAAGACGCCCGACGGCCGGGTCGTCTTCTCCTACATGACCAGGAAGCCGGCCAAGACGAACCTCACGGCTAACAGCGTCTGCTGCCTGTATCCCGTGAACACGCCCCAGGGAGTGCGCGCCGTGGACTTCGCGCCCGGCGACCATCGCCACCACCGCGGCGTGTTCCTCGCCTGGCACGCTGCCCAATGCGGCCCCAAGCGGGCCGACTTCTGGGGCTGGGGCGAGATGGCCCCGACCGACGGCCGCGTGATCCGCAACCGCGAGGTGAAGCTCGCCGAGGCCGACGCCGAGCACGCCCGACTGGCGATCTGTAGCGATTGGATGGTCGAGGGCAAGACGGCGATCGAAGAGGCCCTCACGATCGACGTGAAGGAAGTGGACGGCCACTTCGTGATCGACATGACGTTCGAGCTCGCGCCCCAGGTGGACGTGACGCTCGACCGCACGGCCTTCGGGGGTTTCTGCGTCAAGGGCCGCAAGGAGGGCAAGGCCGTATACACCGATCCGGATGGCGAGGTGAAGCGACCCAACCCGCACCACCTCAAGCCCGAGACCGACTGGCCGGCCAGGGCGTGGTACGACTACACGATCGCTTTGGACGGCGGCAAGACCGTGGGCGTGGCCGTGATCGACCACCCGAAGAACCCGCCCAGCACTTGGCACAACCTCAAGCCGATCGCCATGATCAACCCGTGCATCGTGGCCCCCGGCGCGGTCGAGATCAAGAAGGGCCGGCCCCTGGTGCTTCGCTACCGGCTCGCGTTGCACGACGGCCCGGCCGACGGCGAGGCGATCGACAAGCTGGCGGAGGAGTTCGCCCGGTGAGGACGGTAGCAGGCACACTCCGTGTGCCGTCCGCTACCTCGCACAGAGTATCCGTTTCAGACAGCGCGTTCCTTTCGTGTTCATAGTAAGTGGCGGCCGCAGCCGTTTGGTCCCGACGCGGACGGCACACACTGAGTGTGCCTGCTACAACGTTCTGACTCAGGAGGCCCGTCATGCAGCTCGGATTCGCTAGTGCCATCCTGCCCGATCTGACTCTGGAGGAAGTGGTCAACTTCGCCGCGGCCGAGGGCTTCGCCTGCGTGGAGCTGATGTGCTGGCCCAAGGGCCGCGCGGAGCGCCGCTACGCCGGAGTGACCCACATCGACGTCGAGGGCTTCGATCAGACCAAGGCCGACCAGGTCCGCAGCGTGATGCAGGCGGCGGGCGTCGAGATCAGCGGGCTGGGATACTACCCCAACCCCCTCGCGCCCGACCCCGACGAGGCGGCGACCTGCGTTGAGCACATCAGGAAGGTGATCCGGGCGGCGGCCCTCCTGAAGGTGGGCGTGGTCAACACGTTCATCGGCCGCGACTGGACCAAACCGGTCGAGGACCACTGGCCCCGCTTCCGCGAGGTGTGGAAGCCGCTGGTCGCCTTCGCCGAGGAGAGCGGCGTGCGGATCGGCATCGAGAACTGCCCCATGCTGTTCACGGGCGACGAGTGGCCGGGCGGGAAGAATCTGGCCCATGCCCCGGCCATCTGGCGGCAGATGTTCGAGGAGATCCCCAGCCCGAGCTTCGGCCTGAACTACGACCCCTCGCACCTGGTCTGGCAGCACATGGACTACGCGGCGCCGCTTCTGGAGTTCCGCGATCGGATCTTCCACGTCCACGCCAAGGACGCCAAGGTCGATCGCCGGCGCCTCGACGACGTGGGCATCCTCGCCACGCCGCTGAAGTGGCATTCGCCCAAGCTCCCGGGGCTGGGCGACGTGGACTGGGGCCAATTCGTCTCCACGCTCAACGACATCGGCTACCGGGGGCCCGTGTGCATCGAGGTCGAGGACCGGGCCTTCGAGGACGACCTGGAGAGCCGCAAGACCGCCCTGCGCCTGAGCCGGAGACACCTGGTGCAGTTCTTCGGCTGACCGTCACGGGGGCGTCGAACGTCCTCCGCACCCGTGAACAGGAAATGCGAAGCACGAATATCGAAGTTCGAGACATGCACGAAGGACCGAAATCGGAATGACGGAAACCGCCACGGCTTGCATCCGAAGTCTTGGGCATTCGTGCTTCGTGCTTTGAATCTGTTTCGCATTTCGTGCTTCGAGCTTCGGACTTCCCTTTCCCATCTTCACCGCGGACCTCAGAACAACCACACAACGCCATTCAACGGAGAACTGCGATGCATCACATCCACGCAGCCGTGGTCGGCGCGGGGTTCATCGGACCGGCCCACGTCGAGGCGCTTCGCCGCGCCGGGATCGCCGTCGATGGCATCCTGGGCTGCGACCAGGACGAGTCGGAGCGGGCCCGCGAGAGTCTCGGTCTGGCCAAGGCCTATGCGAGCCTCGACGAGATCCTCGCCGACGGCCAGATCGACGCCGTGCATCTGGCCGTGCCCAACGTGCTGCACTACGAGTTCTCCAAGCGGACTCTCCAGGCAGGCAAGCACGTGATGTGCGAGAAGCCGCTGGCCATGAATTCGCAGGAGTCGGGCGAGCTGGTCGAGCTCGCCAAATCGACGGGCCTGGTGGCCGGCGTGTGCTACAACATCCGCTTCTATCCGCTGAACCTGCACGCCCGGGAGATGGTCGCCCGCGGCGACCTGGGACAGGTCTATGCGATCTACGGCGGCTACGTGCAGGATTGGCTGATGTACGAGACGGACTACAACTGGCGGGTGCTCGCCGATCAGGGCGGCGCCCTGCGGGCGATCGGCGACATCGGCACGCATTGGATGGACCTGGTGCACGCGATCACCGGGCTGGAGGTCGAGGCCGTGCTGGCCGACCTGGCCACGTTCCACAAGACCCGCAGGCGGCCCAAGGGCGAGGTGGAGACCTTCACCGGCAAGATGGGCGCCCAGCAGGAGACCGAGCCCGTCGAGATCACCACCGAGGACTTCGGGGCCGTGCTGTTCCACTATCGAGGCGGCGCCCGGGGCGTGCTCAACGTCTCCCAGGTGACCGCGGGCCGCAAGAACTGCCTGCGGTACGAGATCGCGGGGTCAAAATGCGCGCTGGCCTGGAACAGCGAACAACCCAACGAGCTTTGGATCGGCCACCGCGCGGTGCCCAACCAGAGCCTGCTCCGCGACCCGGCCCTGGTGGGCGACGTCTCGCGTTCGTTCATCCACTATCCGGGCGGGCACAACGAGGGTTTCCCCGACGCGTTCAAGCAGTGCTTCCGGGCGTTCTATCGCTCCGTGGAGGCGGCCAAGGCCGGCGGCGCCGTGCCGCCGCTCTATCCGACCTTCGAGGACGGGCACCGCGAGGTCGTGCTCTGCGAGGCGATCCTCAACAGCCACCGGCAGCAGGGGTGGGTTTCGGTGTGAGCTACCCTGAGACTTCGGGAGTCTGCGAGGCTTCCGAAGTCTATGTCCTCTCTCTCGTGTCAGGGCCGAGGATCGCAAGTGGCAGCACGAATGACACGTGGGCGAGGGATCGCTCGGATGCGTCTTCGCTCTCGCTGGAGCTTCGGGTTACAATGCCACCCGCACCTCCAAGGTCTTCCGACGGACTACAGGCGCTCGGAAGTCCGAAGCCGCCGGCTACGTCCGCCGGACCTCGGAGTCGAGCCAGTCGAGGTAGTTCCGGCCTCCGGATACGATCGGCACGGCCAGGACCTCGGGCACCTCGTAGGGGTGGACGCGGCGGATGGCCGCCTCGGCCTGCGCGTAGAGGTCGCCGCGCGTCTTGGCCACGCAGAGCCATTCCTGGCCCGTCTCTACTTCGCCCTTCCAGTGATAGGTGCTCGTCACGGGGCCGAGAACCTGGACGCACGCGGCCAGCCGTTCCTCGACGAGCACGCGGGCGATCTGGGCGGCCTTCTGCTGGTCGTCGATGGTCGTGACGATCTGGATGTGGTCGGTCACGGGGCTCGGCTCCTGGCTGGGGACGGTCAAGACGTCCGAAGTCTTCGAGACTTCGGAAGTCCTGCAATGGGGTCTGGCTTGGGTCCACGCGGCGTCGAGGGGGACTTCGGAGGGCTGGATGCGGAGTCCGCCGGACGCCAGGATAACGCACGCGTTCGGGGGTTGGAAGCAGCGGGGGCTTGGACCATAATGTCGCTTCCCCGTGCCGCCGTCGGGGGCGGCGCGGACGCCCGCCTCCACCTGAGTCCCGGCACCGGGGCACGCCGCGACGCCCGCACGAGGAGACCCGCATGAGCGAACACCAACGGCCCTGGTATCGCGAGCTGAACCGCTACCATTGGTTCGTCCTCACGGTCTGTACGCTGGGCTGGATGTTCGACTGCCTCGACCAGCAGTTGTTCAACGCCAATCGCAGGCCCGCCATGGAGGAATTGCTCGCCGTGGACCCCGGCGACCCCCTGGTGGACAAGTGGGCGGGCTGGTCCACGTCGGTCCTCCTGTTTGGTTGGGCCTCCGGCGGCATCGTGTTCGGCATCATGGGCGACCGCATCGGCCGGGCCCGAACGATGGTCTTCACCATCCTGTCGTACTCGATGTTCACGGGCCTAAGCGCCTTTTCGTTCACGGTCTATGACTTCCTGCTCTACCGCTTCCTGACGGGCTTAGGCGTGGGAGGGCAGTTCGCCGTGGGAGTCGCCCTGGTGGCCGAGGCCCTGCCCGACCGGGCGCGGCCGCCGGCCCTCGGCATGCTCCAGGCCCTGTCGGCCGTGGGCAACGTCAGCGCCGCGTTCATCGTGCTGCTGTTCGAGTACCTCACGTCTACCGGGGCCCTGCCGTACAGCGGGTGGCGGTGGATCTTCGGCGTAGGGGTCTTTCCCGCCGTCCTGGCCGTCGTCGTGATCAGCCGACTGAAGGAACCCGAACGGTGGCAGAAGGCCGTCGCCGAAGGGGAGAAGGCCAAGAAGGCCGGATCGATCACGGAGCTGTTTGGCGATCCCCGCTGGCGCCGCAACACGATCGGCGGCATGATCCTCGCCGCCTCGGGCGTGATCGGGCTGTGGGGGATCGGCGTGTTCTCGTACGACCTGACTCACTCGGTCTTTCTGAGCAAGGCCGAGGCGCGGGCGCGCGGGGAGGGCAAGGCCGAACTGGACCGCCAGTTCGTCGCCCTGGCCGTCGAGGCACCGGAGGAGTTCGCCGCCCTGCCCGAGGCGGAGAAGCCTTCGCCCTCGGCCCTGTTGGGCATGGAAGCCGGCGCCATGGACCCGCGGTATCTCTATGCCGCAATCCAGACGCTTCAGGAACAGGGGAAAGCGGTCACCGTGGACGCGGTGCTCGACGTGCTCGACGAGCGCAGCGGCGAGGGCGCCACGCCCCTGGACCGCCTGGCCCCGAATCGCGAGGCCCAGAGTGCCGAGGAGCGAGCCCGGCGCAGGGAGTATCTCCAGACCGGAATCGCAGAGATCCCCCAGGGCGAGCCCGGCAAGCTTCTTGCGGAGAACGCCGAACGGATCAACAAGCGCTTCAAGGAGATCAGCGGCCGGGTCGGCCATTGGCGCGGGATCGGCCTGATGTTCTTCAATATCGGAGCTTTCTTCGGGATTTACAGTTTCTCCCTGGTCACGCAGCGGATCGGGCGCCGGCCGACGTTCGCGATCTTCTTCCTGCTGGCCATCTTCAGCACCTCCGCCGCCTTCCTGCTGTTGCGCGAGCCCTGGCACGTCTACGTCCTCGTCCCGCTGATGGGCTTCTTCCAGCTCTCCGTGTTCGGCGGCTACGCGATCTACTTCCCCGAGCTATTCCCCACGCATCTGCGAAGCACGGGCACGTCGTTCTGCTACAACATCGCCCGCTTCGTCGCCGTGCCCGGACCGACTGTGCTGGGGCTGCTCTCCAGCCAGGTGTTCGGCAGCTACGCCGAGCCGATGCGCTACGCCGGCGTGACCATGTGCGTGTTCTACCTGGTGGGCATCTTCGTCCTCCCCTTCATCCCTGAAACGAAGGACCAGCCCCTGCCGGAATAGAAACGCGGATTGCCGGGCCGCATCCCGAGCAGTCGAGAGCGTGAAGTCCGGGCCGGGCCGAAACAGCCCGGCCCGGTTCAGTCCAAGAGGACATCGAATCCGCGACAGCTTCGGCTTCCCGCGGTCCGCTTGCGGTATTCGCGCACGAGGGCACGGCCACGTTGCGGACAAGCGCGTACCCGCTCCGCCGGAGAAGGGAGGGCGCAAACGCCCTCTCTGCGGCATAGGCTCCCTGCACGAAGGGCAGAGGGAAGGCCCGCTCGGTCGAAGAAACGGTCGAGGCAGCACAACCTCCTGTCATGCTGCCCGGCCATCGCTGACTCGCAGGCAGTGTCCTTCCCGCCCGAACACAAACAACTTACCAACCATCGCTGAATTGTCAACACATTTTCTTCAAATGGAATGCTAGCATTCCTGACGGAATCGCTTGAATGCTCTGCCGTGGACGGCGGCCCGCGGCCTGCCCTCAAGCTCGAAGTCACTGGCCCCGCCAACCGGGCGCCCGCCATGGAGGCTACGGACAAGGACGTCTTGGCACGATGCGGAGAAGGTGGGGCGTTAGCACTTGCCTCGCCGTCTGGCGTTCCGCGGCGAACGATAGGAACGCACTATGACTGGGTTCGATGGATCGGACGCCTCGGCGACTCCCTCCCCGCGTCGCGGGCTCCCACGTGGACCTCCCGCCCGAGCGTTCCCCGGCCGAATGCGAGGGACGGGCGGCACGCCGGGCCCTGCTCCGCGGACTGCCCGGGATGGCACGCCGCGGAAGGGCCGTGGTAGAATGCCTGTTGGCGTTTTGGCGCTGCCGGACGCCGCCCCGCCGCAAGGGTCCCGCCTCCGTACCGCCTGGAGCATCGTTATGACCGTCCCGCGCCTCGCCTCCCGCGCGATCTTGGCCCTTCTAGCTCCGATTGCGATCCCGGCCGTGTGCCTTCCCTCGCTGGCCGCCGAGGTGGAGATGAAGACCCACAGCTGGGCCGACACCGACGAGGACTTCGCCCGGTTCGCCGAGCGGATCGCCTCCACGGCCGACGGCAATCTGCTGGCCCATCCAGGCGTGGTGGTGCACGCTGACCCGGAGGTCCGGGACGCCGATGTCCTGGCGGATGGGCTGGCCGGGAGCCGGGGCGCGGAAGGCCGTGCCCAGGTGGAGGGCGGGCCATCGGTCATCGCGTTCTACCTCGGCGGGCCACGCACGATCCGCGGCATCGGCGTCTTCACCTTCAATGGCGATACGCGTGCCAACCAGGACTACGAGGTCCGCCTCGCCGATGGCAGTGCCCGGCCCGGCGTGCGACCCACGTTCCCCTCCCAGGCGCAGTTCACAACGGGAGACAAGGTCATCGGCCAGGACAGAGGCGGGCTGCACACCTGCTTCGCCAAACCAAACGGCGAACCGCTCGCCCCCGGCCGCTGCGACTGGGTCGAATTCCGCGTCTGGGGCACGCACGGCCGGCGGGCCGGCCAGCCTTCCCGGCAGGACGGTGGTTGGACCGCGGTCATCGAGTTGCAGGTGCTGGGCGATCCGGAGGACGGGCTTAGTCGCGAGGAGATCGCACGCTATCGCAAGCTCCGCGCCCGCCGCGCCGCGCGCTCGCGCCTGGAGCGCGAATACCGCGAGGCGGCCGAGGTGTTCCAGCTCGCCGATCCGCTCCGCCTGGCGATCGAGGACCTCGTCAGCACCTTCGGTCCGCGCTACGAGCGGGGCCGCGAGTACCTCGCCCGCCTCGACGCCATCGAGGACTCGCTGGGCGAACTTGCCGAAGGCGAGCCCCTCGACCGGGCCGAGATCGAGCGCGCGTGTGCCGGCCTGGAGCGGTTGCGACAGGAGGCCCTGCTCGCCAATCCGCTGGTGGACTTCGACCGCTTGCTGCTCGTCCGTCGGGCACAGGATTCCACGCCGCCGTCTCCTGGCAAGGACAAGAAGAAGAACCGTCGCAAGAAGCAATCCCTCGGTTTGCCGCAGAACTGGCAAGGCAACTGCGCCCTGCCGCGCAACGGATTCGACAACGAGATCGCGGTGCTCTCGCCGGTCCGTCCCGACGGCCGGCTGACCACGCTCTTCCGTCCCCAGGAGGACGTGTTCGTGGGCGACGTCGACCTGCACTTCGACGCCGACCGCATGCTTTTCTCCATGCCCGGCGGCGAGCACAACCGCTGGCAGATCTGGGAGGTCCGCGCCGACGGCAGCGGACTGCGCCAGGTGACGCCGGGCGAGGAACCCGACGTGGACAACTACGACGCGTGCTACCTGCCCGACGGGCGCGTCGTGTTCGCCTCCACCCGGTGCTTCCACGGAGTGCCGTGCGTGGGTGGGAACAACACGGTGGCCAACCTGTGCCTGATGGATGCCGACGGGTCGAACATCCGCCAGCTCTGCTTCGACCAGGACCACAACTGGTGTCCCACGGTGCTGAACAACGGCCGCGTGCTGTACAGCCGCTGGGAGTACTCCGACACGCCGCACTACTTCACGCGGCTGCTGTTCCACATGAACCCCGACGGCACGGGGCAGATGGAGTATTACGCCTCGAACTCGCTGTGGCCCAATTCGATCTTCTACGCCCGGCCGATTCCCAATCATCCCACCAAGGTCGTGGCCGTGATCTCCGGGCACCACGGCGTGCCGCGCATGGGCGAATTGGTCCTCTTCGACCCGGCCCGTGGCCGGCACGAAGCCCAGGGGGCCGTGCAGCGGATTCCTGGCCACGGGAAAGAGGTCGATCCGGTCATCCGCGACGGCCTGGTCAACGGCTCGTGGCCCAAGTTCCTCCATCCGTATCCGCTTGGCGACAAGTACTTCCTGGTGTCGTGCCAGCCTTCGAGCCGCGAGAACTGGGGAATCTACCTGGTCGATACGTTCGACAACATGCTCCTCCTCAAGGAGCTGCCCGGCAACGCCCTGTTCGAGCCGCTGCCGCTGCGCAAGACGTCGCGCCCGCCGGTCATCGCCGACAAGGTCAACCTGGCTTCCGACGAGGCCACCGTCTACCTGTCCGACGTCTATTTCGGGCGCGGCCTGGAGGACGTCCCCCGCGGCACGGTGAAGAGCCTTCGCGTCTACTCGCCGCACTACGCCTATCCGCGCATGGGCGGCCACATCAACATCGGGATCGACGGTCCGTGGGACGCGCGGCGGATCCTGGGCACGGTGCCGGTCGAAGCCGACGGCTCGGCCAGCTTCAAGGTGCCGGCCAACCTCCCCATTGCCGTGCAGCCTCTGGACGAGAAGGGCCGCGCCGTGCAGGTCATGCGGAGCTGGTTCACCGCCATGCCCGGCGAGGTGCTCTCCTGCGTGGGCTGCCACGAGTCGCAGAACACGAGTCCGCCGGCCCGGCCCACGCTTTCCACGCAGCGCCGGCCCTCGACGATCGAGCCCTGGTACGGGCCCGCGCGGGGCTTCAGTTTCAAGCGCGAAGTCCAGCCGGTGCTCGACCGGTATTGCGTGGGCTGTCACGACGGCACGGGCCAGGCCGATGGGAAGCCGCTGCCCGACTTCACCGCGAGGACCCGGGACGGATGGCGCGGGTTCACTCCTTCCTACATCGCGCTGCACCCCTTCGTGCGCCGCCCCGGACCGGAGAGCGACTACCATCTCCAGCGACCTATGGAGTATCACGCCAGCACCAGCGAGTTGGTCCAGATGCTGGAGAAGGGGCACCACCACGTCGAGCTCGACGAGGAGGCCTGGAACCGGCTGATCACGTGGATCGACCTGAACGTCCCGGACCACGGCACGTGGAGCGAGCACCGCCAGATTGCCGGCGACTTCCACCAGCGCCGACTCGAGATGCGGACCAGGTACGCCAACCGGCCCGAGGATCCCGAGGAGATCCTGCCCCAGGAGACCACGCCTGTCGAGTTCGTCCGGCCCGCGCCGCCGCCGGAGCGCAAGGCGCAGGAAGTCGCGTGCCGCGACTGGCCGTTCGACTCGGGCGAGGCCCGCAAGCGGCAGCAGACCGCCGGCATGGAGCCGGAGCTCAGCGTGGAGATCACCCCTGGGGTGGAGCTGGATATGGTCCTGGTGCCGGCCGGCGAGTTCGTGATGGGCCAGGCCGACGGTCCGCCGGACGAATACCCGCCCTCGGTCGTGAAGATCGAGAAGCCCTTCTACATGGGGCGCTTCGAGGTGACCAACGAGCAGTTCGCCGCGTTCGATCCCGCGCACGATAGCGCGTACATCAGCGTGTTCAACAAGGACATCGCCAGCCGGGGCGAGCCAGCCAACCGCCCGGACCAGCCGGTGATCCGCATCAACTGGCAGCAGGCCAATGCGTTCTGCGCGTGGCTTTCGCATAAGACCGGCAAGCGATTCAACCTGCCCACCGAGGCCCAGTGGGAATACGCGTGTCGGGCAGGCGCGGCCACGCCCATGCATTGGGGCGCGTGCGACGCGGACTTCGGCAGGCTCGCCAACCTGGCCGACTCCAATCTGGTCGCGCTCTGCCGCCGCAACTCGCCGAAGTGGATCCCCAGCATCGCCCAGGTCAACGACGGGGCTACGGTCACGCAGAGCGTCGGCAAGTACGAGCCCAACGCCTGGGGGCTCCACGACATGCACGGCAACGTGTCGGAGTGGACCCGCACGGCCTGCCGGCCCTATCCCTACGACGCGCGCGACGGGCGCGAGTCCCCCGACGCGTCCGGCACGAAGGCGGTTCGCGGCGGATCGTTCTACGACCGCCCGCACCGGGCCGCGGCCTCGTTCCGCCGGCACTACCAGCCGTGGCAGCGGGTGTTTCACGTCGGCATCCGCGTCGTCATGGAGCCGTAGCGCGGCGTGCGCGTCAGGCGCGGCGACGCCGGGCGGCGACCATCGCGTGAAGGACGATGCCCGCGGCCACGCCCACGTTCAGCGAGTCGGTCCCGGGCTGCATGGAGATCGTCACGCGGCGGTCGCACAGGGCCGTGATCTGCGGGTCCAGCCCCGCGTACTCGTTGCCCAGCAAAACGGCCGCCCGCTCGGGCCAGGCGAAGGTCGCCAGCGGCTCGGCGCCGGGGTCGAGCACCGTGGCCACCAGGGTCGTGCCGCAACGGCGCCGGAGCAGTTCGAGGTCGGCCAAGAGGTCCTCGCTGCGGGCGAAACGGACGCGGAGCACCCCGCCCATCGAAAGCCGCAGCGCGCGGCGCGAGAGCGGGTCGCAGCACCGCGGCCCCAGCACCAGGCCGTCCACGCCCAGGGCCGCGGCCGTGCGGAAGATCAGCCCCACGTTCTCCGCCTGGTTGATCGCCGAGAGCACGCACAGCGACGCCTGCTGCGAAGGCTCCAGCGATTCGACGAGCTTCGCCACGCACGGAGGCTCCTCGCGCCGCCCGGCCGCCAGCACGCCGCGGTGGAAGGGGAACCCGGCGATCGCGCGGATCAGCCCCGCGGACGCGACATAGACCGGCGCGCGCCCCGCTGCAAGTCGGGCCATGTCCTCGGCGTGGGACTCGTCGGCCAGGACCGACTCGGTCGTGTAACGGCTTCCCAGAAGTCGCTCGGCCAGCAGCTTCCCTTCGGCCACGAACACGCCCTCGCCGCGCCGGGTTCGCTCCGGCAAATCGCGGTAGGCCGCCACGCGCGGGTCGTCGATCGACGGGATGCGTTCCACGGGCGGAGCAGGCAAGGGGGAGCGGGACCGAATCGCCCCGCTTCAATACTGAAGCGCCATCGCAGCCAGAAACGCGATCCACGCGGCGAGAAGCAGCCCCGTGATCGCCAGGAACACCCGGTTCCGCCGCGGCGGGCGGGGAGTCGGCGGGGAAGACTGCTCGCCGCCTGAGGGCCCGGTGGGCGACCGGTCCTGCGCGGACGAAGGCCTTTTGCGGCGGCTCATGCGGTGCGGCTCCCGGAGACTCGGATTTTCGCTCATTCGGCGGGCGTGATCCTGAATCCCTCGACGAAGGCCGTGTCGAAGTCGAACACGTCGTCGAAGTCCTCGCGCCGGTCCTCGGCCGTCTTGCGCATCTGCCCGATACGAATCAGGTTAAACACGATCTCGCCGAAGTCGCCCGTGGTATGGACTCCCCAACTGTTGAGAACCGGCTTGGCCATGTAGCCGAACTGCCGCAAGGCGTACTGCCGGATCGCCTCGCAGAGGTCGCGGCCGGAGACGTGCCGCTCGACCTCCTCGGGCTCCTCGGCTTCCTCCACGGGCTCGGGCGCGGGCTCGCTGGGCGTCTCCTTGCCCAGGTGCAGCACCTCCTGGGCGTAGTTCAGGGCCTCGAAGACGAACAGGTAGGCGTCGAAGCGATAGCGCTTGTCCTCCTCCAACAGCCTGGCGATGGATCGCGAGGGGTCGAACATGGTGGCTGGTCGGGGCGCGGTGCGCCGCTGGCGCGGGCCCGCGCCGAATGTCAGGAATTCCTCGAGGGGGTCGAGCCGGAGTGGGAGCCGTTGGCAGCGCGCTGCTTGCCCCCGCGCGAAACCACCTTGACGTCGCCGCCGGGGATCAGCTTGCGCGCGTGGTCTTCGCCCTCGACGAGCAACTGGCCGGCGAGAATCTCGTGCCCGATCACGCGGCCTCGCACGCCCGGGGCCTCCACCTCCGAGCCGACCGGGGGCAATTCCTTCTGAAGCTGCTCGTACACCGAGTACTCGTAGCGCAGGCAGCACTTCAGCCGCCCGCAGCGGCCGGAGATCTTGGTCGGGTCGAGCGTCGCCTTCTGGAGCTTGGCCATCTTCATCGAGACCGGCGGCATCTCGACCAGATGCGTGTTGCAACAGACCGGCTTGCCGCAGTCCCCGTAGTCGGCCAGCAGCTTGGCTTCGTCCCGCACGCCGATCTGCCGCATCTCGACCCGCGTCTGGAACTCGCCGGCCAGCATGCGGACCAGCTCGCGAAAGTCCACGCGCCCGTCCGCCAGGTAATAGACCACGATCCGCTCGCCCCCGAAGATGTGCTCCACGTCCACCAGGTTCATCGGCAGGCCCAGCTTGTCGATGCATCGCTGGCAGACCTCGATCTCCTCCGGCTCGTGGCTGCGGATGCGAAACTGCTCGTTCGCGTCTTCGGGGGTCATCGCGCGGAGAATCTGCCCCTCGGGCAGGGTCTTCAGCCCGGCCAGGGCCTCGTCCGTCGCCTCGCACAGGATATGGCCGCTCTCCAAACCCCGCTCCGTCCGGACGACCACGTCCACCCCCCTTTCGAACCGGCCCTTGTCGGGCGCGGCAAAGGCGCCGAGGTGGCGCATCGCTCCGACGCGGACCAGGTACTTCACCATGCTCATCGACCCGACATGCGATGCAACCCGAAGCGGGGAAAGCACTTGGCTCCCTCGGCCCGGGCGGATGGGAGGAGGAACTCGGGGGGAATGCTCAAGTATAGCCGCTGCAAACCCCCGCGCGAAGCAAAGAAGACCGGGCCCACGGAAGGCCCGATCTCCACGATTCCTGAGGGCGCGCATGGATTGTCTTGCCTGCGCAGACCCATCACAGCCGGACGCGTGAGCGAGGGGTGCGCTCTTGCTCTCGTTTCCACGCTCCCCTGCCCTCGTTGCCGCGCTGTGCGCGGGAACGCCCCCGGCACGACGATGCGCGTCTCTCGGGGCCCTCGTCTCCACACTGGGCGCAGGCTCCCAAGCCAAAGCGCGGGAACCAGCATCATGGCACGGCGAACCCCTCTGGATAGCGGGTATTGCGGCGCACGGGGGCCCGCGTTTTACAGAGAAATCGGCGGGGCCGCGGGAACCCGATGTCCTTGTGGGAAAACCCTTTGCGCCGCCGGCGTCGCCGGCGCGGCCGG
>CAYSUS010000002.1:0-8328 GCA_964434165.1 uncultured Pirellulales bacterium
ATGAAACCCCACAACCCTCCATAGGTTCCGCTAACTCTGAATCAGAACACTAGCGGATTTACGACACGGAAACATTGGCAAGCGGATAGCCGATCATCCCTTGACGACGAAGTTGACCATGCGTCCGGGCACCACGATCGTCTTGACGACGGTCTTGCCGGCGAGGAGCTCGGCGATCTTCTCCTCAGCGCGGGCGGCGGCCTCCAGGGCGGCCTTGTCGGCCTCGGCCGGGACGCGCACCCGCGCGCGGAGCTTGCCGCCGATTTGTACCGGGATTTCGATGGTATCTTCCTTGATCCGCGACTCGTCGAACGGGGGCCAGGGCTCGTAAGCGAGCGTCGTTTCGCGACCCAGGGCCTGCCCCAGCTCCTCGGCCAGGTGCGGGGCAAAGGGCGACAGCAGCAGCACCAGCCGCTCCATCGCCGACTTGGGGCGCACGGTCTGCTTGGTGAAGAAGTTCGTGCATTCCATCATCTTGGCGATGGCCGTGTTGAAGGCCATTCGCTCGATGTCCTCGGTCACGCCCTTGATCGTGCGGTGCAAAACGCGGTTCTGCTCCTCGTCCGGCTCGACGTCCTCGACGGCCTCGTTGAGCTTCGTCTCCTCGGCGCGGTCGTCGAGGATCATCCGCCACACCCGGTCGAGGAAGCCCCGCACCCCGCTGACGCCCTCCATGCTCCACGGCTTGGTGGCCTCCAGCGGCCCCATGAACATCTCGTACAGGCGGAGGCTGTCGGCGCCGTAGTTGGCCACCACGTCGTCCGGGTTGACCACGTTGCCGCGGCTCTTCGACATCTTGTAGGCGCGGCTGTCCACGCGTACGGCGGGGCTTTCCTTCACGACGAACGCGTCGCCCTGCTTCTCCACCTCCGCGGGCAAGAGCTTCACGGGCTCCACGGGCTGGCCGGTCTTCTTCGCGATGTAGCCGTCGGACGTCTCCTCGACCTCGGCCGCGGAAACCAGCGCCCCGCCGGCGTCGCGGTAGCCGGTGAACTCCATCTCGCCCAGGATCATCCCCTGGTTGACCAGCCGCTGGAACGGCTCGGGTGTGCTCACGTGCCCCCGGTCGAAAAGCACCTTGTGCCAGAACCGGGCGTAGAGCAGATGCAGCACGGCGTGCTCCGCCCCGCCCACGTACAGGTCGATGGGCATCCAGGCCTTCTCCACCTCGGGATCGACCAGGGCCCTATCGTTCTTGTTGTCCAGGAAGCGCAGGTAGTACCAGCACGAGCCGGCCCACTGCGGCATGGTGTTCGTCTCGCGCTGGTAACGGCGGCCGTCGAGCGTCACGTAGAGCCAGTTTTCCGGGGCCTTCTCCAACGGCGGCTCGGGCGAATCGTGCTTGGCGTCGAACACCATCTCCGCCGGCAGGTCGACGGGCAGGTCCTCGGGCGCGACCGCGCGGAGCCGGCCGGTCGGCTGGCCGTCGTCGTCCAGCTCGTGGAGGATGGGGAACGGCTCGCCCCAGAAGTGCTGCCGGCTGAACAGCCAGTCGCGGAGCTTGAAGTTCACCGCCGCGCGGCCCAGGCCCGAGTCGGTCAGGTCCGCGGCGATCTTCTCCTTGAACTCCGCGGTGCGCATGTTGTCATATGGGCTTGAGTTGATTGCGAACGACTCCCCAAAAACCTCGAACTTCTGCCCGTCGAAGGCCACTTCCTTCTCCTGTCCCGTGAAGCACTGTTCGCCAGCAATCACGCTTTTCAGCCATCTCGCGTGCGCGGACTGCTTGGCCTTCTGAAGAACCTGTGCCTCTTCCATCGTCTCGAAACCACCCACTTCCGTCGTTGCCTGACCGGGTGGGTGAACGACACACTTGATGGGCAGGTCGAACTCCTTGGCGAACTCGAAGTCCCGCGTGTCGTGCGCCGGCACGGCCATGATCGCCCCGGTGCCGTAGCTGATGAGCACGTAGTCGGCGACCCAGATGGGAATCGCCTCGTCGTTGACCGGGTTGATCGCGTAAGCCCCGGTGAAGACGCCGGTCTTCTCCTTGGCCAGGTCGGTGCGGTCCAGGTCGCTCTTGCGGGCCGCCTGCTCGCAGTAGGCCGCCACGGCTTCGCGCTGCTCCGGCGCGGTGAGCTTCTCGACCAGCGGATGCTCCGGGGCGATGACCATGTACGTGGCGCCGAAGAGCGTGTCGGGCCGGGTGGTGTAGATCCGCAGCACGGTCTCGTCCGGCTTGCGCGGATAGCCGCCCAGAGAGCGGTCCCGCTTCCAGCCCTCGTACTCCTTCTCGGAAGGCTTGCCGTCGGGCCCCAGGAAGCTGCCGATGAAGAAGTCGACCTCGGCCCCGGTGCTCCGCCCGATCCAATTCCGCTGCAACAGCTTGATGCTCTCCGGCCAGTCGACCAGCTCGAGGTCCTTCTCCAGACGTTGGGCGTACGCCGTGATCCGAAGCATCCATTGCCGCAGCGGCAGCCGTACTACCGGATGCCCGCCGCGCTCGCTCACCCCGCCCTGCACTTCCTCGTTGGCCAGCACGGTGCCCAGGGCCGGGCACCAGTTCACGGGGGCCTCGAGCTGGTAGGCCAGGCGGTGCTCGTCGCGGTACTGCTCAACGGCCGCCTCGCCCTCTTCGGCCACCTCGTCGGGGATCGGCAGCTCGGCGATCGGGCGGCCCTTCTCCTGCGCTTCGTCGTACCACGTATCGAACAGCACGAGGAAGATGAACTGCGTCCAGCGGAAGTAATCGACGTCGGTCGTGGCCAGCTCGCGGTCCCA
Source organism: uncultured Pirellulales bacterium (assembly GCA_964434165.1). GTDB lineage: Bacteria > Planctomycetota > Planctomycetia > Pirellulales > Thermoguttaceae > CAYSUS01. The sequence continues at coordinate 2,722 of CAYSUS010000002.1, forward strand.
GTCGTAGCTGAAGCCCAGCATCTTGAGCTGGCGGCGGAAGTTGGCGATGTTCTTCTCGGTCGTCTGCCGCGGGTGAGTGCCCGTCTTCTTGGCGTGCTGCTCGGCCGGCAGGCCGAACGCGTCCCAGCCCATGGGATGGATTACGCTGTGGCCCCGCATGCGGTGATAGCGGCAGACGATGTCCGTGGCCGTATAGCCCTCGGGGTGGCCGACGTGGAGTCCGTCCCCGCTTGGGTAGGGAAACATGTCCAGGGCGTAGAGCTTCTCCCCCTTCGGAAGGCGCGGAGCGCGGAACGTGCGGTTCACTTCCCAGTACTTCTGCCACTTGGGCTCGACCGCGGCGGGGTTGTAGCGGGGCATGGGACTTGGGGTTAGGGGTTCTCGCGGGCGACGGAAATCGTGATTCTAGCTATTCAGGGCGATCAGGGCAAAGGCGTCACCAGGGACCGGGGCGCCCGGCCGCGGTGCTGGCCGAACGAAAACCCCCCGGTAGAATGAGGAATGCCGAATGACGAACGCCGACGGACTGCCGGGTGCAGTACTCGTCCGAAGTCGGCATTCATCATTCATCCTTCCCCTTTCATCGTTCTCTGATGTCCCGCGTCATCCTCGCGATGTCCGGCGGAGTCGATAGCAGCACCGCGGCGTGGCTGCTGAAGCGCGAAGGGTACGATGTTGTCGGGCTATTCATGCGCCATGGCGGGGCGGGCGGTCCCCAGTCCTCGGACACGGCCCGCTGTGCCGCAGGTTCGTCCGGCGATGGCAGCCTGGAGCCGCCCATGCGCCGAACGCACAAGCAGGGCTGCTGCTCCGCGGCCGACGCCCACGACGCCCGACGCGTGGCCGACCTGTTGGGCATCCCGTTCTACGCCCTGAACTTCGAGGACCAGTTCGGCCGCATCATCGACTACTTCGTGGACGAGTACGCGGCCGGGCGCACGCCCAATCCCTGCGTGGTCTGCAACACCTGGCTGAAGTTCGGCAAGCTGTTCGAGTACGCCGACAGCGTGGGGGCGGAGCTGGTGGCCACGGGGCATTACGCGCGGCTGGAGAGGCTCGGCACCGGCGAGGTCGCGCTGCTCTGCGGGCTCGACGAGGGCAAGGACCAGTCGTACGCCTTGTTCGGCATCGAGCGGAGCCGGCTTGTACGCATGGTGCTCCCGGTCGGCGCGCATCGCAAGGAGCAGATTCGGCGGATCGCCGCGGAGCTGGGTCTGCGTGTGGCCGACAAGCCGGACAGCCAGGAGATCTGCTTCGTGCCCGACCAGGACCACGCCCGCTTCGTGCGACAGAAGCGCCCGGAGTTGGACACGGCCGGGGAGATCGTGACCACCGATGGACACGTCGTGGGGCGCCACGACGGCTTCGAGCGCTTCACGGTCGGCCAGCGCAAGGGCCTGGGCGTCGCTTTCGGGGACCGGCGGTTCGTGGTCCGGATCGAGCCCGACACCCGCCGCGTGGTTGTCGGCACGCGCGACGACCTCGCCCGATCCGAGCTCACGGCCTGGGGTGTCAACTGGCTGATCGACGAACCCGCGGCCCCGTTGCGCTGTCAAGTGAGGATTCGCTATCGCAGCCGCGCGGTGCCCGCGATCGTGGAACCGATGCCGGAAGGCCGCATCCGCGTGCGCTTCGACGAGCCCTGCAACGGGGTCGCCCCGGGCCAGGCCGCCGTGTGCTACGACGGCGAGCGGGTGCTCGGGGGCGGGTGGATCGAGTAGGGGACTGTCGCCGTTTCGCGAAGCGAAAGTGGGACTGTCCGCCTCAGCGCCGAACTCAATCCTGCGCAACTTGAGCCGGGTCTGTCAGGGAGCGTCCGCGGGCCGCCTACCACCGGTTCCGGTGCACCCGATCGGGTCGGTAGCGGTCCTCGGCCCCTGGCTGCTCCGCCGGCCAGCCGAGCACCACGAAGCTGTGCGCGACCACCGTTTCCGGCAAACCCACTAGGCGCTTCAGGCCTTCCATGCGGGGCTCGCGCGGATAGACTCCGGTCCACACCGCGCCCAGCCCCAGGGCGTGGGCGGCCAGCAGCAGGTTCTGCGTGGCCGCCGCGCAATCGACGGGCCAGTAGCCGGGCGATCCCTCGAGGCTCAGGTCGCCGCACACGAGGATCCCCGCCGGGGCCCGTGCGGCCATCTCCGCGTTGGGGCAGATGCGGGCGATCTCCTCCAGCGTGGCGCGGTCGTCGATGACCACCATCTGCCACGGCTGCCCGTTGCGGGCGCTGGGGGCGCTCATGGCCGCGGCCAGCAGCCTTTCGATCAGGTCTTCGGGCACGGGGCGGCTCTCGTAGCGCCGGATGCTGCGGCGCGTGAAGATGGCTTCCAGAGCGTCCACGGGCGTCTCCTCTTCCGCTCGAGCACGGCCTTTCGCGACCGCGGCCCGCGCCGGGGGCAGGGCGTTATGGTGTCTCCCGCTCCACGCTGCACGGGTCGCCCCGCAGGCACGGCACGGCCGCGGAGTAAACGAACTCGGTGAACACGGCGGGGGCGCTTCGCCGGCGGCGGGTCTGGACGAGGCGCTGCACGTTGGGCACGAAGTCGCGCCCCGGCGGGACCTCCGGGGCCGCGCCGGGCCCGAGAAACGTCCGCTGCATGTCGAAAACCCGAAGCGCCGTCCTGCCCGACGCGCAGCGCCGGAGCCGGTCGATGCGGTCCTGTCGGGCGCTGAGGGTTCCTTCGATGGTCATGCGAGGGCCTTTCTCATCGCGGGGCCCATTCACGCTCCGGTCAGCTCGTCGCGCACGAATCGCGACGCCTCGTCCCACTCCAGGGCCGCCTCGTCGAAATCGACCCTCATGGCGCGGCAGTCGCGCGGGCCTTTGACGCGCGGCTTGGTGGTTACGTCGATGTGGAGCGGAATCTGGGCGCTGGGGCCGTTGGCCAGCGCCGTCTCGACCTCGGGCGACACGAGGTAATCGACCAGCTTGCGCGCGGCCGCCGGATGGGGGCAGTTTTTGAGAATGGAGACCGTGTTGGGGATGAACAGCGTGCCGCACTCCCCTTCCCCCTGGTCCGGATAGACGATCAACACGGGGCTGCCCTTCTCCAGCTCGACCATCGCGTCGTCGGTGTCGGTGAGCCCGAAAAGGTACTCCCCGGAGGCCACCGACATCGCGACCTGCTTGTTGCCGGAGAGGATCTTCACGTCGTTGTCGCGGACCTGGCGCAGGAACTCCTTGGCCTTCTCGTCGCCCCAGGCGGCGAACAGGCAGGCCACGTGCGTGGCCGTGGTGCCGAACAGCGGCTTGGCCATGGCCGCCTTGCCGCGGAAGCGGGGATCGGTCAGATCGTGGATCGAGCCGGGGCGCTCGGCAGGCGGGATCTCCTCGGCCAGCTTGGAGTTGACGATGAGGATGCGCGCCCTGGCGGCGAAGCCGTGCCACGTCTCCTCGTCCGAACGGGCCAGGCGGCCGACGCCGCCGAACTCCTCCGACCGGTATTTGGCCAGGAGGCCGGCGTTCTGAAGCCGCAGCGTGTTGAGGATCTCGTTGTTCCAGAACACGTCGCACTGCGGTCGGTCGCCCTCGGCCAGAATGGCCTCGGTCAGGCCCACCGTCTTGGTCGATTCGGCGTCGAACTTGGGCAGTACCGTGATGCCCGTCTTCCGAGTGAACTCCTCGAAGATCGGCTCGGCGAACTCGCGGTCCAGGGCGGTGTACACGACCACCTCGTTGCCGGAAGACCAGCAGCCGGTCATCCACGCAGCGCCCAGGCCCAGCACGCAGGCCAGGAGGTAGAACCTTCTCGTCAAGATCGCGCGGTTGCTCATCGTCGTATTCTCCCAACACACGGGCCGGTCTGTCCGCGAAACGATCCCCTCCAACGGGCCGTCGGCGGTGCCCAAGCCCGCCCCGCCCAGCATACAATAGAGGCATTCACCCTTTAAGAGGGGCAACCCATGGATTCGCGGATTTCGTTTGGCTTGTTACGTCCCGTGGCCGCCGCATGGTTCGCGGCCGCGGTGCTCGGCTGCGGCGGCGCGGCCGAATCCCCGCCCGATCGTGCCGCGAAACCCGACTCGGGACGTAAAGCTTCGCGCGCGTCGGACAGCTCGGGCGTGCGATCGTCGGGCATGTTCCGGGAGCCCACCGCTTCCGCGCCGAAGTCCCCCCGCACCCCGCCCCCATCGAGCTTGGACGCGAAGCGAACGAAGCCGACGAAGACCCCTTCGAAGAAGCCCAGGCGGTACTCGCTGGCCGAGCTGCTCTCGGGCGATCCCGAGGCCCTGGCCCAGACGCCGGACTACCTGATCGATCCGCCGGACGGGGCCGGTCGGTGGCTGCCCGACTGGCCGCGGATGGAGATCGACGACGCCCGCGTGGCCGCCGAGGGCATCCGCAAGCTCCAGGGCAAACACCTGATCCTGTACACCGACCTGGATTCCGAGCCCGAGGTGGACGAGCTGCCTGCGGTCTTCGACCGAGCCTTCCCCCAGTGGTGCGAGTACCTCGGGGTCGATGCGAAGGAGCATGACGACTGGAGCCTGACGGGCATCCTGATGAGGGACAAGCAGCGGTTTCGCCGCGCGGGACTGATGCCCGACGACCTGCCGCCGTTCCCCCACGGCTACGCGCGGAACTTCGAGTTCTGGCTCTACGAGCAGCCCAGCGCGTATTACCGCCGCCACCTGCTGCTGCACGAGGGGACGCACGGCTTCATGAACACGCTGCTGGGCTCCTGCGGCCCGCCGTGGTACATGGAGGGCATCGCCGAACTGCTGGCCACGCACCGCTGGCGCGACGGGCGCCTGACGCTCAACGTCTTCCCGGCCGACCGCGACGAGGTGCCCATGTGGGGTCGGGTGAAGATCGTCAAGGAGGCCTACGCCGAGCGCCGCGGCCGGCACCTCCGCGACGTGATCGAGTACAGCCGCACCGCCCACCGCCAGAACGAGCCGTACGGATGGTGCTGGGCCGCGGCCGCCTTTCTCGACGGGCATCCCCGCTACCGGGAGCGGTTCCGCGAGCTGCCCGAGCTGGTCCGCTACGCCGACTTCTCCAGACGCTTTGACACCATGATGGCCGCCGACTGGGATCCGCTCTGCGAGGAGTGGGAGCTGTTCGTGGCCGACCTGGAGTACGGCTACGACACGGTGCGCAACGCGATTGACTTCCAGCCCGGCGCGCCGCTGCCCCGCGGCGGGGCCTCGGCTACCGTGGCCGCCGACCGCGGCTGGCAGAGCAGCCGGCTGTTCCTGGAGGCGGGCAAGACGTATCGGCTCGCGGCGGCCGGGCGTTACCAGGTGGCCGACCACCCGCAGATCTGGTGGTGCGAGCCCGGCGGCGTGACGATCCGCTACTGGGACGGCCAGCCGCTGGGAATCCTCCTCGCCGCGGTCCGGCCCGAGAAGTACGATCCGCCCACGCCCAGCGCGCTGGTCCGGGCGCTGGTCGTCGGCCTGAAGGCCGAGATCCGCCCCACCGAATCGGGCACGCTCTACTTCCGCATCAACGACTCGCCCGCCGAGCTGGCCGACAACGCCGGCATCCTCACGGTCCGCGTCGAGGAGGCCGGGCGGTAGGGTCGGCTCTCTCAGGGACGTGCCACCCTTCGCGACCAGCTCTCCCTCACAGCAACTGCCCGTTCCATCGCACGAACGCCTCCA
>CAYSUS010000002.1:8338-144930 GCA_964434165.1 uncultured Pirellulales bacterium
CCGTGTTGCGGTTGCGGTCCTCGGCCCGCTGCCAGAACTCGCGGGGATCGTCCGGGCCGGGGAACAGGGCCGAGTCCTTCTGCGATTCGTGTCGGAAGATGGCCTCCTTCTTTACCTGCAAGTCGCTGGGGCTCAGCGGCACGGCGATCTCGATGTGGTGCAACGGCCATTCCTGCCAGGCCCCGCGGTACAGAAGCACCTCGGGCCGGGAGCCGCGGGCCCGCTCGATCTCCGCCAGGGCCTGGAAGATGATCTGCGCGCACACGCGGTGCGTGCCGTGCGGATCGGAGAGGTCGCCGGCCACGTACACTTGGCGCGGACCCACCTCCTCGATCCTCTCGCGCACGATCCGCACGTCCTCGTCGGTGGGCGGATTCTTCGCCACCTGCCCCGTGCGGTAGAAGGGCAGGTCGAGGAAGTGCAAATGCTCCTCCTTGCATCCGCACACGCCGGCCGCGGCCTTGGCCTCGCTCCAGCGGATCAACTCCTTGATGCCCAGCACCTCGGGGGCGTCGGGATCGCCGGGCGTCTTGCCGCCGAGCGCCCCCACCACCAGCGACTCCAGGACGGGCGACTTCTCCGCGTCGATCTCGAAGCGGCGGTTCAGCTCGGTCACCAGGTCGGCGATCCGCCGGGCGTCGTGGTCGAACACGGCGATGTTGCCGCTGGTCATGTAGGCCACGTGGACTTCCAGATCGTCCTCGTTCAGGCGGATCAGCGTGCCGCCCATGCTGATCACGTCGTCGTCGGGATGCGGGCTGAAGCAGAGCACGCGGCCCGGCTCGCGCCCCGCGGGATGATAGTCGATGGTGTCCATCATCCACTTGAACACGCGGTGCGCCAGGCGCGAGGCGGGGCCGTGGTGCCGCAGGAGCTGATGCAGGTCGTGGTCGCGGAAGTCGCGGGCTTCGAGCTTGAGCAACGCCTTGCCCGTCTGCTGGCAAAGCCAAAGCACGGCCCGCTTGAGCAGCTCGTCGGTCCACTCGATGTTGCCCAGCACCCAGGGCGTGGCCACGCCGGTCAGCTCGGCCGCGGCGGCCTCGTCCACCAGGCACGAGACGTTGCGGTGCTCCTGCAACTGGCTGGCCGGCACGCGATCGGTGATCGGCCCCTCGAGGGCCTCGCGGATGATCCGCGCCTTGTTCTCGCCGAAGGCCAGAAGCACGATCTCGCGGGCCTCGAGGATCGTGCCGATGCCCATCGTGATCGCCTGGGTGGGGACGTGCTCTTCCTGGAAGAAGTCGGCCGCCGCGTCCTTGCGCGTGACCGGGTCGAGCGTCACCAGGCGCGTGCGGCTGTGGCGGATGCTGAACGGCTCGTTGAACCCGATGTGTCCGTTGCGCCCGATGCCGAGGAGCTGGAAGTCGATGCCCCCGGCGCGGCGGATGGCCTCCTCGTAGTCGCGGCAGTGCTCCTCCAGGTCGTCCAGCGAGACCGAGCCGTCGGGGATGTGGATGTTCTGCGGCGGGATGTTCACGTGCTTGAAGAGATGCTCGTGCATCCAGCGGTGATAGCTCTGAAGCCGGTCCGCGCTGAGGCCGTAGTACTCATCGAGGTTGAAGGTGACCACGCGCGAAAGGTCGAGCCCCTCGTCGCGGTGCATGCGGATCAACTCGCGGTAGACGGAGACCGGGCTGCTTCCCGTGGCCAGCCCGAGCACGGCGTTGCGGCCGTACGAGTTGCGCTCGCGGACCGTGTTGGCAACTAGTTGGGCCACGTGCCGGCCCACGTCGCCGGGCGACTCGAACACGTAGCAGGGGACCTTGGTGCCGGGGCAGGGACGTGCGGTGGGGGACATGGTCTGGCTGAGGGTCCGTGGCTATCCAGTGCGGTGGTCTGGGGGGCGGGTTTCCGTGGCGGGCCGCCGCGCGGCGGAAGGGGCATTATACGGCCGGCGCTCACCCCGTGACGACCAGGTTGCTGCGGTGGACCGCTTCCTCGTAGGGGCACTGGCCGAGCGCCTCGGCGATCTCGCTGCTGCGCAGGCCCTTGATCCTCTGGAGCTCCTCGGAGCTGTAGTTGGTCAGGCCCCGGGCGAACTCGCGCCCGGCCGCGTCGCGCAGCGCGACCACGTCGCCGCGCACGAAGTGCCCGAGCACGTCGATCACGCCGATCGCCAGCAGGCTCCGGCCCTGGCACTCCACCGCCCGGCACGCCCCCGGATCGAGCACCAGATGGCCCCGCGGCTGCACGGCATAGCCGATCCAGCGCTTGCGGGCGGTGACCAGCGAGCCCTGGGCGAGGATCAGCGTGCCGGCGGGCTCGCCGCTGAGGATTCTTCGCAGCACGCCGGGGGAGCGGCCGCCGGCCACGATGACGTTCTCGCCGGCGGCCGTGGCCTGGCGCGCGGCCTGGAGCTTGCTCGCCATGCCGCCCTTGCCCGGCCCGCCGGCCCGGTCGCGGACCAGGTCGAACACCGGGGCGTCGAGCCGCTCGACCAGCGGGATGAGCCTGGCGCCTTCCTGCCGGGGATCGCCGTCGTAGAGCCCCTCGACGTCGGAGAGCAGGACCAGAAGCGGCGCCCGGAGCAGGTTCGTGACGATGGCCGCCAGTCGGTCGTTGTCGCCGAAGGTGGTCTGCAGTTCCTCGACGCTGACCGTGTCGTTCTCGTTGATGATCGGCACGGCCCCGTACTCGAAAAGCGTCAGCAGGGTGTTCCGCGCGTTGAGGTACCGGGTGCGATGCTCCAGGTCCTCGGCGGTGAGAAGGACCTGCGCGGCATGGTGCCCGTGCGCGCGCAGGGCCCGCTCGTAGGCCTCGACCAGCACGCTCTGCCCCACCGCGGCCACGGCCTGAAGCTGGGCCAGGTCGGCCGGACGCCGGGTCAGTCCGAGCCGTCCCATGCCCGCCCCCACGGCCCCGGAGCTGACCAGGGCCACCTTGCGCCCCGTGCTCAGCACGTAGCTGATCTCCTCGGCGAGCCGGGTCACCCGCTCCTCGTCCAGGCGGCCATCGGGCCGCGTCAGCACGCGGGTGCCCACCTTGACCACCATCGCGGTGGCCGTGGCCGCGATCTCCTGGCGCAACAGGTCGGTCATCGAGGCATTCCCGGCGGAAACAGCAGGCTCCTGACGCGCGGCGGCGGCGGCGCGCCCGACGACCGCCGTCCGATCCTTCAGAACCCTTTAGCATAGTTCGGGTTGGAGCCGGCAGAAAGGCCCCGCCCCGGCCCGCGCGGTTGTGGAACGGCCCCCGCCGCGCTAGAATGGCGCAGTTGGCATACGGCAGGCCGCGCAGCGGGAACGCCGGCAGGGCGCGACCCGGCCCATTCCCTCCAGGCGATCATTCTGATTGGTGGCCTACACCCCTCGGCGAGAAGGCCTTCGATGAGCGAAATGCGGGACGAATGCGGCATCGCCGCCGTCTATCACCTCCCTGGGGACGACCGTAGCCGCCTCTGTCCGGAACAGGGGCCCGAGGAGGTCTCCAGGCTGCTCCCGAGGATGCTGCTGGACGTGCAGAACCGGGGGCAGTTGGCCGCGGGGATCACCTCCTACAACCCCGCGCGGCGGCAGTTGATCGACACCCATAAGGACGTGGGCACGGTCAGCGAGGTCTTCCGCATGAACCACCGGGGCAAGTTCGACAGCCTGATGACGCAGTACGCGGGCACGGCGGCCATCGGGCACGTCCGCTACGCCACCTGCGGCCAGGACGACCGCGGCTTCGCCCAGCCCTTCGAGCGCCACCACATCAAGAAGCACAAGTGGTTCAGCTTTGCTTTCAACGGCCAGTTGACCAACTTCCAGGATCTGAAGTCCGAGCTTCTGGCCGACGAGGACTGCTACCTCGCCCGCGAGTCGGACACCGAGATCATCATGCACCTGTTCTGCAAGGCGCTCCAGCCGAACGACCCGCCCACCCTGGTGGACGTGATGCGCCAGATCTCGGAGCGGATCGACGGGGCCTACAGCCTGGTGCTGCTCGACGCCTTGGGCGACATGCTGGTCGCCCGCGACCCGCTGGGCATCAAGCCGCTGGCCTACGCCATCGAGGGGCCGCTGTTCGCCGCGGCCAGCGAGAGCGTGGCCCTGTTGAACCTTGGCTTCCGCCCGGAGAGCATCAAGTCGCTCCTTCCCGGCCAGATGGTGACGATCACCAAGGGGAAACTCGAGGTGCAGCGGTTTTCGCGCGGATGGCGGCGCGCGCATTGCTTCTTCGAGTGGGTCTACTTCTCGAACGTGGCGAGCACGATTGACGGGCGGAGCGTGTACCTGGCGCGCAAGGCCCTGGGCGAGGAGCTGGCGCGGCTGGAAGACGTGCCTGTCGACGAGGACACCGTGGTCGTGCCGGTGCCCGACACGAGCAAGGCCGCGGCCGACGCCATGGCCTACCGGTTGCGCGTCCCCAGCGTCGAGGGGCTGATACGCAACCGCTACAGCGGCCGGACGTTCATCGAGGGGCGCGACCGGCGCAAGGCCAAGGCCCAGACCAAGTACACGCCGCTCCGCGAGGTGCTCGAGGGCAAGCGGGTGCTGTTGGTCGAGGACTCGATCGTCCGCTCCACGACGATGAAAGTGCTCATCGAGCGGATTCGCGACCTGGGCAAGCCGCGCCAGATCCACGTGCGCGTGGCCTGCCCTCCGATTATCGCCCCCTGCTTCTACGGCATCGACATGTCCACGGTGAGCGAGCTGTTCGCGCCCCGATTCCTGAAGGGCGAACCGCTCACCGACGAGGTCCAGCGCCAGATGGCCGAGGCCCTCGGCGCGGACTCGCTCCGCTATCTGCCGGTCGAGTCGGTGGCCCGGGCGATCGGCCTGGACGCCGACCAGCTCTGCCAGGCATGCATCACGGGCGAATACCCGACCGCCTGGGGCCAGCGCCTCGCCCAGGTCGCGATGGAGAACCACCGCGAAGGCATCCAGGGCCGGACCTACGAGACCGCCCCCTGCCCGCGGTGAGGGGCAAGGCAATCCGAGCCGGGCCGTAACGGCCCGGAGAAGGAGGGTTTGGGTGCCCTGGCCGACAACGCCCGGCTCGCACGGGACGGTGTCCGACGAGCGGCTGTGGGCCCGTTCTCAGGAATCCCTCGCCCATCCGAATCTCAAGAGCATTTTCTTACCAGTTCCGGAGACCACGCCGATGACACGCAAGAATGATGGACGCGCCCTCACCCGCCGGACTTTCCTCGCCGCAGGCACCGCCGGGGCGGCCGCGGCCGCGGTGACGACCGCCGGCGCCGCTGATGCTGAGCCTGGGGCCCAGGACGCCGTCGTCCGCCCGCCCCAGGACAAGCGCATCCTCCTCTCCTGCAAGCTGGGCATGATCACCCGGGAGTCCGGCGGCAAGAAGCTCTCGCTGGCCGAGCGATTGAGCTTGGCCGCCGAGGCGGGCTTCGACGGCGTCGATCTCGACCAGGCCGCCGAGTACACGCCCCAGGAGGCCCGCCAGGCCGTGCAGAAATCGGGCGTGTTCGTCCACAACGCCATCAACCACGCCCACTGGAAGCAGCGCCTCACCAGCCCCAACGAGGAAGAGCGGGCCCAGGGCAGGGCGAACATCGAGCACTGCATGCGGGTCTCGCACGCGGCAGGCGGGTGCGGCGTGCTGATCGTGGTCGGCCGCGGCGGCGACGGCCCGGCCGAGGTGATCGAGGAGCGATGCCGCGAGGAGATCAAGAAGCTGATCCCGCTGGCCGCGGCCCTGGGCCAGCCGATCCTCATCGAGAACGTGTGGAACCAAATGTTCTACGACCACGACGCCCCGCCCGAGCAGCCGGCCGAGAAGTTCGTCAAGTTCGTCGATAGTTTCAACAGCCCGTGGGTGGGTATGTACTACGACATCGGCAACCACTGGAAGTACGGCCGGCCAGGCGAGTGGATCCGCGCCTTCGGCTACCGCTGCGTCAAGCTCGACGTGAAGGGCTTCAGCCGCCAGCAGGACAAGTTCACCGACATCGGCGAGGGCGACCTGCCCTGGGACGAGGTCCGCAAGGCCTTGGGCGAGATCGGCTTTGCCGGCTGGACCACCGCCGAGGTGGGCGGCGGCGACCTGGAGCGACTTACCCTGGTGCGCAAGCAGATGCAGAAGGCGTTCGGGCTGTAGCGCGAGCTGGGGTCCGGGCGAGAGCGCTGCACTGGAATCGCGTCCACTACCCGGGCGTCGCTGGCTCCGTCCGCGGCGTGCCGCTCCGTGAGTTCTCCGCGCCTCCGTGGTGCTTCCTTTCCCCCCGGCGGCCGCACTACGGCGCCGACGGAACGAGCTCTTCCTCGACCGCCCCCTCCCCGGCCTCTTCCTTCTCCATGACCTTGCGGATGTCGTCCTCCAGGCGGTCGGCGCTCCGGGACGAGCCTCCTTCCAGCTCCTCGACGTCCACGATCTCGCCGCCGGCGCGCGTGAACACGGCCTTGAGCGCTTCGGGCGGCGCCTTCTTCGAGAGCAGGCTCACGGAGCCGTCGCAGAACACGGCCAGGAAACCGCGCCGCCGCAGCCCGACGAGCCCGGCCAAGGGGTCTTTCTCGTCGGGCGCGAAGTCCGCGGGCTTGGTCCACGGCACCGCCTTCTCGTCCGCCACCTCGACGACCATCGCGGTATGGGACGTCCCGTCCAGGATCTCGGAAATGGCAGACGACTCCTTGGGCGAGAGGGCCAGTCCCTCGCCGGCCACGGCCAGGTAGTTGGTCTTGCCGTCGGCGGCCGCCTTGCTGCCCGGGGCGCGATAGACGGAAGGCATCTTGGCCAGCAGCTTCTTGTTGTGCTCGCTGTCCCACGGCTCGCCGAAGCGGTACTCCTCGTACAGCGCGGCCTCCTCGATGAACGGAAGCACGCGCACCCGCCAGCTCACTGGCGGCTGGCCCTCCTTCATGGGCGCGGCCGCGGCCGGGAATCCGCGGTACGAGTCGTGGTAGTTGTGCATGGCCAGCCCGATCTGCTTGAGGTTGTTGATCGAGAGGTTCTGCGGGCTGGGAAGCTCGTCGAACCGCAGCGACTCGGCCATGGCGGCCACGGCGACCACGGGCATGGCGGCCACGCCGCCGCCACCGATGGGCAGCGTCTGGCGCGACTCCATGAGCACGCCGTCCTCCGTGCGGCGGAGCGTCGAAGTGCCCGGCCTCATGTGCCGGACCATCGAGGATGCGGAGGGGAGAATGGAGACATCCAAGTCGATCCCCTCGCGGGCCAGCTCCGCCAGCATGAACGTGCCGAACATCTGGACGAACGGATACAGCGTCTTGAAGCTCTCCGCCGTGTCCTGGTAGCTCAGCATGACCGGGGCCGGGTCCAGGGCCGCCAGCGCGGCCGCGGCCGGCAGATCGGCGATGGTCCCGCCGGGCGAGCCCGCCGCGCGCCAGCGAAGGTGGGACTTGATGCCCTGCGGGTACGAGGCGAAGACGAATTGCTCGTCCAGAATGCACCAGGCCGGGCAGAACGGGCCGCTGCCGAATCCCAGCGGCTTGACGTAGTACACCGTCTCTCCGGCGAACTCGAACTGGCCGATCGTCGCCCGGCGGAAGTAGAACTCGTCGGGATCGATCTCCCTCTCGGCGGCGCGGAACAGGCGCACGAGGATCGCGTTGGCCTTGCGCAGGGCCGCGACGTCGCGCACGTCGGCCACGGTCACCAGGTTGGTGAAGAACATCCCGTCGTCCGGCGAAGTGTAGAACCGCCACGTGTCGCCCAGCGCGGCGAGCACGTCGCGGCGCGGGGAGAACCCGAGCTCGGCTTCGATTTCGCGGAAGCCGTCCTCGATCTCGGCACGCACGTCGGGATCGACCTTCTCCGCCGCCTCGAGCACCGCGTCGAGCACCGCGGCCGGATCGAGCCGCGCCGCCATCACCTGGGAGGCGCCGCGGGGCACGACGGCCAGGTCCTCGACGGAAAGCGGCCTGGCCGACATCAGCTTCCACGCGCCCTCCGGCGGACCGTCGAAGGTGATCAGCGTGCGGCTCAGGCAGTCCTTGCCGTCCAGGCCGGTGACGACCGCCAGCGTTTGGACGTTCTCCAGGCCCAGGGCCGCGATCGCGCTTCGGGCTTCCGAGCCGCCCAGTCCCCCGGCCATCTTCAGAATCCGCCCCAGGTCGGCGTAGGCGAGGCTCGCCGGGCGCTCCACCGGGAACCGCTTGCGCAGATCGGCAAGCCACGCCGGGGCCTCGGAGGTCATGCGGCCGACGATCCTGTCGGCCTCACCGCGCCCCACGCCGACCACAAGGTATCCGTTCTTCAGGCCCCATTCGACGGTCGGGGCGCCGGTCGGGGCGGGCAGCGCGGTCCAGCCGCCGCGCGACTCGAGTGGCGCACCCGCCAAGGCCATCTTCTGAATCGCCTGGATGCGCCGCTCGATCTCGGCGGCCCGTTCGCCCAGGCTCACCACGGCGCCGCCGGTGACCTGCGGCCCGCTGGGACCGATCGCGAACTGCGTGAGGAACATGGCCGTGGGGCTGGTGAGCACGGACTCGGCCACTTCGGCCACATCGCGGATCGCCTGGGCCTCCTTGCCGCCGCCCGCCTCCCTGGTCAGCGAAGCGATCACGCGCTGCTTCACCTCGCGCACGAGCATCTGCACTTCCGGCTCGGCCAAGAGCCGTTCGGTGTGGTTGGCGCTCTGCGGGTCGGGCGCGGCCACGCCCGACCAGGTGAAGTAGGCGAGACACTCCTCGGGGGCCACCTGGGCGAGGACCGGGTCGAGCTCGGCCGGCGGCAGCCCCAGCGGCAGCCCCCCGCCGAAACCCATCAGGAAGATCATCATCAGTTCCATGGGACCCATACTTGCCATGATCATCTGCTCCAGGACGAGAGAGGAGAAGGCAGTGCGTGCGACGCATCCGGCGGCCCGCAGGGATAGGTCATAAGGCGCGGCGGGCCCGGCGAAGCGCGCGGGCCAGAATGTGCCAGGGGACCTGCGAGGGATTCCATCATAGTCCCGCCCCAGCGCGGGTCAATCTCCCCCTGGTTGGCCGAAGCCGGCGCTCGGCTTTTCGGCCGGTTCGCCGGTCCGGGTCCGCAGGAAACCCAGCGAGGTCGCCTGCCGCTCGACGGCCCACACTTGTCCGGAGGGGCCTTCCCTGGCTCAGCGCGAGACGCCGCCTCCCGCCAGATAGCGGTGCACGGTCCTGGGAGGGGAAAGGGGTCGGCACCCGTTTCCCGGAATCACGCTCAGCCCAGCTTCCACGGCTTGCGGTACTCGTAGTGGAGCAGGTCGTTGGCCTCTTCGGGGGCGGTGATCCGCTCCCTCTCCGCGTCCCACTCCAGGCGCTTGCCGGTGACCAGCGAGATGTTGGCCAACAGGCTCATCGTGGTCGAGCGGTGGCCGATCTCCACGTCGGCCTTGGGCTTGGCGCGGGACTTGATGCAATCGAGGAAGTCCCGCGCGTGCGCGGCCGTCAGGTTGGCGTTGCTGCCCGTGGCTTCCACCTTGACCGGCTCCATGCGAGGCTCGCGGTCCTGGAACTGGCCGCCGCGCTCGGGCACGACCTCGAAGCCCCGGGTGCCGATGTAGGCCGTGCCCTGCGTGCCGCGGAGCTCCAGCTCGCCGGTGGGGAACATCGGGTTGCCGCTGGCCTCGTACTGCCCGAAGACGGCCAGGCGCCCGGAGGCGAACTGGAAGCAGGCCTCCAGGGTGTCGGGCACGGTGCGGTCGTCGTCCACGGCGAACCGGCCGCCCATCGCGCAGATCGAGGCCGGGGCCAGCTCGCCGGTCAGCCATCGCATGGCGTCCAGGTAGTGAACGCCCCAGTTGGCCATCTGCGACGAATAGAGCGTCCACCAGCGGAACTTGTAGGGGGCGATGTTCTCCTGGTAGGGGCGCTCGGGGCGCGGGCCGAGCCACATGTCCCAGTCGAGGTCCGCAGGCGGGGCGGTCGATTGGGCGCGGCCGATGCCCCGGGGATACATGTTGCTCAGCCGGTACGCGCGGCTGACGGTGATCTTGCCGATCTTGCCGGAGGTGGTCAGGTCGGCCAGCCTGGCGTAGAGGTTGGAGCTGCGGCGGTGGGTTCCGACCTGCACGACCTGCCTGGTGCGCCGCGCGGCCTCGACCATGCGGCGGCCTTCCAGCACGGTGATGGAAAGGGGCTTCTCCACGTACACGTCCTTGCCGGCCTCGCAGGCGTCGATCGTCTGGATGGCGTGCCAGTGGTCGGGCGTGGCGATGACCACGGCGTCGAGGTCCTTCTCGGCGAGCAGCTTGCGGAAGTCGGTGAACGTCCTGGCCCGGCCGTCCACCTTGGCGTTGGCCCTCTCGAGCGTGGGCCCGTGCACGTCGCACACCGCGGCGATCTCCATGTCCTTGTGGACCAGGAAGGCGTCCATGAGCTGGCCGCCGCGGTTGGCCACGCCGATGAAGCCCAGGCGCACGCGGTCGTTGGCCCCTAAGGCGCTGCGGGCCTGAAGGGCGGAAAGCCCCAGCGCGGCCGCGGCCGTGGTCCTGGTGAACGAGCGGCGGGTGATCTTCTCGTGCATGGCGGGGACTCCGGGGAAGGTGACGTTGGGCGGTGCGCGATCGATGGTAGCCGCGGCGCAGGCGGGGGTCAACCGAATGGCGTACGTGCTCAGCCGCCCTCACCCCCGGCCCCTCTCCCGCAGGCGGGAGAGGGGAGCCTGATGCCCTCACGCCCTCACCCCCGGCCCCTCTCCCGCAGGCGGGAGAGGGGAGCTTGATGCCCTCACCCTCACGGCCGCGGCGTCTGCGCGCGGACCCGCTCCCACGGCTCGACGTGCACCCGCTCCGCCCATTGCTCCCACATCCGGGCCATGTACTTGGCCACGACCGGCACCTGCTCGGCCAGGTTGTTGGTCTCGGTGCGATCGGCCTGGATGTCGTAGAGCTCCCACGGCCCGCCGCGCTTCATGACCAGCTTCCACTTGCCGTCGCGCACGGCGCGGTTGCCCTCGTGCTCCCAGTAGAGCGGCCGGGCGTCGCGGGCCTCGCCACGAAAGACGGGCACCAGGCTGCGGCCCTCCAGCTTCGGAATGGCGATGCCCCCGTACGACACCGGGTACTTGGTCTCGGCCACGTCGCAGCAGGTGGCCATGATGTCGATCACGTGGCCGACCTGGTGGGTGATGTGCCCCCCGCGACGGATCACGGCCGGCCAACGGACCACCAGGGGCGTAGCGATGCCGCCTTCGTGGACGTAGTGCTTGTACAGCCGGAAGGGCGTGTTGCTCGCGTTGGCCCAACCGACCCCGTAGCTCTGAAACGTCGCCCCGTCGCCGGGCATGAGGTTGGGGCGATTGCCGAACTGTACGGTCCGTCCGTCCCGAGTCTTGGGCGGCACGTGGCCGGGCCGGTGGTCGCCCAACTCTTCCGCGCACCCGCCGTTGTCGGTGAGGAACATGACGAGCGTGTTCTGCTCGGCGCCGCTCTTGCGGAGCTGATCGAGGATCTGTCCCACGCCCCGGTCCATCGAATCGACCTGCGCGGCGTAGACCTCCATGCGGCGCTCCTGCCAGGGGCGATCGGTCACCTTGCCCCACTCCGGCACGCTTGGATCGCGCGGCGAGAGGGGCCACTCGGAGCGCACGATGCCCATCCGGATCAGCTCCTCCCGGCGCCGCTCGCGGACGCGGTCCCAGCCCGAGGCGTATTTGCCCCGGTAGCGGCCGATGATCTGCTCCCGCGCGTGCAGCGGCCAGTGCGGGGCGGTGTAAGCCACGTAGAGGAAGAACGGCAGCCGGCGCCGCGCGGCCTCCTCCACATACCGGGCGGCGGCCTCGCTGATCTCGTCGGTGTAGTAGAAGTCGCCCGTGGCGTTGAAGTACAGGTTGTCGCGGCACAGCGTCTGCGGATCGAAGTAGCTGCCGCCGCCGAGCACGGTGCCGAAGAACTTGTCGAACCCCCGCTGCAAGGGCCACGTGTGTCGCGGACCCTGCGGTCCGACGTGGCGCGTCAGATGCCACTTTCCGCACATGAAGGTCTGGTAGCCGGCCGAGCGGAGGACCTCGGCGATCGTCGCGCTCTCGCGCGCCAGGTTGCCGCGGTAGCCCGGCAGCCGGCGGTCCTGGGTCATGTGCCCCATGCCGACCTGGTGCGCGTAGAGGCCGGTCATCAAGGCCGCGCGGGTGGGGCAGCAGCGGGCCGCGTTGTAGAACTGCGTCAGCCGCATCCCGTCCCTGGCCAAACGGTCGATGTTGGGCGTGAGGATCTCCGACCCGTAGCAGCCCAGGTCGCTGTAGCCCATGTCGTCGGCCATGATCAGCACGATGCTGGGGCGGTCGTCCGCCGCCAGCGGCGCGGCGAGCCCCAGCACGGCGGCGAGAAGCGCGAGCGGGATTCGAACGGTCTGAAGCACGGGGGATCTCCTTCGAGAGTCGCTTGCTGCGTTTGCTGCCAGCATAGCCGGCGCGGCGCGGGCGGGCAAGAAACCGCCAGACTCCGCCTCCTCGGACGCGCCTCACCGCAGCCGCCGAAAGCGCTCCGGCGACAACCCGAACACCTGCTTGAACGCCCGCGAGAAGTGAAACGGGTCTTCAAAGCCCAGCTCCGCGGCGACGTCGCGCACGAGCACCCCGGGGCGCTGGAGCCGTTGCGCGGCATGGCTCATCTTCAGACGCTTCAGCTGCCGGTACGGAGTCTGGTGGTCGAACCGGCGGAAGAGGCGGCAAAGGTAGGCCGCGTCCACGCGGCACTCGCGTGCGACCTCCTCGAGCGACCGCAGGCGCACGAAGTGCTCGGCCATGTGCCGGCGGCACCGCTCGTACGTAGCAAACGCCGGCGTCTGCCGGGCCTCCCACGGCATGATCGAATCGGCCAGCTTGACGATCAAGTATTCCACCAGGGTCGCGCACAGCGCGCCGGCGTGAACGGTTCCCCTGAGGCCGTCGCCGATCATGCTCTCGAGAACCGCCTGGACCTCGACCACCGAGCCCACGCGGGCGAAGCTGCCCGGGGCCAAACCGTGCTGCTCGAGCAGCTCAGCCGCCTTCGACCCGGTGAAGTCCACGAAGTACTTCTCCAGCAGATCGTCGCCGCTGGTGGTGATGTGCTGGGCCACCCCCGGACCGTAGGAGAAGACCGCGCCGGGCCCGAGCGCGTACTCGCGCCCGGAGAGGACCAGGGCGCCGCGGCCCCGGGCGACCACCTCGATCGAGCAGTAGGGAAAGGACGACCGCCGGATGGCATAGTCCGGCGCGCAGGCCTCGAAGCCCCCGCAGACCACGGCCAGGGGGATCGAGGCCGGCGGGGCCAAGTCCAGATAGAACCGCCGCGCCTGGCGGACCTGGACCGAAAAGAACTCCGGCGGCTTGGTCGGGGGTCCGGCGTCGCGCATCGCGGAGCGAGCTTTGCAGGTCAATAATATCCATGCCCGAGTCAAGTTTAGCCATTCTCGAGGCGACATGCAACAAATATGATGGATGCTGGCCGAGCAACCTCTCAGACAATTTGTGGCAGGCAGGGATGCCTTCCCCAGGAGATCCTCCATGCAAGCGACCCCGTCCGCGCAAGAGACCCCGGAGAACTGGCCCGGCAAGGACGAGTTGATCGTCATCGCCGGGGCCGGCGGATTCATCGCCGGCGCCCTGGTGCGATACTTTCACGACCGCGGGTTCACCCGCATCCGCGCGATCGACAAGAAGCCTCTGCCCGACTGGTACCAGCGCACGCCGGGCGTGGAGAGCCTGTGCCTGGACCTGAGCGACGAGGAGAACTGCCGCCGTGCCTGCGAGGACGCCATCGAGGTCTACAACCTGGCCGCGGACATGGGCGGGATGGGCTTCATCGAGCGATTCCGCGTCGAGTGCCTGCGGAGCATCCTCATCAACACCCATATGATCGAGGCCGCCTGGCGCGCGGGCGCCAAGCGGTACTTCTTCTCCTCCTCGGCCTGCGCGTACAACACGGACCTGCAGAAGGACCCGAACGTCCGCGCGCTGAAGGAGACGGACGCCTATCCGGCCATGGCCGAGCGGGGCTACGGCTGGGAGAAGCTGATGTCGGAGATGTTCTGCCAGGAGTACTGGCACGAGCGCGGCATGATGACGTTCATCGCCCGATTCCACAACGTGTATGGCCCGTTCGGCACGTGGGACGGGGGGCGCGAGAAGGCCCCGGCCGCCCTCTGTCGCAAGGTGATCGAGGCCAAGGACCGGGGCTCCGGCTGCCTGGAGATCTGGGGCGACGGCACCCAGACCCGGAGCTTCATGTACATCGGCGACTGCACCTTCGGCATCGACGCCATCATGCATTGCGACCGGCTGATCGCCACGCCCATCAACCTCGGCTCGTCGGAGCTGGTGTCGATCAACCGCCTGGCCGACCTGGCCGAGGAGATCGGCGGCATCAAGCTGAAGCGGGAGCACAAGCTCGACGCCCCCCAGGGCGTGGCGGGGCGCAACAGCGACAACACGATGATCAGGGAGATCCTCGGCTGGGAGCCCAACACGCCGCTCAACGAAGGCCTGGCCAGGACCTACGCCTGGATCGAGCAGCAGTACATGGACCGCAAGGCAGGAAAGCGGACCGTGAGTTGACATATCGAACTTCCGAAGTCTACTGCGAAGCGCGGAGCCCGATCATGCTCAAGCAAGGCATCCTCAATCCCCATGTGCTCAGTCTGATCGCCCGGGTGCGACACACCAACACGCTGGTGATCGCCGACCGCGGCTTCCCCTTCTGGCCGCAGATCGAGACGGTGGACATCTCGCTGGTGGACGACGTGCCGACCGTGCGCCAGGTGCTCGCCGCCCTGAAGGAGAGCTTCGTCATCGGCGCGGCCTTCATGGCCGAGGAGTTCCTCCGCGAGAACGGCGAGGCGGAGCGTGAAGAGTACGAGAAGCTCCTCGCCCCGGTCACGATCCGGTTCGAGCCGCACGTGCACTTCAAGACCCGCGTGCCCCAGGCGATCGGTTTGATTCGCACTGGCGACACCACGCAGTACGGCAACATCATCCTCGAATCGGCCTGACGCTCCAGGGGACTGGCACCTTTGCACGTGGAAGCAATTCCAGACTTCCGAAGTCTCGAAGACTTCGCAAGTCTATCGACACGGAGGATGTCCCCACCCGAGGAAACCACCCATGTACCCACGCCTCACCGACGTCATCGGCGCGATCCCCTACCGCATGGCTTTCGCCGGGGGGTGGATCGACCAGCCGTTCGTCTCCCGCCACAACCCCGACCGGGTCGGCTCGATGGTCGTCGTGGGCCTGGAGCCGACCTGCTGGTACATGGAGCGGGCGGGCATGGCCACGGGCACGCGCAAGGTGGCCTTCGAGCTGTGGAACGGCGCCCTGCCCGACCGCGATCCGGCCGACCTGGTCAAGGAGCTCTACGCCGAGGAGAACCGGGGCAAGGCCGATCCGTCGGGCTCGCAGGACATGATCGGGTTGATCTACCCAGGCGTGAACCGGCTGGACTTCGACATCGAGCACGAAGGGGGCGTGTTCCCTTGCCACGTCGAGTCGAACCACGACCCCGCGGTCGTCACGTGGCTGGAGCGTGTGGTCTGGATGCTCCCGGTGGGCCAGCGCCCGGCGGGGTACAGCCCGTTGGGCGAGAAGAACCTCGACCCCGACTGGATTCGCCGCCTGGGACGATCGGGGAGGGACTGCTACGACGCAATCCTGGCACGTGACGCCAGGGCGCTGGGCGCCTCGATGAACGAGTGCATGGCCTGCTGGGAGGCGCTCCTGCCCCATGTCGTGCGACACGAGACGGTCACGATCGACCTGGTCGGCCTCCTCAAGTACTACCAGGCGAAGTACCCAGGCGCGATGTACTCCGGCTGTGGCGGCGGCTACTTGTACGTCGTCTCCGACGAGCCGGTGCCGGGCGGGTTTCAGGTTGATGTCCGCGTTGGCGCAAGAGAGTGACTTGGGAGAGACCGCGTGACCGTCCTCGTCAGGGGCAGCTTCGACGACTTAAAGTCGCGGCACATGCGCTTCCTTGAGGAGGCCGCGCGGCGCGGGCCGGTCCATCTCTTGTTGCGGGATGACCAGGCCGTCGAGGCCCTCCAGGGCAAGGCGCCGAAGTTCCCGCTCGCGGAACGGGAGTATTTCCTCCGGGCCGTGCGCTACGTCGATCGCGTCACGCCGGTGGGCCTTCCTCTCCAGGCCGACGCCCTGCCCGGGTCCCACATCGATAGCCCGGCGACCTGGGTAGTCGGCGAGGCAGACGACAGCGGTGCGAAACGAGAATTCTGCGAATGCCAAGGGCTGGAGTACTGCGTCATCCGCGACGCAGACCTGGCGGGCTTCCCCGAGTCCACGCCCGAGGAGCCGTGCGGCGGGCCAACGGCGAGGAAGAAGGTCCTCGTCACGGGCTGCTACGACTGGTTCCACACCGGCCACGTGCGGTTCTTCGAGGAGGTATCGGAGCTGGGCGAACTGTACGTGGTGGTGGGGCACGACGCCAACATCCAGCTTCTCAAGGGGGAGGGACACCCCATGTTTCCCGCCGAGGAGCGGCGGTACATGGTCGGGTCGATTCGGTTCGTGCACCAGGCCTTGATTGCCACGGGGGACGGCTGGCTCGACGCGGAGCCAGAGATCAAGCGGATCCGCCCGGACATCTACGCGGTCAACGAGGACGGCGACAAGCCGGTGAAGCGGGAGTATTGCGAGGCCCTCGGGATCGAGTACCGGGTGCTCAAGCGGCTTCCCAGGCCGGGGCTTCCGAAGCGGCAAAGCACGGACTTGCGCGGTTTTTGATGAGCGGGATGGGAGGCGACTCCAGACTTCCGAAGCCTCGGAGACTTCGGACGTGTCGTGCGCCAGACAGCCGATCCGAGCCGGGGCGAGGGGAGGGGAGGCGCCGGCCGGGCGGTCAACTATACTCGGCGACTTGGTGAATGGGAGAAAACCGAGAACCAGGACAGGTGCATGCCATGAGTGACGCCCCCAAGCACGCCCAGACGCAATCCCACGACTCGGTCGTGCCGCTGGACATCCTCTTCCCCTTCGCGCTGGTGACGACGCTGTTCGCGCTGTGGGGGTTCGCCAACGACGTGACCAATCCGCTGGTCAAGGCGTTCGAGCAGATCTTCCTCATCTCCAGCTCCGAGGGCGCGCTGGTGCAGACGGCGTTCTACGGGGGATACGCCACCATGGCGCTTCCCGCGGCGATCTTCATCCGGCGATTCTCCTACAAGGCGGGCATCCTCGTGGGACTGGGGCTCTACGCGATCGGGGCCTTCCTGTTCATCCCGGCCAGCATTACGGAGGCCTTCTGGCTTTTCCTCGTGGCCTTGTACGTTCTCACTTTCGGGCTGGCCTTCCTGGAGACGACGGCCAATCCCTACATGTTGGCCATGGGCCCGGCGAGCACGGCCACGCGGCGCCTGAACTTCGCCCAGGCTTTCAACCCGATCGGCTCCCTGGTGGGCATGATCGTGGCCAGCCAGGTTGTGCTCGTCGGGTTGGGCGTGCAGGAGTTCGGCAGCGAGCAGACGGAGAGGATCCAGGAGGCGCACAGGCGGCAGTACGAGGAGAATCTGGCGGCCTACCAGGCCGACCCGAACGCCTACCAGCGGCGCCTCGATGAAATGGAAGCGGAACTGACCGCCCAGAAGGAGAAGCTGGAAACGTTGGCCGAGGGATCGGAGGACTACCAGGAGGTCCAGGCGGCGTACAAGAAGGGCGTGCTGAGGCTCCAGGACATGCGTATGCCCCTCGAAGGCGACTACCAGCCCATGCTCCCCAGCCGCATCGACGCCCGGGTCCGCACGGCGCTGGAGGAGTACGCGAAGGGCGAGATCGACTTCGACGGCAACAGGAACTACGAGAGCCATGCGGCCATGAAGGCCCACGACCTCCGCGTGGTCCGCCTGCCGTACGTGGTGATCGGGGGGGTGGTTGTCGCCCTGTTCGTCGTGTTCGCCGTCTCCAAGCTTCCCGGGGCCGGGGGCGACGACCGCGACATCCGCTTCTTCGAGACCTTCGGCCGGCTGATGCGTAACGGCCGCTATGTGGGCGGCGTGATCGCCCAGATGTTCTACGTTGGCGCCCAGATCATGTGCTGGACCTACGTCATCCACTACGCGATGGCCAACGCCAACATGAGCCTCTCGCAGGCCCAGCTCTACAACACCGTGGCCATGGCCATCTTCTGCGGCAGCCGGTTCATCTGTACCTACCTGCTGAAGTTCGTCTCGCCGGGCGGCCTGCTGATGGGACTGGCCCTGGCGGCCATGCCCCTGACCTTGGGGACCATCTTCGTGCCGGGCATGATCGGCTTGTACTGCCTGATCGCGATCTCGGCCTGCATGTCGCTGATGTTCCCCACGATCTACGGGATCGCCCTGGATGGGCTGGGCGAGGACGCCAAGCTGGGATCCGCCGGATTGATCTTCGCCATCGTGGGCGGGGCCCTGGCGCCGCGGCTCCAGGGACAGATCGTCGACCTGGGCGACGACTTCACCGGCCTGATCGACCTGGGTTTCACGTCCCTCCCCTCGGCCAACGTCTCGTTCGTGCTCCCCTTTCTCTGCTTCGTGGTCGTGGCCGCGTACGGCTTCCTGACCCACTCCAACATCCTCAAGAAGGTGACCTGATCGCCCTGCCAGGGGGCGGTCCCCTTCCCCAGACGTCTTCCCACTCTCTCCACGAGGAGAATCCCACCATGAAACGGCATCTCTCTGCGATCCTGGCCTGCGCGACCGCCGCGCTCGTTCTGGCCGGCTCCACGTCCTACGTCTTGGCAGCCGATGGCCCCGCCGATCGTGCCGAGAAGGCCGGGCCGTTCGAGCCTAACATGGAGTCCCTGGCCAAGCACAACGAGAACCCCGAGTGGTTCCGCGACGCCAAGTTCGGCATCTACTTCCACTGGGGCGTGTACAGCGTGCCGGCCTTCGGCAGCGAGTGGTATCCCCGCAACATGCACATCAAGAAACGGCCGGAGTACAAGCACCACGTCGAGACGTACGGCGACCCGGTCGAGTACGGCTACGACAAGTTCGTGCCCCAGTTCAAGGCCGAGAAGTTCGACGCCAGCGAGTGGGCCGACCTGTTCCAGAAGGCCGGGGCCCGGTTCGCCGGTCTTGTGGCCGAGCACCACGACGGCTTCGCCATGTGGGACAGCAAGCTGACGCCGTGGAACGCCAAGGAAAAGGGGCCCCATCGCGATCTGACCGGCGAACTGGCCGAGGCGATCCGCGCCCGCGGCATGAAGCTCATCGCTACCTTCCACCACGCCCGCAACAACCTCTGGGAGAAGGACGGCAAGTGGACCGGGCACTACGAGTTCGTCAAGAAGGATTTTCCTGCCGCCCTGGAGAACTTGGACCGCGCGTTCCTTTACGGGTACATGCCGCGCGAGAAGTTCCTCGATCTGTGGCTGGGCAAGCTCAAGGAGGTCGTTGACGCCTACCAGCCGGACATCATGTGGTTCGACTCCTGGCTCCACGAGATCCCCGACGAGGTGAAAGCCGAGTACCTTGCCCACTACTTCAACCGGGCCAGGGAGTGGGGCAAGGAGGTCGTGGTCACCTACAAGCAGCAGGACCTCTCGCGGGACATCGGCGTGGAGGACTTTGAGAAGGGCCGCGCCGACCACCTCACCGACTACGTGTGGCTCACCGACGATACGATCAGCCGCGGAAGCTGGTGCTATACCCAGGACCTCACGATCAAGCCGACCGAGGAAGTCCTGCACTCGATGATCGACATCGTCAGCAAGAACGGCGTCCTGCTCTTGAACATCTCGCCCAAGGCGAACGGGGTCATCCCCGACAACCAGAAGCAGGTCCTGTTCGACATGGGCGCGTGGCTTGGGGTCAACGGCGAGGCGATCTACGGCACGCGCCCGTGGCTCGCCTACGGGGAGGGACCCACGAAGATGGGCAAGGGCGGGGCCTTCATCCGGTTCAAGGGCCGCTACACGCCCAAGGACATCCGCTACACCCGCAGCAAGGACGGTGCGACGCTCTACGCGATCGCCCTGGGCTGGCCCGAGGACCGGCTCGTGCTCACGGCGGTGCAGGTCGATTCGAAGGCCGACGCCGCCAGCGTGACGCTGCTGGGCCACGACAAGCCGCTGGCTTATTCGGTGGGCGACAAGAAGCAACTTGTGATCGAGCTGCCCAAGCTCGGCGAGAAGGAGCGGCCCTGCCAGCACGCCTTCGCGTTCAAGCTGACGGGTTTTGAGACGTCGCTGGCCAAGGGCGGGGAGTGACCACGCGCCTCAAAGCCCGAAGCGTCAGCGAGGGAGAAGACGCGTCGAGCGTGCACGAGGGAGAGCACAGGCCGAGCGTAAGCGCGCGAGAGGAAGGAGACCCTCTCGTGGACGCTCAAGCTTCGGGGTTCGATGCGAAGTGCGTCGCTTGCGCTTCCTTCCATGCGAGGGCACCAGTTCAAGCCCAAGGTCCCCTTGAAACAGGATGCGGCGACCTTGCGGCCTGGCGAGCCTGCGGAAGCCGGGAGGTCTTGACGGGCGTCGGTCAGCGGTTTGCCAGGGGATCCTCTTGTCGAATCCCTGCCTGTCGGGTAGGTTCAGCGGTTTGGAGGGATCGTACCGGTTCCACGGAGACGGGAGGGTATGGGCGGACCGGGCCGCTTCTGCCAGGGGCTTTGGGGCGGAAAGTCAACGGCGCGACGTTGCGGTTTGCGGGCGCGCATCCATGCGGCGGGGCGCCCGGGCCGGCTAGCTAAGGCTTTTGCCCTAGAATCTGCCGGCCAGCCAGATCGGGCGAAATCATGGTGAGCTATATTGGAGTAACTCGTCTTCGGTTCTGCGTTCGCAGAAAGCACCTGGAGTTTGCACCATGATACGTTCTGCTGCGCTAGGGGCCGTGCTGGCCTTACTGGCGGCCGGAGCGCCGGTCTGGGCGGGTTCTCCCGAGGCCGTCTGGGTCGATGACCTGGACGCCCGCGACAGGCTGCTGGTCCGCACCGCCGATTATCAGTTGCGCCTGGAGATGGTCGATCCCTCGACCGGCGAGGCCGACGCCGCGCTGTCGCGCGACGGAGTTCACTTCGGGCCGGCCGACCGCGTCTTCGTGCTGGGCGCGACCGCAGGCCGGCATCCCGAAGGAGCCATGTTCGTGCGCATGGGCCGCATCGAGGTCGGCAAGCGGCTCGAGCTGGCCGTCCACAGCATGGACGCGACCCATCGAAGGCTCACGGCGCCGGTCGAGCATCTTTACGTCCGACGCCCTGCGCCGATCCCGTAAGGACCGTTCGCCGGAAGACAACGTGCGGGCCCTGCGATCGGCCCCGCCGCCGATCGCGGGGCCCGCGTCGTTTTGCTCGACGCGCGGCGAACGAACGGCCCGAGGCATCGACGCCCGAAGCGCTCGCCAGGGAGCTCCAGTGCGAGGCGTCTCTCAAAGCGTCAGCGCGGGATGCCTCGGAGGGTTGCCCCCCTCGCTCGCGATTCGGGCTTGGATGTCAAGGGCACCCGATTCCAATCATGGAGAGAGCACGGGGGGACTTCGGAGATCGTCGCGTGGCATCGCGCGGCGGGGTGGAGTAGGATGGTCGGCGCAAGGCCTTCCCTCCCGCCCCCCGTCCAAGCCAAGGAGCCCGCCATGTCCCGAGAGCCGATCGTTCGACGCGACTTCCTGGAGCAACTGGGGATCGGATCGTTGGGGGCCGTGGCGGCCTTCGGAGCCGGCGCGGCGGCCCGTGCGGAGCCGGAGCCGGCAGCCGAGAACAAGTGGGAGCCGGTGAGCGACCGCAAGATCCGCTTCGGCATCGTGGGCTACGGCCACTGCCGCTTCGGCGCCCAGTTCGGCTTCCAGGATCATCCCAACGTGGAGGTGGTGGCCGTCAGCGACCTGATCCCCGAGCGCCGCGCGGGACTGATGAAGGCCTGCCGCTGCGACAAGTCCTACGAGTCGCTCGAAGTGCTGATCGAGGACCCGAAAATCGAGGCCGTGTTCGTGGCCACCGACGCCCCCAGCCACGCCCGACACTGTATCGAGGTGCTCAACCACGGCAAGCACGTGATGACCGCCGTGCCGGCCACGCTCGGCTCGATTGAAGAGGGAGAGAAAGTGCTCGAGGCGGTGCGCAGGACAGGGCTGAAATACCAGATGGC
Source organism: uncultured Pirellulales bacterium (assembly GCA_964434165.1). Lineage (GTDB taxonomy): Bacteria > Planctomycetota > Planctomycetia > Pirellulales > Thermoguttaceae > CAYSUS01. Next base: position 30,255 of record CAYSUS010000002.1, read on the forward strand.
CGAAACGAGCGTGTTCCGCGGTGACTGCTACGCAATGCGCCAGGTCTTCATGGCCGGCAAACTGGGAAAGCTCGTCTATTCCGAAGGGGAGTACTATCACTACGGCCCGAGGCCGATTCCGTCGTTTAAGGGCTGGCGCGTCGGGATGCCGCCCCTGTGGTATCCGACGCACTCGACGGCCTACTACGTGGGCGTGACGGGCAAGCGATTCACGTCGGTCTCGTGCCAGGGGATGCGCGGCCGATTTCCCGTGTATCAGCCCGGGGCGAACAAGTACGGCAATGAGTTCGCCGATGAAGTCGCCCTGTTTCGCACGAGCGAAGGTGGCATGTCGCGGATGAGCATGTGCAAATCGATCCGCGGGCTGACCAAGGAGACGGGCCGCGTGTTCGGCGAGGAGGGCTGGATGATCGGCACGGACTACTTCGGCCCATCCAAGCACCTGCCCGACATGACCCGGCCGCCCCTTCCTCCCGGCGTTCCTGCCGGCGGACACGGCGGATCGCACGGGCAGCTCAGCCACGAGTTCGTCACGGCAATCCTCGAAGACCGCGATCCACTCGTGGACATCTACGAGGCCCTGGCCATGACGATCCCCGGCATCGTGGCCCACGAGTCGGCGCTGAAGGACGGCGAAAGCCTGCCCGTCCCGCAGTTTGAGCGTCCGAAGGGGTGATGGGGGGGGGTAGGCCATCGCTAGGGCGTCTTGGGGATGCACTTGCAGCTCGTCTCGGTCAGCTCGTCGGCACGGGCCCAGGCACGATCGTACTGCCTCTTGACCTGGGCGGCTTCCTCTTCCTTGCCCTGCAGCTTCAGGGCCCGGCTCAGACCGTACAGCGACCATCCGTTACCTGGCCACTTGGCCAGGTCTTCGCGGTACACCCGCTCGGCCTCCGCGTAGCGATGGCTTTTCAGATACACGGCGCCCAGCGTGTGGCGGATCGGCTGAAGCCACTGTGGCGGTTCGCCGTAAGAGAGGGTGTCTTCGATCTTGGCCCCTTTCTCGAGCAGCTTGGCGGCCTCCTTCCAGCGACCCTGCTGCAGCGCGATCTCCCCGGCGATGAAGTAGTCGCTCACGTCGAGGATCGTGTGTGCCAGGTCGGTGATCGCCACGTGATCCTCGGGAAGCGCTGCCTTGGCCCGCCGGAACTCCTCGTGCTCGCGGCGTGCGCCGTCGAAGTCCTTCTTCGCCGCGCAGGCGATCGCCCGGTGGGCCCGCCAGATGGCCGTGGTGACCGGGAGGTACGACGGGGGCGGGTCCTCGGCCAGGATGTCGTCCCATCGCCCGAACCGCTTCTGGACGTCGTAGACGGAGCACATCCACAGATCGAAGATCGGACCGACCTCGCGCAGCGCGTCGTCCGGGATGTTCTTCCACATGGCGCGGGCGGCGGCGAGGGCCTCCTTCTCGCGGCCGCTCATCATCGCGGCGTAGGCCAGCATGTGCGCGTTGTGCACCATGTACAAGTGCTGGAATCCCTGTTTCGGCGAGAGCGAACGGTAGCGGGCGTCCGACCGCATGGCCTTCTCGTTCTGGACGATCGCCTCGTCCCAGCGGCCCGTCTTCACGTAGATGTGCGACGGCATATGGAGCAGGTGGCCGCTGGCCGGCACGAGGTCGCACAGCCGTGCGGCGGCTTTCAGACCCCGCTCGGGCGTCGCGCTCGGCTCCACGGCGTGGATGAAGAGGTGATTGGCCCCGGGATGGTTCGGCCGCAGCTTGAGGACTCGCTCAAGCACGGCAACGATCTCGTCCGTGCCTTCGGCCGGCTTCTGGTCGGGCGTGTAGAGCTGCCAGGGCTTGAGGACCATCATCGCGTCGGCGTAGAGCGTCCCTACGTCAGCGTCGTCCGGATGCGCCGCCCAGACGCATGCCATCGCATCAGCATAAGCCCGATCGAGCTCAGCGCGATCCTCCGGCCAAGGTCTTGCGTAGCGGCGCGACAGCGCCTGGATCAACGCCCGTTCCACGCAGTTCGTGTTGTCGATTCGGGCACGGGCTTTCTCCAACGCATCCCACGCGGCGGAGGAGCGATCGTCCGTCATGACCGGATCGTTGTAGTTCGGCCCTTCACACAGGGCGACGCCCCACCAGGCCATGGCGCAGTCGCGGTCGAGCTCCGCGGCACGCTTGAACGAGCGGATGGCCTCGTCGTGGTTGAAGGCGTAAGTCCACGCCAATCCCTGATCGAAGAAGCGTTGGGCCTCGGCCGAGTCCGTCGTGACGGCGCGCCGGTGGGGCCCCATGCCGTCGAAGAGCTGAGCCCCGGCGCTCGACGCGGCCGCGTCGGGATCGGCCGTCTCCACGGCGGCCGTTTGACCTCTCGCGGTCTCGTGCAACAGGGCGACGTGCCCCGCAGCCACCGCGATCATGCCGAATGTCAGCAAGGGTGCACATGTGGTTCTCATCGGGCTCTCCCTGCGACGCGAGGCGACATCCGGTCGAAAAACTCGCCAGAAGCCCCTCCTGGTTGAAGTGGAATGACCGCACCAACCGGTCAGCAGCACCGGTGAGATTCTACGGCCGGTCGCGGCCGAGCAAGCGGCCAACCTGCCGCGGCCGATCGGCTCCGCCCGCTCGGCCCTCGGCAGCGGCGTCAGACCCCGGCAGTTGCGCGCTGACGCCGCTGGACACCTTGGCTGGCGCCCCGACCCGGCGCAGGAAGAAGCGGCGGGGCGGCTCTACCGAGCGGTCCCCGCCGCCAGCGCCAGCGTCCCCAGCCCATAGAACGTGTATTCCACGTCGGCGGCCGAGTCCCACACGCCGCCGCGGAAGCCGCCGGAGGGCAGTCCCATCGATTCGGCGTAGCGGCCCGCGGCGGCCAGGTCGATTCGAGCCACCCCGTCGAGATCGGCCAGGGCCACCAGGCCGGTGAACGTACTCAACAGGTCGGCCACCGGGATCTTCGTGTTCGCACGGAGACCGCCCTCGGGCGTCTGCATGCCGGCCAGGAAGCCCGCGGCCCGGGAAGCGGGCGCGCCGTCCAGGTGGTCGAGCATGCGGAGCAGTCCCACGGCCGCGCTGGTGGGGCTCGTGCCGCTCTGATTCAAAGGCCCCAGTTCGACGAAGCCGCCGTCGTCGCGCTGGCGCGCGAGGATCGCTTCCGCGGTGCGGCCAGGCTCGTCGTGTTCCAGCCCGACCAGCTCCCGGGCGAGCGTCACCAGGAAGGTATGGTACGTGCTGCTGTGTGGTCCCTGCGGTGTCTTGGCGTAAGCGCCGTCGTCGCGACGGTGCGGCGCGACCGCATCCAGCAAAGCCTGTCGGCGATCGCGCCCCGCGAGGGCGAACGGGTCGATCCCGGCGACGAACTCGAGCAGCGCCGCGCTGTACAACACGGAAAGGAAGTCGATGATCGGCATCTTTCGATCGAGCGCGGCAGCGAGGAACTCGGCCGCCGGCCGCGCGCTCCGCTCGTCCAAAGCCCCCAGCAGGGCCAGTCCCCGCAGCCCGAACCCGGCGTAGTAGGGATCGCTCGGCCCCTCGCGCCCGGCGAATCCTCCGTCCTCGTTCTGTGCGGCTCGGAGATAGGCCGCTTGGCCGCTGCGCAATGGCTCGGGCAGGCGCAAGGCGCCGCCGGCCAGGCGAAGGGAGAGGGACTGGAGATACATCGCTGGTGATCCGCGTGGGGAAGCGGCCCGGTTGCTCGCCGGCTCGCGGCAGAGGATGGCACGGCATGCATCAGTGTAGCACCGGCGTGGGGCGGGAAGAAGCGCGGGCGGTTGGTCCGGCAGGCCCCTTGGGTTACAATGCCCGTATGTCTGAAGACCATGCGAACCTGCTGCGAATCCGCCGCTTGCCTGTCTACGAAAACGGCACGCTCGTGCTGGCCTTCTCCGGGTGGATGGACGGAGGCGACGTCTCCACCGGCACCGTGGAGCGCCTGATCCACCTGGTCGAGGCCAAGCCGGTCGCGGAGATCGAGGCCGAGCCATTCTACATCTATAACTTTCCGGGCACGATGGAAATCGCCGCCCTGTTCCGGCCGGCCGTGGAGATCGAGGACGGTCTGCTCAAGTCGATCGACATGCCGACCAACGTATTCTACGCCCACGACGAGGCCAACCTGCTGCTGTTCGTGGGCAAGGAGCCGAACCTGCGGTGGCAGACGTTCGGCGCGGCCCTGTTCGACCTCGCCCGGCGCGCGGGCGTGAAGCGGATCCTCTTCGTGGGCTCGTTCGGCGGGGCGGTGCCCCACACGCGGCAGCCGAGGCTTTACGTCTGCTGCTCCGAGCCGGGATTGCTCGAGGAGATGCAGAAATACGGGCTGCGCCAGGCCGAGTACGAGGGGCCTGGCTCGTTCACCAGCTACCTCATGGCCCAGGCCGGGGCCGAGGGGTTCCAGATGATCTCCCTGTCGGCCGAGATCCCGGGATACCTCCAGGGCACGAACCCGTCGAGCATCGAGGCCGTGACCCGCCTGCTGGCCAAGGTCTTCCGCCTGCACCTGGAACTCGACGAGCTCCGCACGGCAAGCACGCAGTGGGAGCTCCAGGTGACCGCCGCCGTGGAGGAGAACGAAGACCTGGCGAAGCGCGTTCGGGAGCTCGAAGAGGCCTACGACAACGAGCTGCTCAACCAGGAGGCGGAGCCGTAGCAGGTTCTCCGGACGTCGTCCGCCAGTCGCGGGCATTTTCCACAGTGCCGTTCACTTCATCGCAAGACGCCGCACTCTCCCGGTCGCGGTTACGGTCGGCGTGGCCGCGTTCTAACGCGGCTGGTGCAGCGAGGCCTCCTCGGGTAGAGAAGCGGACGGCACTTGGAGAGTGCCTGCTACGGGCGGCACCGCGACCGGCGCGCTCCGCGCGGCGCCGAAGTAGCGGTCGAGCGTCGCCTCGGAGGGCGGGCGCGTCAGGAGCGAGACGACGACCAGCGCGGCGGCCGAGGCGGCGATCATCCATGCCACCGGCTGCATGCCCAGCACGAGGAAGTGGTCGTTGGCGCCCCATCCCGAGAGGCCGAACAGCACCAGCCACACGGCTGCCGCCGCGATCACGGACGCGAACGCCCCCGGCTTGGTCACCCGCTTCCAGTAGAGCGAGGCGAAGACCAGCGGGAACAGGCTGGCGAAGCCGCTGAAGCACCAGACGCCTAGCGTGAACACGCTTCGCGGGGCCGGCAGCGAGAGCAGGTAGGTCACCAGTACGACCGCGAAGACGAACGTCCGCCCGACCCAGATCCGCTGCCGATCGCTGAACCGCTGCTCGCCGAAGTAGTGCAGCACGATGTCGTGCGTGAACATCGACCCCAGGCAGAGGAACTGCGAATCGAGCGACGACATGATCGCCGCCAGGATGCCCACGGTCAACAGGCCGGCCAGATAGGGGTTGGTGAGGGCGTCGACCATCATCCCCAGCACCAGGTTGGGGTTCTTCAGACCGGCCGGGATGATCGGTTGGCCGTTGTACACGGCCGACGAGGCCCAGATGCCCAACAGGATGCACGGCGCCCAGACGATCATGATGAACACCGGGTGCATGACCACGGTGAGGCGAAACGTCTTCGCGCTGCGCGCGGTCATCCAGTGCTGGAACAGGTGCGGGAACATGGCCACCGAGAGCGGCACGAAGCAGTAAGTGAGGAACTCCAGGTGCCCGATGTGCCCCTTCAGGTCGCCCACCGCCCCGCGGACCAGCAGGTCGGGCCGCATCTCGGCCACGCGCTGCGAGGCGGCCACGGGCCCGCCCAGCTTGACCGCGATCACCACCAGGGCCACCAGCCCCAGCACCATGAACACGCACGTCTGCAGGGCGTTGGCCCAGGCCGTGCTCCGCACGCCGCCGCCGAACACGTAAGTCAGCACGACCAGGCAGATCGCCCCGGAAGCGACGGGCCGCGGGATCGCGCCGCCCTCGGCCAACCATTCGGGCAGCACGCCTTCGGTGACGCTCCGCACGGTCGCCCCGGCCGCGAGCACGCCGATCAACAGGTACGGAATCACCAGGCCCACGAGCACCGGGAACAGGACCACACCGAGGGACGGACTCTCAAAACGGTCACGGAAGTACTGGATCTGCGTGGTATAGCCGTAGCGCTTGCCGAAGTGCCAGAGCCGCACGCCGATGAGGAAGAAGCAGGCCGAATGGATGATGCCCGACCACGACGCCATCAGTCCATACACGCCGATGCCCGCCCGGAAGGCCTCGCCTGTGCTGCCCACCAGGGCGAAGGCCGTCATCGTGGTGCCGAAGACCGACATCACCAGGAGGAACGGCCCGATCGACCGGCTGGCAAGGAAGTAGTCGCCCGCGGTGTGGCGGGAGAAGAGCACGTGGGCAAGACGCCCCAGCCAGAGAAGCAGTCCCAGGTAGAGGACGATGATGACGAGCTGGATCACGGGCGCGACTCCTGGGGCGTGTGTTTGCAGTGATCCGGGCCGCAGGCGTCGCACGAGGGGCCTTGGCCCGCGCCGGCAGGGGCCTCCTCCAGCTCGTGGGGCCACGCGTAGAAGCAGGCCCACAGCCACAGGCCGGCCGCGGCAAGCGAGATCAGCATGTGGTAGGCCAGGCCGATCGGCAGAAACCCGAGAAGCAGCGTCCCGTCGGTCCAGAACCACCAGTCGTGATGCAACACGAGCAGGGCCGCGAACATGCCCCACATCCACGTGCGGGCGGTCGTCTTGGAGTGGTTCATGATAGGGCTCGCGATGCCGGTGGAATCGGAACAACGGGCGGTGCCCGGGATGGCTCAGACGCTGGCCGCCGCGGCAAACGCCTCGCGCTGAAACGCCCGGGGCTGGAACAGGTGCAGGAACAGGTTGCCCTCGTGGGGCTGGTCCCACTGGACCACCGTCGTGGGCACGGGCCCCAGGTTCAGCCGGCCGATCTCCGCCCGGGCGATCAGGTCCTGCTCGATCTGGGGGTCTTCCGTCAAGGCCGTGGCCACAAGCGTGGGGCCGAGCGTCTCGCAGAGGTCCTCGCGCGCTACCTCGACCACGCTAGTGAAGGGGAACATGTATTCCTGGCCGGCCAGCGGATGCTCGACACTCTCGCAGAGGATGACCGTGGGCTGGAGGTAGGTCCCGCCCTCGTACTCGACCACGCGCGGGCCGTCGCGGAATCGAGCCGTCACGTCCTCGGCGCCGCCCTGGGCCAGGCCACGCTCGATGGCCGCGTCGATGGCGCGGGGCACGGCCGGATCGGGGAACGCCGCGAGCAGGGCCTCTTCGTCATCGCGGGCCCGGGGGACGATTCTCGCCAAGCGATCGGCAAGGCCCTCGGCCAGTTCTCGACCGTGGGCGGTCGTGCGCACGCTCGAAGCGTTGATGCACGACCGGCCGCCGTTACCGGCCACGGAGGTGACGATCAGATCGAGGTGATCGCGCCACGGGGCCGCCTTGTCCGGACCGAGCAGGACCTTGCTGTGGCCCGGGCCGTGCAGCTCGATCCGCGGGTCGCCCTGCCACGGCCGCACCGTGGAGCCGGAGCCGAACAACAGCGACGCCCCGCAGCGGCGCAAGATCACGCCGGCCCCGTCGTGGCCCGAAGGGTAGAAGCCAAAGCCCGCGTCGGGATAACCGGCCGCGCGGAGCGCTTCGAGGATTCGCAGCGGGGTCCACGGCTCGCGCTGCCCCGGGCGCAGGGCCAGGGGCATCTTCAGGGCCACGGCCGGAATCCACAAGGCGTGGACGCCCGGCGAGTTGGCCGGCAGCACGGCGCCGAAGCAGCGTGCCTTGGGGGCGAAACTCACGACGTGCCCGTCGCGAAAGCCGTATCCGGCGTCGAGGATCTGCGGGTCCACACCGCCGGTCAGCCCGTCGAGCACGGCCGCCATGTTGGTCATGGCCGCCTCGATCTTGCGCATGTTCTGCCGGCACAAGGCGTACGGCAAACCGGTCGTGGCGGACTGCACGGCCACGTAGGCTTCGGGCGATTGGCTTCCGTCGCCCACTGGCAGCTCGGAGTGCGTGAAGTGATCGGCAGCGCGCCGCAGCGTCTGGAGGATGTCGGCCGTGCGGAGCGGCTGCAGCGAGGACCACGCGCTGTGGGCCAGATCGCGGGCGATCAGCCCCGGGTTGGCCTGGCTCACTTCGGCCACCGGCTCGCCCGTGGCGTAATCCACCAGCGCGATCGTCTCCTTGCTGTAGTAGTCCTTGCCGCTGCGGAGGATGGGGACGTGGATGGGCACTGATTGTCTCCCCCGATAAGAGCGTTTCGCCCCTGCGGGGCTCCCTGCTACGCAATCTCCAGTTCATTCAAGGGGCTCACGCCCCTGGCTAACGACGAGCGCCCCTCCGGGGCTCATTCGTTGCTCGCCTTCAATCCCCGTTCCTCATTCGTCTTTGCCTAATACACCCCTTCCACCACGTTGACCTCCATCTTGCGGAACGGCCGGACGTCGCCCACGCCGTCCCACGGATAGAGGTCGATGGGCGGGGTGCGGATCGCCTCGTCGCGCTCCAGGAAGTTGGGCATGAAGAACTCCTTGGTCAGCGTGGTCAGGCGCACGCGGCCCCGCTCGCCGTGCTCGACGAGGCGGTCAGGCTGATCCGGGTCCACGATCTCCAGCACCGCCCGGGGCTGCGGGGCGTGGTAGATGATCATGTAGTCGTCGGCCGGGTCGAACGGCTTGTGGCAGGCCAGGCCCATCAGGGTATTGCCGTAGGTGGGCACGAACTCCGCACCTTCGAGCAGTTCCTCTCTGGCGAAACGATGGAACTGCCGGGTCATCTCCGTGCCGCCGCAGAACACGCCCTTGATGCCGGCCTTCTTCAGCGAGATTCGCTCGCAGAGCGCCTCCAGCAGTTTGGGCGTGGTGAACATGCAGTGGACGTCGTCGTGGGCCCGGAGCACGGTCAAGGCCTGCTGGATCACGTGGTCCTTGTAGTCCTCGAGCACGTCGAGCTGCCCCTGTTTCACCAGGCGGACGACCCACCGCGGGTCGAGATCGACGCAGAAACAGATGCCGCCCCGCACTTGGGCCAGATGTTCGATGGCCAACCGGAGCCGGCGCGGGCCCGTGGGGCCCAGCTCCAGCCAGTTCGAGCCGCGGGGAAAGGCCTCGTCGCTGAGCGTCTCGCTGAACTGCGAGTAGTCGATGCGGAAGTCGTCGACGGTCACGCGGGTCTTGGGCACGCCCGTGCTGCCGCCGGTCTCGAACACGTACACCGGACGGCCGGCACAGCCTTTGGGCACCCACCGTCGCACCGGGCCGCCGCGGAGCCACGCGTCCTGGAAGAAGCCGAAGCGACCCAGGTCGGCGTAGCTGCGGATCTCCTCGCGAGGATCCCAATCGAGCTTGCTAGCGTAATCGAGCCAGAAGGGGCAGCCCGTCGCCGGGTCGAAGTGCCACTGGACGACCTCGCGGGTCCAGGCATCGAGCACCTGCCGGGCCTGGTGGGCGCGCGCTTCCAGCGAGCGGGATCGCGGGAGAGACGTGATCGATTCAGCGACGGACATCAGTTCACCTTCTCCGGGTTGCAGGACGCGCCTTGCTGGATGGCGAAGAGCTTCTCGCGGCTGGTAATGTAGAGCACCCCGTTGGCCGCCACGGGCGTGGTATAGACCGAGCTCTCCATGTTCGTCTCGGCAAGGACCTTCTTTTCAAGCCCGGCCTGGAAGACGACGACGTCGCCGTCCTCGTCGCCCATGAAGACCTTGCCGTCGACCAGGTACGGCGAGCTCCACACGGCGGCCTCCATGTCGTGCTGCCAGATCGTCTTGCCGGTCTTGACGTCGATGGCGCGAAACACGCCGGCCAGGTCGCAGAAGTAGAGCAAGCCCGCGCGGATGGCCACGGTGCTCATCGCCCGCTGGACCTCCTTGTTGTGCCAGGCCGCGCCGGAGTCGGTGATGTCGCCGCGCTTGGTCCCGTCGATGGCGTACAGGTGGCCTTGCCCTTCGCCGTGCTCGGGGTCCTGGCCCACGGAGACGAAGACGCGGTCGCCGTGGATGACGGGCGTGGCGATGATGTTGTTGCGCGTACCGAGACCGCCGAGCTTCCAGACCGAGTCCTTGGGGTTGCACTGGAAGGACCAGAGAAGCTTGCCCCCCTTGGCCTCGAAGCCGAAGATCCGGCCGTCGCCGCCCGGGAAGACGACCTGGCGCACGCCGCCGATCGTTCCCACCGCCGGGTTCGACCACTGCCCGTGCAGCACGCCCTCGGCCGGCCCCACGTGCTCCCAGGCGATCTCGCCCGACTTCTTGTTCACGGCGAGGAAGCTGGGTGCGTTGGGGCTGGGCACGTTGATGTGCGTCTCGTCCACGCCGTTGCCGGTGACCAGGTAGATCAGGTCGCCGTCGATCACGACGGAGCAGGTGGCCAGGTTGTGCGGGAACACGCCCAGCTCGCCGATCATATCGAGCATCCACACGATGTCGCCGTCGATCTTGTCGGTGAGCTGCTCGTCGGTGTATGGCCCGTCGTTCTCGCCATCGAGAAAGCCCTCGACGTCGGCGCAGACCAGCTCGGCGCGGTTGCTGACGTAGTAGAGGCGATCGCCCTCGATCACCGGCGAGGAGCAGATGCCCTGCCGCGGCCAGTCGTTGACGCGCCCTGCCGGCAGCTTGTCGTGCGTGAGCTGCCAGAGGAACTTGCCGTGGGCCTCCTGGAAGCACATGATCACTCCCTTGTCGCCGCGGGACTTGGGCTGGCGCTCGGCCTGGTTGTTGGTGCCCACGAACACGCGGCCCCCGGAGATGACCGGGTTGCCATAGGTCTGCGAGCCGAGCTGGGCGATCCACTTGACGTTCTTCCCCGAGCTGACGTCCCACTCGGCCGGGATGTTCTTCTCGGCCGTGTTGACCATGTTCCGCTCGGGCGTCCCGCCCCACATGGTCCAGTCGGCGGCACGGGGCGCGGTGGGGGATGCGGCGAGGGCGGCGGCAGCGATCAGGGCGAGCGTGATCGTCGATCTCCAGCGGCGTCGGCTCGTTTGGCCAATATGTCCTGGTTGCATTGGGGGGGTCCCGGTTGTTGAGGGCGTTTTTCAGAGTACGAAGTATGGGAGTACGTAAGTACGAGCGTATGGAAGTACCTCCGAACTTGCGTACTTCTGTACTCCGTCCTCGCGTGCTCAGTCCTCTCGCGTGATCCTCACGTTGTCGTAGTACAGCGGCGCCATGGAAAACGCATAGATTCCCGCCGAGCCCTCGGCGTTGGGCTGCGGGTCCTCGGCCTCGATGGTCCACGCCTCGGGCTCGGACTCCCCGCGAGGCCAGACCTTGCCTTGCACGATCCCCTTGCCGCCCTCGACGCACGTGCGGAACTTCATCGTGTACCACCGGCCGGGCTCCCAGGCGAAGTCCATCCGCTCTTCAAAGCGCGGGCCGGGCACCCAGGACACCACGCGGAGCCGCTGCACCGCGCCCATCAGCTCCAGGCGGTATCGGGCGTTGATCAGCCCCACGTCGCCCACCCGGCGGCCCTGCTTCTCGGCCATCACATCGGCCTGCACGGTCACGCCTGCGGGGATTGGCGGCGTGATGAAGACGCGCGAGCGGTTGAAGATCGGGCCGCGGTTGTCGGAGAGCTTCTTGAGGACCTTGCTGCCGTCGAGCGTCTCGATGACGTGCTTGGCCTTGCTGACGCCGATCCACCAGGGCACCACGTCGCCGTCGGAGTACGTCTCGAAGTCCTCCTCGATCGGCGGCTCGGGCACGATCCGCACCCGGGCTGCTGCTTCCAGTTCGCCCAAGGTGGCTGAAACTACGCCGGTCTTGCCGGCCGGCTCGGAGCTGGCTTCGAGCATGCCGGCCTGGGAGACCGTGCCCAGCTTGGGGGATGGGCTCCACCTGGCCTCCACTTCCCTCAATCGGCGACCGTTCCCGTCGAAGGCCACGGCTCGGAATCCGACCTTCTCGCCAGGCTGGATGAGCACTTCACACGGGCGAACCTGGATCAGGGCCGGCGCGGCGTCCGTATCGGGCCGGGTCTCCGGGGCCAACTCCGGCGCGGGCAGATCTTCCACGTTGGGGTCGGACCGGCCCAGACAGATCGTCTCCCGGGTTGTGGCGAACACGACGCGCGCGTCCGAGACGGCCGGCGAACCGAAGACCTCCACCACTTGCGGGCCGTCGGCTTCCACGGCCAGCGTGTCGAGCACCTTGGCCTCTTCGCCCTCGTCGCGGAGGATCGTCAGCCCGGCATCGACGGTGGTGACGTAGATCTTGTCGTCGGCCCAGACGGGCGAGCCCTTGCCCACGCGGCCCACAACCTGCTCCCAGTGCTGCTTGCCCGTCTTCGCGTCGAAGCAATGGAGGATGCCGGAGTTGGTGACCGTATAGAGCCGGCCGTGGTGAACCAGGGGCGAGGCATAGCCGGCCTCGACGCCGTCGGCCCGCCAGATTTCGTGGGTCTTGGTCACGTCGCCGGTGCCCCGCCCGTCGATGCACACGACACGGCCCAGGGCGGTCGAGTCGTGGTTCTCCTCGCTGTGCGTGGCGTACACGCGGTGGCCGTCCACGACCACCGAGGAGTTGATACCTCGCTTGCTGAGCTGAAAGCCCCAAATCTTCGTTCCGGTTCGGGCGTTCATCGCATACACGCCGCCGTCGGCGTTGCCCGCGATCAACAGGCGCTGGCCGCCGATCACGGCCACCACCGGCATGGAGTAGGTCGTGTCGGCCGGCTTGCCGCCCGGGGCGCTCCACCAGAGCATCTCGCCGGTGCGCTTGTCGAGGGCCAGGTAGCGGTGCAGGCCCCGTGCCTGGTCGCCGAAGCTGGAGTTCAGGAAGCTGATGACGAGGCGGTCTTCGTCGATGATCGGCGTGTGGGTGCGGCCCCCGTAACCGGAGATGCGCCCCAGCGTTTCGGTGAGCGAGCGGGACCAGACGAGCTTGCCGTCGCGGCTCAGACACAGAAGCATGCCCCCGACACCATGGGCGTAAACGTTGCCCGTCTCGCGATCGACGGCCACGTTGGCCCAGCCCACGCGCGAGTTGGGGATGTCGGTGTGGAACACGTTGAACCGGTGCTCCCAGACCGTGGAGCCGGTCGCCAGATCGAGGGCGAAGACGCGCTCCTGCTCGGTCACTCCCTCGCCGGCCAGGTTGATGCCCAGCACGCGACCCTCGACGATGGCCGGCGTGGAACGGCCCCGCATCGGCACACGCCACAGGATCTCCTTGGTCGAGTCGGGCGTGCCTTTCTCGTAGGCCACCCCCGTCTGGGCCGGGCCGCGCCAGGCAGGCCAGTCCGCGCCTGCGGCAGGGGATACGAGGAGGGCGACAAGCAGAGCGGCCGCGGAAAGGCCCGTCTTCGCGCGCCGTGAGGGCGACCGAGCGTCGTGATCATGTTTCATGCCGGGATTCCCGTCCGAAAGCCGGAGCGTGCACGCAGGGTGGGGATGCGCTTCCTTGCGCGGGGACTTGCCCGGGGGTCTTCCGAGCGCTGGCCGCTCGGGTGGCGGCAAGCGGGGCGGGCGAGACGTGGGTTCCTCCCTGCCCGGGCGTCGGTATTGTACGGACCTAATGTCAAGAGCGCCTGACAAAAATGTGCGACCCCCTCCTCCGCCCGTCGCCGGCCAAGTCCGGTTGCGGTCCCCCACATTCAGCGACAAGCAATCCCAAGCTGATGACGTTTCTTGACTTAGCGACTGGCTTGGGATTCCGCAGGCGAGGATGCGGCTCGCGGACCGCCTGATAGACCACGGCAACCAGCCCGTATCCGGGAACCGGACAAGTGGTTGCGACGCCGGCCCGCCCCGCGGGAGCCTACCGCCGTACCCAGCGGCGCGACTTCATCTCGAAACGCGGCAGCGTGCCGGGCGTACACACCGTGACCGGCACACGCAGGCTCAGGCGAGAGCGCATCATCGACTGGATCCGCCGCGCAAGCAGATGCGGCTCGCCGAGCCCCTCGGTCGGCTCCACGTGGAGCTGCATCTCGGTCATCGAGCCCCGCGTCTCGATCTCCACGCGGTACTCGACCACTTCGGGCACGCTTCGGACGATCTCCTCCAAGGCCGACGGGTAAACGTTCACGCCGCGGACCTGGACCATGTCGTCGGTCCGCCCGAGGATGCCGCCCTCCAGGGCCATCTCCGCTTGGCCGAACCGCTCCGCCGCCTCCAGATCCTCGCGCACCAGGTCGCCCGTGCGGTAGCGGATCAGCGGCGATCCGATGCGGCCCAGCGTAGTGAGCACCAGCTCGCCAGCCTCGCCGCGCGGGACGGGCTGACCCGACTCGGGATCGAGGATCTCGGCCAGGTACGACGACTGCATGACCAAGAGCGTGCCCGGCTTCTCGGGGCACTGGTAGCTCACAGGCCCCACCTCGGTCATACCGTGATGGTCGAACACCCGGGCGGCGGGCCATCGCTCCTCGATCAAGCGGCGCACACTGGGGATGCTCCCGCCTGGCTCGCCCGCCACGAGGATCGTGCGGACCTCCATCTCGGCCAGGTCGATGCCCTCGGCGGTGGCGACCTCGGCCAGGCGCAGCGCGTAGCTGGGCGTGGCCAAGAGCACCGTGGCCCGGTTGTCGCGCATCGACTCCAGGCGCGCGGCGCTTCCCGTTCCACCGCCGGGAATGCACAGGCATCCGAGTTGCGTGGCCGCGTCAAAGGCCGTCCAGAAGCCCAGGAACGGACCGAAGCTGAAGGCGAAGTAGAGTCGATCGGCCGCGGTCACGCTCGCCGCGCGGAACACCTGCTTCCAGCTCTCGAGCATCCACTGCCAGCCCTCCGGCGTGTCGAGCCAGCGGAGCGGCGTGCCGCTGGTCGCGCTCGTCTGGTTGTAGCGGGAGTAGCACTCCAAGGGAAACGTGAGGTTCGATCCGTAAGGCGGATGGCGGCGCTGGTCCTCGACAAGCATCTCCTTGCGCGTTAGCGGCATATGCGCGGCAAACGCGTCCAGCGCATCCACTCCCTCGGCGAGTCCCGCCTCGCGGAGCACGGGCGCGTAGAACGGGTTGCGCGCGGCGACCGCACGGAGCAGACGATTCAGCGCGGCGAGCTGCTCGCCTCGAAGTCGATCGCGAGCGGGAAGTGTGTTCCGTGTCATGGCACGGCCCGGGCGCTGTCGGGGGAGGGACGCTGTGCGGCCACGGCCGCGGGCGACGGCTTGGGCTTGGGGGCGGGGGGCGGTTTGTAGAGCGTCACCAGGCATCCGCCCACCGCGGCCAAGACGATGCCGGCGAAGAACGGCCACCGCACCGCCGCCAGCCCGCCGGCCGGGGGGTGGATCGACATGGCCACGACGGCGTTGATGATCGGCGCCCCGGCGAAGACGATGGACATCACCACGCTGGGCGTTCCGCCGGAGCCGAAGGCCAGCAGGACGCAGAAGGCCCCGGCCGCGCCTACCGTGCCGGCCAGAAGCGACCAGGTCGATCCGCCCGGGGAGAACGACCAGTCGGCTCCGCGCCACCACAAGACGGCCAGCGGCGCGACCACGGCGGTGAGGAAGTAGGCGATGCCGACGAACAGGAACGCCTTGTAGCGGCCGTTGGCCGGGTCCTTCATCTGCGTCTGCCCGCCGTGGAGCAGCACGCCGTAAAGGCCCCAGGCGGCGACGGTCAACAGGGCGTACATCAGCCACACGTTGTGCGGCGAGGCGGACTGCTCGGAGGGCATGGTGGGTTGACCTTGTGTTGATGGGTGTTCAGCGGCAATCCGGGCCGCCCGTAGCAGGCATTCTCCGCAGCGCCGTCCGCCTGCTACACTCCGAGTGCAATCCGCGCGTGCACGGTAACGTCGTTGCGGGCTCACATGCTGGTTAGCCAGGCCGATGGGACTGCGGAGAATGCCTGCTACGCTCCGCCTGCTCCGGCTCGGCGACCCCGATCTTCTCGTCGATCCAGGTGGGGATGGGGATCGCGCTCATGTGCTCCGTGGCCGGGTCGAAGGCGACGCAGACCACGGTCATCGAGCCCCGCGCCACGGTCGCACCTCCGCATTTCTCGATCCGAAACTCGTACGTGATGCCCTTGCCCGACTTGCGGCGCACGCGGAGGTGCACGTCGAACTCGTCCTCGAACCGCAGCGGGGCCTCGAACGAGCACTCCGCCCGCACCCGCGGCCAGCCGATCACGCGGCCGTCGATCCGCGCATGGACCGAAAGCCCCAGCGACCGGAGGAACTCGTGCTCGGCGTCCTCCAGGTAACGGAAGTAATTGGCGAAGTGGACGATCCCGGCCAGGTCGGTCTCGGAAAAGGCCACGCGCCGTCGGCTGGTGAACTCGCTGGGCATCGCCAATCCGCAGGACGGACTGCCAGTCCGAAGCATCGAGGGACTACGATTGGGTGGGGACCGAGTAGCACTCCGTGCTGCGGGGCCGGCCGTAGGGGAGCGGCTCGGGCAGGGACGCCAACCGGCCCAGCGCGCCGAACAGCCCGCTGAAGTCCTTATTCAGGTTGCCGATCAGGCAGTCGGTCAGGTCGCCGCGGAACTGGGGGTACTCGCGGATCAACGTGCCGAAGCTGAACGTCGTGTCGTAAAACGCATAGACCAGCTTGCGCATGGCCTCGATCTCGCCGCAGATCCTCTCGGAGTAGCCCGCGAACCGGTCGGCCGAGACGTCGCCGGCGGCCAGCGCCTCGTGGGCCGCGTCGGCCGCCAGCTCGCCGCTCCGAAGCGCCAGGTACACGCCCGAGGAGAACACGGGATCGAGGAAGGCGAAGGCGTCACCCGCCAGTACCAGCCCGTCCTCGGCACAGAACTCCGAGCGGTACGAGAACTCCTTGGTCACGTAGTATTTGCCTTCCTGCCGGCCGGGGCGGAGGTGCTCGCCGATCCAGGCGTTGCGGCCCACCTCGCGGCAGAAGATCTCGGGCAGGTCGCTTCCGTCGCAGAAGAGGTATTCGCGGTCGGCCACGACGCCCACGCTCACCATCTCGTCGGGCAGGGGGATGTACCAGAACCAGCCCTTCTCGGGCAGGAAGGCCACGGTGGTCGAGCCCTCGTCGATGCCCGGGTCGCGCATCGCGCCGCGGAAGTACGTCCAGATCGCGACCTTGTTCAGCCTGGGATCCCACCTGCGCCAGCCGTTGCGCTTCAGGGCCAGGGCGTCGCGCCCCGTGGCGTCGATGGTCATCCGGGCGCGGTGCTCGCTTTGGGCACCGTCCTTCGTCTTCGCGCGGACCCCGCACACGCGCCCGTCCTGGCGAAGGAAGTCCACGGCCTCGGCCCCCACGTGCACTTCCGCGCCCCGCTGGCGGGCGTTGTCCAGGAGCATCTGGTCGAACTCGCTTCGCAGCACCTGCCAGGTGGCCGAGGCCTCGTGGTCCATGTGCTGGAAGAAGTAGAAGGGGGCCGACACGCGGCCGTCGGTGGTGACGAACTGCACGGCGTACTTCCTGGGGAAGTGCGAGGCCTTGAGCTTCTCGACCATGCCGATGCGCGCCAGGGGGAAATAGCAGAACGGGAGCAGCGACTCGCCCACGTGGTAGCGCGGAAAGCGCTCCTTCTCCAGCAGGCGGACCTTGAGCCCCCGGCCGGCCAGCACGGCGGCGGCCGTGGACCCGGCCGGCCCGCCCCCCACGATCACGACATCGCACGCGTTGCGGTCGCTTGTCACGGGTCGATCTCCTCGGGTGGCAGGATCTCGACGACCTCGGCGATGGTCCGGCCCGAGCCGCCCCACAGGCAGTTGCAGCGCCCGAAAAGCGTGTGCTGCTCGTCGAGATCCAGTGCGCGGTTGATCATCGTGTTGGACTGGATTCGGAAAAACCCACCCGGACAGCTTCGGAACCCCAGCCCCCGATGATGGAGGATGCCACCCAGGGGCCTGCGTTCTTCGAGGACCTCCGCGCGGGCCACGTGGTCGAGCAGCCCGAGCTGGATCCTGGCCGCGCCGTACTCCAGGGGCCTGCCCGACCGCGCCCCGCGGAGGACGATATGCCGCGAGAGCACGCCGCCCACGATGGCGCGCTCCAGCACGTCGAGATCAACGCCCTCGCCGTGATACCGCTGGAGTGTGGACGTCATGTCGCCCTCGTGGACCAGCAGATCGCGGTAGGGCTGGGGCATCGCGTCGGGTGGGATCAGCACGGCGTCGAGCGACTCCTCGGGCCGGTTCGCGTAGAAATGCCCCAGTACCGAGAGGAACTTCGGGCAGGTCGTGGTCAGCGTGGACATGCGTCATCTCCTCCTCAACTCCGTCCTTGCCCTTCAGGTGTATCGCGCCCTGCGGTGCTGCGGCAGGAAGAACCCGTGCAGCAGCTCGTCGGCCCGCAGGAGGCCCTCGCGGCTGAGCGTCACGCCGCCCTCGTCCACGGCGGCCAGGTTCCCCTCGCGCATGCTTCGCAGCGGCTCGTCGAAGCGGACCAGGATGTCCTCGCCGAACTTCTCGAGGAAGTAGCCCCGATCCAGCCGCCCGCGCTTCATCTGCAGGATCGCCTCGCGCACGAACCGCTCCTCGTCGGTCATGGTCAGGGCGCGGTGGATCGGCAGCTCGCCGCGGGCGAGCCGCTCGCGGTAGGGGCCGAAGTCCTTCTCGTTCTGATAGTGCGTTCCCTGGAAGTGGCCGAACGAGGAGATCCCCAGCGAGGCCATGTCGGCCCCGGTCCACAAATAGTCGCGGTACTGAAAGCGGAACGTCTCCGGATCGCGCACGGCGGTGTAGGCGCTGGTGACGGTGTATCCCGCCCTCTCGAGCTGCTCGTAGGCCGAGGCCACCCAGGCCCGCTTGGTGGGCCAGTCGGCCACGGGGGCCACCTCCGCGCCGCGATCGCGCATCTCGGCGTAGATCGTCGTGTTGTACGGGATCTCCATCTGGTAGATCGTCACGCAGTCGGCGCCCAGCTCGATCGCCTTCTCGGCGGTCTGCTGCCAGTTCTCCGCGGTCTCGTTGAGCATCCCCGCGATGAGGTCGATGTTGATCTGGTGAAAGCCGATCGACCGGGCGTGTTCGTAGGCCCGATAGATCTCGCGGCTGCGGTGCGCGCGGTTGTTGGCCGCGAGGATCTCGTCGTCGAAGTTCTCGATGCCCAGGCTCAAGCGCGTGACGCCCAAGAGGTGGAGCGCGCGGAGCTTCTCCTCATCGAGCGTGCCCGGCTCGCACTCGAACGTCACTTCCTCGACCTCGTCCCACGGAAGGATTCGCTTCATCCCGTCGAAAAGCTGGGCGAGCTGCTCGGGCGTGAGGAACGAGGGGGTGCCGCCGCCGAAGTAGACGTATCGGGGACGGCGCCCGGCGATCAGCGGCGTCCGCGCGTACAGATCGAGCTCCTCCAGCACGCTGTCCACGTACTGCGTCACGCGGTCGCGCTTGGCGTCCTTGCCCGTATAGACGCGGAAGTAGCAGAAGTGGCACCGCTTGCGGCAGAAGGGAAGATGCACGTACACCCCAAGCGGTGTGCCGGGCACGGGTTTTCGACCCAGGGCCTCCAGGGCCTCTACGCGGCGGTCGGGCGACCAGAAGGAGAACGGCGGATAGTTGGAGACGAAGTAGTTGCCGGCCGTGGTCTTCCTCGTCGGAGCCGGGGTCGTGTCGGTTTGGGTGGTCATGGTCTTGCTCCCGCCGCGGGCCTACGCCCTGCCGTCGAGCAATGCGGCGCGATAGAGTCGAGTGAAATCCTCCGGGCCGACCGGTCGCGGATTGAAGCGGCCCGTCCACTGCGCGGCGGCCTGCCGGGCGAGCGTGTCGAGGCTCGCCGCGTCCGCGGCGATGTCTTTGATCGATGCCGCGCCGCGGGCCTGACTCAGAAACCCCTCAAGCAGATCGATGAGCGCGCACACCGCGGCCGCGACGCCCGCCCCGGGCGCCACCAGCCCCGCGCCCGAGGCAAGGTCCGTGTAGATGGCGGCGATCGCGGGGTCCTCGGCGTTCATCTGCACCACGTGGGGCAGGATCGTCCCCACGGCCAGCCCGTGCGCCAGGCCGTACCGCGCGGTCAGCGGATTGGCCGCCGCGTGCGCCGCGCCGAGCATGCTGTTCTCGATGGCCATCCCGGCGAGCGACGCCCCGAGCAAGACCTCGCCCCGCGCGTCAAGGTCTCCCGGCTCCTGCAGCACGCGGGGAAGCGCCCGCGCCAGCCGCGCGAAGGCCTCGCGCGAAAGCATCCGCGAGAGCGGCGTGCGCCGGCGCGTCACGGCCGACTCCACGGCGTGGGCCACCGCGTCGATGCCCGCCGCAACCGTCACGCTGCGGGGCTGCGTGAGCGTCAGCTCCGGATCGAGCAGGGCCACGCGCGGCGCCGCCTGCGGATCGCCGCAGGCCATCTTCACGTGCGTGCGCTCCTGCGAGATGATCGCGTACGACTGGCACTCGCTGCCCGTCCCGGCCGTGGTGGGGACGGCGATCATCGGCAGCATGCCAGACAAGGGGGACAGGCACCGTTGGTGCGAAGCACCCTGCGGAACGCTGCGCGGCAAGCGGTGCCAGTCCCCTTCGTCCCCTTGTTGCGCCGCCCTGCCGGCGCTCCAGTAGTCCTCCATGTGTCCCCCGCCGGTGAGGAGAAAGTTGCACCCCTTGGCCGTGTCGAGGCTGCTTCCCCCCCCGAGGCCGACGAGCAGGTCGACGTGCGCGACTCGGGCGGCCGACGCGCACTGGTCCACGACGCGCGTGGTCGGGTTTTCGATCACGCCATCGAAGACCTCGGCGACGAGACCCGCCGACCGCAGGACCGCCATCGCCCTGTCCGCGTGCCCAGCCGCCACGATGCCCGGATCGGTCACCACGAGCGCGCGCGTGCCGCCGTGCTCGCCCACCAGATCGCCCAGTTGCCTGAGGGTGCCGGGTCCGAACACGATCTGCGGGCGCACCGCAAACGTGAAGGCGGCCGAGGCCTTGCGAGTCGGGCTGATCGCTGCCGAGGGACTCATGGCGGTAGGGCCAAACCGGGAAACTGGAAAAACCGCGTAGTGCAGGCGGGGTAGATCCTCCCTGGCCGGTCGCTGCTCGCAAGCCCGGGCGTCCCCCCAGGTCCGCGAGCAACTTGCCCGACGCCCCCCTCATGCAAGGAGGGATCGTCCGAGCGGTTTCGCAGAATCTTTAGGGGACACCTCCCCGGGAGCAAGTCATCCCGGTGGGCGGGCTGTGCCCACGTCCGGCCCGGGTCGCCGGGCGCGTCGCGAAATAAGACAACTTGTGCTGTGTTTAAAACTTCGCCGTGCCGGTCGGTTCAAGTGCCGCCGCCGCTGGACACCCCTCTTTGAATGCGGCGTCAGGGAATTCGGCGCTCCCCTGCCGGCTTGAATCCGACCATAGGGAGGGCTAAAACGGAGTGGCCCTCCATCCCACGCATTTGCATCTCTCACCGTCCGGAGATCTCGCCATGCGGTGTCGATTGCTGCTTGCGGCGGCGGCAGCCGCCCTGTTGGCCGCCGGCCTGTCTGTCACCCGCTCGGCGACCGCCGATGCTGAGGCCCCGCCGTGGAAGGTGGGCCTGGCCAGCGCGAAAATCACGCCCGAGGGGCCGATCCGCATGGCCGGCTACGCCTCGCGCAAGAAGCCGTCCGAGGGCGTGCTCGCCGACCTGTTCGCCAAGGCCATGGCCATCGAGGACGCCCAGGGCCATCGCGCCGTTCTCGTTACGTGCGACGTGATCGGCTTCCGTGACCAGGTGGCGAAAGGGGTGTGCGACGCGATCGAGAAGAAGACGGGCATCAAGCGCCACCAGGTCCTGCTCTGTCCCTCGCACACGCACACCGGGCCGTCGGTGGGCCTGACGCGCGATCCCGACTCGAAGGTCCCCGACGATGAGCAGCGGGTCGTTCACGAGTACACGCAGAAGCTCATCGCGGAGCTCGCCGACCTGGCGGCCGCCGCGCTGGCCGACCTCAAGCCGGCGCGGCTCTCTTACGGTCTGGGCGCGGTGAGCTTCGTGATGAACCGCCGCGAGTTCACCCACCGCGGCGTGCGCCTGGGCTTCAATCCCCGCGGCTACGTCGATCGCGGCGTGCCCGTCTTGCGCGTGGACGATCCCCAGGGCAAGCCCCGCGCCGTGGTCTTCGGCTGCGCGTGCCACAACACGACGCTCACCGGCCAGCATTTCGTCCTGTCGGGCGATTACGCGGGATTCGCCCAGGCCCACGTCGAAGAGAAGATGCCGGGCGCCCAGGCGATGTTCATCATCGGCTGCGGCGGCGATGCCAACCCCTATCCACGCGGCCAGGTCGAACACGCCAAAGAGCACGGGTCCGAACTGGGCGGCGAGGTCGTGCGTGTGGCGGGCGGCAAGCTCAAGGCGATTGGCGGGCCGCTGTGCACCGTGCTCGAGGCGGCCGACGCCCCGCTCCTGCCCGTCCCCTCGCCCGAGAAGCTGGCCGAGATGGTCAAAGGGCCGCACCACGTGTCCTACTGCGCGAAGAAGATGCTCGCGGCCGTGGAGGCCGGCGAGACCCTGCCCGAGACCTACCCCGTGCCGATCGCCGTATGGCAGTTCGGCCAGGACCTGACGCTGGTCGCCATCTCCGGGGAGGTGCTCGGCGGGTACGTGCCTCTGGTGGAAAAGGCGGTCGGCCCGCTGAACCTCTGGGTGTCGGGCTACGCCAACGACACGTTCGGCTACCTTCCCACCGCGGCTGCGCTGGAGGAGGGCGGCTACGAGACGCGGGGCCTGTTTGTGGCCCCTGGGTTTTTCACCCCTAAGGCCCAGGACGTCGTGGTCGCCAGGATCCGCGAGCTGGCCGCCAAGGCGGGACGCAGGGTGCCCTGATCGAGGCCGTCCAAGCACCCGGCCAAGCCGAGCTGGCCCGGAGTTCGGACCGCACGCCACGGCCCGCGCGCGGGCCGTTCCCTTCGACATCGCTCGGCCGCCCGACTACACTGAATCCGTGCGTTTCGACGATTCCGCGTGGCGAGGGACGATCCCGTGCAGCTTGACCGGCCATGGACAACGCTTCTCCTCCTGGGGGCGGCCCTTACGTGGCTGTTTCCCGGGCCCGTGACTGCCCAGCGCGAGCCGACCCGCTCGGAAGCCCGGGCCATGCGGCGCACGGCGGTGGTCGAGGTCTTCGAGCGGAACCGCGACGCGGTGGTCTACGTCACCGGGCCGATGATCCGCGGCCAGGCGCCCACCACCGAGGAGTTCTTCGCCCTGCCCAACGCCGCCGAGGAGAAGACCAGCCTGGGCAGCGGGTTCCTCGTGCACCCCTCGGGCTACGTGCTGACCAACGCCCACGCGGCCGAGGAGGTGGTGGCCTCGGAGGTCACCCTGGCCGACGGCACCCGACTGCCCGCCGAGTTGGTGGCCATCGTGCGCCAGCAGGACCTGGCCCTGCTGAAGATCGACGCGGGAAGGACTCTGGCCGCCGTGTGCATGGGCCAGGCCGACGACGTGATGATCGGCGAGACGGTCGTCGTGATCGCCAACCCCCACGGTCTCCGGCACTCCTGTACGGCAGGCATCGTCAGCGCCACGGGCCGCGCGACGAGCCCCTCGGGTCTGCCCGGCGTGACCCTGAAGGGACTGATCCAGACCGACGCGGCGATCAACCCCGGGAGCTCGGGCGGGCCGTGGTTCAACGTGGCCGGGGAGGTGATGGGCATCACCACGTCGCGCAAGGCCGAATCGGACAACATCGGCTTCGCCGTCTCGGCGGCGGCCGTGCGCAAGGCCCTCGTCGGCATGCTCGCCCCCGAGCGGCGGTACGGCTTCCGCACCGGGCTGGTCCTTTCCGGCGACGGCTCGGCGAGGATCGCGTCGGTGGAGTCCAATTCGCCCGCCGCCGAGGCCGGCCTGAAGCCGGGCGACGCGATTGCCGGGATCGACGGCCGGACCATCGAGGACGCGGCGGACGCAGCGCTCGCCCTGGTGGGACGCAAGCCGGGCGAGGCGCTGGCGCTGGAGGTGACGCGGGACGGCGCGTCGATGTCCGTGGAGATCGTCCTGGCGGACCGTCCCCCGCCCGACGGCTCGAAGCTGCTCCGCAAGAAGTTCGGCCTCTCGGCCGCACCCCTCTCGGCGACCAAGGCCCGGGAGATGATGCTGCGGATTCCGCGGGGTGTCGTGATCGCCGAGGTGGACGCCACCCGGTACGAGGGCGTGGACGACCCGCCCCAGCCCGGCGACGTGCTCGCCCGGGTCGGGCGCATTCGCCCCAAGAACCTCGACCATCTCGGCCTGCTCGTCGAGTCGGTCGAGAAGAACCAGCGCGTCGCCCTGGTCCTGCTCCGCAAGCAGGGCGACACCCTCACGCGGATCGACCTGATCACCTCGGCCGACTAGCAGTTCAGCCAGTCCCGGGCTGACACGCGATCGCCTGCGGCGACCGAACCGGGTCCGAGGGCGGACTCGGCTACGCTACTTCGCCTTGTTCTCGAACCACACCGGGCCGCCGTACTTGCCCGTGACCACGACGTCGAGGTCGCCGTCGCCGTCGAGATCGACCACGGGGATGTTCATGCCCGAGCCGATCCCCTCGCCCACTGAGATCGCGTGCCGAATCCACTTGGGCGTGCGGCTCGGCTTGAGCTCGTACCAGTAGACGCACGGCGGCTCCGCGGCCCCGGGATCCCCGCCGTTGTGGGCCATGAACCGCTTGCCGGTCACCAGGTCCGGGTCGCCGTCCTCGTCCAGGTCGGCCAGCGTGAGGCTGTGGGCCTGGGTCCAGGTGTCGTCGATCGTGTGCTGCTTCCACGCGATCGCGCCGCCGTTGCGCACCTGCTGGTACCAGAAGATGCCGCGGCGGTGCGCCGAGCTGGTGATGATGTCGGCGAGCCCGTCCTCGTTGACGTCTTGGACGAGGATCTGCGGCGTGTGCTCGATCTTGCCGCCCGGGCCGCCCAGCGCGAGCGGGTGCTCCTTCCATTGGCCCTGGCGCGGGTCGGCCGGGGCCTCCAGCCAGGCGTTGGGGCGGATCAGGTCGGGCCGGCCGTCGCCATTGAGGTCGCCCGCACCGCCGCCGAAGGCCATCTTCTTCTCCGAGACCACGTGGACCACGTAGCCCTGCTTGCCGCCCGGGCCCTTGGTCAGTTCGTACCAGGCCGTGCGCTGCACGTGCGGGATGATCTCCACGGCCTTGCCGTCGCCGTCCACGTCGGCCAGGTCGCCGCACTCGAAGTTTCCGTTGACTTCGATCACGGCCTCGGGCCACAGCGTGCCGTCGGTGCCCACGTTGCGATACCACGTGCTCCGCTTCTCGTGCCACGAGCAGGAGGCCACGTCGAGCCGGCCGTCGCCGTCCACGTCGACGGGCAGGTTCATGAAGTCGCGGCAATAGCCCTTGCCCTCTTCATTGACGTCGGTCTGGATCTTGCGGATCGTGACCGCCTTCCAGTCGGGGGCCAGGTAGAGCAGGGGGCCGGCCACGATGTCGGGCTTGCCGTCGCCGTTGAAGTCGCCGACCCCGCAGGCCTCGCTGCGGTAGGTCCCCACGCGGTGCATGGTGAACTGGATCGGCGACTTGCCGGATTCGGCCGCCGGGGCCGGACCCGCGGCGCTGAGGACCCCGCCGAAGAGAAACACGATCGCGAGCATGCGCATCATAATACTCCCCATCGAAAAAGAGGCTTCTCGTCACTTGGGCTGGCGGAAGTCCCGCACCCGGTGGAAGGTGAAGTAGTTGGCGTCGTGGAAGTTGTGCGACCCGTCCCAGGCCGTGCGGCTGACCGCGATCAGGTCCGGGCCGTCCAGCAGCCAGTCCACGTACTGGAACGCATGGTGCTTTCGGTCCGAGTGCTCCAGCACGGTCCGCTCCACGCGCCACTGGCGGAGATCGGCCGAGGAGACCAGCACCAGGCGGTTGCGCTCGGCCGGCGGATCGCGCTGCTTGTTCACCAGCGACCAGTAGCGCTTCGTCCGGGGATCGGAGCGGATCGTGAACTTGGTCCGCCCGCCGGGCAGGTCGATGAAGCCGGTCTCAGGATCGAACGAAAGCGTGCGGCCGTCGTTCGAGATCTCGGCGATCGCCGCCCGGTCGCCCCGGTCGTCGTTGACGCGGAGGATGTCGACGAGTCGGCCATCCGGCGCGATGACGATGTTCCCCTCCAGCCAGCCCGGGCGCGAGGCCTCAAGCCACGCCGGGTCGAACGCCAGGCGGTTGCTACACGTCCAGCTTCCGGCGTGCAAGAGATCGGCGTCCTCCGGGGCCGACATGACGAATGCCCGGAAGTCCTTGGGCCAGGAGAGCCCGGGATGCGAGTCCTCCATTGCCCTCCAGATGCGGCCCTTGTAAACGACCACCGGGACGGGCGCCGAATGGTGTTTTGCCGTGGCGATGAGCAGCCCGGACTTGTTGTCCTTGGGATTGGTCCAGGTGCGTCCCCCGTCGTCGGAGCGGCGGATCACGACCTGCCCGTACCGCCGGTTGGGTCCCATGATGTACAGTTTGCCGCGGTGGACCAGCAGGGTGGACCACCACTGGCCTTTGATCTCGGTGAGCTGCTTCCAGGTGGCACCGCGGTCGGACGATCGGAATACCCGCGTGGTATCCATCGTCGTGCCGGGGCCGAACATGCTGTGCGTGGCCACGTAGTCGCCCGCGGGGAGGACCGCGATGCTCGGGCAGCCGAAATAGACCCGCTGCGGGTCGTCGCTCTGGTCGATGACCACGCCGGGCGGGCCGCTGGCCGGCTCCTCCGCCGGCGACGCGATGGAAAGCGACGCGGCGATCCACGCGGCGAAGAGGATCATCGCAAGACCGCGGCGAGGGGGCATGGTCGATCTCCTCCGTCGGCAAGGCGGGACGCGACCCGAAGCCGCGCGTGACGCAATTGCAGGGCGTGCGCTGGGACCATTATACTCGGGATAGGGCGCCGTGGGGGCGGCCTCCGCAGGAGGGATAGAACTGGTCGACCCGGTTCGAGTCACTCCACATGCGGTCAGGACGCGAAAACGGAAGGAGCCGATCGTGCCACGGATCGACGCCGGACTTCGGAAGGTGCTCGCGGCGGCTTGCGTGATTCTGACCGCCGGCCCGGCGACCGCGGAGGACAGCCAGTCGGGCCCCCTGGACAAGATCTTCCGCTTCTTCGAGTCGGTCGAGCCGCTCCCCCCCGTGCCGGTACGGCTGGTGGTCGACAACCCCTGGCAGGCGCAGCCCCGCGTGGGCAAGGCCGGCCTTCGCCCTATCCGCATCTTCGTCAGCGGGCCGCGCCGCGCCCTGAACCGGTCGCAGCTCTACCTGGTGCTCACCTCGCGCGAGACGGGCGAGAAGGTCTGGTCCAAGGCCTGGTCCAGCCCGAAATCGACCCTTCTGGACCTGAACAAGCTCAGCTACGGATTCCCTTGGGGCGCGTACGATCTGCGCGCGGCGATGCGCGACGACGTGGGGGCGGAAACGTTCGTCACCCGGGCGCTCGTCACGGTGCTGCCCGGCGGCGAGCACTGCGTGGAGGTGCTCAGCAACCTGGTCAGTGAGTTGGCCAACGCCCGTCGGCGCGGCATGCTCGACCGGCAGGAGATCGCCTTCATGAACCCCCGGGCCGGCTGGTGCTTCTTTCGGCTCGCGGGCGAGGCTCAGGTCATGCTCGACGGGGCGCGCGGGCCGCTCCTTTCCACCCGGGCCGGCGCAGCGGCCGCCGAGACCATGCGCCGCCTTCCCGCCGGGAAGCACGTGCTCCGCGTGCGGGGCCGGGCCGAGGAGCTGATCGTCCGGGCGGTGCCGGCTCTGTTCTACAACGTGTATCAGACGGGCACGCAGATCGGGCCGTTCGGTTTGCAGACTTGGGACCTTCTTGAAAAGCACTACTTCCCAGCCTGCAACACGATCGAGGGCAACCGCGTGTTCGAGGACGAGACGGCGCGATGGCGGGCGCGAGGCGGGGCCTGGGTGGCTCACGCCGGCATGCCGCAGCCGGGTCCGCAGGGACACACGGCCGAGGGCGCGCTGCACTACTGGCGGCAGAGCGCCGGCTACTCCCACCCGCTGCTCGACGGCTTGCAGGTCGACGAGCTTACCGCGGGTTACAGCGACCGCGAGTACGCCACGTTCGCCGAGGCCGTGACCATGCTGCGGGCGGACGGAGGCTTCCGCGCTCGGCAGTTCATTCCGTTCATCACCGTCGATCCCGACCGCCCGGGCAGGCTGCGGCTGGTCGAGTCCCTGAGGGGGGCGGGCTGGCCCTTCTCGATCGAGACCTACATCCCGGAGACGCCCGGCGCCGAGGCCGATCGGGCCCAGATCGAGCGGCGCCTGGCCGCCAGGGCCGCGCGGTGGGACAAGCTCCTTCCGGGCTCGTTCCGGCACGCGATCGTCACGCCGATGTTCTCGTCGCTGCCGTACTGCATGGCCAACACGCATCCGGCCGCCGACTTCAAGGTCCACCTGGAGAACCAGATGCAGGTGCTGGCCAACCATCCCGCGCTGTTCGGCGTGTACGGCGTGCAGCCGTACCGGTCGAACTACGCCGACCCGGAGACGCTCCGCTGGATGGGCGCCTTGTTGCGGCACTACGGGATCGAGGGGCGCCGCGAGCGGCTTTCCTCCGATCCCTACGAGCTGCGGCACGTGCTCAACCCCGATTTCGACGAGGGGCTGCAGCACTGGGAGGTCGCCGCGGCCGAGCCCGGCGGCGTGCGCACCGGCAGCTACCGCGGCTACGGGGCCCTCCAGGGCCGCTGGCCGCCGGGCCTGCCGTGGGGGCAGAACTTCGTCCTTCTTCGCCGCAGCGCAAATGGCCCCAACACGCTCAGCCAGCCGATCCGAGGTCTCAAGCCCGGGCGCCTCTACAGCCTGAAGCTGATCACGGCCGACTACCAGGACCTTCTGGCCGGACGGTCGAACAAAGCCCGCACCGCGGTGCGCATCGGGCTGGAGGGCGTGGAGCAGTTATCCGGCGAGGCCAGCGCGTTTCAGTGGCCGATCCGGAGTTTCCAGAGCATCGGCCCGTTCAGCCGCGAGAAGCCGTTCTGGATGAACTACCACTGGCGCGTCTTCCGCGCCAAGGCCGCGGCAGGGCGCCTCTCGATCGCCGACTGGGAAGAGGAGGAGGCGCCGGGCGGCGAGCCGGGCCAGGAGACGATCGTCAACTTCGTGGAGTTGCAGCCGTACTTCGGCGAGGACCCCGAGGCGCGAAGCGGCGGGGGCTGAGACGCGGAGCTTCCGCCGCGTGGGTCGAACACTCGTGCTACGTCCTTCCATGCTTGACGTCCCGCGCCGACCGATGCGGTACCTGAACAAGCGCGTCGTTTGTCGTCAAGCAGACGGTCCGTGAACTGGATTGGAGGGGACGCGGCCGGCTGGCGCTCCGTGGCCTCGCGCGCTGATGCTTCGGGCTTGGATTCCGCCGGCCCCAATCCGGCGTCAGGTTGCCAACCGCGCCTTGAGCTTCCGCACTTCGGCCGCCTGGGCCTGGACCTCGGCCGGGACGAATTCGGCCCCCACGGCGTCGCGCCCCAGCACCAGGGCGGCGAACTCGGCGCTGCGACGGGACTGCTCGAGGGCCGTCCGGGCCTGGGCCGCCTCGGCCGAGAGCCGGGCCGCCTCCGAAGGGCTGGCCGCCGACTGGCGCGCGGCCTCGGCACGCTGGAGCGCCTCTTCCGCACGCCGCACCTCGTCCAGCGCCGAGCGGACCGCCTGCCGGCTCCGCTCCAGCTCTCCGGGCACGGGCTGCCCGGCCGTCGCGCGCCCGATCTCCGCGTATAGCTCGTCAAGCCGGCGGATGAGGGCCGGACGGTCGGCCGCGCCCGAGGCGGAGACGGCCGGCCCGGCCAGTTCCTTGCGCCACGACTGGAGGTCCCTCAGGTCCCGCGCGTGGTCCCGCTGGATTTCGACGTGGGCCGACTGCCGCGTGCTGGGAAGACGGGCCGAGACCGAGATCCGCCCGTTTGAGGCGTAATGGTACTCGACCTCGACGGGCGTCCCCGCCGGCAGGCCGGGCTGTAGGTCGCGGATCACGCAACGTCCGAGCTGAATGCAGTGCTCCGGCCTGAGGTTTTCGCCCTCGACCACGGCCACCTTCACGGTGCGCTGGTCGTCCTTGGCGGTCTTGAACAGCTTCGCCTGGTGGCAGGGGAGCGGCGTGTTCTTGGGGATCAGGATCGCGTTGACCCGCTGGCCGGTCTTCGGATCGAGTCCCACCACGCCCAGGCTGTGCGAATTGACGTTGACCAGGGTAAACGGTTTCTGGGCGGCCGCCTGGCCGCGCATGAGCATGCCCGCGTACAGGGCGGCGCCGTGGGCCACCACCTCGTCGGCCGAGAGGGTGCGGTCGGGCTCCTTGCCCGTCAGCCGGCGGAGCATCTCGATCACCATGGGCATGCGCGTCGATCCGCCCACCAGCAGCACGCGGTCGATGTCGCCCCACTCCAGCCCGGCCTGCTTCATGACCAGCGAGGTGGTGCTCTCGGTC
Organism: uncultured Pirellulales bacterium; assembly: GCA_964434165.1. Classification (GTDB taxonomy): domain Bacteria; phylum Planctomycetota; class Planctomycetia; order Pirellulales; family Thermoguttaceae; genus CAYSUS01. Next base: position 60,370 of record CAYSUS010000002.1, read on the forward strand.
CTTTCGAGGAGGTCGCGGGTGAGGTCGTCGAACATCGCCCGCGTGACCTCCTGGCGCATGCGGATGCCGGCGTGCGTGACCACGACGTTCGCGCGCGTCCGCTCCGAGAGGGTGTGCTTGGCGTCCTGGACGTCGATCCACAGCTCGGCGGCGTCCTGCGCGTCGCTGCGGGGATCGACGCCGTGCTCGGCCAGGAACGCCTCGGCCAGGTAGTTGACCATGCGCTCGTCCCAGTCCTTGCCGCCGAGCTGGACGTCGCCGTCGGTGGCGAGGGTGCGGAACGTGCTCCCCTGGATCTGGAGGATCGTCACGTCGAACGTGCCGCCGCCCAGGTCGTACACCAGGAGCCGCTCGTCGGTCCGCCCGACGTCCGCTTCGCCCCCGGCCGTCGCGCGGTGGTAGCCGTAGGCCACGGCCGCGGCCGTGGGCTCGTTGATGATGTCCAGCACCTCCAGCCCGGCCAAGCGCCCGGCGTCCTGCGTGGCCTTGCGCCGCGTCTCGTCGAAGAACGCCGGCACGGTGATCACCACCCGGCGCACCGGGCCCAGACGCTGCTCCGCGTCCTCCTTCAATCGCTGAAGGAGGAACCCGCTGAACACTTCGGGCGGGACGTCGTGTCCCAGGAGGCGGCGGTGGAACGCGTCGCGGCCCATGTCGCGCTTGAAGCAGTCGGCGTAGGTGTCGGGCGTGAACACCGAGCTCTTCAGGGCCTCGCGACCCACGATCGCCTCGCCGTCTTCAAAACACACGGCGCTGGGCGTGAGCAACTCGCCGTTGCGGGTGAGCACGGTCGCGGGCCGCCCGGTGTTGTCCAGGGCCGCGACGACCGAATAGGTCGTGCCCAGGTCGATCCCGACCGGCGGCTGCGCGGAGAGGTCTTCAGAGGTGCTCATCGGTCGGAGGGCGGGGCGGGCAGTTTCTCGGGGGGCGTGGGCTGGGACGACGGCTCGGGCGCGGCCGGCTCGACCCAGTCGCCGGCATCCTCGCTCAACATCGCGGCCTTCACCAACCGCGCGCCGACCACGTAGTGGATGTTGAGATCCTGAACGTTCTGATCCGGCGGAGGCACGGCCTTGGTCACGTACACGCCGATCACGCGACCTTCGCGGTTGACGATCGGGCTCCCAAGGATGTTCTCCGGCAGCGCAGCCTTCACGTGCAGGAGCCGGGGGCTGGCCGGGTCGGCGTCCAGGCTCGTGACGTGGAAGATCGAAGCCGGCTTCAACTCGGGCACCAGGCGCTGGAAGCGGTTGAGGACCTCGCCGTCGTGGGCGATGGCCACGCTCGCCACGGGCATGCCGCGCTCGATCGCGGCCAGCTCCGCCGCCGTGGCGATCAACGCCCGCTCGGGTAGGGGCTGGGCCACGGTCACCCGGCCGAACTCGAAGTACACGCGCCTGGCGGGCTCCGACGCCATGGCGTTGAATCCCCGATGAACGGCCAGCTCCTCCACGGCGGTCTGCTTTCCCAGGGTCCGGCTGACCGCCGACACCTTCCAGCCCTCGGCCTCAAACCGCGCCAGCTCGGCCACCGCCAGGCCGCTGGTCAGAAGCGTGCGCTCGCCGACCGCGGTGGCCGTGGCGAACGGCCAGACGCCCTTGCCGCCGGGATCCTCGACCACCAACAGCCAGACCGTCGGGCGCAGCGCGTCGAGCACTTCGGCCCAGGGGTCGTCGGGCTTCGCGGGTCGGGGAGGCTCAAGTCCGGCGCCGGGGTCCTCGCCCCTCTTCGCCTCGGGCTTGGGAGGATCGGCCCCGATCTTGGTGGTATTCGAGGACGTCGTGGCTTTGGCATTCGTGTCGTCCTTGGCCCCGACGCCGCTGTTCCCCGTGGACTTCGTAGCACGGTCCGTCTTGGCGTCCGTTGGCGAGCCGTCCCGGGTATCCTCCTCCGAAGACCTGGCCACCGCCTTGTTCTCGCCATCGCCGCCGTCGCCGCTCCAGGGCCGCCAGACAACGAGAATCCCCAAAACGCACGCGGCCAGCACCGCGAGGGCCAGGATCGGGCCGCCCAAGGCGCCAGGGCCAGCGCCGGCCGGCTGGCTCGCAGGCTGCGCGGCCGGCTGCGCTGCCGGCGCCTGATCGGTGGCGCGCGACGGGGGCGCCGTGCCCGCCGCGGCCGCCGCCAGCTCCGGCGTGGCCGTGGCCACGGCCGGGGCGCTGGGCATTCCGGTGGGGCCGGGCAGGATGGTGAAGGAGAAGTCGGGGCCCTGCTCCGAAAGGCGCACGATATCGCCGGAGCGTATCCGAACCGTCCCCTCCACGGGCTCATGGTTGAGCATCACCTGGCCCGAGCCGGTGCTCTTGACGGTCCAGCCGTCGTCCGCCAGCCGGAACACGACCTCGCGCCCGGCGGCCCCGGGATCGGACGGCGTGTCGAAGACCACGTCGCCGTCGGCCGCCGTGCCGACCCGCAGCTCCCGCTGGTCGATCTCAAAGCGGTCGCCCTGCCGGGAGCCGGAGAGCACGCGAATTTCGACGACAGGCATGGATGCATCCTCGGGGGCGTGCTACGGATTGGCGGCAGCCTGCGGCACGGCCTCGTCGGGCGTGAGGCTCAGGTACAGTCCCCGCATCGTGAGGAAAAGGTTCTTGTAGAGCTCCTCCCCGCCCGGCGGGGGCTCAGCGAAGACCAGGCTGTTCTGGTTCATGTGCAGGAGCAGATCGACCACGCTGTTGCCGGCGAAACTCTTCGACCCGTCGAGCATGGCCAGGTCCTGGGACTTGAGCACCCGAAGCACGCCCAGGGCCAGCGACCGCACGAAGCGGTTGGCGTCGGCGTACTCGACATAGGCCATCCCGGATTGCGTGCGGACCTCGCGGGGGTAGGCCGCGTTGAAGGCGTCGGCCACTCGGTTGACGGCCTCACGGAGCCGCATCCCCGTCTCCCACGACACCTCTCCGTCGTTCTTCTTCAGCTCCTCGATCGCGTCGTCGCGGCACTTCTCAAAGTTCGCGCGGACGTCGTCGAATAGCGGGTGTTTCAGGGCCATCGGCCAGTTGGTCCGCAGCAGCTTGCCCTCGTCGGCGGCGAACACCGAGCCGTGGCCGTCGGTCAGGCGGATGAGCTGGACCTCGCCAGGCACGAGGGTCCGGTCGAGGTTCGAGTCGGCCAGCGTGCGGTCGCCCGGCAGGTACTGGTACGCCGTGGCGGGACCCGAGAGCTCGCGCAAGAGCCAGTTGAGCTCTTCGGTCACGTCGCCCTGCAGCGTGAGCTGGAAGAACTTGTCCATCTTGTCTTCCATGACCTTCTGTCTTTTCGCCTCGCGCATGAGGAAATTGGGGTTCTCCTTGAGCCGGGCCGCGCGGTTGATTTCCCGCATGCGGAAATAGGTGCTCACCCAGAGCTCCGCGTTGCGGATCTCCTGTTCCGCGGCGATGGCGTGATTGATCCGCGCGCGGCTGACGGCCTCGGCGGCGTAGCCGGCCGAGGCGATGTAGTCCGCCTCGGCCCGGATCGCGGCCGAAAGCGGCGTGGCGCCCCCGTAGTACGAAGGGAGCCAGACGCCGTAGCCGGGCGACGCGACGGCGACCGGCTGGGCCCCCGCCTCGCTGGCGAGCATGACGATTCCCGCGGCCGCGATGGCGGCCGCTAGCAGCCGAAACCGTGTCCCGTTCCGAAGCATGGTGACCTCCGCAGAAAGTAGAATCCCGTCGTAAAAGAAGATCCCGCCTTCCACTGGCCGGACGCATGCCAAGGGGCCCGCGCCCGCCCGTCGCTGCGGGCGTACGTGGGGCCTCTTCTAGTAGGGATGATAGTCCTCGCCAGCGGAGAAGGCAAGCAGCGGCGGCGAAGCCGCCGCAACGGTCGCTCTGTCCACCGGTTACCCGGCTTGCGCGTCCTTCTTGCGGCCCACGAAGAGATAATACGGCACGCGACAGAGCGGCATGTACGGCATCTTCGCGCGGTGCTCACTGAAGTGGACCGGCTCGAAGTGCCGGTGCAGGAACGGCACGTGGTCGGCCGACGGATACACGTTGTCGCCGGCGAACCAGACCGGCCAGAACGATCGGGTGAGCCAGCCGTGTCGGGCGTGGCCTTCGGCCGGGTACTTGCGCGCGACGTAGAAATCGACCACCCCCACCAGCCCGCCCGGCTTGAGCATCGCCAGGGCGTTCTCCACCGCCGCGAACCAGTCCGGGATCATGGTCAGGGAGTAGGAGAACGTGACCACATCGGCCTGGCCCTCTGCGGGGCGGAACGAGGTGGCGTCGGCTTGCACCGCCTCGACGTTGCTCCAGCCCCCATCGCCAACCCTCCGCGCGGCGATCTCCAGGAGCGATTCGGAGAGGTCGACCACGTAGACCTTTCCCAACTCGGCGATTCGCGGCCCGAAGTTCTCCAGATTCGCGCCCGTGCCGCCGCCCAGATCGACCCAGACGCCCCGGGGGGGTGTGGGAAGACGGTCCCAGAGCTCGCGGCGGCCCTGAAGCAGGCGGCGGCGGTAGCGGTCGTAGTCCTCGGCCTGCCCGGCGTAGAAGCTCTCCAGGCGCGCGGCGTGGTCGGCGCCGCGGATCGGCTTAAGGACCATGTGATAGAGGATCTTCAGATCGGCAGCCAGCGACATGAGCACATCCTATTTGGGCGGCGGGCTCGCGCGCCGCTTCTTCCGACCCGCAAACGGAAACTCACGGAGTGCTCGGACATCCGAAGTCCGCAGGACTTCGGATGTCCTGCCCGGAATCCGTGTATCTCGCGGAGCCGTCCTCACGCCGCCAGATCGGCGATGTGGAAGCTGGCGTAAGTGTGCACGCGGCATTGCTGGTGCAACTGGGCGGCCAGCTCGCGATGGTACTTCAACAGATCGCCGACCTCGTGGGTCCGGCCGTCGATCTCGACCCGCACGCCGTTGACGAAGTCGGTCTGCGGGGCCCCGCTCCGCCAGATCAGCCGGGCGTTGGGAGCGGCCCGGCGGAGGATCGCCTGCCACTCCGACTCCAGGAGATGGTAGTAACGGCCGGTGAGCCAGTCCATGTGGTCCAGCAGGACGAATCGGGAGATGGGCGCATCCTGCTTCTCCAGGAAGCCCTGCACCGAATCGGTGTGGACGCTCACCCGGTCGGCCAGGCCGCCCTTGAGGGCGTCGAAGTTCTCCTCCTTCAGATACTCGGGGCAGCAGTCCTGCGTGTAGCAGCCCGTAATGTAAACACGCCAGAAGTAGTTGTCGACGATGGGCAACTGGGCGAAGACCGCCTCCAGGCACGACTCGATGTAGCCCAGCAGGCCACCCGAGCAGTTGTCCTCCACCTGAGTCCGTTGCGCCGGCGGGACGCCCAACAGCGACATGGTGGCGTCGCGATTGAGCAGGAAGCGGACCGGTCGGGTCCACACGCCTTCACGAAGGTACTTCTCGTAGATCTCCCGCTGTTCCTCGAGGGTCCGCGCGTCGAGGATCGCGTCCATCCAGGGGCGGACCTTGGCGATCCGGTCGATGTAGGCGTTCATGACCCGCGCGAACAGGCCGCACGTGCCGCGGAAGTAGAATGGGCGACGCGGATTGTCGAACATGCGGATGCGGCGGTCCCAGTAGCGCTGCGACCACGGCGACACCAGGTCGCGGAGGTGACGGCGATAGACGTCCGCCGCGCCGGGCAAGCGGCCGTGCCCGAACATCGCGAAGAACGTGTCGAAGTCCAGCTCGCGGACCCCCGCCAGCTTCAGCTCCAACAGGGCGTTCTGCCGCGGGTTCATGTCCACGGCGTGGACCTGCCTGGGGCCGGTCAACGCGTAGTCCAGGGCGTTGCAGCCGGCCGAGGTGATCACCATCACCGTGTCGTCCGGTCCGAGGTCGAGGGCCTCGCGATCCAGGCGCGGGTCCTCCCAGCACGTGTTGTACACCAGGTTGTGCTGGTGAACCGCGTTGAAGACCTTGCCGCTGGCCCATTGGAAGACGGACATGCACCACTCCTGCGAAGACTTCGGGACGATGACTCGACGGACCTGCGGGGCGGTCAATCGCCCGGAGGCCTCGGACCTACTCCCCAGACCGCTCCGTGACACAAGGCGGGCAGAGCGGCGACATACAACAAGCGGCGGCGGTCCGTCCTTGCGCCGGACGCCCGAATTGGCGAGATTGTACCTGAAGCCGCGCTAATCTGCGATGAGCACACGCTTAGAAATTCGTTACGAACCCCCCTTCGGTGGTGGCGTCCCCGCGGGACCGTGCGGATCAGCCAATCCGATGGCCCCCGAACGAGCACGTCGCTGCCCCTGCGGGAAAGGCAAGAGCCCGCTTCAGGCGAACGCGGCCCTATTGGTCCTCGTGCTCCACTCGGCGAATCATCTGCAGGAACTTCTCCATGGACGGGCAGCGCTTGTTCACGCTCGATTCGATGCAAGAGTGGATGGCCTGGGCGAGCCGCTCGTTGATGGTGGGGCGGTACTTGCGGATGTCGGCCGGCGGCGTGTCGTGGGTCATGGCCGCCATGCCCGTGGTGCCCCGCGGCCAGGGCAGCTCGAACGTGCAGATTTCGTAGGCCGTCACGCCGAAGGCGAACACGTCGAGCCTCTGATCGGTGGGAAACCGCCGCACCAGCTCCGGGGCCATGTAGTTGGGCGTGCCCGTGCGGTTGCCCGGCTGCATGAACGCCGGCGTGGCCGGCACCGACAGGCCGAAGTCGGTCAGCTTGAGCACCTCGCCGTCGCCGGTGAGGATCAGATTGCGGGGGCAGACGTCGCGATGGATGAAGCCGACTTTGTGGACGATGTCGAGGGCCTCGGCCACCTGGCGGATGTACGTCACGCGACGGCCGTCCAGGCGCGAGTCCTTGGCCACCAGCAGGCTGTTCATGCCCGCCCCTTCGAGGAATTCCATCACCAGGTACTGGGCCCCGCTGGTGGTCAGCCCGTGTTCGTACGTCTGAATGATATAGGGGTGGTCGAACAGCATGGCGATTTGCCCCTCGGTCGGCTTGTTCAGCCCCTTGAACCGGTCTTCCAGGGCGGCCGTCTTGTTGGGGTCGAGGATCTTCAGCCCGACGATCTCCCCCGTCTTCCGGTCGCGGGCCATGTAGAACTTGGACATGGTGCCGGAGATCGCCTCGCGGAGCAGCTCGAAGCGTTCCTTGACTTCCAACCGCCCGCTCGCGAAAAACGACTTCAGCCGGTCCAGGAATGCCATCGCGGGGTACCATCGCAGGAGGGAGTGCCCGAAGCGGGAGCGCCGGCCCGGGAGCAACCGGACGAGGCGGGGCGGCACAGCGGCCCGCACGGCTCCAATTTAGGCGAAGCACGGCAGATCGGCAAGATTTGGGGCCCTGCCAGACCCCTGCGCAGCGCGGCATGCTCTCGCCCGAGCGTGGGCATGCGGGTTCCGCTCCGCCCGAGTCATTTGCCGCAGTAGTCGATGGCCCGGGCGATTTCAGTCTTCAATTCGGGCCGCCGCACGATGCGGTCGATGAAGCCGTGCTCCAGCAGGAACTCGCTGGTCTGGAAGCCCTTGGGCAGCTCGATGCGGATCGTGGCCTTGATGGTGCGGGGGCCGGCGAAGCCGATCAGGGCCTTGGGCTCGGCGAACACGACGTCGCCCAGCGAGGCGAAGCTTGCCGCCACCCCGCCCATGGTAGGGTTGGTCAGGACCGAGATGAACAATCCGCCGGCCAAGTCGAGCCGGGCCAGGGCGGCCGAGACCTTGGCCATCTGCATCAGGGAGAACAGGCCCTCGTGCATGCGGGCCCCGCCCCCGGAGCCCGAGATGATGATCAGCGGCAGGCCCTGCTCGGTCGCCCGCTCCACCAGGCGGGTGAGCTTCTCGCCCACCACGGAGCCCATGCTGCCCATGATGAACGCCGAGTCGGTCACGCCGAAGGCGACGCGCCGGGCGCGGATCATGCCCGTGCCCGTCACCGCGGCCTCGCGCAGCCCGGTCCGCGCCTGCTCGTCCTTGAGGCGATCCTTGTACGCCTTCTTGTCGGAGAACTCGAGCGGATCGGCCGGCTCCAGCTCGGCGTCCCACTCCTCGAACGTCCCCTCGTCGAGCACCTGGCCGATGCGCTCCCTGGCCGAGACGTACCAGTGGTAGTCGCACTCGGGGCAGACGCCGAGGCGCTTCTGGGCCTCCTTGCGGAAGATCGTGGCCTGGCAGCCCGGGCATCGCTGCCAGAGCCCCTCCGGAACACCGCGCTTGGGGCGCTTGATCAGGTTGCGCCAGAGACTGGGATCGGGACGCTTGGTGCTCATGCTCACTTCCGAGGGCCGGGCCGTCGAGGGCCCCGGGCCGTGTCGAATCACGGGCTGGAGACGAGGGCCTTGGAATCGGCGTCAACGATCTCCCACGCCGCGTGGCCCCCGGCGGCCTTCCACAGGTCGCCCAGCTCGCAGCGAAGGAGAAAACGCCTTGCCAGGCTCGCCAGCGGCTCGGGAAGCACCACGCCGATCACGCCTTCGCGATGGCGCTTGAGCAACCGCGACATGGCCGCGCGTACGCGCGAGTCGGCCTCGGCGAGCATCTCTCCCTCGGGTGGGCAGACGATCTCCGGCTGCTCCTGCCACTGGCGATACACCTTCGGCTGCTTGTGGCGGATCTCCTCGACCGACATCCCCTGCCAAAGCCCGAGATTCAGGTTCTTCATACGCTCCAGCTTCTTGTGCTTTACCCCCAGCAGATCGGCGAGGGTCTGAGCGGTCTGTTGAGCCGGATCGCACGCCGGGCTGTACACGACTTCGATGCCCAGCGCGCCGAGGTGGTCGGACAGGGCCTTGACCTCCGCCACGCCTTCCTCGTTCAGCGGCACGTCGAGGGTGCCCTGAATGCGGCGCTGTTGGGTGTAGTCCGTGATTCCCGGACGGATCAGGACGATTCGAACCATGGCGCGTCCTATCGAGGTGTCGAAACGGCTTCGGGGGTTCAGCAGCATGCCCAGCAAGGCTCGGCGCTCCTTAACGGCTCAAGTTTCGGGCGGCGCGGGCCGCGTAGGTAAGTTGCGTCAAACGCTGGGCGTAGTCGTCGGCCGAGAACACGCCCGTGCCAACCACGAGCAGGTCGGCGCCGGCCCCGGCGCAGGGACCGATCGTCTCGAGGTCCACGCCGCCGTCGACGGAGAGCAGGAGGCGCGGTCCGCCGGCCCGGCGCAGGTCGGCGAGCTTCTCCAGGGCCACGCCCTGGAAGCTCTGCCCGCCAAAGCCGGGCATCACGCTCATCACCAGCACGGAATCGCAATGCGCCAGAAACGGCTCCACGGCCGACGCCGGGGTGGGCGGGTTGAGCGTCAGTCCCGCGCGGGTCCCTTGGCGGCGGATCTGATCGAGCAGCGCGATCGGCTCGGGCACGGCCTCGATATGGAACGTGATGAGGTCGGCCCCGGCCTCGCAGAACCGCACCGCGTAGCGGGCCGGGTCGTCGAGCATCAGGTGGACGTCCAGCGGCAGGTCGGTCACGCGTCGGATGGCCTCGACCACCGGCAGCCCGAAGCTCAGATTGGGGACGAAGTGCCCGTCCATGATGTCCAGGTGGAGGACGCGGGCTCCCGCTTCTTCCACGGCGTGGATCTCGCGCTGCAGGTGGGCGAAGTCCGCGGCCAGGAGGGACGGGGCCACCAGGGGCGCCGCATCATGCAAATCGGCGATCAGCGTACTTGCGTCCATGAAGGTGCAGCCCGAGGCGGGCGTGCGGCAAAGCGAGAGGACGGCCGGGAAGAAGAAGGGCTGTTCCTGCGATTATCGTCCAGCCGAGGCTTGCACTTGCCTGCCCGAAGTCGGATTGGACGATCTTAGCGAAGCACCTCAACCGCACAAGTGGGCCGGCTCGGATCGGCGTCGGGCAGCGGCCCGACAAGCCGAATAAGGCGACGATTGTAGCAGCCGCGAACCGGGTCGTCTGCGCTCAATTGGGGGGGTTGTTGGCAACTCCCTGCGCTATAAGAAGATAAGGTCGAAGCAGGAACCCACATCCCTTCTAAAGGGAGGCCTACAACCGGGCCCTGGGTCAAGTGGCGTCCCGATCGCCTTGAACCCGCAGCGCCGGTCCTGTTTACAACCGAGCCTCGGTTCATCGTCTTGGATTTCAATTCACCGTAGAGTGGAACGGATTCGAATCTCTCCCTCCGCACCTGACGACACTGGTTGTGCTCGTGCCTCGCTGGTCTCCCGCAAGAATCACCCATTGATGCCTGGTACACCGGATCCTGAGCCATTGCCCGACTACGGCAACCCACCGGTTGTGGAGACGGTGCTGGCAGTGCTCCACGTTTGGGAGGACGGCGCGATAGAGTACCGACGCTTCCACGGAACGCGCCTGATCGAGCGAAGGGCCCTGTAGTGGAGCGGATTCTATTGGCCCGGGGAAAGCCGTGGACCGTGGAGGCGAACCCATCGAAGACGATGAGCTGCTATATCGTCGCATCCCCACGTCAACTGGTTGGTATGACCCGGACACGGGGATCCTGAAGTCGGAGGCCTTCGGCCCTCACAAGACGCGCGATGTGACGGGGCTTTCGCTCCACCGCACGAAGCACAAGACGATAGAAGAAGCCGCGCGCGGACGTCCGGGAGAGTCTTACTTCGTTGCCGTCCTGCGGGCGGGGGATTTGCGACAACGGGGGATTGAGATCGTGCCGCGACCGGACCTCCCGGACGGGCATCGCGACCCTGCCCACGCTGAAACGCCGGGACTGAATTCGGAGAGCCGCAAGTCGAGCGAAACGCTCGAACGGCAACGGGTCCTTGCGGAGGGATTGACGCTCCGGGTCGAAGGGCCCTTCCCAACGTCTTGAGATTCGAAACGGCGTCTCCACGAAGCCCGCGCTACCGCTTCTCCACATCCTCGGTCTGCGGGAGTTCGTCCAGGCTATCCAGCCCGAATAGGCGCAGGAAGCGGTCGGTGGTCCAATACCGGACTTTGCGCGGCTGCTCCGGCGGGCGCTCGATGCGGAGCAACTGGCGGCGGACCAGTTGCGTGAGGATCGAGCCGCTCGCCCTGCCCCGCAGCTTGCCGATCTGCTCGGACGTCAGCGGCTGCTGATACGCGACGATGGCCAGCACGTCGATCGCCGCCTGCGAGAGCCTAGCCTCGCGCACCCGGCCGTAGAACCGGTTGCGAAGCGGAGCGTACGACCGGCGGAGACCGAAGCGGTAGCCGCCCCCCTCGCCTACGATCCGATAAGGACACGCAGCGGCCGCATAGCGACGGTTGAGCGTCTCGACCAGCGCGGGGATGTCGTCCGGCTCGACACCCCGCATCAATGCCGCGGCCCGCTCTGCCGAAAGCGGCTCGCTCGCCCGATTGCCCACGAACAGCATGGCCTCGAGGATCGAAGCCGGGCTGATCTCCACGGCCTGCTCGCCGTCGCACGGCTCGGGGGCCTTGTCCGGTTCCTGGGAGACGGTCGAGGGCGTATCCGGCGCGTGCCGCGCCCCGTGCCCCTGCATGGCTTGCGAAAAAGCCTCGCTCAACGCGCGCAGCGAGAGATCCTCGCCCGGAGCCGCGGATTCTGACGGCGGGGTCTCACTGTGTGACATAGGGCGCACTATAGGGCCGCCTCGTTGACCCCACAAGTCGGCTCGCCGTAGAATCCACTTCCGATTGGGGAGCCTCCTCCACCCTCTCCCGCGTGCGGGAGAGGGTGGCCGCGCAGCGGCCGGGTGAGGGCGGCTTGGAGCGCGCCGAGGTTCTTCTGAGAGGGAAGGGCCCCATCGCCCAAGGTGTCTTCGCCCTTGACACGAGGCAAGACGCCCTCACCTCCGGCCCCTCTCCCAGAGGGGGAGGGGAGTTCTGCCCCTTCCGCCCACCATCAGGAGCTTCGCCATGCCCCGCTCGGTCACGCCCCGCAAAAAGTACGACATGAAGAAGTCGATCAACCTGTGGGCCCTGCCGTATCCCGACCGGATGAGTCTGAAGGACTGCCTCGAGCTGTGCAAGGACGCGGGGTTCGATGGCGTGGAGATCAACTTCGACGAAGAGGGCGAGATCTCGCCCGAGGCCAGCGACCGCGACCTCCACGACGTCGGCCAGATGGCCCAGGCCATGGGGATCGAGATCAGCGGGGTCTGCTCGTTCCTCTTCTGGCCCTACTCGCTGACGCACGAGGACCCGCAGAAGCGCGCCAAGGGGCTCGACCTGGCCCGGCACATGATCCGCGCGGCCAGGCACCTGGGGACCGACAACCTCCTCATCGTGCCAGGCTCGGTCTATGCGGCCTGGGTCCCGGACGCCCCTCCCGTGGCCCCCGACGTCTGCGACGCGCGGGCCAAGCAGGCCATGCGCCAACTCATCCCCGAGGCGGAGAAGGCCGGGGTGTACCTGAACGTCGAGAACATCTTTGTCAACGGCTACCTCCACAGCCCGCAGGAGATGAACGACTTCGTCGACAGCTTCGGCTCCGACCGGGTACGAATCCACTTCGACGTGGGCAACATCGGGCAGTACCATTTCGCCGAGCATTGGATTCCGCTTCTCGGAAAACGCATCAAGAACGTGCATCTCAAGGAGTGCTCGAAGAAGGTCAACGAGTTCAACCTCCACACGTTCCGGCCGCTGCTGGACGGAACCACCGACTGGCCGGCCGTGCTCGAGGCCTTCCACCGTGTCGGCTACCGCGACCACCTGACCTTCGAGTACTTCTTCCCCTGGCCGCACTGGCCCGAGGCCCTGGTCTATCAGACCTCGGACGCCTTGGACTGGATGCTGGGACGCAAGGGATGAGGGGAAAGGCCGAGGTCGGAGGTCGGAAGTGCGAGCTTGGTCAAGCTTCGGTCTTCACCCGGGCGGCCAGGGCGAGGATCGCGCCGCACAGGGCGACGATGAACATCCCCTCGCCCAGCGTCCAGAAGGCCGGCATGCCGGACACCAGGTCGATCGCCAGCATGGCGGCCCCGAACGTCACGCCCAGCCACGCCAGGCACTTGACCACCGGCAGATACCGCCGCAGGTCGAGCGACACGAACAGGATCAGCGCCCCGTGGTAGGCGTACAGCAGCGAGGCCGACCGCGTGAGGTAGTGCACGATCGGGGCGTCGGGCAGTTGGCCCATCCCCAGTTGACGGTGGATGGCGTCCATCCACGCAAAGGGCATGGCCGCGGGGACCACGGCCACCAGCAGGACCGTCCCCGCCAGGCGCAGGAGCAGGGTCAAGGCGTGTTCGGCTTTCATCGCGAGGGGACTCCGGGGGTGAACAGCGCGGTCGCCGGTACTCATCTTAGGCCTCGCAACACCGTCCGCAACTCCGGCCGCTGCCCCCCCCTTGCCCGTCGCCCTCAGGCAGCCTAGATTCCGAGAGAGCCCGGTGCGGGGGCGCTCGGTCGCCCCCGCGAGGCCGCTGAGCCAGCCCAATGGACGGAAGACGCGATCGCCCCTGCTGGAGGCCCATCCCATGAGAACAACCCCCTGCCTGGCACTGCTGCTGTCCCTTATGGCCGGCGGCTGCGGCCCATCCGAGGAATCGACCACGGTGGAGGACGAGCGGGGCAACAAGGCCTCGGTCACCAAGAGCGCCGAGCGAAACGACGTCCAGATCAAGATCGAGACCGACCACGGCAAGACCGTCCTCACGCAGACCGAGGACGGAGGGATGTCCATCGTGGGTCCCGACGGACAGAAGATCGCGATTGCCGGGCAGGAGGGCGAGGTGACCTTGCCCAAGGGTTTCCCCGAGGACGTCCCCGTTTACGAAGGGGCCACGCCCGTAAACACCGCCGAGATTCCCGACGGCACGCTTGTGGTGCTGACCACCAGCGATCCGCTCGCCGCGGTCGCCGGGTTCTACAAGGAGCGGCTGAAGGCCGAAGGCTGGGAACAGCAGGGGGCGGCCGAGGAGCCCGAGAGCGTCACCCTGGTCAACGGCAAGGAGGGCCGGGAACTGATCGTGGCCGTGCTCCGGGAAGGCGAGCTGACGACCATCAACCTGCGGGTGAGCAAGCCGTCTCCGTGACCGCCGGCCGGCAGTCCCACCCCGCGGTGGTCGGGGCGGTCCCGGATTGTGCATGGTTGGCACCCGCGATTCGCGGCAATTACAATAGGGCGTCGGATCGCCCGCAGCCTGGCGCGTCGGCGTCTTTCCTGCCCCGTGCCCGTGAATCGAACACCCCCATATCCCCCCAGGAGGAAATCGCGATGACCCTTACGAAGCGGCGCGCGAGCGCCCGGCTCGTCCTTTCCCTGCTCATCGGCGCGGCCAGCCTGTTGGCGGCGCTGCCCGGCATGGCCGAAGAGTGCGCGGAGGGCTTCGTCCAGCTCTTCGACGGCAAGTCGCTCGACGGCTGGGACGGCAACCCCGACTTCTGGCGCGTCGAGGACGGCACGATCACCGGCCAGACCACGCCGGAGAAGCCCACCAAGGGCAACACCTTCCTCATCTGGCGCCAGGGCGAGGTGGCCGACTTCGACCTCCGCTTCGAGTATCGCATGGAAGGCGGCAACTCGGGCGTCCAGTACCGCAGCTTCGAGAATCCCGACAAGTGGGGCAAGTGGGTCATCGGTGGCTATCAGGCCGACTTCGAGTCGGGCGACCGCTACTCCGGCATCCTCTACGGCGAGAAGTATCGCGGCATCCTCGCCAACCGCGGCCAGAAGACCGTCGTCGGCGCGAACCACAAGCCCCAGGTCGTCGAGCAGTTCGCCGACTCGGCCGAGCTGCAGAAACACGTCAAGAAGGGCGACTGGAACGAGTACCGCGTAACGGCCGAGGGCTTCCACTTCACGCACTACATCAACGGGCAGAAGATGTCGGAGTGCGTGGACGAGGACAAGGAGATGCGCAGGGCGAGCGGCCTTTTGGCGCTGCAGCTCCACCAGGGCCCGCCCATGAAGGTCCAGTTCCGCAACATCCGCATCAAGCACCTCCCGTGCAAGAAGGAGGCGTCGAAGGAGAGCGGGGCTGCGGTCCGGAAAGCGAAGATCCACCTCGTCGCCGCGGCGAAGAAGCCTGACGCGAAGAAGATCGTCTTCATCGCCGGCCCCAAGAGCCACGGCTACGGAGCCCACGAGCACTACGCCGGCTGCATGCTGCTGGCCGATCGGATGGAGCAGCTTCCCGGCGTCGAGTGCGAAGTGGTCAAGGACGGCTGGCCCAAGGACACGGGCATCCTCGACGACGCGGACTCGATCGTGATCTTCTGCGACGGAGGCGGGCGCCACCCGATCATCCCCCACATCGACGAGGTCGCCCCGCTGATGGACCAGGGCGTGGGCCTGGTCTGCCTGCATTACGGCGTCGAGGTGCCCAAGGGCAAGCCGGGCGACGCCCTGCTGAAGTGGACCGGCGGATACTTCGAGGCCTACTGGTCGGTCAACCCGCACTGGACCGCCGAGTTCAAGGAGTTCCCCGAGCACCCGGTCACCCGGGGTGTGAAGCCGTTTGCCATCAACGACGAGTGGTACTACCACATGCGGTTCCCGGAGGGGATGAAGAACGTCACGCCGATCCTCACCGCGGTCCCGCCGGACAAGACCCGCGAGCGTCCGGACGGGGCCCACAGCGGCAACCCCACGGTCCGGGCCCGCAAGGGCATGCCCGAGCACCTGATGTGGGTCGTCGAGCGGTCCGACGGCGGCCGGGGCATGGGCTTCACCGGCGGCCACTGGCACTGGAGCTGGGCCTGCGACAGCTTCCGTACCGTGGTGCTCAACGGCATCGCCTGGACCGCCAAGATCGACATCCCCGAAGGCGGCATCCCCTCGAAGCGCCCCACCATGGACGAGCTGGAGAAGAACCAGGACTACCCCAAGCCGGACCGGTTCCAGCGCGAGGAGTGGGAGAAGAAGATCGTCGAGTGGAACGGGTGAGGAGATAGCGCAGGTCGGACGTCGGGGGCATTTAGCCGGCGGGCTTGCCCGCCGCTTTCCCAACGTCAGGCGAGGAGGCAGGAGGCAGCCGGCCAGGCCACGCGGCTTGTTGCACTTCGTGCTCTCGTACTTCGTGCTTCCGTACTCGCCCCTGACCGAGACGGAAGTACGCAGTACGATCCCCTGCCACGACCCTTGGGCCCTGAGGCCCGCGTGGGCTAAAATGGGGGTATGAAGAAGAACCTCGCGAAGAAGGGCCGCGACGGCGCCGAGGCGCCCGTTCGCAAGGGGCCTTCGTGGCAGACCCTCTTCCTGGGCGCGGTCGTCGTGGGGAGTTGCGTGGTGGTGGGATACCTCGCTCTGTTCGCTCAGCCTCCCGGCCCCGCCGAAGAGCCGACGGTCTCGGAGTTCCGCCTGGAGGACATCCCCTTTGACGGGGCGCAGGCCTACGAATACCTCAAGCAGCTCTGCGAGATCGGTCCTCGCCCCAGCGGGTCGGCCGGCATGCGCCGCCAGCAGAGGCTCATCGCCGCGCATTTCAACAAGCTGGGCGGCAAGGTGGAGCTCCAGGAGTTCGAGGCCGCCCACCCGCTGGACGGCTCGCGCGTGCCGATGGCCAACCTCATCGTCCGCTGGCATCCGGAGCGCCGCGAGCGCGTGCTCTTGTGCGCCCATTACGACACGCTCCCCCTGCCCATGCTCGACAAGGAGAACCCGAAGGGGACCTTCGTAGGCGCCAACGACGGGGCCAGCGGTGTGGCTGTGCTCATGGAGCTGGGGCGCCATATGCCGCACTTCGAGTCGCCCTACGGCGTGGACTTCGTGCTTTTCGACGGCGAGGAGTACATCTTCAGCGAGAACCACGAGTATTTTCTCGGGTCCACGCACTTCGCGCGGGAGTACCGCAGGAAGCCGCCGCGTTACCGCTACGTGTGGGGTGTGCTACTGGACATGATCGGCGATGCGGACCTCCAGGTGTACCAGGAAGGGCACAGCGTTGGTTGGCGGGACACGCGGCCGCTGGTGATCGACCTCTGGGCCACGGCGGCCCGCCTCGGCGTGCGGGAGTTCATCCCCCAGGTGAAACACACGATCCGCGACGACCACCTGCCGCTGCGCAACATCGCCCGGATCCCGACGTGCAACCTGATCGATTTCGATTACCCGCCGTGGCACACGCAGGGCGACACGCCGGACAAGTGCTCGGCGCTGAGCCTGGCCAAGGTCGGCTGGGTCGTCCACGAGTGGCTCAAGTCGTTGAAGTAATCGAGAGGAGGGCCCTGCCGGTGGATTTCTGGTCCGCGCTGCCCGTGCCCGCCCTGCTGCTTGCTTGCGCCGTGAACATGCTGGCGATGCACGTCCGCGCCTGGCGCAAGTCGCAGGACTCGGCCGAGCCGCGCGAGGTGGACTTTTACCGCCGGCAGTACCGCCGGAGGATGCAGACCAGCGCCATGCTGGCCGTGCTGGCGGTGGCCCTGTTCCTCGGCCAGCTCCTCACCCCGCTGATGTCGCCGCTGGTTTTTGGCGTGTACTGGCTGGTGACGATTCTCCTGGCCCTGTGGATGGCCTTCCTTGCCATCGCCGACATGCTGGCCACGCGCCACCACTATGCCTCGCTGCGCGCGGACTACGCGGCCGAGCAGGCCCGGCTCAACGTCGAGCTCCGCCGGGCCAAGGCCGTGCGCGACAACGGCCAGGACGCGCCGGGCGACCCGTATCCCAGCGAGAGGCATGCAGATTGATCGGCGGCTTCAGGGAGGCCGGAGTCGAGCGTCTTCCGCCGAGCAGTTGGCCGTTACTCAGGGAGAGCCTCGCCATGCACGATCGGTCGATCTTCGAATCACGGATCCTCTTCGCGGCCCTGACCGCAGGGCTTCTGCTGGCCGCACCCTCGCCCCTGGACGCCGGCGGGCGCTGGCATCGCTCGGCCGACGGCCGCGTCGAGGTTGCGCCCATCCCCGTGGACAAGTCCCTCCGGAATGCCCCCTGGCCCGACGACTGGGAGAAGGCATTCTGGGACCGGGCCAATCATGTGATCCAGCACGCCTCGCGCGAAGGCCGTTACGGCAATACGTTCTTCGAGAACGAGAAGCGGGCCTACGGCTGGGCCATGCTGTCGATCCTTGCCGGCCACGAGGAGCCGGCCGTCGCGTTCCTCCAGTCCGAAGACGCCATGGCCCAGAAGTGGAACAAGCACACGCTGGGCATCGACTATTACCCCTGCTTCACGCTGAAGCACCAGATGCGCAAATACTTCTTCTTCGGCGAGCTGCTCGACGGCGAGTACCGCGCGCGCATGAAGAAGGCGGCCGCCATCTTCACCGAAAAGGACCCGCTGCGCCGGCCGCACTACGCCTACGATGGCAAGGGCGTGTGGGGGCCCGACGGCAAGAACTCCTGGGTGGACGTCCGCTCGACCGACAACCTCAAGCTGATGCGCGAGACCTCGGTCTATCTGCTCGCGGAGGAAGTCGGAAGCGAGAAGGTCCGCCAGGTTTACAAGGAGCGGATCAAGCAGTTCGTGGTCACGATGTACTACCAGGGGATGGGCGAGTGGGACTCGGAGAACTACCTCGGCCACAGCATGGCCCCGGTGCTGAACCTCTACGACTTCGCCAAGGACAAGGAGGTGAAGGCCCTGGCCAAGGCGGCGCTCGATTTCATGGCCACCTCGGCCGCGGTGAAGTATTGGCGCGGAGCGTACAACGGCCCCACGCGGCGCGACTACAACCACCCGTATCCGTTCGGCGGCAGTGCCCCGGCCCTGAGTTGGCTCTGGTTCGGCGACTCGCCGCGGAAGCCCGAGGAGTTCGAGTCGGACGAGATCCACGTGATCACCAGCGCCTATCGTCCGCCCAAGGCGGTCGTGCACCTGGCGCGCAAGGACTTCCCGCGACCGGCGGAGATTATCGCAGGCAAGCCGCAGTGGGCGGCCTGGGAACATCCCGACGCGGAGAAGCCCGAGTTCCGCGAGACCCAGTACTTCGGGCGCCACTTCCAGTTCGGCACGCTCGCCCGGGGCACGCAGGACCCGGACGTCAACGGCTTCAAGATCCTCGTCGAGTCGCGCCAGCGCGGGGCCGACACGATCCTCGCCGCCCCGGTCAAGGACCCCCTGAAGATCGGATCCCCGCAGTATCAGGAGGGGCTGCTGGCGCCGAACTGCGTCGTTGGGCAAAGCGGTAACCTGGCGATCTACGAGACGCAGGCGGGCGATTACCCCTTCCTGTTCCTCGTCCCGGTCGACGCCGAGATCCGCAAGCAGGGCAACGCCACGTTCATCCTTGGCGAGAAGTGCACGTTGGCCGTCTGGCCGATTCTGATGGGGCATCCCCGGCTGGACCGGGAGTTGACCGACCGCGTCCAGCACCGGGAGAAGAAAGGCGAGAAGGAGCCGCGATGGCCCGGCTCGAAAATCCTCCGGGCCGACCCGCGGGGCCGGGGCGTGTACGGGTTTGCCGTGGAGATCGACGAGGGCAAGCCGGAGGCCTTCATCGACAAGGCGTCCAAGCTCATGCCCGGAATCGACGCGGCGCCGCTCCGAGGTGCGGCCGATATGACGGGCACGAGCGGGCGGCGCGTGCAAGTCCAGTGGGACAACGGGACCAAAAACGTGAAGATCACGCGCGACGGTCAGGTCCGCGACTGGGGAAGCCCCAAGGAGAACGTCATCTGGCGCTCTCTCGACTGCCAGCTCATCGAGCAGTCGTGGCAAGGTGACGGCACACTGCGGGTCAGCGCCGGCGGGGCGAAGTTCACGTGCACGGTCACACGCGACGGCAAGGTGTCGTTCTCGGAGGAGTAGCGCTGTGCCGAGACTTCCGAAGTCTTCAAGACTTCGGAAGTCTCGGCAAAGTGTTTGGGGATCCGCCCGCTCGACGATCACCCGACCCCCGCCAGCTTGTCTGCCGGGTGAAGGAGTCTGGAAAGCCGGCCGGTTGGCCCTCCCAGACTGATTCACCTGCCGGCAAGCGGGCAGGGGTCCGGTCACGCTGCTCGGTCAGGTACCGAGTCGACCAATCGCGAAGGAGGAATTCGGAACGCGCTCTGAGGTTCACCTGTAGCTCCCGGCGGAGGGTACAATAAGGTCTATGCCCGAGGACCCGTCCAACCCGAGCGACCCCTCCGTCGACCTCTTGAAGCGGGACGGGCAGGCCGGGCTGGCGGAGCTGTTCGGCCGGCACCGCGACCGGCTCCGCCGCATGGTCGATATGCGGATCGACCGCCGCGTGGCGGGCAGGGTCGATCCCTCGGACGTGCTCCAGGAGACGTTCCTCGAGGCCTCCCGGCAACTGGACGGCTACCTCGACAAGCTCCCCATGCCGCCCTTCCTGTGGCTGCGTTTCCTCACCGGGCAGCGGCTGATGGCCACGCATCGCCATCACCTGGGCGTGCAGATGCGCGATGCCAAGGTGGAGGTCTCCATGCACGGGGCCGCGCGCCCGCAGGTGCAATCCGAGTCGCTCTCCTGCTTTCTGGCGGGGCGCATGACCACGCCCAGCCGAGCCGCCGCCCGACTCGAGCTTCAGAGCCGCTTGCAGGAGCTCGTGGAGAAGATGGAACCGCTGGACCGCGAGATCCTGGTGCTGCGGCACTTCGAGGACCTGTCGAACCACGAGGCCGCCGAGGAGCTGGGCATCACCAGCGCCGCGGCCAGCAAGCGTTACATCCGGGCGCTGGAGCGGTTCCGCAAGACGCTGGCCGACGTGCCCGACCTGTTGCCGGAGTGAACCGTACTGGCCCCGGGGGCGGAAAGGCGTGCCCGCGCCCGACCGCCCGAGGAATCGGGATGAACGACCGCGAAGACACCCGCGATCCCGTGGAGGAGCTGGCCGAGGAGTTCATCCGCCAGCACCGCCGGGGCGAGCGTCCCTCGGTGGAGGATTACGTCCAGGCCCATCCCGCGTGGTCCGCGCGAATCCGCGAGCTGTTTCCGGCCTTGCTGCTGTTGGAGGGTTTGCGCTCCGATTCCCGTTTGGCCCCCGAGGGCCACGGCGACGGGGCTGCTCCGCACGAGCGCTTCGGCGACTTCCGCGTGGTGCGGGAGATCGGCCGGGGCGGCATGGGCGTGGTGTACGAGGCGGTGCAGGAGTCGCTGGGCCGCCGCGTGGCGCTGAAGGTGCTTCCGGGGTCCTACTCGTCCTCGGCGCGGGCGCTGGAGCGGTTCCGCCGCGAGGCGCAGGCCGCAGCCCGTCTGCACCATACGAACATCGTCTCGGTGTTCGGCGTGGGCGAGCACGGGGGCCGGCACTTCTACGTCATGCAGTGCATCGAGGGCCGCAGCCTGGATTGCGTGCTGGCCGAGCTGGCCGGGCAGCGGGACGAAGGTTCGCAGCCGTCCTCGGCCGCGCAGTGCGGAACCGCCGCCGATCCGACCGAGGACTTCGTCGGGGCCGACGTGGCCCGCGCGGTGGTCCGGGGCGGGTTCGAGCTGGGCTCGTCGCGCGGCGGCGGCAGCCGGGACGAGGCCCCCTCCTGGAGCGCCGCGGCCAGCCTGCCCGATGGCCGGTCCGCGGGGTCGGCGCCCGCGGCCGTCCCGCGCCAGGTCGCCGGGGGTCGCCTGTTCTCAGCCGCGTACTGGCGGAGCGTGGCCGGCATCGGCGTCCAGTTGGCCGCGGCACTTCACTACGCGCACAAGCAGGGCACGCTGCACCGCGACGTGAAGCCGGGCAACGTCATCCTCGACGGCCAGGGCACGGCTTGGATCACCGACTTCGGCCTGGCCAAGGTCCTCGACCAGGACGATCTCACGCATCCGGGTGACGTGGTGGGCACGCTCCGCTACATGGCCCCCGAGCAGCTCGACGGCGAGCACGACGCGCGGAGCGACGTTTACAGCCTGGGTCTGACGCTCTACGAGCTGCTCACGCTCCGCCCCGCCTTCACCGAGACGAGCCGCCGCAAGCTCCTGCGCCAGGTCAGCCAGCAGGACGCCCCGCGTCCGCGCTCCCTCAATCCGTCCATCCCGCGCGACCTGGAGACGATTGTTTTGAAGGCCATGGCGCGGGAGCCGGAAGGGCGTTATCAAACGGCGGGCGAGCTGACCGAGGACCTGGAGCGTTTCCTCACCGACCGGCCGATCCTCGCCCGCCGCGCCAGCCCGGTGGAGCACGCGTGGCGATGGTGCCGCCGCAACCCGGCCCTGGCCGCGTCCAGCGCCGCGGCGCTGGTGCTTCTGGTGGCGCTGGCGGCCGGGGCATCGTTCGGGTACGTCAGGCGGACCCAGGCCCTGGCGCGCGAGTCGCTTCTGCGCGAGGAGGCCCAGCAGCAGCGGCGCCGGGCCGAGGCGAACCTCCGCCTGGCGGCCGAGGCCTTCGACGAGGTGTTCTCCAAGCTCACGGGCGCCCCGGAGGCGCGGATGCTCGGCGGTCCCGAGGAGAGCCTGTGGTACGGCGGGGCCGGACCCGCCGCGGTGAGCCCCAAGGACATGGCGCTGCTCGAAAGCCTGCTGGAGTTCTACGACCGTTTTGCGCGGGAGAACCGCGACGACCAGCGGTGGCAGCACGAGACGGCGCTGGCCTTTCGCAGGGTGGCCGACATCCAGATGCTGCTGGGCGGCTTCGAAGAGGCGACCGCCGCCTGCCGGCGTGCCATCGGGCTTTTTGCACGGCTGTGCGAGGCCTCGCCGGACCGACCGGAATACCTGATCGGTCAAGCCGGGGCCCACAACGCCCTGGGCGGCATTCTAGGAAAGGCCGGCCGCGTTGACGAGGCCTTCCAGGAGTCGCGTCGGGCCCTGGAGCTGCTCGACGGCAACGCGCCGCTCGTCACCGCGTCGGCGCAGGGGCGCTACGAGCTGGCCCGCACCCACGAGCAGCTCGGGCTCCTGGAGATCCTCAACCGCGTGGGGCCCGACCGCGACCCGGCCGCCGAGGGCTCGCCCGCCGAGGGCATCGAGCACACGCGTCGGGCCCTGGCCTTGCTGGAAGACCTGGTCGCCGAGAACCCGTCCAACGGCGACTACCGGCTGACCATGGCGAGGTGCTACGGGCATCTCTGGGGAGCCTCGCGGTTCCTTCGCGCGGCGGAGGGCCCCGAGGATCTCCAGCGCATCGCGTCGCACGCGGAGAAGGCGATCCGGCTGACCGAGCAGCTCGTCGAGGATTTCCCCGACAATCCCCAGTACCGCTCCGAGCTGGCGTTTGCCTACGCCATCACCAGCCACGGCCTCCCGATGCCGTCCGAGCGCGGCCGGATGCAGCGCATGATCGGGCGGCTCCAGAAGGGTGTGGATATGGCCCAGCGCCTGGTGGAGACGTACCCCGACGTGCCCCAATACCGGGCCTCGCTGGCCGCGTGCCACGTGGCGCTGGCCAACTGGCTTTGGGCGGCGGGCGAGCGGGACGAGGCCGCCCGGAGCGGGCGTCGGGCCGTGGAGGTCGCCCGGTCGCTGGCCGAAAGGTCGCCCTGGCTCCGGCGGCATCCGGGCATGCTTCCGCGGGCGCTTTACGTGGCCGTGCAGATTCACCGCCTGCGCGGCGAGCCGGCCGAGGTGCGTCCGCTTCTAGAGGAGCTGATCGCGATCCAGCGGGAGTGGCTGGACCTCCAGTCCGATCCGCCGCAGGTGCCCGAGCGCCTGCCCGAGGCCTACGCCCTGCTTGCCGAGGTGCTCGCCGAGCTGGGCCAGACGCAGCGCGCCGCGGAGGCCGCCGGCAAGGCCCGGCAGCTTCGGCCGCTGGTCCGCCCGGGACCGGTGCGCGGGCCGCTCGGGCCGCTCGGGCCGCTCGATGCCGGGTTGGGGGCACCGGCAGGAGACACCGAGGGAGAGACGGCGTCGCCCGGCCCTTGATCGGCTGCGATCGTGCGGCGATGGCAACGCGCTTGAGCCTACGGGGTCGATTCGGCGAGCCGATGAACCGCCCAGCCGTCGCCCTGGGCCAGGACTGGAAGACGCGCGAGGGCCGTGCGATCCGCGGGCCCCTGTCCCGCGATCGCCACCACTTCCGCGCCCCGGGCGCGATACTCGGCCAGTCGGGCGTGCAGATCGTCCGCCTCTGGCGGCACGGCCCAGCCCGGCCGGTCGCAGTAGTAAAGCAGATCGATCGTGGAGCCGTGCATGGTGACCACCGGCCCGTCGGGCGAGGTCAGGGCGCGCACGGCCGCGGCCGCGGGGATCACCGCGCGATCCTCCGGCGGCGTGACAAACGCGGGCCGGGCCGCATAGCGTAGCGAAAGCACCAGGGCCACGGCCAACAGGAGAAGCCCCGCCCGACGCCCAAGGCGCATCCCCCGGCGCACCACCTGCCAGCCCAGCCCCACGAGAATGCACAGCGGAGGCAGCACGGCCATCCAGTAGTAGTTCATCTCGTGGAACTTCTTGGGCAGGAGGACCACGAGCACCCCCATGCTCGCCAGCCACGGCACGTAGCGCCGCCAGGCCGGGTGCACGAGGCCGGCCAGCGCCAGCACGAATCCCAGCGGCGTGAGCACCACGCCCGACAGGTCGTCGAGGGCCTGGCGGTAGAAGTCGGGCGAGCGGAGCAGGGGATGGGGAGGCCGATGGACCTCGGCGCTGTCGCGCACGGAGTAGAAGACGTGCGCCGCCAAAGGACTCTCGGGCGAGGCGGTCTCGGCGGCATGCCCATACCAGAGGGCGGCGGGCACAAGCGCGAGCGCGAACACCGGGAAGCCTGCGCCGACACGCGCCCTCCGCGAACTCCGCAGCAGCTCCCACCCCAGCGGCAGCAACAGCACGAGCATGTAGATCTTGGTGAGCAGGGCCAGCGCCAGCGCCGCTCCGGCCGCCAGAAGGACGGTTCCGGCCCAGGCCGTGTCGGCCCGACTCGGATCGCGTGGTGCCCCGCCCCGATCGAGCGTCGCGTATCGATCGAGCGCGTAGAACGTGGCGATTGTGAACAGCATGAGCGAGGCCTCGAGCATGAAGCTCTGGCCGTAGATGATGCTCACCGGCGAGAGGGCCAGGGCGGTCGCCGCCCCGATCGCCGCGCCTGGCCCGTGCCGGCGCCGCACCAAGGCGAAAAGCATCAGCACGCTCGCCGTGGAGAAGGCCACCGACGTGGCCCGGCCCCATACGTCGAGCGAGCCGCCCAGCCCTCGCCACAAGGCCCCGGTCAGACAGGCCGACACGGGCAGCTCCAGCATATGGAGCGAGCGCCGCCCGCCTGCGAGCTGATCGAGCGTGGGATACCAGAGCGATGCCCTGCCCTCGGCCCAGTTGCGGGCGATCATGGCATAGACGACGTTCTTGGTCGCGAAATTGCCGAGCAGCGGCCTTTCGAGGGCGATCGAGCGAACGGCCACGGCCAGCACCGCCAGTGCGAGCACTGCCGCGACAAGTTGGCGACTCTGCGAAACCTGGGAAGTGGTGGACTGGCTCGGTTCGCCGCGCACGAGGCAATTCCCGACGCAGAACTGGGGAAAGATGCGGATTGGGCAAGCTTTTCGGCCGAATATAGCCTTGGAATCCACCTGCTCCCAGAGGAACTCCCGAGGTCGGTCATGATCCGCATGCTGTTCGGTTGGACGTTGGCGGGGTTGGTCATCGTGGCCAGCGGCTGTGCGATGTGCGCCCACCCCTACGATGAGTGCTATCCCACGTACACCGGCGGCTGCGACGGAGTTGCCTGCCAGGGGCCGCGGGCGGGATCGATCCGCGCGATGGAAGGCCACATCATGATGGAGCCCCGCGAGGACCCCATGATGGAGGCGCCGCCCGTGCCCGACCCCACGGCCGACTACAACGAGACTACCGCCCATCCCGGAACCGCGCCGCACGTGTTCTCGCAGGCCCCGCGCAAGCCCTCAATGCCCTGGCAGCGCCAGTGGACGCCGCTGAGCGGGCTGGCGCGGTCGATGGGGCGGCTGTCCACGGCCATCACGGGAGAGCCGCAGGGCCCAGCGTCCCTGCCGCCGGACGGCATGCCGCCGCAGCGGTCGATGACCGCCGCGCGGCGAAACATGTACCGGCCGGCCGCGATGCCGCGGGCAGCGGCCCTCCCGGCGCCGAGAGGAGCGCCGCCGGGGACCGCGCAGCAGGACCGCGGCGGGCCCGACGTGTGGCAGATGATCCCCGAGGCCGACCGCCAGACCGCCAAGGTGCTCTCGGTGACCGACCGCCGGATGGACGGAGCGTCGTCGGGCATGCCATCGAGCGGCATGGCCACGCAGCCCTCGCACAACCCGCTGCGGTAGCGGGAGACTTCCGAAGTCTCGGGGACTTCGGAACCCTGGGCCGCGACCGCGGTTTCTTGCAAACCGCCGCGGTTTCGACCAGAATCATCGGCTTCCAAAGGCGTGCCCTCGCGGCACCGTCCCCCCGGCCGGGAGAAGCCGATGAGCGACCGCCCCCCGAGCGGAGCGACCGAAACCCGGGCCGACGAGCCCTCGCCCATCGCGCAGCCGCCTCATACCACGCTCGGCATCCTCAGCCGCCTGGGGCCGGGGCTGATCATCGCCGCTGCCATCGTGGGCTCCGGCGAGCTGGTGGCCACGCCCAAGACCGCGGCCCAGGCCGGGTTCACGCTCCTCTGGTTGATCGTCATCGGCTGCGCGATCAAGATCTTCGTGCAGGTGGAGTTCGGCCGCTACGCGATCAACTCGGGCAAGGCGACCATGGCCGCCCTGGACGACGTTCCGGGGCCGCGGATCGCCGGCACCAACTGGGTTCTCTGGTACTGGCTGGTGATGTTCGTGGTCAGCATCGCCCAACTCGGCGGCATCGTGGGCGGGGTCGGGCAGTCGCTGGCGATCAGCACGCCGATCTCGGGCGATTTCAAGCAGCTTCTCGACGATCAGATCGCCTGGGACGACCAGGCCCGGCAGATCCTGGCCGAGTTGCCCGAGAGCGAGGTCGCCCCCTTGGCCAGCCGCAAGCAGGCGGAGCGCGAAGCGGCGCGCGAGGCGATACGCGGGAAGCTCGTGGAGGAGATCGGCCACGACCGCCCCGACCAGAAGAATC
This sequence comes from uncultured Pirellulales bacterium, assembly GCA_964434165.1. GTDB lineage: Bacteria > Planctomycetota > Planctomycetia > Pirellulales > Thermoguttaceae > CAYSUS01. The sequence goes on from CAYSUS010000002.1 coordinate 87,004, forward strand.
GGCCGACCTGGGACGACGTCACCTGGTCGGCGGTCGTCACGGCCGGCACCGTGGTGCTCCTCGTGGTGGGCCGTTACGCCCTGATTCAGAACTTCTCGGCCGTGCTCGTGGCGGCGTTCACGGCGGTCACCATCTTCTGCGTGTTCGCCTTGCAGCGGACCGAGTACGCCGTGGGCTGGCAGGATTTCGCCCGGGGCTTCTCTTTCCGGTTCCCGGAGTGGAAGGACCTGACGCACTCGACCATGGCCCTGGTGCGCGGCGAGCCCAAGTCGGCGGTCTTCACGGCCCTGGCCACGTTCGGGATTATTGGCGTGGGGGCCAACGAGATCATCGCCTACCCCTACTGGTGCGTGGAGAAGGGCTATGCGCGGTTCACCGGCCCGCGCGACGACACGCCCGGCTGGGGCGAGCGAGCGCGGGGCTGGATGCGCGTGATGCGGTGGGACGCGGGCCTCTCGATGGTCATCTACACCTTCGCCACGGTGGCGTTCTACGTGCTCGGCGCGGCCGTGCTTCACCGCGAGGGGCTCGACCCGGAGAAGAACCAGATGGTCCACGCGTTGAGCCAGCCGTATGTGAAGGTGTTCGGCGACTGGGCCCACTGGATGTTCCTGTTTGGGGCGTTTGCGGTGCTGTATTCCACGTTCTTCGTGTCCAACGCGGGCCATGCCCTGGTGGCCACCGACGCGGTGAGCGTCTTCGGCGTGGGGGCCCGCACCGAGCGGCAGCGGTGGTGGTGGATCAAGGGCTTCTGCGTCTTCTTTCCGCTCCTGGCCCTCTTCTTCTACGTGTTCATTCGCCATCCCGGCAAGCTGATCCTGGCCAGCGGGGTGATGCAGGCCATCATGCTGCCCATGCTGGCCGGGGCCACGCTCTACTTCCGCTACTGGCGATGCGACGCGCGGATCCGCCCCGGCCGCCTGTGGGACGCCCTGTTGTGGCTCTCCGCCCTGGGCATGCTCGTGGCCGGAGGCCACCTGGCGCTCTCGCAGCTCGTTTCGGCGCTGAAGCAGATGTCATGAGGGCTCAACACGCAGTCCGTCCCCGCCGCCATGGCCTTTGGAGGCTGATCTTGCTGACGGCGGTGCTGGCCGCGTCCGGCGCCTGCATCGTGGCCTGGTGGCGGACCGGCCTGTGGGCGCTGGGAGGCGATGCGGGGTACGAGGCGATCGTGGCGGGTGGGGAGGGGGAAAAGCCCGCCTGCGCGCGCCGGTCCGAGCCTCTCGGCGCGCAGTGCGAGCGCATGCGTGATCACCTGCGCGGGCTGCTGGGAGACCATCGGGCGGCCATCGTGCGCGAGCCGCTGGTCATCACCGGCGACCTGCCTGCGGCGGAGCTGCAGCGCCTGTACCGCGAAACGATCGGCCCGTGCGCGCAGGCGATGGCGGCCAGGCTCTTCGACGCGTCTCCCAGCGAGCCTGTGGCCGTGGTCCTCTTCGCCGACCAGGCAGCTTACGAGCGGCACGCCCGGGCGCTTCTGGGGCGCGAGCGAGTCTCGCCCCACGGCCACTACCGGCCGCACCTGCGCACGATCGTGGTCAGCGTGGCGCGGGGCGATCGGGCGCTCAGACACGAGCTGACCCACGCCCTGATGGCGTTCGATTTCCCCGAGGCCCCCTCCTGGCTGAGCGAGGGCATCGCCGCGCTCTACGAGACGAGCGCGGTGGCGGTTAAGCCGCCGCGAATCACCGGTCTGGCCGACGTGCGGCTCCGCAGGCTTCAGGAGGCGATCCTCGAAAACCGGCTGCGTCCCTTGCCGGAGTTGATCCGCCCGGGCGGGTTCGAGGAGGGCTCCGCCCGGCTGAACTACGCCCACGCACGCTACCTCGCCATGCTGCTCCAGGATCGCGGGGCGCTGGCGGAATACTACCGGGCGCTGCGCGACGGGCAGGGCGAGGGGACCTGGCGCGAGGAGGCGCTACGGAACGCGCTGGGGGCGGAAAGCTGGGCGGCGGCCGAAGCGCAGTTCCGCCGGTTCGTGCTGGACCTGGAGGGGCCGGGGGATGCCGGGCCGTAGTCACAGGACCGCGGGGCTGGGCGGCCGCGCGGCCCGCAGAAGGTCGCTTCTCGACCACTTCGCGGGCGCCTGGTCGGAGCTGGCGAGGGCCCTGGCCGCCGACGTCTCACACCGTGAGGAGGATCTTCGCGCCGCCGAGCGGCGGGCCCGGATCATTGTGGAAGCGGCGGCTTTCCTGCGGTGTTGCGACGATTCGGGCGTGCTTGCTGGGGCGGAGGTCCGTGCCCTCGATCGCCGGTTGCACCCCGCCGGGGCGTGGCCGCGACTGATCGAGACGTGGGATCAGCGGCGCGGGCCGGGGCTGTTCGAGGCCGAGGCGTCCGACGGCGGGAGTGGGTGTCGGGTGGCCGACGCCTTGGCCGGGCTCCCCGATCTTCCGGCCACGCGGCAGGTCGGCGCCCTGCTCATGCCGCAGAGGTCCGGCGGGCAAGAGGGCCGCATGGCCGCGCACGACCTGGGACGTCTCCACGAGCGCCTGCTGGGGATGCGTTTGGTCCGCGGCCGCGCGGGACTCCGCGTGGAGCGGAGCCGCCAGGCCCGCAAAGCCGCGGGAGTCTTCTACACGCCGCCGTGCGTGGTCGGGTACATCGTCGAGAGTTCGATCGAATCATGGCACGCGGCGAAGGACGGCGGGCCGGGCGCGCGGCCGCCGGTGATCGTCGATCCGGCCTGCGGCTGCGGGGCGTTTCTCTCCGCCACGCTGAAGCGCCGGGCAGCGGCCGGCGCCCGAGACGGGCGCCCAGGTGATCCGCTCATCGGTCTTCAGTCGTTGTACGGAGTGGATCTCGACGCCGAGGCCGTGCTGGCCGCGCGGCGGACGCTGTGGATCGAGGCCCGGCTCCTGTCCGCGCCGCGGCAAGGGGGCGCCCCCGGCGACGGGGACGTCAGCGACCTGCTTCGCCGGCGCATCGTCTGTTGCGACGCGCTGGCCGGCCCCGCCCTGGACGGACTCATGGGCCGGGCGGACGTGGTCCTGGGCAATCCGCCCTATCGCCGCGAGCTGGGTGCGAAAGCCTTGTTCGACCGACTGGCCGGCACCGACCTCGGCCGCCGGTGGCGCACCGCGCACATGGACCTGCACCAGTACTTCGTCCACCGCGGCCTGGAGCTTCTCCGGCCCGGCGGAGTCCTCTCCTTCATCCTCAGCGCCTACTGGACCGCGGGGCGCAGCGGGCGGCGGCTCGTGGCGGCCCTGCGCGAGGCGGCCCGGGTCGAAGAGGTGTTCCTCCTGGACGATATCCGCGTCTTCCGGGAAGTGGCCGGGCGCCACCTGATCGTGCGGGTCCGCAAAACGCCTGGGCCGGGAACGACCCTGGTGAAGCGCCCGGGCGCGGGGGCGGGCTGCGATCTCGGAGAGGTGCTCTCGGAGCAAGTCCCCCTCGTGCGGTACGTGAAGGGCCCGAATCAACTCTTCCGGGGCGGGCGACTCGACCTGGAGCCGCCGGGCGACGAGGAGCTCGAACGACTCGACGGCCTTCCCACGCTGGGGAGGCTGGGGCGTGTGCGCCAGGGCATCGTGGAGAACCCGGCCCAGGTTACGCGGCGGATGAACGAGCGGCACGGCGGGCGGTGGCGCGTGGGCGAAGGGGTTTTTGCCCTCTCGGACGACGAGCTCCAGTCGCTCGAGCTGTCGTCCGCCGAGCGGAACCTGATCCGTCCCTACCATGACCTGTGCGACGTGGGGCGCTTCTATCTGGCCGATCGGCCGTCGCAATGGCTGATCTACTCCACGGCCCGGACCTGCCCCGACCTGGCCCGTTGCCCTGCCCTGCGGCGCCACCTGGAACGGTTCCGGCCGCTACTGGAGGCGCGGCGCGAGGTCCGCAGGGGAGTGCGCGCCTGGTGGCACCTGCACTGGCCGCGCGACGAAGCGGTGTGGCGGGCGTCGAAGGTGATCGCCCTGCAGATGGCCCGGCGTCCGTCGTTCGTCTCTGCGGAACGGCCGGTGTATGTACCCTTCAGCGTAAACGTGTTCGTGCCGGGGCCCGAGCGGCGCGAGCACGTGCGCTACTTCGCCGCGGTATTGGGCAGCCGGCTGCTGGAGGCGTGGTTCCGCCGCCATGCCAAGCGTCGCGGGGTGGGGCTGGAGATCAACGGGGGGCTGCTCGCGCAGGCCCCTCTTCGCCCCATCGATTTCGCCGATCCGCGCGAGCGGCAAGTCCACGACCGCCTCGTCGAGCTGGCCGGCGCGGTCACGCGCGCCGAACCTGCCCCGCGCGAGGATCCGCGCTCCCTGGAGCCCCTGGCAGAGATCGACCGGCTCATGGACGATCTCTACGGCGTGTCCGGCGGCGCGGCGAATCGGGCCTGAGGCATGCGGTGGGGCCGGGGCGGCGGACGCGCGCGGTTGCTGCTTGGAGAGGAGAGGGACAGCCCCGTTTTCGCTTCGCGAAAGCGGGACGGTCCCTAAAGCCTCGTCCCGTCCGGCAGCGTGACGTCCTTGGGGATGACCACGATCCCGTCGCGGACCATGCCGAGCTCGGTCTCGTCGGTGTTCTCCGCGCCGTGGCCGTTGGTGATCGTGCAATTTCGCCCCACGCAACAGTTCTTGTCGATGATGGCGCCGTCGATGACGGTTCCCGCGCCGATGCCCAGCGGGACCCCGGCGGGTCCGTGGCTGGCCGTGCTGCCGGGCACGTAGTAGAAATCGCCGCCCATCAGGATCGAGTTGCGCACGGTCACGTCGGGTCCGATCAGGCACCGCAGGCCGACGACGCTGTTCTCGATGGTCGCTCCCTGCTGGATGATGCAGCCGTCGGCGATGAGGCTGCCGCGGACCGTGGCCCCGTCGATTCGCGACGGGGGCAGGAACCGGGCGCGGCTGTAGATCGGGGCGTCCTGCGAGACGAGCTGGAACGGCGGCTCGGTCGTGGTCAGGCTGAGGTTGGCCTCGAAGAAGGACTTGATGGTGCCGATGTCCTCCCAGTAGCCGTCGAACAAATGGACCTGCACGTGGCGCGAGCGGATCGAGGCGGGGAAGATCTCGCGCCCGAAGTCCTGATAGTCCGTCTTCTCCAGGACATCGAACAGGGTCTCGCGGTTGAACAGGTAGATGCCCATGCTGGCCAGGCAGTCGCGTCCCCGGCTGGGGATGCCGCGGGCATCGATCCAGGCCGGATCCGTGCGGACCATGTCCAGCTCCTCCTTGGCCTTGGGCTTCTCGAGGAAGCCGTCCACCCGGCCCGAGTCGTCCACGCGCATGATGCCCAGCCCCGAGGCGTGGTCGCTGGGCACCGGCACCGCGGCGATGGTCACGTCGGCCCCGGCCGCCAGGTGAGTCTGCATCATGTGCCGGAAGTCTATGCGGTAGAGCTGGTCGCCGGAGAGGATGAGGACGTGCTCGATGCTCCGCTCCTGGATGTAGCGAAGGTTCTGCCGGACGGCGTCGGCCGTGCCCTGGTACCAGTCGGCCCGACTGTAGGTCTGCTGGGCGGCCAGGATCTCCACGAAGCCCCGGCTGAACTGATCGAAGACGTAGGTCGAGCGGATGTGCTGGTGGAGGCTGGCCGACATGAACTGCGTGAGCACGTACATGCGGTGCAGCCCGCTGTTGATGCAGTTCGACAGGGGGATGTCGATCAGCCGGTACTTCCCGGCGATCGGCACGGCGGGCTTGGAGCGGAACTTGGTGAGCGGATACAGCCGCGTCCCGCGGCCGCCGCCCAAGACCAGCGCAACCACGTTCTTCATGGGGGCTCCGAAGCGTCAGTTCGAGTCGTTGCGGGTTCTGTGCGGGCCGGCAAGGGATTCTAGTCCAACCCCTTACCGCCCGAAACCGTCCCCATTGGGGAGCCGCCGCGTCCCGCCCGACCGGCGCGAAGGCCTGCGGCCTGCGCAAGGATGTCTGGGAGGATTGTGATGATCCCCAGGGAGCTTCCCATCCTTCCAAATATTCCGACATCTCCCAAACTCGTTGTTTTATCAAGTCCAGTTTCCTTATGGACGATGTTACGCACAACGGACGGTCGGAACGCCGTGCGGGGACATCGGATAGAGGATGGAGCGGTTCCGACCTGGGTGGCTGACCCCGGTGCCCCGGCTTCCCCAGTCAAGAACGGATGCTCAACATGACTCAATCAACGCACCTCATGATGCTCCTGGGCGCCTTGGCGCTCGGATGGGGCGGTGAAGCGGTCGGGGACGACCGCGGCGCCCCAGCTTTTCCAGCCGGTTACGGCGATCCCACGTCCTACTCGCCGGACTACGATTACTCCGGCAACTACAAGGATCCGGCGCCCTACGTCCAGCCGGCGCCAATCGCGGTACGTTCGGAGCCGGCGCCGCTGGCGGGGCACGAGATGGCCGTGCGGGCGCCGGCCGACGACTCGATGGCCCGGCGGATCGCGGAGCTGGAGGCCGAGCACCGGGCGCTCCGCGAGGAGTTGGCGCGCCTCCGCGAAAACCCCACGCGATTGCCCCATATCCCGGCGACCCCTGTCAGCGCGGCCCCGGCCCCCGAGGCCCCGCCGGCGGAGGAGGACTACTTCACGCTCGACGAGCTGAAGAGCGAGATGAAGAAGCTCGCTTGGACGAAGGGCGAGCTGAAGATCGTCCCCTACGGCGCCTTCTGGGGCGACGTGAACTACAACACCGAGCGGACCGTGCCCGGCCCGTACGCCGTGTACGTGCGGTCGGCCCAGACCGATCCGGAGGACGAGTTCTACGTCGATGCACGGCGCTCGCGGTTCGGCTTGAACATCGACGGCCCCAAGGTCCCGCTGTTGGGCAACGCCTCCAGCGGGGCCAAGGTGGAGATCGACTTCTTCGGCGACGGGCCGGTCAATCCCAACCGGGCAGGCGTGCTCCTGCGCCACGCCTACTTCGACGTGAAGAACGACGACTTCATGTTCCTGTTCGGGCAGACGTGGGACCTGATCTCCCCCCTCTATCCCAGCACCCTGAACTACGCCGTGGGCTGGGACGGAGGCAACATCGGCTACCGCCGCGCCCAGGCCAGATTCGATCGCTATCTCAAGTTCTCCGACGTGCTGATGATGGAGGTGCAGGGCTCGATCAACCAGGACGTCATCCCCGACTTCGCCACCACCCCCGGCGTGGACCGCGAGGCGGCCGACTGGCCGATCCTCGAGGGCCGCCTGGGATGGGTCGTCGGGCATCGCGGCAAGGGATGCAAGCCCGTCAAGTTCGGCATCTCCGGCCACATCGGCGAGACCGAGTTCGACTTCACCCAGGTCGGCCCCGCGCCGTTGAACCTCCCGCCGGCCAGCCAGCAGAGGTTCCGCACCTGGTCGTTCAACGCCGACATGCTGGTACCGGTCGGCGATTACGTGACCTTCAAGGGCGAGTTCTTCACCGGAGAGAACCTCAGCGCGTTCCTCGGCGGCATCGGCCAGGGCGTGTGCGTCTGCAACCGCAACACGATCCGATCGACCGGCGGCTGGTTCGACGTGGGCGTTGATTGGACCGATCGCTTCCACACCCACGCGGGCTGGGGCCTCGACGACCCGGTCAACACCGACTTCCTCTTCGGGCGCACGTACAACCAGTTCTTCTTCGTCAACTTCACGTACGACGTGACGAAGAACTTCGTGACCGGCATCGAGGTCACGTCCTGGAAGACGCTGTACCAGGACCGCCGCACCGGACAGATCCCCGACGCCAATCTCGCGCCCACGCGCCCAGGCGAGGCCGTGGTCATCGACTGGATGCTCAAGTACTCGTTCTAGCTCAGAACGGGAGAAGCCGGCCCGGGTGCGCCAGACGCGCCCGCGAGCCCTGCAACCGCGCAAGACCGGCGGCAGCGCCGGGAGCCGCGCTCGGCGCAGCTCCCGGCGCTGCGTTTTCTTGGGCGGCCGCATTCCCCGCCCCGTGGTGGAGCGCGAATACCCCCGCTTCCTTGACTCGATCAGGGGGGCGACTTAGCATTTCCAGAGCGGGACGCCGGGCGCCTGGGCCGCGTCCCGCGCCTTTTTTCTGTTTGCGCAGGAGCCGCCGCGGATGCCTGTCCGTTCCGCCGATCCCCGTGTCCCTTGCATCCCGCGTCCCTCCGCAGGACCGATCGCTCCAGGCAAGCTCCTCACGGCGGCGCTGCTCCTCGTGGGGCTGCTCGCGTCGGCGGGCCTGGCCCGCGCCCAGCCCCCGGGGGCCCAGCGCGCCCAGCCCGTCGAGGCCGCGCCCGTCCAGAAGCGGGCCATGCCCCAGGGCCGCCAGTTCGTGGGCACGGTCGAGCCGCTAAAGACCAGCACGATCGGCAGCGCGGTCGAGGAGCTCGTGGAGAGCTTTCTCGTGGACGAAGGCGACGCGGTCAAGGAGGACGATGTCCTGGTCGAGCTGCGCATCGACGCGGTGGCCATTCAACTGAAGGCTGCCGAGGCCGAGCTGCGGTTCCGCCAGAAGGAGCTCGACGAGCTGGAGAACGGTTCGCGCCAGGAGGAGATCGATCGGGCCGAGGCCGAGGTCTGGGCGGCCGCGGCCGTGCGCGACTACGCCGCCCAGCGGCTGCGCCGCACCGAGCAACTGGCCGAGCAGCGCGTGATCACCGAGGAGGAGCTTCAGGAGAAGACCTCGGCGGCGATCGCGGCGGAGAGGAACTTCGACGCCAAGCTGGCCGCCTGGCTGCTGGTGCTCGCCGGTCCGCGCGACGAGAAGATTGAACAGGCCCGGGCCCGGGTGGCCATGCAGACCGAAACGGTCAACCATCTGAAGGACGAAAAGGCCCGGCACACGATTCTCGCCCCCTTCGATGGGATCGTGACCAGGGAGCACACCGAGGTTGGGCAGTGGGTGGCCAAGGGCGACCCGGTGGTCGAGCTGGTCGATATCAGCAAGGTCCTGGTCGAGGTGCCGGTGCTGGAGGATTACGTGGGCCGGCTGCGGCCCGGCATGAAGTGGATTGGGGTGGAGGTGAACGCCCTGCGCGGAGAGGAGCTTGAGCCCTGGGTGGCCGACAAGCTTCGGCAAGGGGTGATCGACGCCGTGGTGCCGCAAGGGGACGTGCGCTCGCGGAGCTTCCCCGTCAAGGTCCTCTACGATAACCCGGTGGTGGACGGCCGTCCGCTCCTGGCGGCGGGGATGCTCGCGCGCGTGACGCTTCCCGTGGGCGACGAGACCGAGGTGCTTGCAGTTCCCAAGGATGCCCTGGTGCTTGGCGAGGGGGAGGCGAAGGTCTGGGTGGTCAACCCGGAGGCCGAGCCGCCCAAACAGGTCCGGCCGGTGCCCGTCCAGGTCGGCACGGCGTCGGACGAGCGGTGGATCGAGGTGAAAGGCGACCTGAAGGAAGGCGAGCTGGTGATCACCAAGGGGAACGAGCGCGTCGTGCCCGTCGCGCCGGTCAAGGTGGAGAGGATCGTGGGGCGGGGGCCGTCGGAGTAGCGGCCGCCTCGATCCACCCCCCGCGACGCCTCATCGAGACGACAACTCGCCTCTCGCGCTGCGAGCGGCTCAAGCGATGCAGTTGATCGAAGCCTTCGTCCGCAATCCCGTGAAGGTCGCCGTCGGCGTGCTGCTGGTGGCGCTGTTCGGGTTCATCGCGCTGTTCCGCCTGCCCAAGCAGCTCACGCCCGAGGTGGAGATCCCCAAGGTCTCGATCGAGACCCGCTGGCCCGGGGCCAGCCCGGAGGAGGTCGAGCGGGAGATCGTCCAGGAGCAGGAAGAACAGCTCCAGAGCGTCGAAGGCGTGACCAAGCTCTCGGCCGAGTGCGCCAACTCGGTGGGCACGATCATCCTGGAGTTCCCCGTCGGCACCGACCTGGGCGAGGTGCTCACCAAGGTCAACGCCCGACTGCAGCAGGTCCCGGAGTATCCGGAGGACGCGGACGAGCCGATCATCAGCACGTCGGACCCCAGGGCGAACGCCATCGCCTGGTTCATCCTCCGGCCGCGCGTCCCCAGCCCCGGGGAGGTGGCGGTCTTTCAGGAGGAGAACCCCGACCTGGCCGAGCTGGTCGAGCCCATCCGGCGGGCCCACAGTCCAGGCCTGGCGGCGCGGCGGGTCGAGACGATCGTCGCGGAGAACCCCGATCTGGTCGAGCGGCTCGAGCCGCTGATCCCCGAAGACATCGACGTGCCGAAGAAGCGGCTGTTCGCCGAGGACTACATCGAGGCGGCGTTCGAGCGGGTCGAAGGGGTCTCCAACGCCAACGTGTACGGCGGGCGCGAGGAGGAGATGCAGGTCATCGTCGATCCCCAGCTCCTGGCCGCGCGGGGCCTGACGATCATGGACATCCGCCGCGCGCTGCGCGCGGAGAACCGCGACATCTCCGGGGGCGACCTGTGGGAAGGCAAGCGCCGCTGGGTGGTCCGCACCTTGGGCCGCTTCCGTGACGAGGAGATGGTCAAGAGCGTGATCGTCGCGCAGGGGCCGTCGGGCGAGCCGATCTACCTGGGCGACGTGGCCGAGGTGGAGCTCGGCTACAAGAAGCCCACCGGCGTGGTGAAGAACTTCGGCACCGCCTGCCTGGCCATCAACTGCGTGCGCGAGACCGGGGCCAACGTGCTGGACACGATGGAGCAGCTCCAAGCCGTCGCGGCCGGACTCAACGCCGACCTGCTCAAGCGCCGCGGCCTGGAGCTGGTCCAGGTCTACGACGAGACCGAGTACATCAACGACTCAATCAACGTCGTCCAGGGCAACATCCTCTACGCCGGCCTGCTCACCGTCGGCGTGCTCCTCCTGTTCCTCCGCAGCGGGCGCTCGACTCTGGTCATCTTCCTGGCCATCCCCACGAGCATCATCGGCACCTTCCTGCTGCTGGACCTGATGGGCCGGTCGCTCAACGTGATCAGCCTGGCCGGGCTGGCCTTTGCCGTGGGGATGCTCGTCGACAACGCCGTGGTCGTGCTGGAGAACTGCTACCGGCACGCGGAGATGGGCGACGACCCGTTCCGGGCGTCGGTGCGCGGCGCCGGCGAGGTGTGGGGCGCCGTGGTGGCCTCCACGCTCACCACGCTGGCCGTGTTCCTGCCCGTCCTGTTCGTCCAGGAAGAGGCCGGGCAGCTCTTTCGCGACATCGCCCTGGCCATCAGCGCCGCGGTGGGGCTGTCGCTGATCGTCTCCATCACCGTGATCCCCTGCGCCGCCGCCCGGCTGCTCCGCGCCGGGGGACGGCACGGCGACGCACAGCCGCCGACCCCCACGCCCGGCCTGGCCCACGCGCGTGAGCCGTTGGGGGATGGGAACGGGTTCGGCGAGACGGGCTTCGGCGGCGACGGGCCGCCGCGTCAGAGCGAAGACGGGCCGAGGGGATGGCGCGGTCGGCTGGTGTCCTCGGCGCGCGGCATCCTCCGAGCCATCACCTCGGCGGCTGATCTCGTGGCCCGGGCGTTCATCAACCACGTCGTCGGCGTGAACCGGTTCCTCCAGCGGAGCATCTTCCTGCGGCTGGCCACGGCCCTCGGGTTCATCGGGGCCGCGGTACTGATCGCCTGGCTGCTGATGCCTAAGGTGGAGTACCTTCCCGAGGGGAACCGCAACCTGGTGTTCGGGATCATGCTTCCGCCGCCGGGCTACAACGTCGAGGAGACGCTCCAGATGGGCGTCCAGTTGGAGGAGGCGATGCGCCCCTTCTGGGACGTCAACGCGGGGGACCCCGCGAACGAGCAGCTCGAGTATCCGGCGATCTCCGATTACTTCTTCGTGGCCACCGGCCGTCAGGTGTTCATCGGCCTGAAGGCCCTCGACGGCTGGAAGGCCGGTCAGCTCGTCCCGCTGGTGCAGAACGCGGCCGCCGACCTGCCGGGCACGATCACCATCGTCAGCCAGCGGAGCCTCTTCTCCCGCGAGCTGGCCACCGGGCGCACCGTCGACGTGGAGATCACTGGCCCGGAGCTGCCCCGGCTCGTCGAGCTGGCCCGGGGCGTGTTCTTCCAGGTGCCCACAGCGGCCGGCATCACAGAGAGCAAGCCGATCGACGAGGTGCTGCCCGAGGAGCGGCCCTTGGTGGTCCGCGAGGAGAATGGTTACGCAATCCTGCTTCGAGAGCCGGCCCGGGCGTTTCCCAAGCCGAGCCTCGACCTGACCAGCCCGGAACTGCACGTGCTCCGCAAGACCAAGCAGGCCGCCGATCTGGGAGTGACCACCGACGAGATCGGCTACACGGTCGATGCGTTGATCGACGGGGCGTACGCGGCCGACTACTACATCGGCGGCGACAAGATCGACCTGACCATCTTGGGCAGCGAGGAGTACGCCCAGTGGACGCAGGACCTGGGGCGCATGCCCATCGCCGCGCCCTCCGGCGAGCTGATCCCGCTGGAGGCCCTGGCCGACGTGAAGCTCGCCGGCGGCCCCGAGCAGATCAACCGCCGCGAGCGCCAGCGCGCGATCACGATCTCGGTCACGCCCCCCCAGCAGATGCCGTTGGAGGAGGCCATCGACAAGATCAACGCCGGGATCGTGGCGCCGATGATCGAGCGGGGCGCCATCGGCGACGAGTACCGCATCAACCTGGCCGGAACCGCCGACAAGCTCCAGGCCACGTGGGAGGCCCTGCGGTTCAACTTCGTCCTGGCCCTCTTGATCACCTACCTGTTGATGGCCGCGCTGTTCGAGTCGTGGCTCTATCCGTTCGTGATCATCCTGACCGTGCCGTTCGGGGCGGTGGGCGGGCTGATCGGGCTTTGGGCCCTGAACGGCTACCTGGCGCTCTTCCCCTACACGAAGGTGCAATCGCTCGACGTGTTGACGATGCTCGGATTCGTGATCCTCATCGGCACCGTGGTCAACAACGCGATCCTCATCGTCCACCAGTCCCTCAACCACATGCGCGAGGAGGGGATGGCGCCCAACGACGCCATCCTCCAGAGCGTGCGCACGCGAATCCGCCCGATCTTCATGACCACGACGACCACGGTGCTCGGACTGGCCCCGCTGGTGCTCGCCCCGGGACAGGGCAGCGAGCTGTACCGCGGCCTGGGCGCCGTCGTCCTGGGCGGGCTGCTCGTCTCCACCGCCTTCACCCTGCTGCTGGTCCCGGTCGTGTTCAGCCTCCTTATGGAGGCCAAGGCGACCCTGTCGAGACTGGTCGGGCTGAAGTCCCGCGAGGAGGTAGCCGAAAGCCCCTTGCCCGAGTGCGAGCCGGTGGCGGTCTAGGAAATCGGCCCATTGACCTCGCCCCCTCCCACGCATGGCCGACCAACCGACCCGCCGCGAGTTCCTTACCGGCCACGGCGCCGGGCGTGCGCTGTCCGAGACCGCGCGCCGCGCCGTGTCCGAGGGCGGTTCGGCCGATTCGCACGGAGCGCGATGGGCCGAGGGGGGGCCGACGGGCTGTTCCTACGTGGTCCACGTGTCGCGCGCGGCCATGGCCGGCGAGTTCCAGGTTTTCCTGAATGCCGGGCAGTACGACGAGGGGATGGAGCGGGCCCTGGAGGCCCTCGACCTGGTCGGCGAGCTGGAAGCCCGGCTGAGCGTCTTCCAGTCCGACAGTGAGATCACGACCATCAACCGCGAGGCGGCCGACCGCCCGGTCGAGGTCGAGCCGCGCTTGTTCGAGCTTCTCAAGTTGGCGGGGCGAATCCACGAGGCCACCGGCGGGGCCTTCGATCTGACGGCCGGCCCGCTCTGGGAGGCCTGGGGCTTTGCGCGACGCGAGGGACGCGTGCCCTCCGACGCCCAGTTGGCCGACGTCCTGAAGCGCACCGGCTGGCACCACGTGGAGCTGGACGAGCGCGCCGGCACGATCCGATTCAAGCGGCGCGGCGTGGGGCTGAACCTGGGGAGCATCGGCAAGGGCTACGCCGTGGACCGCTGCCGCGAGGTGCTGGCCGAAGGCGGCGTGGACGACTTCCTCATCCACGGTGGAAAGAGCAGCGTGCTCGCTCAGGGCCGGCGCCTCAGCGCCGCAGGGATCGAATCGGGCGGATGGGACGTGGGAATTCGCCACCCGCTCCGCCCCGACCGCCGACTCGCCGAAATCCGCCTCCGCGACCGGGCCCTGGCCACGTCCGGGTCGGGGGTCCAGTTCTTCCGCCACCAGGGAAGACGACTGGGCCACGTGCTCGATCCCCGCACCGGCCAGCCCGCCGAGGGCGTCCTCTCCGTGACCGTCCTGGCCCCCACGGCCGCCGAGGCCGACGCCCTGGCCACGGCCCTGTATGTCCTGGGGGTCGATGGCGGGTTGGACTTCTGCCGCTCGCGCGAGGACCTGGCCGCGGTGTACGTGCTGCCGGCGCGGAGGGCCGGGGGGATGGAGGTGGTGCGCTTCGGCCTGGACGATGCCGAGTGGCGGCCGCTCGCCGTGCGCGACGACGCATGACGCGGCGGCCCGCCGCCGGCGGGCGCCGCTCGCCGCTCCGACCCTGCTCGAACCTGGGCTCCCCCTTTTCGGCGATTCAGGTAGAATCCGCGTTTTTCCGGGGCGTGGTTGCGCCTGCAGGCTTTCCCGATGGCCGAGCACCTGCTTCACGGTTCGTATCTGGCGATTGTCGGCGTGCTCTTTCTCTCGGGCGTGGGACTTCCCGTGCCCGAGGAGGTTCCGATCATCGCGGCGGGCGTGCTCAGCGCCCACGGCCACCTCGATCCCTGCCTGGCCCTGGCCGCGTGCATCGTGGGCGCCGTGGGGGGCGATTCGCTGAGCTACTGGATCGGGCGGGCCCTGGGGCGCCGGGTACTGCAAAGGCACCATTGGTTCGCCCGCTGTCTGACCCCAGAGCGCGAGGCCCGCATCGAGGCCATGATCCAGGATCATGGTCCCAAGGTGTTTCTGGTCGCCCGGTTCCTCGTGGGATTGCGATCCGCGATCTACCTGACGGCGGGAATCCTCCGCGTCCCCTTCTGGCGGTTCCTCTGCATCGACAGCCTGTGTGCCGGCGCGATCATCAGCGTGTTCTTCGGGTTGAGCTATGCCTTCGGCGACGAAGTCGCGCGGTGGGTTCGCCGTGCCGAGTGGACGGTCACGGCGACGGTCGTCGCGGCCCTCGTCGTGGGGGGCGTGCTGCTTTGGCGCAAGGGCCGGCGCCGCCTGCTCCAGGTGGTGGAAGGACCGCCGCCCGTCGAGAACGCGACGCGCAACGCCTCCTGACCACGCCTTCCCGACCCGTGGCGCCGCGCGACGGCCCGGGGGCGCCGGCCGGTCCCAGCCGGGTTACAATGGGTGCGACGGGGCCCGCGCCGCGGGTCGGCGCACTACGTGACCGCCTGGAGCGAGGGGAGTCTGTCATGGCGTGGAGGAGAACCCGGTGGCCCGCAAAAGTCATGGCGTGCCTCGCCGCGTGGGCGGCGTTGCCCGCGGGCGGTGTCTGGGCCGCCGACGTGCCCGAGACCAACACGCTCAACCAGTGGCTCCGCTCTCGGCGCGTCGAGTTCAGCCTGAACCTGGGACGCGTTGCGGTCTGGTCGCGCAACTACTACGGCAGTTCCAGCAGCCGGTCCTCCGGTTCGACGCGCAGCGAGCGGCTCTCGATCCGGACCAACCGCGTGGCCAGCCGGGCCGGCGGGTTCAGTGTCACGGTGGGCTACGAGCTTTCGACCTCCGAGGAGGTGTTCAAGATCGACGCCGAGAGCGATCGGCTGCTGCAAATCCGACGCGAGCCGAAGGGCGATTCCCAGGTCGTGCCCGTCGAGTTCGTCCAGGAGGCGGGCAGGCCCGTCCGCCTCGCCATCGGCGCCGACGACGAGCGCAAGGCGCACGAGGCCCCCAGCCTCTGGCACCTGGTTCTGGCCGAGCCGGCGGCGGTTCGCGAGCATCTCGCCCCGATTCTCAAGCCCATCATGCCCGACAGCGACCTGGTGGGCCAGGCCGAGAAGCTCCCGGCGCGGATGATCGAAATGGCCGCTGCGCAGGAGACGCCCGACACGGAGCGCTGGGCCGAGCTGGTCGTGCAGCTCGGCCACGACCAGTACGCCCTTCGTGAAGCGGCCGACCGGGCGCTGCGCCAGGCCGGGCCCAACGTGCTGGCCTTCCTCCGCAACCTGGATTACGGCAAGCTGGATGCCGAGCAGCAGTTCCGCGTCAAGCGGATCATCCGCTCGATGACCCGCACCCCGGGGAGCGACACGATCGATTCGATCGCCGAGTGGATGCTCACCGACGCCCGAGCGTGGCTGATCCTCCTCGGCCGTGACGAGGAGGCCACGCGTCGGGCCGCGGCCCAACGCCTGGAAGTCCTTCTCGGCGAGCCGATCGGGTTCGATCCCTCGGCCGACCCCACCCTGCGCCGCAAGCAGATCGAGAGCCTCCGCAAACGCATCGAAGGGGCTTAGGGATGGCGAAGGAATAGCTTCCCCGTTTGCTGGTCGATGAAAGACGCACTCGATGGCGCGTCGAGTGGATGGCAGGGGGGAGGAACAGAAGTCCGCAGAGATGACGGAGTTGATCTCTCTGTTACCTCCGTCTCCTCTGTCTTCGAGACAGCGAGTCATGCATGCCGCGTTCACCAAGGCCTCTGGGGCATCACCCGCGACGTCATCGGTGCGGCGCCTGGATGGCTTGAGTCGATCTGCGAGCGGTATCGCTCCGCTTCGATTTGCTGATTGACGGTCGTCTGCTCGCCAAGGCAGAAGCCGTCGAGACGGTTCGTCTCACGCACAAGGCGCGATTGCTCGGCCACAGGAAGCGGTTCGAGATACCGCCGGCATCGAATCCTCCATCTCCTCAGACCGACGGGAGGAGTGTCAAGGCTGATTCTTTCGGAGGCCAACCGACGGTGAGACCGCGGAGGAGTCGGAGGCAACCGAGCTCTCCCGCTCCGTTGCCTCGGTTCTCTCATGTTCCCACGAGCCGCCGGACGGTTCACGATGAGGAAGTGGTTCCCGGGCCGTCGCTCAGGTCGTCGCGTCCCGTCGAGACGGCGCGGCGCTTTCACGCCGCTTGGCCGCCGAGGATCCGGGCCGCCTGGAGCAGGATGGCCACACAGCCGACCAGCGCCAGGAACGTCTTGACGTGGTCCAGGGGGGTGGCGGGCTGCTCGGGCGCGACGCCGGCCTCGGCGGTCGCCACGGCGACGTGTTGCGACTCCGCTTCGTCTTCCGGACGGCTCGGCGACTTCTTCGTTTGGCCGGCGCTGCCGGACTGGGCCTGAGGGGCGATCGGACGGGCGGGAATGGAGGCCACCGCCTCGCGCGCCGGCGTGCTGGACGCGACTGGCGTCTTCGGCGGCGGGATGCGCTTCGGTTGGTGCCGGGCGATCATGGTCCCGCCTTGCGGCGTGGTGCGGAGCTCGGGCGCCAGCGAGGCCAGGAACTGGCGTACCCGGCCGGCGTAGCTGCCGGCCGTGCAGCCGGCCCCCGCCCCGAACAGCACGCCGGCCAGTTCGCCGCGGCGGTTGAGGATCGGCCCGCCCGAGTCGCCCTGGCGCGCGGCCACGGAAAGCTCCACCAGCTCGGGTGGGAGCCGGGGCCCGGGCGCCACGTACTGCACGCATCGGCCCGTGGCCGCGCGATACTTGCCGCGCCCGTAGCCGATAATGGTCAGCGGCTCGCCGCGGCGCGGGGCGACGGCGGCCAGCGGGATCGGCTCGACCTGGGGACGCCAGATGGCCAGCGCGGCGAGGTCCCAGTCCTTGTCGGTCTTCAGCACCGTCGCGCCGGAGCGGAACCCGTCGGGGAAGACGACGGTGACCGGCCCGGCGGCCTCGGAGACCACGTGCCAGTTGGTGACCACCAGCCCGCGATCCCCGTGGACGGCGACGAGCACACCGGAGCCGAGCGAGAAGCCGGCGCGTTCAGGCACGACGACGCGGACCACGGCGGGGTGGCGGTCGTCCGAGGGCATGGCCCGGCGATCGCCCCGGGCTGCGGCCATGCTAACCGGGGCGGGCAGCAGGTCCGCGCGCGCGGCGCCGCCCAGTTGAAGCGCGACCGCAAGCGCGAGGATGCGTCCCATGACGTCCGAAGCAGAGCCGGGAGGAAAACGTCTCTGGCAGCGTGCCAGCATCGTACTTCGGCCGCGGAAGCGCGCGGCGCCCAGACTCGTGCGATCGCCCGAAAGACCTTGCGGGAGGCTCGTCATCGGAGCATCCCGCGGCACGGACAGATCGGACAGATTGCGGACAGGCAGAAAAGCCCGCAGAATCGGGTCAGGCCGTGCAGATCGGCGCGTGCCATGCCCCGACCCGCCGGGTTGCGGCGTCCGGCGACCGGTGCTACGATCGCGCGCGTCCTCGCAGGCCGTCCCGTGGTTTCGAGGCGACCAGGAGCCTCTCTGCTCCTCGCACGCTGCCCACGATCGCACCGGCAGGAGACGCGCTCATGAGACCCCTTCCGACCTTCTCTCCGGGCCTTCTCGCGGTCTTTCTGATCCCGATCGGCCCGATCGTCGCGGCCGAGCCGGATGGGCCCGTGCCGGCCAATCCGTTCCAAGGGATGCAGGCCCGCGAAGAGGTCTTCGCGTTCGCCGAGAAACCCGACGTGACCAGGCAAGGGGACACGTGGATCATCACGTTCGCCAGCAAGGCCGCCTGCGACGCGACGGTGACCATTATCGGCCCCGACGGCAGGCCGATGTGCCACCTGGCCTCGGGCGTTCTCGGCCGCAACGCCCCCTATCCGTTCCAGCAGGGGTCGCTGTCGCAGAAGCTCGAGTGGGATGGACTGGACGATCGGGGCGAGCCCGCGCCGGCGGGCTGCAAAGCGCGCGTTTCGCTGGGACTGAAGGCGTCGTTCGCCTGGACCGCCCCGATGCTCGGCCCCAAGGGCGAGTCGCTCAAGCCCGAGCGCAGCCTTTCCCGCGAAGAGGCCAAGTCCTGGCCCACGTTCACCGCGCCGGACGGGGCCGAGTGTCTCGTGCCTTTGGAGATGAGGGGCGAATTCGCCCGCAAGGACGCGAGGCGCCTTTGGGAGGACAACCGGCGCTACCAGGTGGCCGTGGACCCGGTTCGCGAGGAGGTCTATGTGTCGGGCGGGCAGACGTGTTTCAACGGCATCTGGCATCGACTCGACGGCAGGACCGGCAAGTGGGATCCCGACTTCAAGATCAGCGCCATGGAGATCGCCGTCCACCCGGCCAGCGGCCTGCTCTACCTGCGGGACATGAAGGGGAAGCGGGCCTACGAAAACGACTGGAGCTGCCACTTCCTCAGCCGCCGCGACCACGACGGCAAGATCGTCAAGTTCACCGTTCCGCACGCGGACGAGGACGGCGAGGTGCTCATGCCCAGCGACCATTCGGCGAAGGATTTCGGCGACGGCATGGCCTTCTCGCCCAACGGCGATCTCTACGTTCTTGTCGACATCCGTTCGTTCCCGGCGATCGACTACCGCGGTGCCCGGCCCGGTCCGTCGGTCATCATCTACGACGCCGAGGGCAACCAGAAGCCGTGGCGCAAGACGGTCTTCGACGGCAAGGCCAGACCGCGCAAGTCCGTGGACAAGGAGGGCAACCCGTCGCAGGATTTCGGCCGACGGATGGAGGTCCCCGCCGGCGGCACCTGCGGGATCGGAGCCGACCGGTTCGGCAACTTCTGCGTGGGCTCGACCGCGCGGCCCGTGGGCCGGTCGGGCAAGAGGGAAGATGCAGAGTACTTCGCCGAAGAGATGGCCGACAGCGAAGCGCTGAAGACCAGCAGCGAAGCGTCCTGGTTCCTCCGCATGTACAGCGGGTCGGTGATCAAGTTCGGCCCGTCCGGCGGCCAGCTCAGCGACCGGGAGCCTGCGACGCACTGGTGGTGGGGAAACGGCAGCCAGTACAGCACGGTCAGGATGGAAGGAGCCCTGTGGACCTGCGTCGGCGTGACGCCCCTCACGACGTCGGCGCGGGCGTGCGTCTGCCAGCAGGCCCGGATCGGCATGGACGCCTCGGGCCGCGTGCTGGTACCCCAGTGCCACCGCCAGTCGATCCTGGTGATCGATTCCAACGCCAACCCCGTGCTCCGCGTCGGCCGTTACGGCAACGCGGAGAGCGACGGCATCCGCTTCACGATGCCGAAGTACGTCGCCGCTTCAGACACGGCGCTCTACGTGGCGGACCGGGCCCTCGGCCGCGTGCTCAAAGCCACGCTAAGCTACGCGGCCGAAGAGACCGTGCCGCTGCCGTGACGGGACCTGGTCCGGGCGCGCCGACGAGGCCTGTGGGACGGCCTGCCACACGGCTCGCACCGCCGCAGGGCCTCTGGTACCCGTGTGGAGAGGAGGACACGGCGATGATCGACGCGATCGAGTTCGAGAACTTCAAAGTGCTTCGCGAATGCCGGTTGCCGCTGGGGCCCTGCACGGTGCTGGTGGGCGCCAACGGAAGCGGCAAGAGCACGGTGCTGGAAGGGCTTGAGGTGATGGCGGGCCGCAGACCGCTCGCGCTCGACGAACACGCCTCGATGGCTTCGCGAGCCGGCAGCGGGAATGTCGCGATCCGCGGAGTCTGGGGCGGAGTCAATCGTGGCGTGGTGACCGTCGATCGCTCCACGCAGCAAGGAGAGCACAGGCGCGGTCGCACCGATGACGCGGGCGCTATCGAGTCGGCGGATTGGCCGGACTACCTGAGGCGGATCCGTGTGTATTCCCTCGAACCCCCGCAGATCGCCCGACCGACGGGGCCTCACCCCAAACCGGAGTTGGCCGCCGACGGTGCAGGGCTGGGCGGCGTGCTCACGCACCTTCAGGACACGGCGCCCGAGCGCTTCGACGACTTGAACGCGGAATTGGGGCGGTGGCTGCCCGAATTCGACCGCGTCTTGTTCGCCTACGACAACGACGGGAATCGCGTCTTCTTCCTCCGCACCCGCGAGGGAGGTCATCGGATTCCAGCCAGCGATCTCTCCCACGGTACGCTGCTGGCCCTTGCGATCTTGACGATGGCTTACCTGCCGGAGCCACCGTCGCTTCTGGCCATGGAGGAGCCGGACCGGGGAATCCACCCGCGCCTCTTGCGGCGCGTGCAAGACGCCATCTGCCGCCTCGCGTATCCCGGAAGTGCGGACGAATCGCGCCCGCCGGTCCAGGTCCTGGTGACCACGCACTCGCCCTACTTCCTGGACCTGTTCAAGGACCGCCCGGAGGAGATCGTCATCGCCGATCGCGTGGGAGACAGCGTGCGGTTCCGGCGTCTGTCGGACGTGCCCGAGATTGACGAGATCCTCGGCGGCGCGCCGCTTGGCGAGGTCTGGTACACGGGCATCCTTGGAGGAGTTCCTACCTCGCCATGAAGGTCGCCGTGTTCAGCGAGTCGCCCGCAGACGAGGCCGCGATCCGGATGCTGGTCGCGGGCATCCTCGGCGAGCCGGTCGAATCGCCCGCCGTGCTCCGATCGCTGCACTATCATCGCGATGCCGATGGCGTAGTGATCGTTGCTGACTCGGATCGCTGTGTGCCGCACAAGCGCGATCATGCGTGTCCCCCGCCCGTCAACACCGGATGCCGTCACCGCCTTCTACAAGCCAAGGCCGCAGAGATCAGCGGACAACTCCGCGCGCGGCAAGGCCGAGGGCCGGTTCAGACTGCGGTGGGACTAGCCGTCCCGGCCATCGAAGCCTGGTATCTGGTCGGGAAGGAGTCCCGCGTCAGCGGGACCGAGTGGATGCTCGGACTCCAGACCCGCAGGCCGCCCTATTCGACTCGCGACCTGAAGCAGATGGTGTACGGAACGGACCGCCCATCCTTGGAGCTCGAGGCCCGCCGCGCTTCGGAGGCGGCGCGGAGGATTGTCGACGAGGAGCTTCTCGCCGCGCTGGAGGACCGGTTTCCCGGCGGTTTCGGGGCGATGGCCGACGCGGTCCACAACTGGCAGCGCCTTCTGGGCGCGTGAGCCAGTCCAGTTCTACCACGCCCCATCGCGGCGCAGGGCGGTGGAGGAGACGTCCTCGCGGAACTCGTCCATCGGCACCTCGCGGCACAGGTCGCGGAGGACGTTGGGCAGTTCCAGGTCAGAAAGACGCATGAAGCCCATCCCCATGTCCCGCCCGAACACGAGGAACTTGCACCGGCGCGCGGCGATCTGCTCCAGGGCGCTGCGGCAGTCGGCCTCGCTGCCGTAGTAGCGGGGCGCGGCGATCCGACGCAGCGTGTCGGCCCCCACGATGAACGTGGCCCCGGCAAACAGCCCGGCCTTCTCGACGAACTTCGACGCGCGCGTGAGCCATACGGTCTCGCCGGGGGCGAACTGCTCCAGGCGCCGCTGGATCTCGTAGTAGTCCAGCGGCGGCTTCTCCACGTTCTGGATGGAGATCTCGTATTCCACGGCCAGGCCGAACCGCTCGCGCGCGATCTCGGCCATGCGGCGGTGTCCGCGGTGCATGGGATTGAACGCCCCAGGGAAGATCGCCCTGGCGGGCTGGCCCCAGCTCACCGCCGTCTCGCCGCAGGCGACGGCTTCGGTACGGCCCAACAGCAGGTCGCGCCAGGGCGGGGGCGCCTCGGCGTGCGACGACTCCACGTGCTCGTCCTCGACCAGTTCGAGCGCAAGCCGATCGTCCAGCCCGCTGGCCTCCGCCACCGCGTTGAGCACCATCGCGCGCACCAGGCGCTCCTCCTCGGTGCGCGTGCGGCGGCCCTTGACGAGCTCGAGCGAGTGCGTGACCGTCATCGACTCGGTCTGCACGCCCACGTGCGCGCGGTGCGGGCCCTTCTTCGGGCGAAGCGATGCCAGGCTCGCGCTGCAAGACACCCCGGCAAGGGGGTTGTTGCCTTTGGCGTAGGAGGCGGCCCGCTGAAACCCCACCATGGCCATGGCCCGGGCGGTCGGGGGGGCGCAGAAGTGGTCGGGCCGGCCGCCCAGCCAGTGAACGAGGGCACCTTCGGCGTAAGGAACCACCGCCTCCAGTAGGGTATTCGACGCCCCCGGCACCTCCAGGAGGGATGAGATGGCCCCGCTGCCTCCACCAGCCATGAGAAGGACGATCCGCGTGGGGCGCTCGTGAATTCGCGCTACGAAATTGTGGGTTTCTTGGGTCATGCCGCCGCGCCTGAAGTGGAGCCCCTTTTTCCCAGATTAACAGAATCCGGTCAAGTCGGCTTGGGATCGAACGCGGTTGTCGGCTCGCGGCGGCCCGATTCCTCGGCCGATCTCAAGATTCCCGCGGACGCCCCGAAGTACCCTCCACGGAGGCGGCCCCACGGAGCCGCCCAGGAAGACCGTCGGTATTCGAAGCAAACAGTACAGGGCATCGTGAAAGGAGGGTCAACCATGATCCGCAAGGTACTCTTCGGAACGGGAATCGCGCTAGGGGTTGGTATCCTGCTGTTCGGCCGCGACGCGGTCAGCTACGTGAGCACGTCGGTGGGCTACGTGAAGGACTCGGTCAAGGAAAGCGTGCCGGTCGAGTTCCAGATTCAGCGTGCCCGCAAGATGATCGCCGACCTGGAGCCGGAGATCCGCAAGAACATGCACGTGATCGCCAGGGAAGAGGTGGAGGTGAAGCGCCTGGAGGAGCGCATCGACAGGGCCGAGTCGCGTCTGGGCGAGGACAAGGAGGACATCCTGCGTCTGAAAAGCGATCTGGCTGAGGACAAGAGCAAGTACGTCTACGCCGGTCGGACGTACACTACGGACGAGGTGAAGACCGATCTGTCCCGCCGGTTCCAGCGGTTCAAGACCGCCGAGGCCACGCTGAAGAGCCTTCAGCAGTTGCACGCGGCGCGAAGCAAGAGCGTGGAGGCCGCGCGCCAGAAGCTCGAGGGCATGCTCGCCTCCCGCCGCCAGTTGCAGGTGGACGTGGAGAACCTGGAGGCCCAGCGCCAGATGGTGGCGGCCGCCCAGACCACCAGCGAGTACGTGTTCGACGACAGCAAGCTGGGCCGCGTGAAGGAGCTGGTGGGTGACCTCCGCACGCGGCTGGACACGGCGGCGGCCCTGGTGGAGGCCGAGACCGAGTTCCGCGACGAGATCCCGCTGGACGAGCCCTCGCCGGCCAGCATTGTGGAGCAGGTCTCGGAGTACTTCGGCGAGGGCGGGCCCGAGGCTGCCAACCTGGCCCTGAACGACTGACCTGCCCGAATGCGGGGAAGCGCCTCGGTCCGGTTTGCGCGGGCCGTCAGGCGCTTTCCCCGCGCCGGAGTCCCTGGACCTTTGTGCTGCCGGGGTGTCCAATGATCAGGTGGCCTTCGTTTCCCGGCTGGCAGGCGCTCATGAGCGGCACCTCCCCCCGCAAGCCCGAGCGGTTCGTCTTGTGGATTGACTCGGTCGGGGGGTTCCTGGTGTGTTTGCGTGAGGAGATCGTGATCGGCCAGCCCGGCTGCGGGAGCGAGGTGGATGTGCCGGTGATGGCCGACGTCTCGCGCCGGCACGCTCGAATCCGCCGCGACGGCGAGGGCTACCTCCTCGAGGCGTGGCGCGAGGTCCGCGTGGACGGTCAGGCGGTCCGGGCGGCGGCCCCGCTGGTGGATGGGTGCCGGATCGAGCTGGGGCGAGGCGTGCTGCTGAAGTTCACGCGGCCCAACGCCCTGACCACGACGGCCCGGCTGGAGCTGCTCAGCCGCCACCACACGGAGCCTCGCACGGACGGCGTGCTGCTGATGGCCGACTCGTGCATTCTGGGGCCCAAGCGGCACAGCCACGTGGTTTGCCCTCTGTGGCGTGAGGAGCTGATTCTGTACCGCCACGGCGGCGAGCTGTACTGCCGCACGGCGGGCGAGCTGGAGATCGACGGGGTGCGCTACTCGGAGCGCGGCGGCCCGCTGCGCGCCGATTCGCGCATCGTGTGCGATCAGAACTCGCTGGGACTCGAGCCGGTCGAGGAAAGATTGAAGGACGTGTAGCGAATGGCGCGTGGGGCTGGCCGCGAAGCGCCGGCATCGTGGAAGCGAGAAGTCCGAGCCACTGCGAACGGCACCCCTCAAGCCGTGGGCCGCTCGGCCCGGCCGGAGATCGTCCGGCGGACAGGGTGCCACGTCGTGGTAAAATAAAGTGACGGCCGTCCGGGGGGCTCTTCCACCGGCCGCGGCCGGGGAACGCGGACCCATGAAAGAAGCCGTAGCCACCGTGAATCCGGAAGCCGACAACCCGGCCGACCTCCATGCCACCGCGGCAGGGGACCTTCGAGCGGCCAGCCAGGTCTCGGCCAAGTTCACCTATTCGAGTGGGGCCAGGCCGCTGGCCGGATACGTGCTCAAGCGCGGGATCGGCCACGGCGGGTTCGGCGAGGTCTACTATGCCACCAGCGACGCCGGCAAGGAGGTCGCGCTGAAGCTCATCCGCCGCAACCTGGAGGTCGAGCTCCGCGGCATCCGGCAGTGCCTGAATCTGAAGCACCCCAACCTGCTCGCGATCTTCGACATCCGCCGCGACGACCAGGGCGACTCCTGGGTGGTGATGGAGTACATGTCCGGCGATTCCCTGCAGGACGTGGTTTTGGCACGGCCCGAGGGACTGCCGGCGGACGAGCTGCTCGCCTGGTTTCACGGCATCGCGGCCGGCGTGGCCTACCTGCACGACCACGGGATCGTGCACCGCGATCTGAAGCCGGGCAACCTGTTCTGCGACGAGGGCGTGGTCAAGATCGGCGATTACGGCCTGTCGAAGTTCGTCTCGTGCAGCCGACGCAGCGGACAGACCGAGAGCGTGGGCACGGTCCACTACATGGCACCCGAAGTGGCCAACGGCCGCTACGGCAAGGAGATCGACATTTACGCCCTGGGCATCATCCTCTACGAGCTGCTCACCGGGCGCGTGCCGTTCGAAGGGGAGAGCGTGGGCGAGGTGCTGATGAAGCACCTGACGGCCGAGCCCGACGTCGCGGTGCTCCCCGAGCCGTACCGCGGCGTGGTGGCCCAGGCGCTGGAGAAGGACCCGGCCAAGCGGTTCAAGTCGGTCGGCGAGATGGTGTCGCTTCTTCCGGAGCCGCCCCGCGGCTCGATCGCGCCGGTGCGCGTCACGCCGGCCCCGGCGGCCGCGCCCCGCACGCCTCCGCCGGTGCGGGCGCCGGCGGTCGTCGCCGTGGCCGAGATCGTCGAGGAAGAGCCGATCCTCCGCGCGGTCCGCCACTTCAGCCAGCGCATGTACCACGCGTGGAACGAGTCGAATCTGAACACCCCGACCAAGGTGGTGCTGATCGTCGTGGGGGCCTTCGCGCTGTTGGCCACGGCCGAGGTGCTCATCCCGATGGCGATCCTGCTGTTGATCGCCTACGGGATCTACCGCGTGGTCCGCTCGATGGTGATCGGTCATCACGGCCGCGGTGCCTATGCGCACGCGCACGGTCCCGCGACGATGGCGGTCCGCCACGCGGCGGCGCCGGCCGACCGACCCCGAGAGGGGCGCTCGCCCTTCCACCCCAGGTGGATTCCTCCCCGTGAGCGGGCGGCCAACGCCCTGGTGTGCAAGCCCAAGCTGGAACGCGCGGCCGAGCTGGTCGGCTCGATGCTCGGCGGGGCCCTGGTGGCGATCACGATGTGCGTGGTGGTCGTCATCCTCAACGCCTACCGCACCGACGGGACCTATCCGGCCCCGGAACAGTGCGCGTGGCTGGTGCTGATGAGCATTGCCGGCACCTGGACCGTGCTGGTCACGTCGAAGTTCTGGGAGGGGACCCAGGGGGAGCCCGTCCTCCGCCGCTTCCTCATGCTCGTGCTGGGGCTGGGGCTGGGGCTTTGCGGCTACGCGGCCAGTCGTGGCCTTCTGGTCACGCTCGAGACGATCAAGGATTTCCCGCCGCCGTCCAACAACATCGACCTGCGACTGCCCGCCAGCTTTCACGGGGTGGGCGGGGAGCCGCTGCTGATGGCGTTCCTGGCGTCGTTCGGGGCCCTGTTCTTCGTGCTGCGGTGGTGGCGCCAGGCCGATCCGCTGCGGACCACGCGCCTGAGCCTGTGGTCGCTGCTGGTCAGCGTGCTGGCCGCGGCGCTGGTGGCCGAGCTGTTCCAGTTTCCGCAGCCCTGGCTGCCCATGATGGCGGGGGCCATGTCCGTGGCGATCCAGCTTTCCAGTCCCTGGTGCCACCCGCGGAAACGTTACCTGGAGAACGCCACCTAGGCGAAGGCGTCGGAGACGATGGAGGCAGCCGTGAGTTTTTTCGCACTAATCATCGTGGCCGTGCTCGGGCTGGTGTTCATGGGCGGCCTGGTGCTGGCGGTCTCGCTCCTGGCGCATCGCAAGACGCGGCCGGTGGGCTTCGCGCTCCTCGGGGTCGGCGTCATCGTGGTCCTCGCGGGCTTCCTGGTGACTGCTCCGCTGCTCTATCTGAGGTCCGAGGGCAGTGCGGAGATGGTGCGAAGGTATCATGCGCATTCGGAGGCTAAGGTCCACGCGGGCCTCGCCGCCCGCCGGATGTCCGTCGAGGAGTCGCCAGTGGGCGAGACCTCCGACGAGGTCGGGGGCGAGACCTCCGGCCGTACGGCAAGGGCGAGTGGATCTCCGAGCGGGGCGAGCAAGCCCGCATCGGGCGTCCTGCCCGCGGTCGGCCAGTCGCTCGCGCGCGGGGCCTCCGTGGCGACCGCCGCCGACTCGGCGCCGACGACCGGCAGGGCCACGCGCATCCTCGCCGCCACGAGCAAGGCCCTGGCCAAGGCCCTGGAAGAGCAATCCCGCCGGTCCCGCCGCGGGCCCTCCGGCAGCCGGCCCGCTAAGCCGCCGAAGGAAGAAACGCCCGAGAACAAGCCCGAGTCGCTCGCGGGCCCGGTCGACGTTCCGGTGAGCCTGCGGGACGAGTTCGAGCGGTGGGTCGAGGCCCGCACCGAGGCGACGATGAGCGAGCTCCGCACGGAGTTCGACGCCTGGCTGGAGACCACCGGCCGGCGCCCGGCCGGCGGTCTCGCGCCGTTGCGAGGCGCGCCGGCGTGGGTGACCGCCGAGGACCTGGGGCTGATCGACCGCGCCGAGGAGCTGGACCGGATCGACGGCGACCGCGACCTGGGGCTGATCGTCGGCGACTACTGCGCCCGCGTCTCCGTCGGGCCGTACGCCACCGGGGCCGAGTGCGACGAGGCCCTCGGCCCGGCCTTGCAGCAGGCCGTGGCCGACTACGCGGAGCGGTACTTCGGTCCGGGCGGCTCGGCGGGACTGCACCTGCCGCCGGGCCTGTTGCGCGACGAGCTGGTGGTCGCCACGTGGGACGAGACGCAGGTCACCGATTTCGGCCCGGAGATGGGGCCCCGGCCCATGATCCACCGCTACGCCCTGCTCCGCTTCGACCAGCCCGTCAAGGAGGACCTCAGGCGGATGCACCACCGGGCCGTGGTCGATCGCCGCTTGTGGAAGGTCGGCTTTGGACTGGCGGGCGTGCTCGGCACGTTGGGCGTGGCGCTCGGCCTGCTGAAGATCGGCGTGGCGCGGCGGCGAACGGCCTCCGAACGCGACGAGACCTCCTGATCCCGCGGTGGGCGTCCGCGCGGGCGGCGGCCGGTTCCATTCTCGCCCTGCCATCTGATAGGATGGACCCGTCCGGGCAGTCGGCTCGCGGGGAGCGGGACGCCCCCGGAATGGCCCCCAGAAACCGTCAGGTCCATGCCCTCACCCACGCAGTCCGACCGCCTCCTCGTGCGGCAGATCCGCGAAGGCCAGTCCGAGGCCTGGAACGAGCTGATTGCGCGGTTCGAGGGACGCCTCTTGGCCTACGTGGTGCGCCGGGTGAAGAACCGGCAGGCGGCCGAGGACGTGGTGCAGGAGACGTTCGTCGGCTTTCTCACCAGCCTGCCGAACTACGACGAGAAGCGGTCGCTCGAAAGCTGGCTGTTCTCGATCGCTGCCCACAAGCTCACCGACCACCTCCGCCGCGAAGGGCGCCGGCCCACCTTGCCGCTGGTGCCGTCGAGCAGCAGCGGCAGCAGTTGGGATCCGCCCGCCGCGGCCCGGGCGCCCAGTTCGATCTTCCGCAGCGGCGAGCGGAGGGAGCTGGAGGAGAACGCCCTGGTGGAGGCCCTGGAGGAGATCATCGAGCGGTGGCGCCGCCGGGGCGACTGGGAGAAGATCGCCTGCGCCGAGCTGCTGATGGTCCGCGGGTGGGCCAACAAGGACGCCGCCGCCCGGATGGGCATCTCCGAGCAGACCGTGGCCAACCACAAGTTCGAGCTTCTGGCCAAGCTCCGCACGGCGGTACGCAAGCAGGGGCTGTCGGAGGACGTGTTTCCGGAGTTGTACGACGAGAAGGACGGGCCGGCGAAATGACGAATGTCGAAGGCCGAATGACGAAGGAACCGCGAAGCAAGAAATCCCCCGCAACGGTGTAGCCTCAAGCATTCATCCTCTCTTGTTTCATCGTTCACATCTCCCATGTTCCGACAATCGAACCTGGAAGCGTTTCTCGACGAGGCCCTGCCGCCGGAGGAGATGACCCGCATCGAGGCCGCCCTGCGAAGCGATCCCGAACTGGCCCGGCGCCTGGCCGAGATCAATGCCCGGCGCGACGCGGGCGTGCACTCGCTGGGCGAGGTGTGGCGGCGCCACCGCGTGAGCTGCCCGAGCCGGGAGAAGTGGGGGAGTTTCCTGCTCGGCGCCATGCCGCCCGAGGCGGCCGACTACATGAAGTTCCACCTCGAGGTGGTCGGCTGCCGCTACTGCCAGGCGAACCTGGCCGACCTGGAAAGCCGCCAGGCCGAGGGGCACGAGCAGGTCCACACCCGGCGACGCCGCTACTTCGAGTCGAGCGCCGGCTACCTGCGGCGGGATTAATACCCTCGCGCCGGACAAGCCGACAGGAGGCCTACCCATCCAAGAACCGCTTCTGCAGGTCCGCGTAGGCATCGACCCGCCGGTCGCGCAGGAACGGCCAGTGCGTGCGCACCACGTCGATGCGGTCGAGGTCGCACTGGACGAGCAGGGTCTGTTCCTCGTCGTGGCTGGCCCGGGCGAGGACGTTGCCGTTGGGGTCGGCCACGAAGGAGGCCCCCCAGAACTGAAGCTGCCCTTCCCGGCCCGTCCGGTTGACCGCGGCCACGAACAGCCCGTTGGCGATGGCGTGGCTTCGCATCATGGTCTCCCAGGCGGCGTGCTGGGCGGGGCCGTAGGCCTCCTTCTCGTCGGGCAGCCAGCCGATGGCTGTGGGGTAGAAGAGCATCTCCGCGCCCGTCAGAGCCGTGAGCCGCGCCGCCTCCGGATACCACTGGTCCCAGCAGACGCACGTGCCCACGCGCCCGAACCGCGTGGAGAAGCTCGAAAACCCCAGGTCGCCGGGAGTGAAGTAGAACTTCTCGTAGTACAGCGGGTCGTCGGGGATGTGCATCTTGCGGTACGTGCCCGCCCGGCGGCCGTCGGCGTCGAAGACCACGGCCGTGTTGTGGTACAGCCCCGGCGCGCGGCGCTCGAAGATCGACCCCACCACGACCACGCCGTGCTGCCGCGCGGCTTTGGCCAGGGCCTCGCACGTGGGCCCGGGGATCGGCTCGGCCTGGGCGAACTGCCGGTGGTCCTCGCTTTGGCAGGGGTACAGGCCGTGGAACAGCTCGGGCAGGCAGATCACCTCGGCCCCGCCGGCCGCCGCCTCGCCGATGCGGCCCAGGGCCTTCTCCACATTGGCCTCCTTCGACTCCACGCACCGCATCTGGACCAGGCCCAGCGTGACGCGGGCGGGGGAGGAGGGGGTGGACTCGTTGCTTGGATTGGTCATGCCGGAATGCTACCATGACGCTTGGGCATCGGCGAGGGGTGATGAGCCGGGGGCCGGCTCGCCACGTGACGGGCGTCTGCCATGAAACCCTGCCCGGGACTGTTCATCACCGGCACGGACACCGAGGTCGGCAAGACCTACGTGGGCGTGCTGATCGCCCGCGCCCTGGTGGCCGCCGGCCGGCGCGTGGGGGTGTACAAGCCGGCGGCGAGCGGGTGCTGGTGCCGCGGCGAGGACCTGGTCTCCGACGACGCGCTGCTCCTCTGGGAGGCGGCGGGCCGGCCCGGCGACTTGGCGCGCGTGTGCCCGCAGTGCTTCGAGGCTCCCCTGGCTCCCCACCTGGCCGCGCGCGAGGAGGGGCGCGAGCTTGACGCGGGTCTTCTGCGCAGCGGCATCGACTACTGGCACGAGCGGAGCGACGTGATCCTGGTCGAGGGGGCCGGCGGACTGCTTTCGCCGCTGGGCGAGGAGGAATACGTGGCCCATCTGGCGGCCGACCTGGGGTTTCCGGTGGTCGTGGTCAGCCGCAATGCCCTGGGCACGATCAACCACACGCTGCTCACGCTCCGCGCCGCCGACACGTGGATCGTGCCCCTGGCCGTGGCCGGCGTGGTGCTCAACCAGAGCGAGCCGCCCGACGACGACCCCAGCACGGCCTCCAACCGGCAGGAGCTTGCCGCGCGGTGCACGGTGCCTGTCCTGGCCGAGGTCGCGTGGGAGTCGGACGCGTTCGACGCGGCGGTGGACTGGTTCCACCTGGCCCACTGAATCGGGGCGGAAGCGATCGTGACCGACTTCTCGCAGCCGCCGCCCGATGTCCGCATGCAAGGCTTCTCCCATCGCGCGACCGTGGCCGAGGCCCTGGCGTGGCTCGACGCGCAGCTCGACCGTGTCGCCGCCGACTTGCCTGAGGAGTCGGTTTCGCTGTTCGAAGCGGCCGGCCGCGTGCTTGCGGGGGACGTGGTCAGTCCGGTGGACGTTCCGGCTTTCGCCAGGGCCATGATGGACGGCTACGCGGTCCGGGCAGCCGATACGTCGGGGGCGACGACCTACAATCGCCTGCCGCTCTCGGTTGTGGGCGAGTCGATGCCAGGCCGGGGCTTCGAAGGCCGTGTGCAGCCAGGTGAGGCAGTGCGGATCATGACCGGCGCTCCGTTGCCTGACGGCGCCGACGCCGTGCTGCCCGCCGAGATGGTCGAGGCCGAAGAGGACGACGTTCGCATCGCGGCCCAGGACGAGGTCTCTCCGCACAAGCACGTGGGACGGGTCGGCGAAGACGTTGCCGCTGGAAGCGTGGTACTGCAGGCGGGGCGCGTGCTGCGGCCGCAGGACGTAGGCGTGGCGGCTTCGATCGGGCTGGCCGAGGTACCGGTGCTGCGGCGGCCGTGCGTGCGGATTGTGGTCACCGGAGACGAACTGATTCCGGCCGGCGCCAAGCCAGAAGGTCACCGCATCGCGGATTCCAACGGCCCGATGCTCGCCGCGCTCGTCGCGCGCGACGGCGGCGTGGCGATCCACCCGGGCATTGTGCCCGACCGGCCCGAGACGATCCTGGCAGCCATGCGCGGCGGGGACCTTTCGGCCGTGCCCGAGTTGGTGCTCGTCTCCGGCGGGTCGAGCGTGGGTCAAGAGGACCATGCCCCTGCCTTGCTTGCGGAGCACGGCGAGCTGGCGATCCACGGCATCGCCATGCGGCCCAGCAGCCCGGCCGGGATGGGGAGCCTCGATGGCCGGCTGGTGTTTCTCTTGCCCGGCAATCCGGTCTCGTGCCTGTGCGCCTACGACTTCTTCGCCGGGCGCGCGGTTCGGGCGCTTGGTGGCAGAGCACGGGACTGGCCCCATCGACGCGTGCGTGCGCCGCTGGGGCGCAAGATCGTCTCGGCCGTAGGGCGATTGGATTACGTGCGCGTGCGCCTCGTGGAGGGCCACGTCGAGCCGCTCGCCGTCGGCGGGGCGTCGGTGCTCTCCTCCACCGTCCGAGCCGACGGCTTCTTGCTCATGCCCCCAGACAGCGAAGGCTCGCCGCCCGGTGCGGAGGTCGAGGTTTTCCTGTACGATTGAGCCGTTGGCAACAGCCCTTTGTCGCATAGTCCACGTGCAAGAGCAGTTCCTCGAGGTCATCGATCGGGACGAAGCCGAGCGCCGGTTCCGCGGGGCTTTGGAGCTGCGCCCGTTGGGCGCGGAGGAGGTGCCGCTGGAGGAAGCGCTCGGTCGCGTGCTGGCCGCGGACGTGGTCTCCGAGGTGGACGTGCCCTCGTTCGATCGCTCGAACTTCGATGGCTACGCCCTGCGCGCGGCCGATACGTACGGCGCGAGTGAGGAGGAGCCGCGGTCGCTGCAGCTGCTCGGCGAGGTGCTTGCCACGGGCGTCGTGCCGCAGGGACAGGTCGGTTTGGGCCAGGCCATGACGATCGCCACCGGCGCAATGCTGCCCCGCGGGGCCGACGCCGTGCTGATGGTCGAGCACACCGATGTCCGGGGCGATCGGCTCGTGGTGCGAAAGGCGGTGACTGCGGGAGGGGGCGTGTCGTTCGCAGGCACGGACGTGGCAGCCGGCGAGACCGTGCTCTGGCGCGGCGAAGTCCTGACCAGCCGCGAGACAGGCGTCCTGGCCGCCATCGGCCGAAATCGCGCGACGGTCTGGCGCCGGCCGCGCGTGGCCGTGCTCTCCACAGGCGATGAGATCATCGCGCCGGGAGAACCGATGCGGCCCGGCCTGGTCTATGATTCCAATGCGCGAATCCTCGCCGATGCCGTGCGCGAGCTGGGCGGGGAGCCGCTCGTGCTGGGCATCGTGCGCGACGACCTGGAGGAGCTTCGCCGCTGCCTGGCCGAGGCGCTCGCGGCGGCCGATGTCGTGCTGCTTTCCGGCGGTACGAGCAAGGGCGAGGGCGACCTCTCCTACCGCGCGGTGCGCGAACTCCGCAGCCCGGGCATTGTCGCGCATGGCGTGGCCCTGAAGCCGGGCAAGCCGATTTGCCTCGCGGTGGAGCAGGGCAAGCCTGTGGTGATCCTGCCGGGCTTTCCCACGTCGGCGATCTTCACGTTTCACGAATTCGTGGCCCCGGTGATCCGCGCGCTGGGCGGACGCGGGACCGAGCAGCGCGCGGAAGTCGAAGCCCGACTGGCCGTCAAGGTGAGCTCCGATTCGGGGCGCACCGAATACCTGCTGGTGGGTCTCGTGCCCGGCGAGGAGGGCACAGCCGCCTATCCGATGGGCAAGGGCTCAGGCTCGGTGACGACGTTCAGCCGGGCCGACGGGTTCGTGACGATCGGTCGCTTCGAGGAGATCGTCTCCGCCGGCACGCTCCGGCCCGTGCAATTGCTCAGTGCCGGCCCACTCAGTGCCGGCCTGCGCGGAGCCGATCTCGTGGCGATCGGCAGCCACTGCGTGGGGCTCGACTTCCTTCTGGGGCGCCTTCAGGACCAAGGCTTTCATACCAAGTCGTTGGCCGTCGGGTCCACGGCCGGGCTGGAGGCCGCCAAGTGCGGCGAGTGCGATCTGGCCGGGATGCACCTGCTCGACCCCGACTCGGGCCAGTACAACCGGCCGTTTCTCACGCCCCAGGTCGAGTTGATCGAAGGTTACGGCCGCCTCCAGGGCGTGGTCTATCGGCCCGGCGACTCGCGGTTCGAAGGGCGCAATCCCCGAGACGCGATCCGCGCCGCCGCGGCCGAACCAGACTGCATGATGGTCAACCGCAACGCCGGAAGCGGGACGCGAATCCTCATCGACCGGCTCCTGGCCGGCGCCCAGCCGCCCGGATACGCGGTGCAAGCGAAGAGCCACAACGCCGTGGCCGCGGCCGTGGTTCAGGGTCGGGCCGACTGGGGCGTGGCCGTGCGCTGGGTCGCCGAGCACAACGAGCTGGGGTTTCTGCCGCTGGAGCACGAGCAGTACGACTTCGCCGTGCCGCGGAGCCGGTTGGATCGCCCCGCCGTGGCCGCATTGCGCCGACTGCTGGAGGACGCGGGAGTGCGAGAAGAACTCGTCCGGATGGGCTTTCACCTGAGATGACGCGCCGAGGGGGTCGCCGCCATGAACTCCCCCGCCGCGCAACCCCATACCAAGGAACCTCCCATGGACACGATCCGCGACGTCGAACAACTGGAGGAGATGCTCAGCCGGCCCACGCCCGAGGTGATCGAGCTGATGGGCCGCGTCGAGGGAGACATCCTCCTGTTGGGCTCGTTCGGCAAGATCGGCCCGACGCTGGCCCGCATGGCGCGGCGGGCCAGCGACGAGGCCGGCGTGCAGCGGAGGGTGATTGCCGTGGGACGAACGATCCCGTCGGAGACGGCCGCCCGGTTCCACGGGTTCGGCATCGACACGGTCCGCTGCGACCTGATGGACCGGGCGCAACTGGCGCTGCTGCCCGAGGCCCCCAACGTGTTCTACCTGGCGGCCATGAAGTTCGGGTCCACGGGGCAGGAGCCGCTCACCTGGGCGATGAACGCGTATCTGCCCGGCCTGGTGTGTGAGCGCTACCCGGGCAGCCGCATCGTGGCCTATTCGACGGGCAACGTCTATCCGCTCACGCCGGCCGCCAGCGGCGGATCGGCCGAGGACGGCCCGCTGGGCCCGATCGGCGATTACGCCATGAGCTGCCTGGGGCGCGAGCGAATCTTCACGCATTTCAGCCAAGCGAACGATACGCCCGTGGCCCTCGTGAGGCTGAACTACGCCAACGAGATGCGCTACGGCGTGCTGGTCGATCTCGCCCAGAGGATCCACGCGGGCCAGCCGGTCGATCTGGCGATGGGCTTCTTCAACGCGATCTGGCAGGGGGACTCCAACGCGATGACCTTGCGGGCGCTGGAGCACGCCGCCGTGCCGGCGCGGCCGATCAACGTGGCCGGGCCCGAGACGCTGCGAGTTCGCGACGTGGCCGAGCAGCTCGGGCGGCTGATGGATAAGCCCGTCGAGCTGGTGGGGACGGAGGCCGACGACGCCCTGTTGAGCAACGGCACGCTAGGCTGCGAGCTGCTGGGCCGGACCACCGTGACGCCCGAGCAGATGATCGGCTGGGTGGCGGACTGGGTCGCGCGCGGCGGTCCCACGCTGGGCAAACCGACCAAGTTCCAGGTGCGGGACGGGAAGTTCTAAGGCGCGAGCGTTTCAGGCCCCTGCCAGCTCGTCCGGCACGTGAAGCCGACAAGCTGGGCTTCTCTCGGGTCGTCGTCGAGAGTGCCTCCGTTCAGGGGTTCGGCGGCGGCGAGAAGACCGGCGCAAACCCCGCGGTCCGCCAAGACCCCACGCGGCCGGCTGCCGACGAGTACGCCGACCGACCGCCCGTCGGTCTGCAACGGAATGGCTGGGGGACTCCACCGCGTTCAACACCGACAAGCTCATGAGGCTTCGGGGCCCCTGCGCGACGACAGGCCGTTGTGCCCCCCTCCCCAGCGTTTCCCTCACCGGAGGCGATTCCGCCGCGCAGCGCCCCCTCGCGCGAACCAGCCGCCACGGCGCGGCTCCGGGACCTCCGTAGTCAGAAAACCTCAGTTCCTGCCAGGGCGACAAGCGACGTGCTGAGGCCGCTGCGGTGGGGCCGACGCGGCCGGGGTCCCCGGTCGGGGACGGCCGCGTTGCGGCGCCCGGGCGGGGCCGCTAGAGTACGGGCATGGACTTCTCCCCCTCGGTTTACGAGCACGCCGCGTTCCTCATCGGGCGCAGCCCGTGGGAGGTCTCGCGCGATGCGGAGCTGCTCTATGCCGCGCATGCCGAGGCCTACCGCCGCTACGAGCACCGGCCGATCGTGGTCGGCATCGACATCTATAACCTGGAGGCCGAGGCCTACGGCGGCGCGGTCCAGCCGCCGCACGGGACGGGCATTCCGGCCATCTCCACGCCCGCGGTCCGATCGATCGACGAGCTGGCCCGGCTCCAGCCGCTCGATCCGGCCACGGGCGGCCGCATCTCGATGGTGCTGGACGTGGGCGCGCGCCTGGCCGCGGACCTGCCCGACGCGGACGTGCGCGTGCCGGTCAGCGGGCCGTTTTCCATCGCCAGCAACCTGTTGGGCTTCGAGACGCTGCTCTGCGAGGCCCTCAGCCGGCCGGACGAGACGGCCGCGGCTTTGGTGCACCTGATCGACGGGCAGGAGGCCTTTGCCCGGGCGGTGCGCGACCGGGGGCTGGACGTGGCCTTCTTCGAGTCGGCGGCGGCCCCGCCGCTCCTTTCGCCGGCCCTGTTCCGCCGCGTGGAGCTGCCCGGCCTCACGGCGGCCATCGAGCGCACGGCGGCCGTGGTGGGCCATCCGGTCCCGTGCATCATCGGGGGCGACACGGCGCCGATCCTGGAGGCCCTGCTGGAAACCGGCACCGGCTACGTGATCTGCCCCATTGAGACCGACCAGGGGGCGTTCATGAAGAAGGTGTGGGATCGCATCGAGGTTCGGGTGAGGGTGAACACCTCGGCCGAGATCATGGTCCGCGGCACGCCGGATCAGATCGGCGGAGAGATCGACCGCATCGTGCGCCTCACCGCGGGGCGGCCCAACGTGTGCCTGGGCACCGGGTCGCTGCCGTACGAGACGCCGCCGGAGAACGTGCTGCTGGTCAAGGAGATCTGCGCAGGGCTTTCCGGGCAGGCGGCGTGAGGGGGCAGATCGTCTGGCATGCCACCCCGCCGCTGGCGGGACATCGCGGCCTTCGAAATGCTCTGGCATGCGACGCCTGGGGGGCTAGAATGGAAGGTTTGCTTAACCACTGGCCGTGCTGACACCCAAGCGGGGGACTCAACCCTCGAGGGGATCCGCTTGTGACCGACTCGTCTGCGTCCGCCCAGGAAACCCGGGCGATCGACCTGAAGGATCCCGCCCTGTCCGCGTTCCTGGCCTGGCTCGTGCCGGGGCTGGGACACTTCTACCAGGGACGCACCGGCAAGGCGGTGCTGTTCCTCGTCTGCATCCTGGGGACGTTCGTGTTCGGGGTGTATCTGGGCGGCGACGGCGAGGTTGGGTGGGGGCGCGTCGTTTACGCCTCCTGGCGCGAGAACGACAAACGCCTGCCGTACCTGTGCCAGATCGGGGTCGGGCTGCCGGCCATGCCGGCCTTGGTTCAGGCGAGCCGGCTGAAGAACCGCAAGTCGCCGCTGCTGAACGGATTCATGGCCCCGCCCCGCCTGAAGGACGACCCCAACGAGCAGCGGAACCGTTACACGCTCGACGAGCTGAACAAGAAGCTCGGGGCGTATTTCGAGCTGGGCACCGTCTATACGATGATCGCCGGTCTGCTGAACGTCCTGGCGATTTACGACGCTTGGGGCGGACCGGTCTTCGCCGAAGGTCGCAAGAAGGAAGAGGAAGAGGAGGAGGACCGGCCGGCGGAAGGCCAAGGTAGGGACCTGCGCGACGGCGCCGAGCCGGCCGGCGCGAAGGCCGGGTCGGGCGGATGAGGCTTCCTGGGAGACCCCACGCGTGATCGACAGCCTGCCTCTTCTCGCCATGAGCGTCGAGGACCTGTGGTTCGCCGTCCCGTTGATCGTTTCGATCAGCCTGGTGTACGCGGCCACGCGGCACGAAGAGCTGCGTCCGATCTTCCGGCACGCCCTGGGCTGCGCCACCTGGATCGTCGGTTTGATGGCCGCGATCATGGTGCTTCTGATGTTGATCTCGTGGTGGGTCTGAGCGGCGCCGCGGCCGACCAGCCCCGCCGTCGATCGCGAGCAGGAGTCCCGATTCATGGCAAACGGTGTTCTTCTCGGCGCCTTGACCCTCCACTCCATGTGGTACGCGCTGCCGCTGATCGTCTCGGTCAGCCTGGTGTACGCGGCCACGCGGCACGAAGAGATGGAGGCGATCGTTCCCCACGCGGCGCGGGTGGCGGCCTGGATCGCCGGTTTCATGGCCGCGGTCTTCGTGGTCCTCGTGATCCTGACTTGAGCCTCGAGGGGCCCTGATGCGCATCGTCGTCCTCGGAGCGGGTACGGTCGGCACGTCCATCGCCGAGCTGCTCTGCCAGAACCGCCACAGCGTGACCGTGGTGGACCACGACCCGGCCAACACCCGGCGCGTGGATCAGGAGCTGGACGTCCGCGCCGTGACCGGATCGGCCTCGCAGTCCAGCGTGCTCTTTCAGGGGGGAGTGATGGGGGCCGATCTGTGCCTGGCCGTCACCGGCGACGACGAGGTGAACCTGGTGGCTGCGAGCATGGCCAAGGCCATGGGCGCGCGGCGGACCGTCGCCCGGGTCTATTCGCCCGTGTTCCGCGACCTGAGCACGTTCGACTACCAGAGGCACTTCCGGATCGACCGGCTGCTGAGCCTGGAGCACCTCTCCGCCATGGAACTGGCCCGGGGCATCCGGCACCCGGGCTCGCTTCTGGTGGAGAACTTCGCCCGGGGCGAGCTGGAGATGCAGGAGTTCGCCATCGCCTCGGAGACCTCGGCCGTGGGCGTGGCCCTGAAGGAGGTGAAGCTCCCCAAAGGCGTGCGCATCGGGTCGATCCTGCGCGGCGAGAGGATGTGGATCGCCGGGGCCGCGGACCGGCTGGCGGTGGGCGACCGGATCACGTTGATCGGCGCGCGGGAGGATATCGACGACGTAAAGGACCTGTTCCACGTCGAGCCTCCGCCCAAGCAAGGGGTCGTGATCGCCGGCGGAGGCGAGACGGGCTACCACCTGGCCCAGGTGCTCGAGGGCCGCCGGTTCGCGGTCGTGCTGCTGGAGATGGACCGCGACCGCTGCGACTTCCTGGCCGCGCACCTGAAGCACGCCACCGTGGTCTGCACCGACTTCCGCCGCCGCGTGAACCTGGAGGAGGAGCGCGTGGGCAGCGCCGACGTGTTCGTGGCGTCCACCGGCGACGACGAGAACAACATCATGGCCTGTGTCGAGGCCCGGGAGCTCGGAGCCACCACCTGCATGGCCCTGGTGAGCCGGCCGGACTACGCCAACGTGGTGGGAAAGCTGGGGATCGACCACGCGGTCAGCCCCCGCGAGGTCGTAGCCAAGCAGGTGATGGGCTTCCTCAACTCCGGGCCGGTCATCTCGCGGATGCCGCTGACGGCGGGGGGGAGTATCGATATCTTCGAGGTTGAGGTGGAGCCCAGCACGCCGGCCACCGAGCACGTCCTGGCCCAACTGGACCTGCCGCCGCAGTGCCTGATCGCGGCGGTCATCCGCGAGAGCTACGTCCAGGTGCCCGGTGCCGACGACCGCCTGGAGCCCGGCGACACGGTGGTCGCCCTGGTCGATCGGACCGCCGTGGAGGCGATGCTTCGGGCGTTCACGCCCTCGCGCAAGTCGGAGTAGGCGGAATCGACCTGCCGCGAATCCGCTCTGGAAGCCGCTGGGCCGGTTTGCTAGACTCCCGGCCGCTCTTCCCCAAGGCGGCCTTCCCCGCGCCGCCCCGGCGCTGGGCCAGCATGCGGCCTTTCGGCCCGGAAGCCCCTTTCTCCAAGGAGTTTGCGATGCGCAGTACCGGCTGGACCCCATTCTGGATCGCGGCCCTGGGCGTGCTGGGCCTGAGCAGCCCCGATGTCCAGGCCGCCCCGCCCTGGCAGCAACTGCTCACGTTCCATCGGGTCGAATCCGACCCGGACAAGTCCTACCTTCTGAGCGAGGGGAACGGCCCGTGGCTGATCATGACGTGCAGCTTCTCCGGCGATCGCGCCGAGGAGCAGGCCCGGCAGCTCGTTCTGGAACTGCGCAAGCGATACAAGCTCCCGGCGTACGTTCACCGCATGCATTTCGACGTCAACGACGGCACCGTGGGGCGCGGGGTGGACCGCCACGGGCAACCGGTGCGCATGCGCTACCGGCGGCCGGCCCAGTTCGATGAGATCGCCGTGATGGTGGGCGACTTCCCCGCCGTGGACGACCCGGGCATCCAGCGGACGCTGGAGAAGATCAAGTACTCGCATCCGGAGTGCCTCAAGGCCAGCGCCGACCGTCCGACCTCCCAGAACCTGGCTGGCTGGCGCACGCTCGCCCGGTACGTCAGCCCCGAGAGCGAGAAGCTGGGGCCCATGTGCAAGGCGTTCGTGACCACCAACCCGCTGCGCCCCAAGACGTACTACGCCCCGAAAGGCGTGGACGCGCTGGTCGCGCGGATGAACCAGGGGCTGGAGCACAGCCTGCTGAATTGCCCGGGCAAATACACGGTGCAGGTGGCCCTGTTCACCGGCTCGGTGGTCATCGACCCGGAGCGGATCCGGCGGATCGAAGAGGGCCGCGAGGACGTGAAGATCAACCTGGACAAGGCCGCCCTGGCCGCCCACAAGCTGACCGAGGCCCTGCGGCGCAAGGACTACGAGGCCTTCGAGTTCCACGATCGCGAGGCGAGCATCGTCACGGTGGGGAGCTTCGACTCGGTGGGCTCGCCGCGGCCGGACGGCAAGATCGAGATCAACCCCGAGATTCACGCCCTGATGGAGTTGTTCAAGGCCGAGCCCGCCACCGTGCCCGGCACCGGCCCCACCGCCAGGACCCTGGTGGGCATTCCCTTCGACCCGCAGCCGATCCCGGTCGAGGTTCCCAAGCGGGCGATCAGCGCCGATTACCGACGCGAGGCCCTGGGCATGCGCTGAGGTCGATCCAGGCGCCGGCCTCGGCCGCGGGTTCGGCTTGCGTCGGGGCCGCGTGCTTGCTCGAATGCATCTATGTCCACCGGCTCTGCGCGAAGCTCCAAGACGATTCGGCCCGACCCTCCGGTCCCCACCCGGTGGCGGGTGTGGCCGATGGGCGACGGGCCGGTCCGCGCGGTCCTGGTTCTGGGGATGCTCCTGGCGGCGTGGATTCTGGTGCGGTGGCTCACCGGCCAGGCGCCCCTGGCGATGCTGGCGCTGGCCCTGCTGATGGTCACGCTTTGGCGGTTCTTCGTGCCCGTCACGTTCGAGCTGAACGCCCAGGGGGTCGAGCAGTCGCTTTTCCGGTGGCGCCGGCGGATTCCCTGGTCGGCGGTAGGCAGCTACGAGGTGTGCCACGGCGGCGTGCTGCTATTGCCCACGGTCCAGCAGCGGCCCGTCGATGTCTTTCGCGGCCTGTTCCTGCCCTGGGACGGCCGTCGCGAGGAAGTCCTCGCCCACGTACGATACCATCTCGACCCTTGGGACGTGGAGTGACCCGGTGGCCACCGCGGCCGGGCGTCGAATCTGCGAGCGAGTGAGGAAGCGACCGGCGGGAACCCCCACGCCCGACGCGCCGCACGTGAGCGGCGGGCAAGTCCGCCGGCCGAAGTAACCCTGAGAGCCGCCCCCTGACCTCAGACCCCTGCCCCCTGATCCCTTTCCATGCCCCATCCCGTAGTCCTGATTCCCGGCGACGGCATCGGTCCGGAAGTGACGGCGGCCACGCGGCGGGTTCTCGAAACGGCCGGCGCGCCGCTGGAGTATTTCGAGAACAAGGCGGGCATCGCCGCGCTCGACGCCGGACTGGAGTTGATGCCCGAGGAGACCCTCGACGCGATCCGCCGTTTCGGGATCGCGCTGAAGGGCCCGTGCACCACGCCGGTCGGCGGCGGCTTCACGTCGGTCAACGTCACCCTCCGCAAGCGGCTCAACCTCTATGCGGCGGTGCGCCCGGTGCGGAGCCTGGAGGGCGTGGCCACGCGGTTCTCCGATATCGACATGATCATCATCCGCGAGAACACCGAGGGCCTC
The DNA here is from genome assembly GCA_964434165.1 of uncultured Pirellulales bacterium. Taxonomy (GTDB): domain Bacteria; phylum Planctomycetota; class Planctomycetia; order Pirellulales; family Thermoguttaceae; genus CAYSUS01. The sequence goes on from CAYSUS010000002.1 coordinate 128,986, forward strand.
TACAGCGGCGTGGAGAACCAGGTCACCGACGACGTGGTGATGAGCATGAAGGTCGCCACGGAGACCGCCTGCACGCGGATCGCGCGCTGGGCCTTTCGCTTCGCCACGCGCCGGTGGCGGCGTCGGATCACGGTCTTCCACAAGGCCAACATCATGAAGATGACCGACGGCCTGTTCCTCCGCTGCGCCCGCAAGGTGCACAAGGAGGAGTATCCCAACATCGACTACCAGGAGATGATCATCGACGCCGGGTGCATGCGCCTCGTGCAGGACCCGACGCGGTTCGACGTGCTGCTTCTGGAGAACCTCTACGGCGACGTGGTCAGCGATCTGTGCGCAGGCCTGGTGGGCGGGCTGGGCGTGGTGCCGGGGGCCAACCTCGGCGACGAGATGGCCGTGTTCGAGGCCGTGCACGGCTCGGCCCCGGACATCGCCGGCCAGGGGCTGGCCAATCCGCTGGCCCTGCTCATGTCCGCGGTGATGCTGCTGAACCACCTCCACGAAACCCGCGGCGACGGGGACGCCAAGGCCGCGGCCGAGCGGATCAAGGCGGCGTACAACCGCGCCCTGGCCGACGGAAAGAAGACCCGCGACCTGGGCGGCGACCTGGGGACCGAAGCGTTTGCCGACGCCGTCATCGAGCGGCTTTCTGCCTGACGTTCCCGTTGGTCGCTCCCTCCAACGCCCGCATCACGCGCTCGGCCTGTTGCTCCATGTCCCGACACAAGACGCCAACAGGCTACTTACACGACGCGCGAGCGACACGTGTTTCGATCTGGCCCAGTTGCGTTCGCGCGGAGCTTCAGCTACGGTACAGCTTCTTGACAAGCCGCCCTGGGGGAAGGCGGCCCCCTGTCCACGTCTTCTTTGGGAGGAGGATGACATGGACCAGCCCTTTGACCCCTATCAGAAATGGCTCGGGAAGCCTGAGGCCGAATGCCACGCCAGCCTGTACGCGCTTCTTGGACTTCAGTTGTTCGAGGCGGACGAAGACGTCATCGCCAACGCGGCCGACCAGCGGATCGTGTTCGTGCGCCAGCAGGCCACCGGAGCGAACAAGGCGGTCGCCAAGCAGATCGTTGGCGAGCTGGTCGCGGCGCAGCGCTGCCTGCTGAATGCGGCGACCAAGGCCCAGTACGATGCGGGCCTCCGGCATGCATCGGCCAAGCCCGAGATCAAGGCGCCTGTCCCTCCACCGCCGCGCGCTTCGCAGGCGGAGGCTGCCCGCGCGCCGGCGGTCGTCGTCGCTCGGACCTCTCGTCGCGTTCGATCGAGGTTTTCGGGGTTCTGGATCGTAGGATCGATCGCCATTGCTTTGGCCGTCGGCGGCGTGACGGTCGCATTGCTCCGGAGGCCACAAGATCGATTCACCGCGCAGGCTCGCGACGAGGTCGCGCAGTCGGAAGGGGAGAACGAGTCGGGCAAGGGCGAAGCGGGGCAGGTGCCCGCCAAGGCATCCGAACGACCCGGCGATGGTGCGCAAGGGCCGGCCTCCGCTGCGGTGAAGGCACCACCTGAGAAGCCGCCGCCCGGCGCCGATCCGAAGGCACCCCCGGGGCCGGGCAACGGATCGACGGAGCCCACTGCGCAGCATCCCGATCCTTCTGCCGGCGAGGGCCCAGGTTCCGAACCACGGTCGCGCGAAGAGGAGCCGAGCCAGGTCGAGGACGCGCCTCCCGCCGAACCGCCCAGCGATGAGTGGCCGCAACCCGGCGATGCCGCATCGCCGAAGCCCGACGCGCTGCCCAAGCGCAAGCCCCCGGCGCCGGAGGTCCAGGCGGAGCTCGAGAGGCAAGTCCGCGATGTTTACGACTTCGCCACGGCGAAGACGCTTGCTGAGAAGTGCGCCCTGGCAAAGCAACTCGTCGAGAGCCCTGCCGCCAGGGAGGGCCCTGACGAGGCGTTTGTCCTTCATCGCTTGGCCTGTCAGCTCGCGGCCGAGGCCGGGGATGTGGAGCAAGTGGCAACCTGGCGCGCATGGATCGAACAGACCTACGACGCGGACGTGATGAACCTGGAGATCGATGCCATGATGGCCCTCGGCCGCGCGCTCGACCGCAAGGGCCGCGATCCGGAGGCGAACGAGGAGTTCCGCGCGTCGGCACAACAACTGCTCGACGAGGCCCTGAGGGAGGATCGCTACGGCCCGGCGAAGCGACTGGTGGAGCTGGTCCTCGTTCCCGCGACTCGTCGCACGCGCGATCGGGACATGATTCGCGATGCCACGCGCCTGCTGAACCAGGTCAAGCAGCGGGAGCAGGAGTATAAGTCGGTCCAGGATGCCCTTGCAGCCTTGTCGCAAGCGCCGGACGATGCGGAGGCGAATCTTACCGCGGGACGCTGGTATTGCCTCATGAAGGGCCGGTGGGTCAAGGGGCTTCCTCATCTGGCCAAAGGAAAGGACCCCGCTCTGGCGGAAATCGCGCGCAGGGACGTGGCGAACCCCACCGGCGCTGCGGATCGAGCGGGCGTGGGCGACGGGTGGTGGGATCTTGCCTCCAGCCCTGCATGCAGCCGGGACCCGGATGCCAAGCAGCGCTGTCTCGAAAGGGCGATGCATTGGTACAAGGAGGCCCTGCCGGGTCTGGATGGGCAGGTAAAGGACCGCGTGGAGCAGCGGATCGCGGACATCGACCCGAAGAACAAGGAGCCCGTTCTGGTCTTCGATGGCGTTCGAAGTTGTGTCTTGGTGCCCGGGCTCGTCTATGACGGCACGCGGCCGATCACGATCGAGGCGTTTGTCATCCCGGCCTCGATCGACAAACGTATGACCGTTGTGGGCTGGGGAGGCGACGGCTACGAAGGCGGGGTGGCGTTGTGTTCGGACGACGACTGGGAATTCCGCGCGGCAAGCGGCAGCGGCAGTTCCATCTACGATCATCACCGACCGGCACCTGGCAGACGCGTACACGTCGCCTTGAGTTGTGTGGAAGGAAGAGTTGCCGTTTACGCGGACGGGCAAATCGTCCGCAGGTCCCGTGCCCAAGGCCCGCTACGGACCTTTCCCTTGCCGCTGTGCGTTGGGGCGACCTTGCGTCAGCGGCCGACGTCGCGCATTCCGGAGACCCGCGAGCACTTCCACGGCGTGATCGAATCGGTCCGCGTCAGCGACGGGGCCCGCTACACCGGGGAGTCCTACGGAGTGCCCGAGAGCCTTGACCTCGATCAGAGCACAATCGCGCTCTGCCGCTTCGATCAGGGACTCGGCGATGTGGTCCCCGATCTGGCCAAGAAGGCGCGAAAGGCCAAGATCGTCAGGGCGACCTGGACGACCCGCGGGACGTGGAAAAGGTACCTCGCCAGCAAGCCCGCGGCCCCCGACGTTGGCTACGAGTGGCATCCCCTCCAATAGGCTGGCGCTTTGCGTCGCGGAGAGCCGTGCGACCGCGATCGTCATGGAGCAATCCGCTATGCCCAGCTCGTTGGCAGCCCGCTTGTGGAGCGGCATCGGCAGGCGGATGCGCTACGTTGGGCGCACGGTGACGCGCGGCAACCGACCTCCACCCGTGGAGGCCGCGGTCGAGTGGCTCCTTCGCGCAGGGCAAGGCGACGGCGTGCGCGACCGCCTCTCGGACCCCGCCCCGTGTCCGCGGCTGACGGCCGCCTGCCTCGAGACCGCGATGGACTTCGGCCTGCGCAAGGAGGCCGCGCGGTGGTCGCGGTGGATCGAAGAGGCAGGCTGCGCCGAGGCGGGCGAGGCCCCGGAGGGAGATTCGCCCGTCGTTGCCCTCGCGCGCCGGGTCTGCGACGACTATCGCGCGGGGCGCCGTGCCGAGGCCGATCGTGCCATGCGGCGTTTGGAGAGGCTTCAGCGCGTTAGCGGCGGATTTCCGCAGCGCGCAGGCTGGTTCGGCTGCGCTACCCGCGCGGAGGAGTCGGGCTGGGCCGTGAAGCTCTACCTCGACGCCGCGCTGCTCCGCGTGCACGCGGCGTTCGTGGCCCAGTGGCGGCGCCTGCCCCGCTCGATCGACCCGGGAGACGGCCGCGTGCAGGCGGTGGGCCAATGGTGCGACGGACTCGCGCCCCGGTCGCGTCTTGCCGACCTGGGCTGCGGGCGGGGCCGCTTCTTCGGGCACATCGCCCAGCGGCGCCCGGACCTTCGCCTGGCGGGCATCGACCAGGTGCCGGCCATGCTCGCCGAGCTGCCGCAGGGCGTGGAGCGGATCGAAGGCAGTCTGCTGCGGCTGCCGGTGGCCGACGGCACCTTCGACGCCGCGCTGGCCGTCGAATCGATCGAGCACGCCCTCCTGCCCGACCGGGCCGTGGCCGAGATGGGCCGCGTGGTCCGCCCCGGCGGGCGCGTGCTGGTGATCGACAAGGACCGCCGCAAACAGCCCCTCTCGGAGTACGAGCCGTGGGAGCGGTGGCCGTCGGCCGGGGAGCTTCAGGAGTGGCTCTTGCGGTTCTGCGACGAGGTCCGCGTGACGCCGGTCGCGCACCTGGAGGGCCGCCCCGCGGGCGACCTGTTCCTGGCCGCCTCGGGCCGGCGGCGCGAGGACGGATCGGGCCGACCGGTCGCGAGCCGCCGGACCCGCGGGCCTTGGTAGAGCAAAGCGGGAGTTTGAACCCCGGGCCGCCGCGGAATATGATTCTGAGGTCCGGCGTCCGCCCGAAGGCGTGCCTCCACTCCGCCCCCCATCCCGTGCCGAAAGGAAACCCCATGCTCCTCCACCCCCGACACGCCGCCTGGGTCGCCGCGACCCTCGTCGCCGCGATCGTCGCCCCCGCCCTTGCGGCCGACACCCGCAGCGGGACCGACAAGGTCCGACTGCGACTGAACCTGGAGGAAGGAAGGACCTACCGCCTGAAGACCGTGATCGATCAGGAGGTCCAGCAGGAGATCCAGGGCAGGAAGGTGGATGTGGACCAGACGATGGGCATGGACTACAGCTTCACGGTCGAGGAAGTCAAGGACGACGGGACCATGACGGCCAAGGTCACGTACCGGGCTGTGACGATGAAGCAGGACGGCCCGATGGGCAAGACCGACTACGATTCGGACAATCCGCCCGACAAGGTGCCGGCTGCGGCGAAGGGCGCGGCGGCCCTGGTGGGCGAGACGGTCGTCATCGACTTCTCGCCCGACGGGCGCGTGACGCGCGTCGTGGGCATGGACGCGCTGTTCGAGAAGGTCATGAAGGAGACCGAGCTTCCCGAGGGACCCACCAAGGAGATGTTGAAGGAGCAGCTCAAGAAGCAGTTCGGCGACAAGGCCATGCGCGAGAGCATGGAGCAGCTCACCGCGATCTACCCCGACAAGCCGGTCGCCGTCGGCGATTCCTGGGTCCGCAAGGCCAAGGTGAGCAAGGGCTTTCCCATGGGGATCGAGAGCACCTACACGCTCAAGGGGCTGAAGGACGGCGTCGCCCAGGTGGGTCTGAAGTCGAAGATCACGACCGACCCGGAGGGCGAGCCCATGAAGATGGGTCCGATGAGCATGAAGTTCGATTTCGACGGCGAGCAGGAAGGCGACATCGAGCTCGAAACGCGAAGCGGCTGGACGCTCCGCGCCGAGTTGAACCAGGACTTCTCCGGCAAGATGAACATGGAAGGCCTGCCCGGCACGACCGACGCCATGTCCTGGCCGATCCGCGTCAAGGGCAAGATCACCGTCGAGCCGGTCGAGAAGTAGCAGCGGCGCGACCGCCGGCGTCCTCGTCGTCGGCGGGCCCCATGCGGAAGAATGAACGGGGTCGGGCATCGGCGGCGCGCCGAATCCCGACCCCGCTTGCCAACCGGAAGGAGCTGAAGCGATGAAAGCCACCCGGCCGGCTCGCGTGTGGACCGTCGTCTTCGTCGTCCTCGGCATCCCCCGCTGGCTGCCGGCCGAGAAGTCGCCCGCGGCGGAAGTGGAAGAGGCCGTGTTCGTGCGCGACGGTAGGCCGTTGGCCGTCCGCCCGATCGGCCGCCCGTGGGCGAAGGGAGAGGGCTACTTGGAGTGCGCGGGCACGGGCAACTTCCTGGAGGCCGACAAGGCGATCGGTACCGGCGACTTCCACGTGACCGCCGAGCTGACGATCAAGAACCTCAGCCGCAGCGCGGCCTCGTTCGTCTTGGGCAGGAAGAGCCACTTCGGCTTCGCCGGCGGCAACAACAAGATGTTCGTCGAGGGGCCGCTGTTCCGCGGAGGGGCGCGGTTCCTCGAAACGGCCGAAGACCTCGTGACCGAGGACGAGCCGTTCGTGTTCGAGGCCGCGCGCACGGGGCGCGAGATCGAGTTCCGCATCGACGGCAAGTCGGTCTTTTCCACGGCCACCGACGGCGCGCCGATCGGGCGCATCGCCCTGCGCCCCTGGCGGAGCACGATGCGGGTGCACCGCTTCGAGGCCTCGGGCAAGCTCATCGACCTGCCCAAGCTGCCCGACCGCACCCAGCCCGACGGCTACACCATCCCCACGCTCGACATCTCCCACCAGACGCGCCGCCAGGTGGTCGTCGAGCGCGGCACGGCCGGGAAGTACCTGGGCCATCCCACCACGGTGCTCATGCCCGACGGCAAGACGCTCTACTGCACCTATCCGCTGGGGCACGGCGGACCGGCGGCGGTGCTCAAGCGCAGCGACGACGGCGGGCGGACCTGGAGCGAGCGCCTCCCCGTGCCCGACAACTGGGCCACGGCCACCAACTGCCCTTGCATCCACCGCCTCACCGCGCCCGACGGCACGGAGCGGCTGTTCGTCTTCGAGGGCAACGGGGCCATGCGCCAGGCCAGGAGCGAGGACGGTGGCAAGACCTGGACGCCTTTTGAGCCCAACGGCCTGACTTGCATCGTGGCCCCGATCACGATCGTGCCGGTCGCGGGCGATAAGCTCCTGGCCATGTACCATCGCGGCCCGGACGACCGCGACCGCCACCCCCTCACGCTGTGGCAGGCGATCTCCGACGACGGGGGACTGACCTGGAAGGACGAGCGCCCGGTGGCCGAGTACCCCGGCGGCTCGCCCTGCGAGCCTTTTGTGGTGCGTTCGCCAAATGGCAAGCAGCTGGCCGCCCTGGCGCGAGAGAACGCCAGGAAGTACAACGCGCTTCTGATCACCAGCGACGACGAAGGCAAGACGTGGAGCAAGCCGGTCGAGCTGCCCGCCGCGCTCACCGGCGATCGGCACATGGGCCGCGATGCCCCGGACGGGCGCCTGGTGATCGCCTTCCGCGACACCACGCACGAGAGCCCCACCAGGGGCGACTTCGTGGCCTGGGTCGGCACGTACGACGACGTGGTCAACCTCCGCGAGGGCCAGTACCGCGTGCGCCTCTTGCGAAGCCCGAAGAAGGGCGACCTGGGCTATCCCGGCGTGGAGGTCCTGCCCGACGGCACGTTCGTCGTCACGACCTACGCCGTGCTCGCCCCCGGCGAGAAGAACTCCGTGGTCTCGGTCCGCTTCAAGCTGGAGGAACTCGACGCCGAGGCCGCCCGGCTTCCCCGGCAGACCGACGTCTTCGTGTCGGGCTGCGACGGCTACCACACCTATCGCATCCCTTCGGTGATCGTCACGGCCAAGGGCACGGTGCTCGCCTTTTGCGAGGGGCGCAAGACCGGGCGCGGCGACTCGGGCGACATCGATCTCTTGCTCAAGCGCAGCGAGGACGGCGGCCGGACCTTCTCCGAGCCGCAGATCGTGTGGGACGACGAGGGCAACACCTGCGGCAATCCCTGTCCGGTCGTGGACTGCAAGACGGGCACGATCTGGCTCCTCATGACCCACAACTTGGGCAGCGACCGCGAGCCCCAGATCGTCGCGCGCAAGAGCCAGGGCACGCGCACGGTGTGGGTCAGCCGAAGCGACGACGACGGCCGCACGTGGTCGAAGCCCAAGGAGATCACCGCCGAGGTGAAGAGGCCCGAGTGGAGCTGGTACGCCACGGGCCCCGGGGCGGGGATCCAGACGCGCGACGGGCGGTTGGTCGTGCCGTGCGACCACATCGCCGACGGCGGCGAGTGGGCCTCGCACGTGATCTACAGCGACGACGGCGGCAAGTCATGGAAGCTCGGCGGCTCGGCCCCGCCCAAGACGAACGAGTGCGAGGTGGTCGAGCTGGCCGACGGCCGGCTGATGCTCAACATGCGCAACTACGACCGCCGGCACAAGTGCCGCGCCGTGGCCACGAGCGACGACGGGGGGCTGACTTGGTCCGAGGTCGCCTACGACGAGGCGCTCGTCGAGCCGGTCTGCCAGGCGAGCATCCGCCGCCACTGCCTGCCCGACGGGACGAAGCCGGGCCGCATCCTCTTCTCCAACCCGGGCGAAACGGACCAGCGCAAGGAGCTCACGGTGCGTCTGAGCGAGGACGAGGGCAAGACGTGGCCGCGGGGGCGCGTGCTCTGGCCCGGCCCCGCGGCGTACTCCTGCCTGGCCGTGCTGCCCGACGGCACAGTTCTGTGCCTGTACGAGCGAGGGCTTCGGCAACCTTACGAGCGGATCACGCTGGCACGGATCGCTTTGGATTGGCTCCAAGGGGACCTTCAGGTTCAGAAGCCCTCCCTCAAGAGCGCTCCCCCGATGGCGTCGGCTCGCGGCCGCGTTCGGACTTTCGACGACGCGATCCGGCAGGGCCGACGCCCTTCCGCGCGCTGACGTGCTGGGGTTCTTACGCTGCCTTGACGGCCCCGGGCTGGTAGAACCGCCGCACTACCTCCTCGGTATGGAACAGCATCCACTTCGGCTGGGCATAGACCGCGTGCCCGGCGACGTGCTCGGCGAACGGGCCCTCGGCCGGTCCGTAATCGACCAGCAGGGTCGTGCCTTCCTCGGGCACGATCGCCCCGGCGCCGAACCGTTTCGAAGGATCCTGGGGCGCGGGATCGCCTTGGAGCAACTCGGCCAGGTTGCGGTCGGCCAGCTTGGAGCGCCAGGCGAGCATGCTGGGCGCCACGTTCGTGCCGGCAATGCCGAGCTGCTGCACGTAATCGCCCTCGGCCGCCGAGAGCAGGCTGCTCAGCTCGACGGGGAACCGCGCCCGATACGGCGGCCTGTCGCCCGAAGGCCTGCGATGGATGAAGTGCAGCAGGCGCGAATAGCCGCCCGAGTCCCAGCCGTAGCGGATGGGCGTGCCGAAGGTGACCATGTCGAGGTGGACGTCGGCCAGCGGCCCGGGAGAGGCGGCCAGGGCGCTGCGCACGCGATCCCAGAGCGGCACGTCCGTGCAGCCCACCACGGGCCATCGGTAATAGACCTCGGCCGCGCGGAAGAAGGATTCGATGCATTGCCGGTCGCCTCCCAGCAGGTTGCTGACCAGGGCGAACACATTTCCGGCGTGGCTGTGCCCCCAGAGCAGCACGCGGCTGCCGGCGGGCGGATCGAGCGCCATCAGCTCGTCCAGCAGGCGCACGGCCCCGTCCGCCCGGCCGATGTGGTTGTTCTCGCTCGACCAGTCGAAAAGCGTCACCGGGATGGGGGGCTTGCCGGGGGCGTTGATGGCCGAAGCCAGCCAGGCCGCGTATCGCTGCGACCAGTTGCCGGCCTCGGCCGGCGCGCAGGTGTCGAGCTGCTCGATCAGTCGGCGGGCGGCCTCCGTCGCCCCGGGGAAGATCCGGACGAACTCCTGGACCACGGCTCGGGCATCCGGGCCCGCGTACGTGCCGTGGGCCAGCAGCAGCGCTGCGACGCGGTGCGCCCGCAGCGCGTCGCCCACCGCCTCCATGCGCCGGCGGAACGGGCTAGAGCCGACGGGCGGAAAGGACCCCGGGCTTAACAGGTGCAGCGGCGAAGTGGGGCGCGTGGCTCGATAGGCCTGGTGGCGGAATCGATTGACTTGCGGCATGGCTCGGTTTGCCCCGGTCGATGCGATGCACGGTGACTTCGGAAGGCTGGAAGGCCAGCGTCCCGGACCACGTCTCGTACGGGCGGCCCCGGCGCTCGTCCCCCTGGAAGAACGCCAGGTAGGTGATGGCGTCGCCGGCGATGAACTCGTGCTCGCGCGGGGCGAGCAGGGTCGGCCGGTGCACGCGCCGCCACGTGCCCGCGTTGAAGTACATCTGGTTGAGGACGAAGCCTTCCGCGTAGCTGGCGTCCAGCGGCACGCTCTCCGCCGCGTGGGTGTGCCCGAACACGATGTGTCTGGATCGCCGGTTGCGGAAGTCGGGCTCCGCCAGCGCGTGGGCGGCGTACGAGGCGCCCTCCGCGCCCCGCAGCTTCCCGAGCCAGGCGTGGACCGACGTGGCCCAGCCCGCGGGCAGGCGCCTGCCGAACTTCAGAAGCCGCGCCAGGCCGTCCACCATGTCCAGCGGGCTCCAGGAGTCGCGCCGCCGGACGAAGTCCAGGGCGAGCAGCTCGTCGGCCAGCCGGTCCCACACGGTCTTCACGCGCTTGCGCATCGACGGGATCGGGCAGGTCCGCTCCAACAGGCCGTCGAGCCACACCGGGATCAACAGCAGCGGCCGGATGTTGTCCAGCTCGCGGAGCCCCAGAAGGGTGGCGGAAGGCAGGTCGTCGCCCAGTTGCGTCTCCACCTCGGCGGCGAAGCGCCCGACGAGCTCGATCACGATCGCGTCGCCCAGGCTGCTCGTGTCGCGGTCGCCTTCGAAGCTGAGCGGGTCGTAGAGGTCGCCGTGCCGGGCGGTCACCTTGTGCCGCCGCATGACCTGCAGCAGCTCCTCGCACTCGGTGATATCGTGGGGGAAAGGCGCGTCGGGCCGGTTGGCCAGCCCCATCTGCCGCACCACGGTCTGGCGCAGCGCGCTGTAGCTGGGACCCGGCAGGTGGAAGAACCAGTCGTGGTTGCCGACCATGTAATGGACGCGCGCGGGGACGCGCTCGGCCTGGGCCTCGCCCGCGGCCTTGCCCGCCCGCAGCGTCGGCGCCACCTTCACCCCGCCTTCCTCCTGGAGCTTGCGCAAGACGCCCAGCGCGTCGTCGTTGTGGCGGAGCACGGCCGTGGTGATGCGCGTGATCTGATCGACGAACTCGGGGGCGTGCGGGTTGCCCCAGGGGCGGACGTTGGAACGCCCGGCCCAGTGTCCCGAGCGGATCAGGTCGAGCACGTCGCCCAGCAGCACCACGTCCAGTTGCGCGATGGGTCGGTAGCTTCCGTCCGCGCGCCACGAGGCGGCCTCGGCTAGTTGGCCCAGGCGCTCGGCGAAAAGCTCGATCGCCCCGGCCGAGACGGTCGCCCCGGTGGAACCGTCCGTCAGGTGCAGATCACTGATGATGACGAGCATACCCCCGACCCCTCGGCGCAACTTGAGCCCCACGGCGATCCACCGCCCGCTATGGGCAGTATCGGCATCGGCCCGGGCAGGGCATGAGGGTTATCGCGGGGGGGACAGCCCGGTCGGGTGGGCTCGCTCGCCCGCCGAAGCCCGACGGTCGATCGGGGTGGACGGCCCGCCGCGCCACCGTGGCGGCCGTCGTTCGCGCTGCGACCGACGCCTGCTTGCGCTGCGCGCCTGGCAGCTTTCAACAGATGGACCGCGAGGGACCCCGCGGCCGCCCCGACGGGCAGCGCATCGTCCCGATCGGCCGCGCGCCGCGTCGGCCTATGCCACCACGGCCATGATCTCGCCTTCGCCCAGAATGAGCAGGCTCTCTCCGTCGATCACGACCTCGTTGCCGCCGCCGTTGAAGAGCACGCGGTCGCCTTCGGAGACCTGCATGGCCGCGCGCGAGCCGTCGGCCAGAAGCCGCCCGTCGCCGACGGAAAGGACACGTCCCTCCTGCGCCGGCGCGCGAGCCACGTCGGGCAGGACGATACCACCTCGGGTGGTCGGCTCGACCTCCACGGGCTTGACGATCACCTTCTCGCCTAACGGCACCAGGATCATGGCGTGAGACTCCTCACGAAAGCGCCGAACCGACTCGACCCTCCAAGCGTCTGCGCGTGCAGCGGGGTGTTCACCGGTCGTGACGTGCCAGCGACGATTGTCGCGCGCATGGCGATTGTCAACAAGGGTCGGACATCGGCCGCTCCGCTCCGAACCCCAAAATCCGGAAATCCCAGGACTTGGGGGCTTTTCTCATAGACACTCCCCCCTGTGTGCAGAGGCCCGAACGCGAGTGGATACCCGGCTCGCTACCGCGAAACCACGAGAAAACCCGAAAACCGGCGCGGAAAACCCTTGAGTTCCGTTAGGGACTTGCTAGACTCCACCAAAGTGCGAGGCATATTTCCCCTCGCGTGGGGAGCCTTTCAGGCCCGCAGGAGATCGTTCGAGACGCAACGGGATCGTGGCGGTCGGTCTGTGCGACCATGGCCGTTTGCCCGCGCCGTGGAGCCGTCCCGCGGGCTCCGGCGCCGCGGAGCCTCCGACGGGGTTCCGCTTTGGGGGCGATGGCTCTTGGCTGGGACGGACCGTCCGAGTATCGCGTGCAGGCGGCGACCGAGGGGGCCGTGCGGCCACCGCCCGAACGCTGGGGGGCACCGCAGCGGTCGCTCTCGCGGGCCGCCGAGGCCGGCCACTCCGGCCCGCGCGTGGCGGCCCGAGCAGGCTGGCCGTTGGAGGCGGCACCAGGAATCACACCCTCAGACTCCCGTTGCATCCCAGCCGCCCCTCGCCCGCACGAGGGGCGGCGTTTTCTTTGTGGGGCCGCCCATTCCGGGGAGCCGGCCCGCGGGTACAGAAGTCCCGCCCGAAAGCACGGGTTGTCGGGCTACGCGCTCTGGCGTGAAACCCGATTCCACGTCTCAATTCCTGAGATAGGGGTTCACCCGTGACGCGCCGTGCCGTGCGCTTCTCTGCGCCTGTGCTGGCCGGCACGTTCGTTGTGTCGGTTTGGCTGGCATCGCCTCCAATAGCCAGAAGCGAAACACGGCATGACGCGCCCCCCACCACACAGGTCAGGGCGCTCCAAGGATCGGACGGCACCCGCTCCCCCCTGCTCTACAAAGACGGCCCAATACCTGCGGCTTGATCCCCCGCGGCGGTACGGCAGAATGTGGCTTAGGAACGTCTCCGTTCGGCCGAAGCGGGTCGGGCGGCAGCGTTTGGCTTTGAAGAGTCGCACGCCAGGCGGCCCAAGGGTATGAGCCATCAGCCCCCGGAATTGCGATCGGCCATATCCCTCGCAAGGCGGGTCCTTGCTGCAGTCTCGTCGCATGAATACAACGCAAGGGGGGTGCGACTGGAAAAACTCGCTTCGGTTGACCAACACACGGCCCAACGGCCCGGGCGCGTGATCGGCGCAAAGGGTTGCTCCGTAAGGGGAATATGGGTCCGCTACCCCGCCGACTTCGTCTGGAAGACGAGCGCCCCGGCGCGCCCGACAGCCCGCTTTCCAGAGGGGGTTTGGCGCCGCGGCCGGCGTCCCCGGGGGGACCTGCTGGTTCCCACGCGGCCTCGCGGAGCGTGGGAACGCGGGGACACCGCCGCGCGCCGGCCGCCATCGTCAGAGCGCCGCATGCTCGGTCCGGGCGATGATCTCTTCCTGCAATTCGGCGGAGAGGTCGCAGAAGTAGTCGCTGTAGCCGGCCACGCGCACGATCAGGCCGCGATGCTCCTCGGGCCGGTCGCGGGCCTGGCGGAGCGTTTCCGCGCGGACCACGTTGAACTGCATGTGGTGGCCGTCGAGCTTGAAGTAGCTTCGTACCAGGTGGGCCAGCTTGTCGATCCCGACGTCGTCGCCCAGCAGGGCCGGCGTGAACTTCATGTTCAACAGCGTGCCGCCGGTCTTCAGGTGGTCCATCTTGGCGGCCGACCGGACCACGGCCGTGGGCCCGCGGCGGTCGGCCCCCTGCACCGGGGAGATGCCCTCGGAGACGGGGAGGCCCGCCTTGCGCCCGTCGGGCAGGGCCCCGGTCATCGAGCCGAAATAGACGTGGCACGTGGTCGGCAGCATCTCCACGCGATACTGCCCTCCCTTGCTATTGGGCCGGCCGTCGAGTTCCTCGACCAACAGGCGAAACGCCCGCACCATGTGCCGGTCGGCCGCCTCGTCGTCGTTGCCGTACTTGGGCATTCGATGCACCAGGCGCTGGCGCAGCGGCTCGTGCCCGGCAAAATCGGCGTCGAGCGCGGCGACCAGGTCGTCCAGCGGCATGGCCCGGTCGCGAAACACGTGCGTTTCCACCGCGGCCAGGCAGTCGGTCAGGGTGCCGATCCCCACGAACTGCACGTAGCTGTTGTTGTAGCGGGCGCCGCCGGCGTGGTAGTCCTTGCCGCGGCGGATGCAGTCGTCGGTAATCACGGAGAGAAAGGGGGCCGGCATCATGGCCGCGTACATCTGCTCGATGAGCTGGTTGCCGCGGAGCTTGACCTGGAGGAAGTGCCGAACCTGCGCGGCGAAGGCGTCGAACAGCCTGTCGGAAGATGCAAGCGATTCGGCCGCGCCCGTCTTCGGTCCGCGCTGCGCGCCGGTCCGCGGATCGACCCCGTCGTGGAGGGCCAGCTCGAGCGCCTTCGGCAGGTTGAAGTAGCCGGTGAGGATGTAGGCCTCCTTGCCGAAGGCCCCGGTCTCCACGCAGCCGCTGCACCCGCCGGCCCGGGCGTCTTCGAGCGACTTGCCCTGGCGGATCTGCTCCTGGACCACGGCGTCGGCGTTGAAGATCGACGGAAAGCCGTAGCCCTGGCGGATCACGCGCAAGGCGTGCTTGAGGAGTGCGTCGGGCGTTTTGCGGGAGAGCTGCAGGTTGCTGCTCGGCTGCAGGAGGTGCATCTGGTCGATGATCTCCAGCAGCATGTGCGAGAGCTCGTTGGAGCCGTCCGAGCCGTCGGCCAAGAGGCCGCCCAGGTTGATGTTGGCGAAGTCGGTGTACGTGCCGCTCTCGGCCGCGGTCACGCCGACCTTGGGCGGGGCCGGGTGGTTGTTGAACTTGACGAAAAACGCCTCGAGCAGCTCCCGGGCCACGGTCGGCGTGAGCGTGCCCTCCTCGATCCCCTTGACGTAAAACGGCCACAGGTGCTGGTCCAGGTGGCCCGGGCTGAAGCTGTCCCAGCCGTTGAGCTCCGTGATCACCGCCAGGTGGCAGAACCAGTATGCCTGAAGCGCCTCGTGGAAGTCGCGCGGGGCCTGGGCCGGCACGCGCGAGCAGACCGCGGCGATCCGCTCCAGCTCCGCACGCCGCGCGGGGTCTGCCTCAGCGGCCGCCGTCTGCCGCGCGAGGTCCGCGTGGCGCCGGGCGAACCGCATCACCGCGTCGCAGGCGATGGCCATGGCCCGGAGCTGCTCGCGCTTGGCAAAGGCCTCAGGATCGCCGAGCAAGTCGAGCGCGGCGGTCGATTCGGCGATCTCCCGTTGGAAATCGACCAGGCCGCTGCGATAGATCTTGTCGTCGAGCACCGTGTGGCCAGGCGCCCGCTGCTCCATGAACTCGGTGAATACTCCGGCGTCGTACGCCGCGAGCCATTCGTCGTCCATGGTTTCGAAGATCCGGTCGCGCATGCTCCGGCCGCGCCAGTAGGGGATGATCTCCTCCTCGTACAGGCGCAGGCACTCCTTCGAGACGGCGTACCGGGTCTTGGGCCGCGAGTCGAGAATCCGCAGGTCCTCCAGGCTGTGGCAGGTCAGCTCGGGATAGGTGGGCACGCTCTTGGGCTCGGGGCCCCGCTCGCCCACGATCAGCTCGTCCGGGCCGAGGTAGATCGTCTTGTGCTCGCACAGATGGTGGAACGATCTGGCGCGCATGACGGGCACGCTGTAGCGACCTTCATGGGCCCGATAGAACTCCGTGATCAGCCGAGCCCGTTCGGGCGAGACGCGGGGCTCCGCGTCGAGGCTCCTCTGTCGCAGTCGCGCCGTGCGGTCGTTCATTGGCATTATCCCCCCGAATACACGTCAAGCCCCAGGGCGCGGAACGGCTCGGCCGCGCGGTCGAGCGCCTCCTCCGCAGCGTCGCCCGCCTCCGGGCCGGGTCCCGGCTCCGAAACGGGGCAGGCCTTGCCAACGCGCGACGCCTTGTGCGGCCCCAGGGCATGCAGCGGCAGGAGGTTCACTTGGCGCACCCCCCGCACCTGGGCGGCGAACCGGGCCAGGGCGTCGAGCTGCTCCGGGGCATCGTTGAAGCCGGGCACCACCG
>CAYSUS010000003.1:0-85833 GCA_964434165.1 uncultured Pirellulales bacterium
ATGAAACCCCACAACCCTCCATAGGTTCCGCTAACTCTGAATCAGAACACTAGCGTCCTGAAGCACAATCAGTGGGAGAAGGCCGTGCAGGGCTATCTGGCCTCGATCACCTATTGCGACGCGCAGATCGGCCGCATTCTCGATGCGCTGGACAAGAGCCCGCACGCGGAGAACACGATCATCGTGCTCTGGACCGACCACGGCTGGCACCTGGGCGAGAAGCGCCACTGGCGCAAGTTTGCCCTCTGGGAGGAGGCCACGCGCGTGCCGATGATCTTCGTGGTGCCGGGCTTGACCAAGGCCAACGTGCGCTGCGAGCGGACCGTGAGCCTTCTGGACATCTACCCCACGCTGGCCGACCTCTGCGGGTTGCCCGTCGGCGAGCACCTGGAGGGCAAGAGCCTCAAGCCGCTCCTGGCCGACCCGACGGCCGAGTGGGGCCGGCCCGTGGTCACCACGCACGGCTACAAGAACCACGCCGTGCGGTCCGAGCGGTGGCGTTACATCCGCTACCGCGACGGCACCGAGGAGCTCTACGACCACGAGAAGGACCCGATGGAGTGGACCAACCTGGCTGGGGACGAGCAGTACGCCGAGGTCAAGAAGGAGCTGGCCGCGTGGCTCCCCAAGGTCGATGCCGACGAGGGCCCGCGCCAAGGCGCGAAGAAGGCCAAGCGCGACGGCAAGGCCACGCGGAAGAAAGGGCGGACGCAGTAGACGTTGCCTGGCCGAAGAGTCAGGGCATCAACGTCAATCGCATTGGCCGAAGGCCGATTCCATCGTAGCCCGGGGCAACGCCCCGGGACTTCGGCCAGCCCGGCGGCGCTCACCGTCCCCCGCCCGCACAGGCACAGGCGCACGCGCAGCCCGCGCAGGCGCAGGCACACCCGCCTCCCCCTCCCCCGCCGGAGGAGCTGGCCTCGGACAGGGCCTGGAAGAACTCGCCGGTCAGCCGATCGGCCCCGCCCAGGTCGAGGAAGCCGCCGGTGGGCTTGGCCACGCTGAGCGAACCGGGCGAGAGCGTGGAGGCGAAGCTGCCGAACGTGTTCTCCGTCCACCCGGCGAACGAGCCGGCCACGTCGCCCAGCGACGTCTGCCCCGGGATGCTCGGCTCGGGCGCGGCCGACGTGCCGCCGCCCCCCCAGGAGCCGCCGGTCGTAACGACCGTCCGCCGCGACCAGGGCGGACGGTAAGTCCATCCGCCGGAGAACACCGTCGGCCAGTTGTCGTCCACGAGAATCCACTCGAACGTGCGATCCACGGTCGCCTCGCGCTGGCGCACGTCGCCGATCGCGGCGGCCTGCCGGGTAGCGCGGCGCACGATCGACCGGTAGTAGTCCTGCGTGTCGGAGACGTCGAACCCCTTCATCCGTGCCACCACCCGCTCGACGAGCTTGCGCATGGGCACGCGGAAGTCGATCTTGTCGACCGGCTTGCCCTCGTTGTTCGAGAGCAGGTAGATGAACGGGTACTCGTAGCGGTGGACGATGACGCCCTTCTCTCGCGCGGCCTTGCGGAGCAGGCGGTCGCGCTGTTTCACGTCGCCGGCCTCGTCGCCCTTGAGCTGGAAGGCCTCGTCGACGCTCACGCACAAGGGGTCGGCGGTGAGCTGGTGGAGGATGCCCTTCTTGAGCATGCCGAAGACCACCAGCCCCAGCACGCGGCCCAGCGGCAGCTCCAGGAGGCACGCCGCCTCCGGCGCGGTCAGGCCGCGCTTGATCCCGCCCCCTTCCACCTGGGCGATCGGCGGCATGTACCGGGCGGCGCGCCGACGCAGGGCCCACTCGTTCACTCCGATCAACACGCCCACGATGGGCAGCAGGGCCAGATGCCACCCCGGGCTGATCACGCACACCCACACGGCCACGGCGGAGACGACCACGTACACCACCACTCCGGTGCCGCCCGTGAAGCGGAAGAAGAGCACGCCGAGCAGGACCAGCAGCACGATCGCCGCAATCACCCGGGCCTGGGTCGATTCCTCGAACCACTTCAGCAGCAGGCCCAGGGCCGTCATCTTGACCACGCGGTCCATGTCCCGCTTGGGGAACGAGACGGCCACCAGGTGCTTCTCGGTGAATCGCGTGGCGGGCCACTCCCAGGCCACGACGGTTCGATCCTTGAACACGGCCTTATTGGTGAAGTTCTCTCCTTGGTGCAGGGCCTCCTCGGGCTTGACGCTCTCGGGAAGATGGATGGCGATCTTCAGATGCGTGCTTCCGCGCACGAACTTGGGGTCGAACCAGGTGGGCGTGATCCGCAGCGAGGCGTAGTCCTCGCGCGTGGTGTCCTGGAAGACCAGGTCGGGCATGGTGAACTCGACGTGCACCGTCCCCTTCTTGCCCGGCCGAATCGCGCCCGCCCCCAGATGGACCTCGAAGCCCGGGCTGACGACCTCCGACCTGAGCACCCGTGCGGCCGGCTGGCCGTCGCAGGTCGCCTCGACGTTCGACAGGTCGTAGGCCGGCGTAGGCGTGCCGATGTCCACAATGTCGATCGTCCTGCCGACCGGGCTGTTGTTGAAGGTGATGTCGTAGATGATCCGCAGCGAGGCGTCCGGGTTGACGACCACGTTCATCTCGACGTCGGGCACGCCGAAGGAGTAGTTCTGCGCGATCGCCGGGGTCGCGAGAAGGAGCCAGCACGCCGCCAGACAGGACAGGCTTGTCACGCGATGGGGCAGGGAGGGCGCCACGGGTTGCTTGTCACCCCGTGTCCCCAGCGCGCGAACCAGAAGCGCCGGCTGACAAGCAGCCCGTGGCACCGGGAGCCAGCAGGCGGAAAGCCGCGACGATATGGTGCGATTCATCGTTCCTCCATGCATCCGTCGGCCCAGCCCTCGGGAAGTCGCGGGCAATCGGCCGCACAGATCGCCAGCCCCGGGCAGGTCTCGCAGTGGGTGCTCGTGGCCACGCGCTTGCGGTAGCGTCGCATCGGCTCGCGCCGGGCGATCCGCTCCCAGGGGTCGGTGAGGAGATTGCCGGACGCGTGACACGGCCCGCGGGGCGGAATCACCGTGCCATCCGGCTCGACGCGGACCGCCGTGTCGCCGCTTGCGCGGGGCCCGCCGAGCACCAGCGCCCCGAGCGACTGCCCCAGGTGGAACCGGACCGGCGGGTACCAGTAGAGGTTGACCTCGACCTCGGCGGCCACCTCCTCGACGACCGCCGCCGCCTGCAGGACCTCATCGGGTTGCAGGGCCCCGCCGGACGACTTGCCCTCGGTCACGGCGACCGCGAACACCCCGGCGTTGCGGACCTCCCGTCCGGGCAGCGATTCGATCGTCTCTTCGATGTCCGTCAGGGTCCTCTCGACCAGGGCGATCTCGACCATCGGGCAGACCTCCTCGGCGTGGACCGATTCGATGGCCTTCAGGGCCGCCGCGTGATCGCCCTTGCCGCACAGCGCGTCGTGATGCTCCGGATCGGCGGCCAGGTAGGGCACGGTCACGTAATCCACGCCGGCCTGGGCCAGGTCGCGAATCAGGTTGTCTCCGGCGAGGAGCGTACCCCGCGCCCGCACGCCGGCGATCAGCCCCAAGTCCTCGGCCTTCTCCACGGCTCGGACCAGCCAGGCCGGCTGGGTATTCGCGCCGGCGATCAGCGTGACGTGCGGAATCGCCTGCTCCCAGAGCCGCTCCAGAACTGGCTCGATCCGCGCCGGCTCGGCGGCGGGCAGGTCGGCGGAAAGGGGCCGGTCGAGCGTCTTGACGTCGGATGCGAAGCTCGGGTCGGCCAGGTTGAAGACCGGAAAGCGATCGTCGGGCGTCTCCAGACTCTGCAGGAGGCGGCCGACCCGGGCCACGTCGTCCGCGACCTGTGTCGGAGGCGCCCCCTGGAACACCCCGCCGACCCGCGCGGCAATGGCGGCGTCGGACTCCTTCTCCAGCAGCCCCTTGGCGATGATTACGCCCGAGGGGTGAAGGCGCGCGGCCGCCGCGGCCCCGGCCACCAGCAGGCCCGACCCGTCGCCGTCCACGCGGAGATGGAACCGCACCGGCGCGCCGGACTCCTCGCGCACGTAATGGTAAAGCCCGGGCCGGATGCCGGCCTTCCGCATCGCCGCCGCCCCGGGCCTGGGACTCACGCCGAACAGCAGTTCCAGCACGTCCATTGTGGATGATCCTCGCACGTTTCAGACTTCCGAAGTCCTGAAGACTTCGGAATTCTCGGTCCATCCCGCAACGCCGCGATCATTCTGCCGAAGTCTCGAAGACTTCGGAGGTCTTCCTCCGTCTCTCCAAGGGGCAGCCGCCGGCGCACTCCGCCAGGTCGGGGCAGTCGCGGCACTCCGCCGGCAGCCCGGACGCTTCGGGATCAACCGTCCGGTTGCGGAACCGAAGGAACAAGGGGCTGTTCCAGATGATCGGCCACGGATCGCGCAAGACGTTGCCGACCGGCTCGTAAAACGACTGGCAGGGCAGCACGTCGCCGTTGGGCTCGATGCACATCGTGTACTGCCCCGCGTTGCACCGCTTGATGCCCACCTCCAGCTCCACGGGCGAGAGCCGGCAGTACCGGGTGGGCGTGTACCACAGGAAACGCATGCCGCACTCCGCCGCACGGTCGCGCAAGGCCACCAGCACGGGCCCGAGTTCCTCCTCCCGAAGCGCGTCGGCGTGGCCGCGCCCGCACCCGGCTTGGATCATCCCGTTGGCCGCGAAGGTCCGCACGCCGAGATCGTCGAGCCAGTCAACGAGGCGCTCCGCCCCGGCCACGTTGCGCCGCGTGAGCGTGGTGTTGGTGATCGTGTGCAGGCCCGCGGCCAGGCTGCGGCGAATGCCCGCGACCGTGTCGTCAAACGAGTCCGCGCCGGTCATCGCGTTGTGGACCTCCGCGTCGGGCGACTCGACCGTGATCTGCACGTGGTCCAGGCCGGACTCGGCGAGCGATCGGGCAAAGCCCGGCTCGGCCAGGCGGCGGCCGCTGGTGTTCATCCCCGCGACCAGCCCCAGCCGGCTCGCGTGCCGGATCAGACCTTGCAGCCCGCCAAACAGCGTGGGCTCCCCGCCGGTGAAGACCACGTGCGGAACGCCAATCGCGGCCAGCCTGTCCAGCACGCGACGCCACGCGGCCACGTCAAGCGACCTCATGCTCCGCCGCTCCGCGGGATTGTAGCAGTGCGGGCAGGCGTTGTTGCAGGCATAGGTCAGGGCCAGGTCTGCCTTGTAGGGCGCGCCGAGCGGCGCGGAGAACAGGGCCGTGCGCGAGAGGTCCCCCAGGCCGCAGGTCGGGCAGCCTGACGTGGACCCGCGCAGGTGCTCGATCATGTCATAGATGGCTGCGGTGACGCCGGCAATCTCGCGAGCCTCGACGCGCGGGAATCGAAGACGGAGCTGGGCCGCGGCCCGCTCGCGCGGGACGCCCTCCAGGGCGTAATAGGCGAGCAGCGTCGCCGTGGGATTCAGATGGATCGCGTCGGTCACGTCGATCAGCAAGAGGCCCGAGCCGTCGTCCTCAACGCGCAAGTGAATCCGCCGCGAGCCGCCCGGCGCTTGGACGGGGTACGCGTGCAGCCCGACCTTCGGGGCTGGATGAGGTCGCAGCGCCGCGGCGAATCCTGACAGGTCGCTGCGCACGGCCTGCCACAGGCGACCGAGAAGGGGACTGGCACCATCCGCGCGAAGCACCCTTGGGGCCGGTCCGCGGCAAAGGGTGTCTGTCCGCTTGCGTGAGTCGTCCAGTTGTCCGTCCCCGCTCACCACTGCGGCTCCTCCTCGAGCTGGTAGGCGGCGCCGCAGAACTCGCACTCGACGAACACGGCCCCGGCCCGGACCTTGATCGACTTCTGGCCCAGTCCGCCCCCGCACTGCCGGCAGGTGAGGTTCTGGAGGTTGACGTCGCCCGACAGGTCGATCTTCTGCACCACGGTGGTGTGGCTGGGCTGCATGCGAGCCAGCCACACCAGGGCTGCGGCCGCGCCAAAGAGGACCACGCCGACCACGATCCGCGCGATCACCCCCTGCGAGCCGAGGATGAACACCAGCCCAACGAGCCCCAACACGACGGCCAGCGAATAGACGGCGATCTTCACGCGGAGCGACCTCCTCGCCGTTGATGGCGACACGGTGCGAACGTACGGGAGGCGAAAGAAGCACGGATGACACGGATCGATGGTGTCGGGGGAATCACTACACTACTCCCATCCGCCTTTTTGGTGCCCTTCGTGTCCTCCGTGGTTCAACCCACTTCGTTACCGCGGTGGCCTCACGTCTAATCCGCCGCCTCCCACTTCATCCTCGCGATGTGGATTCCCTTGAGCGACGGCATCAGCGAGGCGATGTACCACTGGCCCTCGTGCCGGAGGACCTCCGGGGCGGCGACCGGAAGGCGCGCGACCAGCTTGCGGTCGTGGCCCACGCCGAAGTCCATGGGGTCCTTCGAGCGGTAGATGTTCGTCCGGGCGTTTGGGCCGTAGCGCTGCGTGCGGAAGAGGTAGCAATAGCCGGACGGCTCGTGCCGCACCACGTGCGGGCATTCGGCCGAGTAGAACTTCGTGCCCGACGAGCCGCCCGCCCCCACGATCTTCGAATCGCTCCAGGTGCGCAGGTCCTTCGATGTGCGGCAGAACACCGCGCCTTGGCCGTTGGGGTGGGCCGTGTAGTAGCAGTGGTACACGTCGCCGATCAAGAGGACCATGGGGTCGCGGGCGTTGGCGTCGCGGTTTTCCGCCCGGTCGTCCTCGCCGAACAGTTGCGGGCGGCCCTTCTCGTCGAGGATTCGCGTGAAGGTCTTGCCGTCGCGGCTTCTGGCGGAGCAGATGTGGTGCCAGTCGCCGTAGAACATGAGGTACTGCTCACCCCGGCGGATAACGTGCGGGGCCTGCAACCCGCCGGGCGTTTCACCCAGCTTGGGGTCGGCCTGCATCACGATGCCCAACGGTTTCCAGTCTTTGTCGGTGAGACTGGCGCCCTCCCAGCCGTGGAAGAGCCGGGTCTTGCCGCCGCACCGCGTGTGGCGGATGCAGGACCAGAGCTGCCAGGTGCCGTCGGCCGCCTGCCAGACGCCGAAATCGACCGGCTGCTGCTTCGGGTCGGTGAGCCTGCCGAGGTCCGGATCGCCGGCCACCTGCCACCAGGGGCCGTCGATGGCGGGAACCAGGACTGCGGCGGACGGCGCCTCGGCCCGCGCCTCAGGCGCGGCTGGCGGGCAAAGGCCGGCGAGGATGAGAAGAGCCGGCGCGAGTCGCGCGGTGCAAGTCATCGTGGAGACCTCTCGACCGGGGCTGGGGGACAGGCGCCGCGCCATTATCCCCGGCCCGGACGGATCTCGCAAGCGGCTCACTGGATGACCGAGCTATCCACGACCTCGCCGCCGAGGATCGTGGAAATGGCCTTGAACGTCTCCAGGTCGATGGTGTCCATGATGAAGTGGACCGAGCCGTCGGCGAACACGCAGTTCACGCCGCCGGGGTGGAAGCTGTTGGCGTGCCAGGCGTCGCAGCGGTAGCTGTTGGGCGTGTAGTCGAAATACACTGCCGTGTGCAGGTTCATGCCCCGGCTGCTCTCGCCCCAGCCGCAGTATTCGGGGGCGCTCTCGGCCGGCGTCTTGTGGTTCTTGTAGAGCCGGCCCCAGACCTCGCAGATCATGGCCGTGTTGCTCGACCCGTCATGGATGTCGCTCATCCGCGTTTCGGAGTCGTTGAAGAAGATGCCGTCGTGGCCGTTGCAGTGGCCGTAGGTGCCGCAGCTCGTGCCGTCGGGATGGGGTAGTCGCGAGGCCTCGTTCGATCCATGGACCGCGTAGTAGTGGAGGATGAAGGCCCGGTTGTCCGGATCGGAGCCCCCCCAGTGCGTGGTCAGTCCGCGGTACGGGTCGCTGGGGCAAAGGAAGGCCGAGAACTCCGTCTGCATGATCTCCCGGTTGGCGGCGGAGGAATCCTGGGGATAGGCCTCGAAATCGAGCCGGTCGTAGGCCGCCTGCTGCTCGATGAACGGGAAGATCAAGTTCATCCAGATGCCGATCGCTCCCTCCCAGCTACAGTGCGGGCAGGAGCCGTTGGTCGCCCGGCCGTGGATCTCGCCCGGCGGAAACACCTTGTTCGCGCTCTCGTAGTTGAGGATCGCCAGCCCGATCTGCTTGAGGTTGTTGGAACATTGGGCGCGGCGGGCGGCCTCGCGCGCCGCCTGCACGGCCGGAAGGAGAAGCGCGATCAAAATGCCGATGATCGCGATCACCACGAGCAGCTCGACCAGCGTGAACGCCCGGCGCCCCGCGCGGCGGCCTTCTGAGGACGTCAACTTGACCTTGGCGAACATGGCGGGATTCCTGATCGGGAGAAGAGGGGACTCGAAACCCGGCCGCTCAACCTGCGAGAAACAGGGAGCCGGCTAAGGCGACGTCAAGGAGATCGGGATATCGTTCTTCTGGCCGGCCTGGACTTCGAACGCCAGGCCCGAGGCGTTCTCGTTGCCGTAACGCTCGGGGATAAGCGACGGGGGCATGGTGTCGGTCTCGTCCTTGGGCTGCTGGCGGCTCTCCACGCGGACCTTGTGGTGGCCCACGATCGCGCCTTCCACGCCGGCGGTCTTCAGGGAGTACCGACCGTCGGGACCGATCATACCCAGGGCGGGAGGCCCCTGCGTGCCTTGCGACTTGTCGGGAACGAACTGCACGGTGCCGCGGGTCAGCGGCGTGCCGTTGAGAGTCACCTTCCCGCTGACCGGGGCCATCGGCGGCAATTCGGGGCCGCCCCCGCAGCCGGTGAGTTGAAGCGCCAGAATCGCGGCAGCCCCGGCCGCACCGCGCGTCCAGAACCTGGAAGCCATGCTTTCCTCCCCCGACAAGCGGATGCGCAAACCGCGTACTCCCCCATCCCCCGTATTGTGCAGCGGCGTTGCGGGAATTGCAACGGACAGGCAGGGGGGGGGCTGGTCGCGCCCAACCCGGATGCAGCGCCCCGGGCGCCCGCGTCTCCCTGGAGCCCGTCCAGCCGTACTGCGGTCCCGCTCAGACCTGGGTGACCCGCCGCCTCGCACGCCGCCAGCCGGCCAGCCCCAGTCCCAACAGGCCCAGCCCAGCCAGAACGAACGTGGATGGTTCGGGCACGACGGAGGTCAGGGCCAGGTAGTCGAACTGAATCCACGGGCTCTGGTCGCCGCCCCCGGTCCTCTGGATCGAGAAGACGTTCGGTCCCACGTTGAGCAAGTCGGGCGGGAGCGCCAGATCGATATCCACCGCGGTGCTGCCCGTCACGCCGCTGAGGCTGTGGATCAGGTTGCCGTTGAGGAGGAACTCCAGGTCGTGGGTGGAGCCGCTTCCCAGGTTGATCAGGTCCGTCTGGAAGCGGAACTTACCAAACCCGACTTCCTCCTCGGTGAGCTGGAAGAAGATGTCGGTTTTCGAGTTGGTGCCGGTTCCCTGAAGGGCACGGGGAAAGCCCTCGGAGCTATCGCCGCCGGGCACTCGGTAGTTCTCGGCCTCGGTAACGCTCGCGCCGGCGCCGTTGAGTCCCACGGTGCCCGAGTAGTCTCCCGGCTCCCAATAGAACTTCTGATCCGCCTGGTGCTCGGCGTCGAATTCGCTGGGCGTGTTGTCGTCGAAGCCGATCGTGAACACCTCACGGGGATCGACGGTCGAGAGCCGCAGGTGGTCGAAGGTGAGCCACCCCGTGTCGCTCCCCCCCGTGCGCTGCAAGGAGAGCACGTTGGGCCCGGCCACCGCGCCGGCTTCCGCAGCGGTGAACTCCAGGCGTACCGTCGAAGGGAAGCCCAGGTCGGCGACCTGGCCTACCTCGTTCGTCGGCGGCGAGTCGGTCGCGTTCCAGAAGAGCTCCAGGTCGTGGACTGTGCCGCCGGCGCCCGTGTGGAACTCGAAGTCCACCCGGTAGCGCGTGTCGCGCGACGCGTCGTCCGCGGCAAGATCGAAGAAGAGATTGAGGTTCGTGGTACTCACGGTCAGCGCCCGAGGGAAACCCTCGGTCGAGGCGTCGGGCGAGGTGGTGTCGATCAGCGGTTCCGCGGGAGAGCCGGTTCGATCCGCACCCACGCCGCCAAAGCCGGCTACCGAGCTGAAGTCCACGCCCCCATCCACGTAGAAGTTGGCGTCGTTGCGGGAGCCACCTTCCTGCTCCATTTCCGAGTGCGAGTCGTTGTTGGTTCCGATCGTCCAGATCACGGCCCCGGCCGCCGGACTGGCAGCCAGGATGACGACCGTGACGGGTACCACGAGCAATTGTCTCATCTTGTTCTGATCTCCTCGCAGGACGCGCTGCCTGTAGATTGACCCGACTGACCGGACCCGATGGTCGCCAGCATTTCTCAGGCTAATTGCGACGGCAGGCCCCCGCAACGATTTCATGGCGCGGCGGTTGCGCTTGCCGCCACTTCAGGGGGGCATGAGATCGCAGCGACACCCACCACATTCGTTCTGCATCCCCCGCGGTTTCGGCGGGGCGCGGTTTCCTGTCGATCTCTCGGCGCTTGCTGGGCTTCCCACACGCGGCGGCTATCATACAGGTGTCTCGCATCGACCTTTCCGGTAGAGGGATGTGGCCATGCCCCCGATCTCGCGACGCGATCTGCTTCGGCTGGGAGTAGGCGCAGCAGCCGCAGCGGCCGCAGCGGCCGCGATTCCATCTGGCGCGCAGCCGCGCGGATCAAGCCGCCTGGTCCGCCACGTCCGGCCGCGCCGATTCGCGATCACCCATCGGGCGATCGTCACCAACGGCAACCTTCCGCTCCGGTCTTTGGAGATCTGGCTGCCGGTGCCGAAGAACCAGACCGAGCAGGATGTGGGCGAGGTGACCGTGCGTCCCAAAGCCCCGCTGGTGGCCGATGTGACCGGTCAGGCCCTCGTCGCGACGCGCTATGCCACGACCGGTCTTCCCGGGCCCAACGGCACCTGGTCGCTGGAGGTCTCCTACGAGATCACCTGCCGGCAGGTCCTTACCGATCACAAGGCGCTCCGGGCCGCCCAACTGCCGGCCTACGCCAGGAATCGCGAGTACGAGCTGTTCACGCGGCCCGAGAAGTACGTCGAGACGAAGCTGCCGGCGATCGTCGAGCAGGCCCGGAAGATCCAGGCGCGGCACAAGCACCCGGCTTCGCTCGCCCGGGCGGCCTACGACTGGGTCCTGGAGAAGATGACGTACAAGCTCATCGACGGGGTGGGCGGGGCCGGCTACTGCCTGAAGAACGGCCACGGAGAGTGCGGCGACTACAGCGCCTTGCTGGTGGCCCTGCTCCGCGCGGCCGGTGTGCCGGCGCGCACGGTGGCCGGGTTCTTCGCCGACCGCACCGACGGCTGGCACGTCTGGGCGGAGTTCCTGCTGCCCACTGGCGAGTGGATTCCCGTGGATGCGTCGCTGGGCGACGAGAACCCGATCCACCGTCAGTTCTACTTCGGCTCGCTTGACAACCGCCGCGTGGCCGTGGCGAAGACCATGGATGTGGAGCTGGCCGACAAGCGCCCCGGCCAGACCAGGGCCGACTTCCTCCAGGCCGGCTGCTTCTGGTGGACGGCACACCGCATGCCCAAGGATTCCCGGCCTCCCTCCGTGCGTCTCACCGTGGAGGGGCGGCCGGTGAAAGGCTGATTCAGCCCCGCACCGCCGCCTGCCCTCGCGGCTGCGGTGGTCATTGAACGCTTGCGTCCCTCTCGGCGTAGAACAGGCCGGCCCTGGTGGCTCCGTACCAGCGGCACGGCCCAGGGCCGCCCCGTGGCGACTGGGAACCAAACCGGGGCGGCGCGCGACCAAGAGGATAAGCGAGAAGCCGAGCGGCCGCGGAAGGGAGCTGAGCGAGCCTTGGAACTTCGTTAGACCCCCCGTGGCGTGGGACGCGCGACTTGGGGCCATACGGTCCCCCCTTCCCACGGGAAGTGCGGGAAATCGACCCAAACCAAGTCCTCGTGAAAGCTTATGTAACAGTTGTGTAACGGGATTGGGCTTATCCTCGGCCTGAGGTGTTAGAATGGCAGGACTCCGTCGCCGGGAGTTCCGGCGTGAGCATCCATCGTTGCGAGGCGTGCCCGAACCGTGAAGGAGGTTGATTCGCCATGACGGGAAACCAGGCGCGACATTTTGCCGCGGCCTTGCTGGCGGCGGCCATCGGTTGTGGCACGACCTCGGCCCTGGGCCAGGGGCTGTTCGGCGACGGGTCGAAGGGGGCAAGCGGCAAGAAGCAGCCGATCCCGGCGGTCGAGCAGCAGAACGAGGTGCTCAAGCTCATTCGCGAGGTGTTTGAGAAGGAGTACGAGGCCGCCAGGACCGTTCTGCAAAAGGAAGCCTTGGCGAAGGAACTGCTCAAGCGCGGGGTGGAGAGCAAGGAGCCGACCGAAGCATACGTGCTGATGCGCGTGGCGCGCGACATGGCCGCGATCGTGGGCGAGGCCGACCTGGCGTGCAAGGCGGTGGACGAGATGGGCCGGCGGTACGAGATCGACCTGTCGGCCACGAAGCGCGAGATCGTCGCCAAGGCCGCGAAAGGGGCGACACTCACCCGTCATCACAAGGCAGTCGCCCAGCAGGCGGCCGCCTTGGTGGAGGACGCCATCCTCGCCGACGATTACGACCTTGCCAGGGAGATGCTGGAAATGGCCAAGGCGGCCGCCCCCCACGCCCGCGACGGCGAGCTGCTCAGTCGGGTGACCGAGCGAGCCGCCGAGGTCGAGGAGGTGGCCAAGGCCAAGAAGGAAGTGGAAGGCGCCTTGGAAACGCTGGAGAAGAGCCCGGCCGATCCCAAGGCGAATCTCGCGGCAGGCCTTTTCTACTGCCTCTATCGCGGTGATTGGGACCGGGGCCTGCCCATGCTCGCGCTGGCCGCGGACGGGACGCTCGACGCCCTGGCCAAGCGGGAGATGGCGGGGCCCAACTCGGCCGACGCCGAGGTCGCGCTGGGCGACGGCTGGTGGGATCTGATGGACAAGTACCAGGGTATCGCCCGAACGCAGGTCCGCTCGCGCGCGGCCCTGTGGTACGAGAAGGCCCTTCCCAAGCTCTCGGGCCTGAGCGAGATGCGCGTGAAGAAACGCCTGGAGGAGATCGAGGAGGCCGAGAGCGTGGCCGTGGACGAGCCTCGCAGGCCGGACGAGAAAGGGCCCCGAACCGTGGTTCGGCGGAACAATCCGAGCTTCGCGGGGAGCTGGCAGGACCGCTTCGGCAACGAGATCGAGTTCAAGGTCGAGGGGCGCCAGGCCGTGGCCCAGTACAAGAACTACGACCGAATCGGAAGCCACAAGTACTTGAACTACGAGGGCCGCATGGCCGGCAAGCTCTCCCGCGACGGTCGCACGCTGACGGGCGAGTGGGCGCGGACCTCTGTCTACAGCAGCCGCATCGCCTACTCCGGAACCTTCGTGTTCAAGCTCTCCAGGGACGGAAGGACGTTCGCCGGAACGTACACGCAATCGGACAACCCCGGCCTGGCCAACACGTGGGCCGGATGGCGGGTCGCTCAGCCCACCGGCGGCAAGCCCGCATCCGGAACGGGCACCAAGCCGAGCCCCACGAGCCCGTCCACCAGCCAGAAACGCGACGACGGCTTCACCCCGTCGTTCGGCCCCCGGCCGGGCGACGAGGGCTCCAAACGTCGCGGGCGCGAGGACTGACCCTCTCCTGCCCGGCCCCTGCCGCGGCCAGCATCGCCCCACCTTAACCCCTATCTCAACCTGACACAGATGGCCTCGGCCATCTCGCGCGTTCCCACGGCCGTGGGGTCATCGCGATGCGGCTTCATGTCGTAGGTGACCGACTTGCCCTCGGCGATCACCGCGGCCACCGCCTGCTCCAGCCGGTCAGCCGCCTCGGTCTCCTTGAGGTACCGCAACATGAGCATCCCGGAGAGGATCAGGGCCGTGGGATTGACCTTGTTCTGACCCTTGTACTTGGGGGCCGACCCGTGGGTGGCCTCGAACACGGCCCCCTCGGGCCCGATGTTCGCGCCCGGGGCCACGCCCAGCCCGCCCACCAGCCCGGCCGCCAGGTCGCTGACGATGTCGCCGTAAAGGTTGGGCAGCACGATCACGTCGTACAGCTCCGGCTTCTGCGCCAACTGCATGCACATGTTGTCAACGATCCGGTCCTCGAACTCCACGTCGGGGTACTCCTCGGCCACGCGGCGGGAATGCTCCAGGTACAGCCCGTCCGAGTACTTCATGATGTTGGCCTTGTGCACGGCCGTGACCTTCTTGCGCCCGTTCTCGCGGGCGTACTCGAAGGCGAACCGCACGATCCGCTCCGTGCCGGAGATGCTCATCGGCTTGATCGACACGCCCGTCTCTTCCCGCCCCGTCTTGATCTTGCGGTCCTTCGAGACCCGGTTAATGTAGTCGATCAGCTCGGCCGTCTCGGGCTGGCCCTGCTGGAACTCGATGCCCGCGTACAGGTCCTCGGTGTTCTCGCGCACGACGACCAGGTCGACCGGCACGCGCTCGAAGAAGCTCCGCACGCCCGGATACTGCTTGCAGGGCCGCACGCAGGCGAACAGGCCCAGTTCCTGGCGAAGGTACACGTTGATCGAGCGAAAGCCCGTGCCCACCGGCGTGGTGATCGGGGCCTTCAGGGCGCAGCGGGTGCGGCGCACGCTCTCCATCACCGCGTCGGGCAGCGGCGTGCCGGTCCGCTCCATGACGTCCACGCCGGCTTCCTGCACGTCCCACGCGATCGCAACGCCCGTGGCGTCGATACACATCCTCGCGGCGTCGGCCAACTCGGGGCCGGTGCCGTCGCCGGGGATCAGGGTCACTTCGTGGGGCATTTCTGAAAGCTCCTGGCGGAGGACAGTTGGCGACGGGGAAACGCCTACGAATACCAGAGCGGCGCGGGGTGGTCAACAAGCCCGCGTCCGCCCGCACGAGGGGAGAGACGACCGCAACCGCGTTGATGCGGAACGACCGCAAGCCAATCGGGATTGGCCCCTCACCGGGACCGCTGCGCTTGGCCGCATCTTCCCAACACGGGGATATCCCGCGCAAGCATCCCGACAAAGGGCCCTAACTTGCGACGAACCAATCGCTTGCGCTGCGCGGTGCGGGCCCGCCACGCAGAACGGTTGCCCCGGTCCCTGGCCGCGACTATCCTGGAGGCGTAGCTGGCCGCTCTCTTTGCCGAGTCCCGCCAGCCTCCCGTTCCGGCCTTTCGACAGCTTCGGTCACAGGGGGGATTTGATGAAGAGTGCACTTGAAACGATTGCTATGACCGCTGGCATTCTTGCCGGGTCGGTGGCGAGCGCCGCTGTCGTTCTGCGAGTGGACGTGGAATCGGGCTCAGACCTCCAGCCGGGCTTCGAGTCGCTTTCGCCCGGCGACCTGATCGAGCCTACCGACGATGGCTTCAGTCGCGCCCTGCCCGGCGGCATGGCGATCGACGTGGACGGCGTCGGTTTCTCGAACCTCAACGTGAATCACCGGCTCCGCACCACACCGGCCACCACGCCCGCGCTCACGCAAGGGGCCGTCTATCGCGACTTTCTCTTCGCGCCCGGCCAGTCCTCCAGCAACGGGCTGGACACGACGATCACGGGCCTGAAGCCACGGCAGCTCTACGACGTGACGCTCTGGTCGTTCGACACAGGCAGCACGGGCGACCGCGTGTCGGACTGGTCGGTGGTCGGCGGGCTGGGGCCCGAGCCGGTCGGCCAGTACACGTTCGACGGCAGCGCGCCGCCGACCATGGACGGGCAGAACACGATCTCCTTTTCGGCCTACGCCGATCGGAACGGGGAACTCGTCATCCAGGGCCGCGGCAATCCGGCGACGACGGGTGACTCAGCTCCGGCGACGTTCCTCAACGGGCTCCAGGTCAATGAGCGGACAGGCTGGGAGCTGGTGCTGGCCATCGACGTCAACGACCGCGACGCCACGGGGGCGGCCAACACGCAGCCGGGTTTCGAGGAATTCGTCATCACGGGCGGGACCACCTCGATTGACTTCGGCGACCTGACCGTCACCCTCAGCGGCGCGGCCAGCGGCGTGGACGACCGCCGCCGCGGAGTCCCCACCGACGGCGGCCTGTTCACGCGGCAGGAGCTGCTGCGCGACTTCGCCTTCGCCAGCGACTTCAACAACAACGACGAGGGGCTTGACATGCTGGTCGAGGGACTCACTCCAGGCCAGCCCTACGAGGTCACGCTGTGGTCGTTCGACGATGGATCGGGGGGCGATCGGACCAGCGACTGGTTCGCCAACGGCCTTCTGGTCCAGGACGACTACCTCTTCAACGGAAACGACCTGAGCAGCGGCAACCCCACGCCACCTGACAACGACGTCTATCACTTCGATTTCGTGGTAGCCGCTGACGCGTTGGGGCAGATCCTGATCGAGGGCCGCGCCGCGCCCGGAGTGAACTCTCCGGGCGTGTTCCTCAACGCCATGACCGTGGCCGCGGTGCCCGAGCCGGCGACCTGGATTCTGCTGCTGGCGGCGAGCGCGGCGCTCGTCCCGGCCGCGCTCTTCCGGCGCCTCACGCGGGCCAAGAGAGAAACGGCCGCCTGAGACCGTGTGGCCGGCGGCCGTTCGTTGCTCATCGGTCCGCGGTCGGGGCGCTGCCGCGCTTATCGCCGGCGGCGGATGAACCAGTACCCCAGCCCGGAGAGGGCCAGACCGGCAAGGCCGACGATGGCGGACGGCGCGGGCACGGCGCCGTCCCCGTCGGCGTTGAAGTTCAGAAACAGCGAGCTGTCCACCTGGGAGAGCGAGAACTGCCCGCCACCCAACGACGGCACGAATCCCGAGGTGTCGACGGCGAACTTGTCTTCGCTGAAGCCTACGATCCCGCCTGCAGTCTCGGCGATCAACCAGGAGTAGTCCAGGCTGTTGTCGAAGCCGGCGGCGGTGCCGGCGACGAGGACTCGGAACACGTCCCCGGCGGTCGCCTCCACGTCGAGCAGGCTCCCGGCCGACGCGCTGATGCTCCACAGGTCCCAGTCCTGACCGGCCGTGCCGGTGGCGATGTCGATCTCGACCTCGTACCCGCCGCCAGCCTGCCAGGCGGCCGTATCGGTGGTAGCTTCACCCACGCTGGTGCCCGGCGCGAATACGCCGCCGTTGGCGACGTTGACAAGGCCGTACACGCCTGTCCCCTTGGCCAGCGAGCCGGGCGAGGTGACGTTCGTCGTGCCGACGATCACGCCGTTGTTGATCAACGTGGCGTTGGTCAGGACGTTCGTGTCGCCCGTGTAGGTGTTGTTGCCTGAGAGGGTCAGCGACTGATTCATGCTGTTGGCGACGTCGATCCCGAACGATCCACCCTGCTCGCCGATGTCACCGCTGATGGTGAAGTTGCCGCCGAGGCTCACGTACCCGATGGCGGTGTCTCCGGTGAGGGTCACTTCGCCCGCCCAGTTCGCATTCGAGACGCCGGACAGGGCCGAATTGCCACTCGGCCCGGCCCCCTCGATGAAAAGGCGTTCGTACGTCGTGCCGAAGGTCGTCGGGTAGAGCTCCAGGCCGCCACCGTTCTCGACGACCGTATGCTGTCCTGCGCCGTCCGCACCCAGGCCGCCGCTGAAGACCCGGAGGTAACCCTCCTGGACGTACGTGACGCCCGTAAAGGTGTTAGAATTGGAGAACAGGAATCGTCCGCCGCCGGTCTTGTAGATGGCGCCGCCACCGCGGATTTCACCGGAGATCGCGTGGTCCCATCCGCCGTGCGGGGAGTGGAATTCGGTGTCCGTCAACAGCTCCACATCGACGCGGATTCCATCCATGTTGCCGTTGTCCGACGCTTGGACCAGAGCTCGGCCCGAGGTGGCCTGAGAACCGTCCAGACTTAGTGTGCGCCCTGTCCCACTGAGTTGGAACCGGATGTCATCCCACCGGATCCCCTGGACGGTGCGGTCGTTGGAGAGCCAAATCGACATCTTGTCCCCAGCCGGGTTTCCCGTGCTGTCGAAAAGCGCCAGCTCTTCGTTCGTATCGGGGATGTTCGTCGGGCTCCAATTGCCCGTCTGGTTCCAGAACATTGGGTCATTGCCACCCGTCCACTGGATCGTGGTGATCTGAGCGTTGGCGGGTTGCAGAAGAGCGGCGGAGCAAAGGACCGCGGCCATCGAAGTTACGGTCAACCGGATGCGCCAGATTGAAGTCGTCATGGGGGCAGTTCCTCTCGGCAAGCGGGGGCAACATTTTCGCGGGGCACAGAGTCTCAGCATTCCTCGCCAAGGTCTCGACTGGGGGCTATCCTAATGTCCGCCGCCAAGGCGTCAATCGGCGCGCAACTGGGAACATGGAACCCTAACGAAACTAACAATTGCGCTGCCGTCGCCCGCATCCCATTCAGCCTAGACAACCCCTTCTTTTTCGCCGCCGCCCCACGTGCGATGGGCCGAGACCCACGCAGACGTAACAGACGACGGCGCCCCACCGACTTCTGCCGCGCTGTTCCGCCGCGGATTCCGTCGCCGTCCGTCAGACCTCAGGCGCGAATCCGAGTCTGACACCACCGAAGGGTCCGACGCGCGGGCAAGTTCTGCAGAACCCGAGCCGCCTGCCTCCAGCCGACTTGCGCCGCGCGCCACCGGGGAAGGACACGACTCGCCGGCGGCGATGAGACGCGCTGATCCACTTCGTTGGAACACGGGCCCCCCCAGCTCACGGCGCCTCGCGATGGGCCTCGCGCAGATGGGTGGTCCGGTGGTGGTAGGCCGAGATGAGATCCTTGCGGCTGAGCACGCCCACGATCCGGCGCGGGTCGTCGGTGGCCACGACCGGCAGCTCGTCGATGTTCTTCTGCGTGAATCGCCGCAGGGCCATGTGCAGGTCGTCCTCGGGGGTCACCGTGAGGACGGGGTTGCCGGCCAGGTCCGAGGCCACCACCAGCGGGCCGCCGCCGTTGCCCGTGAGCACGGAACGGAGGTCGCGGAGCGAGAAAATGCCGACCAGACGCTCGTCCTTGTCCACGACTGGGAAGTACATGTTCCGCGACGAGGCGGCCAGGTGGAGGATGCGGTCCAGGGGCATCGATTCGGGTACGAGCTCCAGCTTGCGCTTCGAATCCATGACCTCCTTGACCTGCATCTGCTCCAAGACGTCGATGACGAAGTCGCCCTGGTGGGCGGGGCTGTCCACCATGGCGGTGACCTGCTCCTCGTAGATCGTCCACCGCGAGGAGAGCAGGGCCACGTTGACGATGCACACGACCATCAGCGGCACGAGCAGGCCGTAGGAGCCGCTCATCTCGCAGACCATGAGCATGGCCGTCAGCGGCACCCGCGCCACGCCGGCGAAGAAGCCGCCCATCCCGACCAGCACAAAGGCCTCGGGAAACTCGATGGCGCCGGGAACCAGGCCGTCGCAAACCCGGCCGAAGGCCCCGCCCAGCATGGCCCCGATGAACAGGGACGGCGCGAACACCCCGCCACTCCCGCCCGACGAGATCGTGAACGATGTGGCTATGATCTTGCCGAGACAGAGCACGACCAGCAGGAAGAGCGTCAGCTCTCCGTGGATCGCCCTCTGAATCCAGCCGTAGCCGCCGGCCATGCACTGGGGCAGCCAGAGGGCCAGCAGGCCGAGCAGCAGCCCGCCGATGGCCGGCTTCAACGCGTTGGGGACCGACAGGCGGCGGAACAGGTGGTCGCGCAGTCCGTAGAATACACGCACGTAGAGCCACCCGATCACGGCGCAGACGACGGCGAACACTACGTACAGCGGCAGCTCGGCCAGGTTGTGGAATACCAGATTGCCGGGCGTGTTGAAGGCGAGTCCCTGCCCGTAGATCGCGGCGAAGGTGGCGTAGCCCGTCACCGAGGCGATCATCGCCGGAATGACGGCCTCGAACTCCAGCGCCGTGGAGGCGTAAAGCACCTCCGCAGCGAACAGCCCGCCGCCGAGCGGGGCTCGGAAGATCGCGCCAATCCCGCCGCCGGCTCCCGCGAGCATGAGGAACCGCCTCTCGCGCTCGCTCAGCCCGAGTTTCTCGGCCAGCACCGAGCCGAAACCCGCGCCAATCTGGGCGATCGGCCCCTCGCGTCCGGCCGAGCCGCCGGAGCCGATGGTGAGGATCGAGGCCAGGGCCTTGACCAGCGGCACCCGGGCACGGATCCGACCGCCCGACCGATGGAAAGACCGCACCATGGCGTCGGTGCCGTGGCCCTCGGCTTCGGGGGCGAAGCCGTAAACGAGCAGGCCGCAAGCCAGACCGCCGACCGTGGGCACCAGAAGCACGGCCCACCAGTGCGCCGGCAACTGGGGGGCGTGCGTCGAGCCCTCTGTGCCGGCCGGCGGGGGGTAGTATCCCTCCACGTGCCCAAGGGCGAACTCCTGGGCCATGCCGAGGAGGCAGAAGAACAGGGCCGCTCCCAGCCCGGCGACCAGGCCCACGAGCGGGCTGAGCAGGATTAACCGCCCCGCCGATCCCGTATCGAAGATGGTCCGTAGGTGCTCAAGGATTCGGCGTACGCCGAGGCGGCTCATGGCTGGTGCGTCAATCTCCCTGCGCGGTCTCCCAGACGGCAAACCTTCTATTCTAAAACGAGCAAGCTCCGTACGGCACCCCCTGATTCATGGGGCATCGCATCCGGACGTCGGAAGGCGTTCGGCGCCGCGCTTCGAGGCCGGAGGCGGAGGGAAGACAGCCAAACGCCGTCACCTGGGCGGCTCCGACGCCCGGGCTCGCCACGCGCGCGGCGCAGGCGCGGGCGCGATGCTGAGGCGGCCGAGGGGCGGACGTCAGAAGCGCAAGGGCCGGGGGACAAAGCCCCGCAGGCGATCCAGCACGTTGCCCGTTCGCTCGGGCTGCCGGGGTGGATCGGGCTGCGGCTTGGGCGGCCGCCGAGCCAGGCCCTCGGCGCCCAGGGGCACGTTCCTCTCCAGGAACCGGGGCCAGTACCCTTCCAGGAGCCGGATGCAGTCGCCCACGTGCCCGCGCTGGAGCTTGCTGCTGGCCACGGTGATCAGCTTGGAGAGCTCCACCAGCTCCGTGCGATTGAAGGCCAGGTCCGAGACCTGGACGTCGTCGATCCAGACTTGCCCCGGGCCCATGAGGTCAAAGCGTACCCGCATCTGTCCCACGCCGTCCAAGGGGAGGTCATACACCTGGAAGATGTACGGGGCCCACTCCGTCCCGATGGGCACCGCCTCGTGCCCCGGTTCGGCCTGCCCGAGCTGCGCATAGCGATACTCGCGGCCCGCCGTCTCCCACTCCACGGCCAGGCGCACGGGAGGCTGCTTTGAGGCCTCGGCCACCCGGAGCCACACCAGCATGGAGAATCGACCGCTCGAAGGCGCCTCAAACGGCCGACTGACCAGGCAGGCGACAGGACCTTCGCTGGCCAGTCGCACCGAGCACTCCCCGGTGTGCGCCCGCCGCGAGTCGCGCTCGATGGCAACTTTCTCCTTGCGCGAGATCGCCCAGTCGGCGACTGCCGTCGGGTCGCCGGAGTCCTTTTCAAAGCCGGCGTTTTCGATCACTCCCAACGGCGGCGGGCTGCGCAGCAGGGCGGCCCGGGTCCCCAGGTCGCGGATCCGCGCGTCCAGTGCCGCCTGGATGGCCGGTGGGACGGTCACCTCGGCTCCGCGGAACTCGATGCTGGGCGAACCCAGGCGCACGGCAATCAGGTCGTACGGCTCCAGATCGACGGTCCACGAGCAGCCCTGCTCCCCATAGTCAAGCGGCTTGACGGATCGCATGCCGCTGAGCTCCTCCAGGCGGCAACCGATCGGGGCGTCCAGGCGCAAGCGCAGCGTGGCAGCCACGGGGGAATCGTTCACCACGTACGTATAGGTCTGCCCGCGATGGCTCGCATAACGGACCGTCAGGGGCTGGATCGATCTCTGGCCTTCGGAATCGGCCAGCCGCCGGAACGGAATCGCCGGCAGCCGGCGATACGCAGCCACGAGGTCGCGGATCGTCTCTTCGCCGCCCAGCGGAAGCATCCATCCGCCATCGAGCATCAGCTTCGCATCGAGTCCTGCCAGGCTTTGCACGAATCGACGTCGGTTCTGGCGACCGGCCGGCACGGGCTGCGCGAACAGCGCGACATGGGTTCGGCGGAAGGGGCTCCGCTGGTCAAACGACGGTATCCGCAGGGGCCTCGGTTGCTGCACGAAGATGCTTCCGGGCACCGGAAGCGACGCAAAGCAACGGTCCGCGTCGGGCATCTGGGCCAGCTCCAGATGCACGGCCCGCACGCCGGGCGGCCCCAACGGGGCGACCGGCTCGGGACGCAGCAGCAGAGGACCCTCGGGCTGTCGATACATCTCCAGGTCGATCCCCGCGCGGAGCATGGCCTCGGCCACCGAGGTCCGTCGGCCAAGGACGGGCTTCAGCTCGGCCTGGGCTCCCGGGCCGGAGAACATGTCCGCGCCGGTGAGAAACAGCCTTGCCTCGGGCCGGGCCGCTTTCAGCAATTCGTCCACCTGCCCGTAGAAACGTCGCAGTTCCGCGGCTCGCCACCTGAGCCATTTCTGTCGGTAGGTCCCGTTCAGCAATCGGGACCTCTCGGCGAAGCGCCCCGGCCCCCGAGCCGGAAGCTCGATCTCGGCATCGCGCTGGAATCGAGCCATCGTCGCGTCGTCCATCCCCCACTGCGGTCCCGGCAATTGCGCGTAGCCGTTGCCGGAGAGTTGCAGCGCCAGTCCGGCGAAGG
Organism: uncultured Pirellulales bacterium; assembly: GCA_964434165.1. GTDB lineage: Bacteria > Planctomycetota > Planctomycetia > Pirellulales > Thermoguttaceae > CAYSUS01. Next base: position 22,526 of record CAYSUS010000003.1, read on the forward strand.
ACGGGTGGCGTTGATATCGCTCGACCACCTCCGCGATCACGGCCAGGAGGGCCTGCTGCACGCGGGGGTCGAGCACGTTATAGTACGGGGCCAGTCCGCGACGGGGAGGATGGACCTGGGTCCACGTCCTGCCGTCCGCCCCGACCCACTGGAGTCCATCGGCCTCCGGGCCCCCGCGTCGCAGTGCCTCTTCCAGCTGCGGCAGCGGCGCTGCGAACTCCATGGCGGGAACCAGTTGGAGCCCTTCGCGGTCGAACAGGCGGAAGAGCATCTCCAGCACGTCCTTGCGCGTCGGATCGACGCCCGCCTCGAATAGCACCCCTGTGTCGTAGCGCGGCGTGGCCTCGACAAGGTCGCTGGGGTAGATCGTGCTGCCGTCCGCCATGACCGAGAGCACCAGTCCCGAGTAGCCCACGTGCTCCAGGTACTCCACCAGGCGGTTGCCGCCCTCGTAGAACGTGCTCCAGTCGTCCAGGCTTCGATCGCTCACCGTGATCGGCGATTCGCTGGCTCCGAAGTTCTCCGGGAACAGCGGTCGATCGAGATACGCGGCCAATCCCCGCAACGGGCCCTCGTCACCCGCTGGAGGAAGCGCCCGGGGCAGCCGGTTCCAGCCGGCCAGCACCCGGATCCGCCCGTACACGGCCGGCCGGTCGGTGCGACGGTTGGTGAACAGCACCATGGGCGCCTTGGTCCGCGGCCAGAAGATAACTCGGTGTTCCAGCCAGCGCGGGGGATCGAGCTCTCCGGCGATCTCCTCGGCCAGGTGAATTCCGCTGTCGAGGCCGACCGGCAGCACCGCGCCCGCCGTGTTCGGTTCGACGATGCTGATCCCCAGCGTCTGCGGAACGTCGCTGGGATAGCGGATCGCCAGAACGTGGGGCTTGCCGGGTTGCTCGATCGGCAGGCTGTACGCCTCCCAACTGACGTCCGACTCGAGCGGGCTGGGCCGAAGTCGGGCGAGCGTCCCCAGCTCGTGCTGCCAAGGTTCCTGGCTTCCATTTCCCAGCGGGCCCTTCCACAGTCGCGGAACTCCTGGCAACTGCGGCAGCTTCGCGAACCGCTCGAACCAGGCCGGATTCGCCGGATCGACCTCGACGACCGTCGTTAGCGCGGGCTCGGTGTCCGACGCGCTCGCCCGCGAACGCTGCGACGTCACGGCGACCATCTGCACCCGCCGCTCGGCCACGGTCTGCCTCCATCCCAGGGGATTGCGCAACCGCGCAGACCATGCCGCCCCCGCCGAGGTGGTCGCGCGAATTGCCAGCTCGTAGACGCCCTCCTCGGCCCCCAGCGGCACCTCCAACTCCACTGGCGCCGCCTCGCCCGCGACGACCGTCTCGCGCTTGCTCCACAACAGGTCGGAGCTGTGGGCGCAAGACAGCTCGAAGGCGAGATCGACCGAGCTTTCCGGCGGGACCGCCAGCCGATGGGGATGCACCTGGAGATGGACGACCTGGCCCGGCACGAAGACCATCGATCGCTCGGCCGTGCTGATCCGGAGCGAGTCGCCCGGCGCGCGACGCACGAGCAGGCGATTGCCTCGGTCGTCCAGGTCGGCGGCCACCGACTCGCCCATCAGCGTGGTCAGCGGGACGACGGTGGGTTGCCGTTCCCCCTGTCGTCCTTCGGGCGCCAGTCGAACGATCAGGCGCGCATCGGCCGGGGCATCGACCAGCAGGTCCACGCCATCGAATGTGCGGCCGCTCCGCTGGGCGATGACGAGCTTCCCCTGCTCCAGCCACATGGAGCCGGCCTCGTCGGCCTCGATTCCCAGTGGGCTCGGCCCGCGGAGCGTTCCCGGGTCCACCGAGATGCTTCCTGCCCAGACCTGTTCGGCCCCGCCACCCCAGGCCACGCGGACGCGGATGGCGTCCTGGTGGTCCTGGCCGAACCCGACCGCCGCCTGGAGCGTAACGGCGGCGTGCAGCGCAAGCCTCGACGCAAGGCCGGTCGCGGCCGCAACCGCGCGCCGGCGTGCGCATCCGTGCGATGTCGTCGGACGTCCCTGTCCGATCATCGTCGAGGGGGGGTCAAAGTGAGGGGTGCGCCCCGAGCCGGGAAAAAACGCGCGGGATTATAGCGAGCCCTTGCTCCGCACGCCTACCCCGTTTACGCGGACCTGGAACTCGCGATCTCCCGCCGTTGGCGCTCGGAACCCGCCTCAGACAGCTCAAGCTCCCGAAGTTGACGCGGGCTGCCATGCGTCGCGCGGCGCCACCCCCCCCGATGCAGAGGGCCGCCCTCAGCGTCGGCCGGCTTACTCCAGGCCGGCCAGGAGCAGCTCGTCGAGCGGTGCGAGGTCCGTGGCCCGACCCGCTTGGAGCGCTTGCCCGGCTGTCTCAAACGCGCGGCGGAGCTTGTCCACCACGTCGTGACACCGATCGGCCACGTTGTTGACCTCCCACCGGTCGTCGGGTTTGACGTACAGCTTGATCTCGCTGCCGTCCTCGATGCTGCCCGAGGCGCGGAGATACCAGGCAGGCGTGCGGATGGCTTGCTGGAACCCCTCGTCGATCAGCAGGAGCCGGTCCCGCAGCGCGTCCACCTCTTCGCGAACGAGCGGCAACAGGTCGCGGGCCGTCGGCGCCTCGGGGGGCGCCACGCGCCACCAAGCGAGAAGCGTGGACCAAAGGTCCGAAGGCTCGACCAGGGCCGCGGTCCGCGCGGTCGCGCCCTGGCCGTCCGGCAGCCGCATCATGAGAGGAACGTGCACGACCTCCCCATGGAGCGGCTCGTCGCAGGGCCCCACGCGGCCGTGCTCGCCGAGCGGGAAGCCCCTGGCTCCCATCAGCACGAGCAGTGTCTCCGCGCCCAGCGGGCTCTCGTGGAGGAACTCCAGCAGGGCTCCGACGCAGGTGTCCAGCACCGCGACCTGCCCGGCGTAGGCGTGGCAATAGGCGAGCAGCTCGTCGGGATCGAACTCAGCCTCCAATCTCCGCGAGGGGGCCTCGTGGCCCGAGTACGGCGGCGGGTCGCCTTCCAGGCGGAACGACTCGCGCAAGTCGATCGGCGCGTCCCACGGCCCCCCCAATCCCGACAGATGGCACCACAGCAAGTGCGGTCGGGGCGCGCCTTCCAGCCAGTCGATCATCTGCGCGAACCCGCGGGCGAGATGCGTCTGGTCGATCGACGCCGCCACGCACGGCTCGAACGGCGGGTCGATCGGCGTCACCTCGTCGAAGGACTCGGCCAGCCCGTGGCGGATCACCTCCGCCTCGTCGCACAACAGCGCGTTGTACACGCCCGCCTCGCCGAGAAGGTCGGCCAGGGCGGGCCGATCAGGCTCCGGGTCGCGTCTCCGAATCGCATGCCAGCCGTGCCACAGCGATCGATAGAGCGGACCCAGCCGGGGCGAGTCAACCAGGGCCTGGTCGAACACGAATGACTCGGCGGCGAGCCGGTCTAGATGGGGCGTATGCACCCACGTATTCCCGTAGGCGCCGAGGTATCCGGACTGGAGCCGATCGACGATCAGGCAGATCGCGTTCATGCCAGGGATTCTACCGAACCGGCCGCGGGGCAACGAGCCGGGCCTCGGCGGGGGTACGGCCTGGACGGGCGGGATGGGACCGCCAGGATAAGCCGCCGTGCAGGGTCAGTCGCCCCAGGTTCGCACCAGGGCCGGATCGTTCTTCCAGCCGAACCGCTCGGCGAACGCCGCCGCAGAGAGCATCTCCTGGCCCTCGGCGGTCTGGACGATGCAGGCCAGCTCGGCTTCGCTTTGCGGGGCCACGCGGTAATGCCCTGCCGGGTGGACCGCCAGGTAGCCCCCGCCGGAGAGCGAGACCAACGTGCGGACCAGGCGTCCGTCGCTCAGCGTGCGGAGCCGCAGCAGACTCCCCTCGCGCTGGGCGAACAGCCCGGCGTCCGGCGCGATCGTGGTCCCGTCCCAGGGCATCGCCGCCAGCGCCTTGCCCGCGACCGCGTCCCAGACGCGCGTTGCGTCGCGGCTTCCGGAGACCAGGGTATTGGAGTCCTTCCAGAGCAACCGTGCGACGCGCGCCTTGTGTCCCTCCAGCAGCGCGGGACGCGATCGGGGCTCCTGCGGCTTGACGAGATAGAGCCGGTTTCGCTCGCAGGCCGCGGCCAGCAGCTCGCCGTCCGGTGACCAGGCCAGCGCGACCACGTCGTCGCGCGTGAGGAAGAACCGGTCGGTCGGGGCCCCGGCCCCGCCGCTGAACAGCCGCACGTCGCCGCCGACGGCCACGGCCAGGACGCCCCCGTCCGGCGACCAGGCCATGGTGTTGCCGTGCGTGGGCAGGCTGCGGACCTGCGAGCCGTCGGTCGCACTGTAGAGCTGCGCGGTGCCGTTGCCCGCCGCGACCGTCGCGCTGTCGATCGACCACAGCAGGTACTCCACTTCGCTGCGCGTCCCGCGGATCTGGGCCAAGCGGTGCCCGGCGAGCGTGTCCCAGATGTCGATCGTGCCGCCCGTCTCGTACCGCGTGGCCAGCATCCTCAGGTCGGGCGAAAAGGCCAACTGCTTCGCCGCGGCGGGAGCCTCGGTGACCGTACAGACCGGCTCGCCGGTCTCCGCGGCCCAGATCCGCACGCTCCCATCGAGGTAGCCCGCCGCCACGGCGCCCGACGAGGGGTCGAACTCCGCGCATCGCACGGAGGCGGCATGGGCCGGAAGCCCGTGGAGCGAGCGCCCTGCCAGGGCCTCCCAGAACTGCACGTTCCCCGCCGCGTCGGCGACGGCCACGGTCACGCCGTCGGGTCCGAAATCGGCGGAGAACGCCGGCAGCGTCCCGCACGGCTTCTTGAGGGTGTGCACGATCTCTCCCGCGCCCACGTCCCAGACGCGAACGCTGTCGTCGAACCAGTACCCGCCGGCCACCAGCAACTGGCCGTCCGGCGACCAGGCCAGGCAGCCGTCCCCGTTCTCGTGAGGCGCGAAAGCCTTCACCAACGAGCCGCTTGCCGCGTCCCAGACGCGGATCGAGTCGGCCTTGCGGGGTGCGCCGCCGGCCGAGGCCAGGAGCCGGCCGTCGGGCGAAAACCTCACGTCCAAGACGGGTCCGGCGTGCCCCGAGAGCTTGTGGATCGTCCGGGCCGCCGAGACGTCCCAAACGCAGACCGCGCCGCCGCGCCCGCCCGAGGCGAGCAGGCCGCCGCCCGACCAGGCCACGGAAGTCACCTCGGCGTCGTGGCCGCGGAGCACGGTGGCCGGCCCCTCGGCGGTCACGTCCCACAGGCGGACCGTCTTGTCCGCGGACGCGGAGGCAAGCCACTGCCCGTCGGCGGACCAGTCCAGCGCGGTGATCTCCCCGAGATGTCCCCCCAGCACCCGGATCGTTTGTCCGCTTCGGGCGTCCCAGAGGCGGATGATCCAGTCCTCGCCGGCCGTGGCCAGCGCCGAGCCGTCCGGCGACCACGCCAGGCTGAGCACGCGGCCGTCGTAGGGCGCGAACATGCGAGCCACCTTGCCCTCAGCCGGGTCCCACACGCGCACGACCCCGTCGCCGCAGGCGGTCGCCAGCAGCGAGCCGTCGGGGCTGTATCGCACCGCATAGACGGGCCCGCGATGGCCGAACGTCTCCAGGCTCCACACCTGGACGCCCTCGATCGGGGCCGGATCGGCCACGATCGACAGCCGTCGTCCGATCCTGGCCCCGGCTGCGGCATCCTCGGTTCGCGCGATTCGCTGGGCGATCGTCGTCGGCTCCGGCTTCTCCGGCTTGGGCTTCTCGGGCGGGACCTCCACGATCGGCACATGGGACTGATCGGGCTTGGTTTCCGGCTTGGTCCCAACGCCCGAGACGGGCTTCGCCCCAGGCATTTCGTCGGGTCCGATGGCCGGCTTCTCTGCGGGCTTCTGCGTCGGGTCCGAAGCCGGCTTCCCGGCCGGGTCCGAAGCCGACGTGGTCGCAGGGGGCTTGGCCGTCTCGGGCGGCGCCTGTTCCACCGGCGGCGTGGGCTGCTCGCCCGGGGGGCTTTCCGATCCTGGCTTCGCCTGCGGATCGATCGCGGGCTTGGCGACCTTGCCGGTGCCGTCCCGGGGGCCTTCCTGAACGATGCGGATCGGGCGATCCGTCGCTTCGACGACGACCTCCGCGCCGCTGGGCACGTTGAGGACCGTCTCCGAGCCGTCCTTCTGCCGGATTCGCAGCACGATGCCCAGGAGGACTCCCATCCCCATAAGACCCGCGAGCACGGCCGCCAGCACGGTCCACTTCGCGCGCTGGCTCAACGGCTGCGGGGCCGGGGCGGGGCCCGCGCTGGCGCCCCGCGGCGAGGGCCGGGTGCCGGCCAGGGCCGACGAAACGTACTCGTCCGTGGCCGCCACGGAGCGGTCGGTCGGCGCGGCCGGCCGGCTTTGCCCCTCGGCTTCCGACAGGAGCTTCGCCAGATCGGCCCCGGCGCAAAACGTGGCCAGCAAGTCGGCCACCTCGGCAGGCGTGGCCGGCCGGTCCTCGGGCTTCTTGGCCAGCATGCGATCGAGCACGTCGAGCAGCTCGCCGGGCAGGTCGGGCCGGAACGTGCGGATGTCCGGCGGCGGCTTCTGCACGTGCGCCACCATCTTGTCGAACGTCCGCGCGAAGTCCGCACCGCCGAACGGGGGCTGGCCCGCCAGAAGCTTGTAGAGCGTGCAGCCCAGGCTGTAGATGTCCGCGCGGATGTCCACGCTGCGCACGTCCGAGACCTGCTCCGGGGCCATGTAATCGGCGGTGCCCATGGCCTGGTTGGCCGCCGTCATCTCCTCGGCCTCGGTCTGCTCGGTCTCGTGCCACTGGAACCGGGCCAGGCCCAGATCGAGCAGCTTGACCGTGCCCTGCGTGCTCAGCATCAGGTTCGACGGCTTGATGTCGCGATGCACGAGCGAGTGCTCGAAGGCTCCCTGAAGCCCCGTCGCCGCCTGGCGCACGACCTCGGCCGCGTCGGCGATCGACAGCACGCCGCACCGCTGCACGACCTCCGACAGGTTGCGCCCCTCGACGAACTCCATCACCAGGAAGTGACAGCCTTGCAGGCTCCGCGCATCGGTCGCCTGGACGATGTTCGGATGGTTCAGGCGTCCGACCGCCTTCATCTCCCGCTCGAAGCGGGCCACCGCCTTGGGATCGGCCATGCGCTCGGGCGGGAGGATTTTCAGGGCCACGTCGCGGTCGAGCCGGGTGTGCACCGCCCGATAGACCGTCCCCATGCCGCCCCGGCCCAGCTCCTCCAGAATCCGGTATTCCCCCAGCACGGTCGGGGCGGACGACTCGCGCGGCGAGCTGCCGACCGGTGCGCCCTGCTCGCCGGCCTGGCTCATCGGAATCGAACGGCTGCCGCCGGCCTCCTCAGCCCTGGCTAGGGCATCGGAATACGCCGCCTCGCCCTGATACGCCTCCAGGTCCGAGGGCAGGCGCAGCGACTGGACCAGCGGATCCGAGATGCTCTCCAGCGTGTCGAGCGCGACCTCGCACGTTGGGCAAGTGCTCACGTGCTCAACGATCCGCACGGCCTCGCTGTCGGGCAAAAGGCCCAGCACGTAATGCGAGAGCTTCTCGCGGCTCGGGCATTCAGGGGGTGGCATCGTGGACTCCGCGACGGGCACCACCGGCAAGCGGCCCCGGGCGACACTCAAGGCGTGGAAGTTGGGCCACCTAAACCATTGTATTAACGCGAGGGTGTAACACGAGGTAGTGGCTCGACGCAGTCATCTTCTAGGGGCGCCGCGCCGGACGGAATCGCCCGGTTAGCCTGGCAATTCTGGGCAATCCGCTTGGGCGGGAGATGGAAAGGGACCTGGGGGAAGGAAACGCAGCCCGGCCTCCTCTTTTCTGGTGGGGACACGGAGGCGCGCCACAGCCCCGTTTCAGCGGGTCCCGGCTAGAAATATCCCCACTGAAGTGGGTCAGTCCGCAAAGGGGGATGGGCATGGCGGTCCGTCCCAGCGGGCCTCGGGGCGAACACGAAAACCCTTGTCCATCAGAGACTTGTGTCATGCGCATCGCTGCCGTCGGACGGAGCCGGATCGGTTGTTGTGCAACAGAGTTGAGTTTTTCCAGCGCGGGCCCCCCGACTGGTCCCGCCTTGGCAATGGCGCGGTACGGGGCTTCAGCCCGATCGGTGTCGTGCAGTGGGGGGGTGCAGGGCCGATGGCCGCTATCTGCCGATCTCATCGCATCCCGGTCCTGGCGGTGGCTTGCGGTGGTTGCGCGGCCAGTTCAACCTAGCGGATAGCCGCCCCCTGGTCCACACGGTAACTGGGCCAATCCTGCGGCAGGCCTTTTCGAAGCCCGGCTGGCGGGGCCCACCCCTCCGGCCGGATCCTGTGGGTCCTAAGGCATCGATCCCCCTTGCGGCGCCCCATTCATGCCAGCATCGCCAGGCCGCGGCCCGCTCCGAGCAAGGCCGACGGTCAGCCCGGCCAGGAAGAACACCAGCCCGTTGTCCATGGCCAGGTAGCTCACCTCGTGGAAGGCCGCCTGGCAGACGTAAAACCCCAGCACACCCAGCATGAGGGGGCCCTGCGCGCGGGCCCCGTCGGGCTTTCGGGGGTCGTGGGCGAGCTGCCACGCGGCCCAGCCCCACGCGACCAGCACGGCCAGCAGCAGCGTCAGTCCCACGAGGCCCGTCTCGGTGAGCACGCTGAGGAACGTATTGTGGTGGATGTACGGACGGATCTGCTCCAGGTGGAGGTCCGTGGAGCGGTCGGCCAGGTAGGGGAGCTTGGCCTCGGGAAACTGCCCGAAGCCGAAGCCGAAAAGGGGCCGGTCGAGGAACATCTTCCAGGAGACGTACGCGAAGCTGCCGCGCATGCCCACGCTGCGGGCGGTGTCGGCCCCGGAAGTCTCGCGGTCGAGGTGCACGATGTCGTCCAGGTGGGTTAGTGCGAGGAGGAGCCCCGCCGCCACGATTCCGCCGAGAACGCCGACGCGAACGCGCCCGCGGAGCGTCAGAGCCAGGACCACCAGCCCGCCCAGCGCGGTCCCCAGCCAGACGCTCCGCGTGTAGCTGAAGAACAGCGACGCGAGGAACAGCGGTGCCAGGGCGAGGAGCATCCACGGTCCGAGTCGGCCCCATCGCCCGCGCCACGTCCAGGCGCTGAGCAGGGCCACGGCCAGGAACGTCCCGTAGCTGACGGAGTGAACCATGGGTCCGCGCGCCCGGCCGAAATGGATTCCGGTTTGCGGATCGGCGATGTGCCTGGGAAACACGGCCCACCACTGCTCGGTCACTTCCAGGAGGCCCGTCGCTGCCAGATAGACGCCCAGGCAGGCCATTGATCCCCAGACGAGACCCAGGGTGCGGTGGTCGAGCGGCGCCTGGCGCGCGATCCAGTACAGGACCAGGGGGATGGCGTAGCCGCTAATCAGCCGCCACAGGGGCGATCCCTGGCCGAGCTGGTCGTCGGTGGAGTCCGTCGCCAGGGTGCTGATCGTCAGCAGGAGGACCAGGCCCAGGAGGAGCCAGTCGGCGCGGCACCACGGCTTGGGATCGGTGCGTCCCAACCGCGATTGGACGAGGTAGGCGCCGACGAGCAGGAGCAGCGCGGCGCGGTCGATGGTCAGCGGCAGCGGTCCGACGTCGAAGGAGAGGAAATCGTGGCCCAGGCAGGCCCCGGTCACGATCACCGCCAGGCAGCCGGCCACGAGCGATCCGCGAAGGGCGAAGACCGCCCCCCAAACGAGAGCGACCGAGGCGACGACCGTTGCGAGGACGGGCATGGCGAGGAAGGATCAAGCCGAGTCCAAGGGCGGAAACGTCGAAGTTCGTCTCTCAAAGCTAGGCCGCCCGACACAGCAGGCATCCCATGTGCCTGCCCCCCGGGACGGTCTTGCGGTTTGTGCGGGCAATGACGGGAGCAGCGGCGGGTTCTCCGTGCGGCGGGGAAGCGAGGGGATCAACTTCCGTCATGCCGGGGTTTGCCTCCGGCCGGCCGTGAGGGAGATTTGTGGGGCGTTTTTCCGCTCCCCGTCTCTCCAGCCACCCACGCCTGGGATGCCCGCCTTGGAAGTCTTCTGCCTGCAGACCCTCGAGGAGCTATCGCCCTATGCCGGGGACTGGGATGGTCTGGCGCGCGGGGTGCCGTTCTGCGGCTGGGACTGGCTCTCCTGCTGGTGGCGCCACTACGGCGAGCGCGAGTGGCCCCGGCGCGGCCTGTTCGTGCTGTGTGCGTTTGAAGGCGGAGATCGACTGGTGGGCATCGCCCCGTGGCTGTCCGAGCGATCGGCCGCCTCGGGCACGACGCTCCGCTTCCTGGGCGAGGACGAGGTCTGCTCCGACCACGTCGGGTTGCTGTGCGAGCCGGGTCGGCAAAGCGCCGTGGCGGACGCGATGGCCGATTGGCTCATCGAGCGCGCGCCGGGCCGGCCCTTCGGGCAGGACGAAGGCTGGGACCTGATCGAGCTGGAGGGCGTGGACGCCGACGACCCGGCCAGCGAGGCGCTGGCGCGATTGGCCGCCGGTTACGGGGGCACCATGCATCGGCGAGCGGGCAGGAAGTGCTGGAGCATCGAGCTTCCCCAGACCTGGGAGGAGTACCTCGCCCGGCTTTCCCACTCGCACCGGTCGCAGGTCCGCCGCGCCGACCGCAGGTACCTGGCCTCGGGCCGCGCCGCGCTGCACACGGTCTCGTCCGCCCGCGAGCTGCCCGCGGCGATCGACCTCCTCATCGACCTGCACACGAGGCGGTGGCGGGCCGAGGGCAGGCCGGGCAACTTCGCTTCCAGGCGATTTGAGGCGTTTCACCGGGACGTGATGCCGCGGCTGCTCGCGGCCGGCCACCTGCAGCTTCACTGGCTGGACCTGGACGGTCGGCCGGTGGCCGCCGAGTACCAGCTTTCGGGAGCCGGAAGCGTGTATGCCTACCAGGCGGGCCGCGACCCTGCCGTCCCCCGCGGCGCCGCCGGACGACTGGCGCTGATCGCCACGATTCGCAGGGCGATCGAGCAGGGCTGTCGCGCGTTCGACTTCCTGCGGGGCGACGAGCCGTACAAGGCCCACTGGCGGGCTGCGCCGCGACCCACGACGCGGATCCGCATCGTTTCGCCCCGCGCGGCCGCCCAGGTCCGCTACGGCCTGCGATCGGCCGGCGAGACCGTCAAGCAGTGGATCAAGCGAGGGCTGCGTCCGGCCGCGGGGAGCCTCGACGGGTGAGGACGGGCCAGCAAGCCGGGTGGCGCGGCCGGGACCGGTCGAGCCGGGGTACGGAGGCGCGTGAGGAGTCGGCGTGGAGGTTTCCGGGCCGGCACGGCCCGGGTCGGATTACGGAACACCGCACATGACGCTCTGCAAGTCGCTGTTGCTGCACCTGTACTATTACGGCTCCGGTCCCGTGCGATGGTGGGATCGGCTGGGCTGGGCCTGGGACGGCCGCTGCCCGATCACGGTGCTTTACTACCACCGCGTGGCCGACGAGGCTCCGGGGCCCTGGACCTGTCCCAACCGCCTTTTCGTGCGGCAAATGCAGTGGCTGGTGCGGCGATTCGAGATGATCTCGCTGGCCGAGGTGCAGCGGCGGATCCGTATCGGGGAGAGCGCGCGCCCGGCCGTGCACGTGACCTTCGACGACGGGTATTCGGAGAACTGCCAGGAGGCGATCCCGCTGCTGGTCCGGCTCCGCGTTCCGTGCACGTACTTCGTGTCGGCGGGGCACGTCGTGTCGGGCGAGCCGTTCGCCCACGACCTGGCCTGCGGAACGCCGCGCCCGCCCAACACCCCGGAGCAGCTTCGCGCCATGGCCGGGGCGGGGATCGAGATCGGCTCGCACACCTTCACGCACGCCGACCTGGGCGCCGCGCTTTCGGACGCGCAGCTCCGCCACGAGCTGGCCGGCTCGAAGGCCCAGATCGAGCAAATCGTCGCGCGCCCGGTCCGCTACTTCGCCTTCCCGTACGGCCAGTTTCGCCACCTCAGCGCGGCGGCCTTCGAGCACGCGCGTCGGGCGGGTTACGAAGCGGTGTGCACGGCCTTCGGCGGATACAACTTCCCCGGGGGCGACGCGTTTCACATCCGCCGCTTCCACGTGGACGACGACATGATCCGCCTGAAGAACCACGCATCCATCGACCCGCGCAAGCTCCACGCCCCTTCGTTCGCCTACCCGTCGATCCCGGCCGAGAACGCCTCGGCGTGAGCCCACGCGGCAAGCCTGACTGCACCCCATGCCCGACGCATCTCCCAGCAACCACGCGGCCCCGCAGCGGGCCCTGCTGCGCCGCGACACGCTCGCCGGGAGCGTGGTGATCCTGCTCGCGCTGACCGGCGTGCAGCGGATGGTGGGCTTCTTGCGCGCGGTGCTGTTCTGCCGGTGGCTGGACGCGGAGCAGTTGGGCCAGTGGGACATGGCGTTCGGGTTTCTGGTTCTGGCCGCGCCGCTGGCGATCCTCGCCCTGCCCGGCTCCTTCGGCCGCTACGTGGAGCGCTATCGCCTGAAGCGGCAACTGCCCACCATGCTCCGGCGCACGGGCCTGGCGTGCGCGGCGCTGACGGCCGGCGCGGTGGCGCTGATCGTCGTGGGCCGCGACTGGGTGGCCGCGCTGGTCTTCGGATCGGCCGAGTTCGGGGGGCTGGTCCTCGTGCTCGCCGCCGCGCTGGCCGCGGTGATCTCGCTGAACTTCATGACCGAGCTGTTCACGGCCCTGCGCAGCGTGCGCCTGGTGGCGATCCTGTTCTTCATCAACAGCGTGGGGTTCGCCGCGATCGGGGTGGGCCTGCTGCTGGGCTGGCGCGACGACGCGTCCAGCGTGATCGCCGCCTACGGCGCCGCCAACCTGATCTCCGCGTCCGTGGCCCTGTTTTTCCTCGTGCGGGCGTGGGGCCAGCTCCCGCAGGGAGGAGAGCCGCTTCTGCACCAGGCGATGTGGAGCCGGCTGCTGCCGTTCGCCATGTGGGTCTGGGTCACCAACCTGATGGCCAACCTGTTCGAGGTCGCCGACCGCTACATGATCATCCACTTCTCCGGCGCGGCGCCGGCCGACGCGCTGGCGATGGTCGGGCAGTACCACAGCAGCCGCGTGGTGCCGGTGCTGCTGTTCTCGGTCGCCCAGATGCTCGGCGGCATGATCACCCCGCACCTCAGCGCCGACTGGGAGGCGGGGCGCCGCGCGCAGGTCTCGGCGCGGCTGGGCCTGTTCCTCAAGGGCCTGTCGCTGGCGCTGACCGCGGCGGGCGTGGCCGTGCTGATCGTGGCCCCGTGGCTGTTCGGCGTGGCCCTGGCCGGCAAGTTCCCGGAGGGCCGGGCCGTGCTGCCCTGGACGCTGACCTACTGCTCGTGGTTCGGGCTGACGATCGTGGCGCAGAATTACCTGTGGTGCGCCGAGCGGGCCTGGCTCTCCAGCGTGGCCCTGGGAATCGGCCTGGCCGTCAACGTCTCGCTCAACCTGATGCTCATGCCCCGCCTGGGACTGCTCGGCGCGGTGCTGGCCACGGCCTCGGCCAACCTCGTGGCCCTGGCGCTGGTCGTGGCGTTCGGGCGGCGCCTGGGGCTGAAGACCGACCGGGGGCTGCTCGTGTTCCTTGCCCTGCCGCTGGCAGTGAACCTGGGGCCGTGGCTGGCCGCGCTGGTGCTGGCCGCCGTGGTCCTCGACGCCGCGGCCTCCGATCGCACGTTCTCCGCGGAGGAGAAGCGGCAGCTCCTCTCGGGACTCCTGCCCTGCCTGGAGCGGCTCCCGTGGCTGGCGCGCCTCTGGCCGGGGCCGCTCCGCCGGGCCGCCGCGGTCGCCGAGTCCGGCAAGCACACCGGGACCATCGACGGGGAGCTGCCACGACGATGATCCGCCGACGCCCCATGCCGCCTCCGGACGACCGCGGCCCGCTGCGCGTGATGTTCGTGATCACGTGCATGCCGGTGGGCGGTGCGGAAACCCTGCTCGTGCAGATCGTCCGCCGCATGGACCGCGGCCGGTTCGCGCCGGAGATCTGCTGCCTGAAATACCCCGGCCCGCTGGGCGAGATGATCGCCGCCGAGGTCCCGGTGCACACGGGCCTCCTGTCGCACAAGTACGACCTCCGCGTGCTGCCGCGCCTGGCGAAGCGGATACACGAGCGCAAGGTCGACGCCGTGGTGACGGTCGGCACGGGTGGCGACAAGATGTTCTGGGGGCGCCTGGCCGCCTGGCTCGACGGGGTGCCGGTGATCTGCTCGGCGCTGCACTCGACCGGGCTGCCCGACCGCGTGGAGCGGCTCAACCGCCTGCTCGCCCCGATCACCGACGCCTTCATCGCCGTGGCCCCGGCGCACGGCCGCTACCTGGCCGAGCACGAGGGCTGTCCAGCCGACCGGGTGGTGGTGATCCCCAACGGCGTGGACGTGGAGCGGTTCCATCCGCGGTGGCCCGACCGCGACCTGGCCCGACAGGTCGGATTGCCGGAGGGCGCGCCGGTGGCGGGCATCGTGGCCGCGCTGCGGCCCGAGAAGAACCACGAGTTGCTCCTGAAGGCCGCGGCCATCCTGCGGCGGCGCGTGCCGGAGGCGCGATGGCTCGTGGTCGGCGACGGGACGCGCCGCGCAGAGCTGGAACGTCTCGCCGCGGAGCTGGGCCTCTCCGAGGCCGTGTGCTTCCTCGGATCGAGGAGCGACGTGCCGCAGGTCCTCTCGCTCGTGGACGTCTTCGTGCTCACCTCGCACATGGAGGCCAACCCGGTCTCGATCCTCGAGGCCATGGCCATGGAGAAGCCCGTCGTGGCCACCGCGGTGGGCAGCGTGCCCGAGACGGTGCACGACGGCCTGACCGGGTTCCTCGTGCCGCCCGGCGATGCCGAGGCCGTGGCGGCTCGCGTGACGGAGCTGCTCGAAGACCCGGATCGCGCGGCGGCCATGGGGCGGCGGGGTCGCGAGGAGGTGATCGCGCGATGGTCGGTCCAGCGCATGGTGCAGGGGTACGAGGAGCTGATCCTCGGCATCTACCGCCGCAAGGCGGCCGGGCTGCGGCTGCCTCCGCGACGAACGGAGAGCCACGACGCCGCGCCCGCCGGCCCCCCTTCCGGTGACGCCGCGCGCGGCCGCCCCGAAGTCGAGTGCGAATGACCGCGCGCGGTCACTTCTCGCTCAGGCGGCACTCGCCGGATCGGGCCTGTCAAGCGTCCCGGCGGCAAGCAAGGAGTCCCGTCGGGAAGAGCTCGATCGGTCCGGTCCCGCGCCCCTCAAGCGACGAGGCGATCGCCGGCGTGTGACCGCATTGCAGGATGGTGCAAGGCGGTTCTGGGGGCCGTTGTTGCGTGGCTGGGCGGGCGAAGGAAGCTGGCGGCCCGCGCAACGGCTCGACAGGCCTGCGCGATTTCCCCACCGCAGGGGCGTATGGCGGGGCCAAGCTCCCCGGGGCGCCGCGCCTTGCGAGGCCGTTGACCGAAGCCTTATGGCCGCTTACAGTAGGGGTTTGCGCCGGAGATCGTATCGAGTCGCCGGGACGTTCGGTCCGGGCGGGCTCGGCGCCGTCGTCTATTCCTCGGTACGCGCATGCTGGCCAAACGCGTCATCCCCTGCCTGGACGTCAACGAGGGCCGGGTGGTCAAGGGGACGAACTTCCTGAATCTCCGCGACGCCGGCGATCCGGTGGAGGTGGCGGCGCGCTACGAGGCCGAGGGCGCCGACGAGGTGGTGTTCCTCGACATCACGGCCAGCCACGAGGGGCGCGACATCATCCTCGACGTGGTTCGCCGCACCGCCGAGGTCTGCTTCATGCCCCTGACCGTGGGCGGGGGCATCCGCCACCTGGACGACATCCGCGCGCTGTTAAGCGCGGGCTGCGACAAGGTCTCGATCAACTCGGCCGCCTGCCGCGACCCCGACCTGGTGCGCCAGGCCGCGCGGCGGTTCGGCAGCCAGTGCATCGTCGTGAACATCGACCCCAAGCGGGTCCACCGCGACGGCCGCGAGGTCTGGGAGGTCCACATCAACGGGGGCCGCGTTCCGACCGGGCTGGAGGCGGTGCCCTGGGCCCGCGAGGTCGAGCGCCTGGGGGCCGGCGAGATCGTGCTCACCTCGATGGACGCCGACGGCACCAAGGACGGCTACGACCTGGAGATCACCCGGGCGGTGACCGACGCGGTGCGGATCCCCGTGGTGGCCAGCGGCGGGGCCGGCCGGCCGGAGCACCTGGCCGAGGCGATCCTCGACGGCGGGGCGGAAGCCGCGCTGGCGGCCAGCATCTTCCATTACGGTGAATACACTATCCGTCAGACCAAGGAGGTCATGCGGGCGCGGGGCGTCCCCGTGCGCCTGGAGCGGAACGGACGTTGAAGGAGGCGCGCGTCCGCGCGCGATCGAGCGGGCAGCGGCGCGGGACGGGCGGTCGCCCGGACCGCGCGGGACGAATCGGGATCGATCGTATTCCCCGGAGGATCAACGAGTCATGGCGACGACCATCGAAGTGGACCAGGAACATGCCTTCGGCCCTCAGAAGGACCTGGAGATCGACAAGCTGTTTCGGGCCCTGGTGAAGCTGGAGGGGAGCGATTTGCACTTGAAGGTCGGGCGTCCGCCCCACGTGCGCGTGGCCGGATCGCTCCGCCCCCTGAACCGGGGGCCGATCGAGAAGGAGGAGATGGAGCGGCTGATCTTCGCGATGTTCGACTCCGACCCGCGCCTGAAGGACCGTCGCTGGGAGATCTTCAACCGCGACGGCGGGGTGGATTTCGCCCACATCCTCGACATCGAGGACAAGACCTGGCGGTTCCGCGTCAACGTGCTCCAGCAGATGGGCTTCGTGGGGATGGTGGCGCGGCGCGTGAACAACTGGATCCCGGACTTCTCCCAGTTGAACCTGCCCCCGGTGCTGGAGCGGCTGTGCAAGTACGACCAGGGGATGATCCTCCTGGCCGGAGTGACCGGGTCGGGAAAGAGCACGACCATCGCCTCGATGCTCGACTGGGTCAATCACAACTACCGCAAGCACATCCTCACCCTGGAGGACCCGATCGAGTTCACGTTCACCGAGGACAAGTGCCTGATCAACCAGCGGGAGATCGGCCAGGACGTGGTGGACTTCATCATCGGCATGAAGCACGCCGTGCGCGAAGACCCCGACGTCATGCTGGTGGGCGAGATGCGCGACCGCGAGACGTTCGAGACGGCGATCCAGGCCGCGGAGACCGGGCACCTGGTGTTCGGCACGATCCACGCCTCGACCTCGCCGAGCACGATCGGCCGCATCCTCGACCTCTTCCCCGACGCGATGCACAGCGCGATCCGCAGCGCCCTGGTCTTCAACATGAAGGCGATCATCGCCCAGAAGCTGCTGCCGTCGATCAAGCCGGGCGTGGCGCGGGTGCCCACCGTGGAGATCATGACCTTCAACCCCACGGTCCGCAAGCTGATCATGGAGCGTCGCGACGAGAGCCTCGGCGACGCGATCCGCATCAGCGCCAAGGAGGGCATGCAGGACTTCACGATGAGCCTGAAGTACCTCGTCGAGAACGACTTCATCGAGCGGGCGACCGCCTTCGAGGTGGCCCCCAACCCCGAGGCCCTGAAAATGGCGCTGAAGGGCATCGAGGTCAAGGAGCCGGGCATCCTCTGACGACGCGCGGGGCCGTGGCTCCCACGCACTGACACCTTTGCGCAACGACGACGAGCCGACGATGCAACGCTACCGCCGCACGCGCCGCCTGCTGGTGCTCCTCTTCCTTCTCGCCGCGGTGTGGGCGGCGGGGGCCGACGCCGCCCTGGCCCAGGGCACGTCCATGCCCGACTACACCTTCCGCCCGGGCTGGACCGGCCCCGGCTACTACCTGAGCTGGATCAAGATGCTCGCCTGCTGGCTGGTGTTCCTGCTCTGGGTGGGCACGACCGACTGGGTCAGCCGCGACGCCGTGGCGCACCGGCTGGACTATCTCCGCTGGAACCCCATCGTGTTCGGCACGTTCATGGCGGCCATGGTCCTGGTGTGGATCGGGCTGCCGTACTTCTGGCTCGCCTTTCCGCTTCTGATCGCGGCGCACGCCGGGCCCCTGACCGCGTACATCCTGTACCGCAACAAGAAGGTCCCGCCGAACGAGATGGTGATGACGCCGGATCATCTCCGTCACTGGTTCGCGGCGAAGATGTCCGTGTTCGGCGTGAAGGTCGAGGCCGAGAAGAAGGCGGCTTACGAGAAGGGGCCGCCGCTGCTTCTGGAGCCGCGCGGCGGCCCGACCCCGCCGCAGGAGCAGGCCCGGGTGATCGCCGCGCGCCAGCACCCGGGGTTTAACGTCGCCCGGCACGTCCTGGCCGACGCGCTCGACCGCCGCGCCAGCGCGCTGTTGCTCGACTTCACCCAGCAGGGCGTCGCGGTGAAGTACCAGATCGACGGGGTGTGGCACAACGCCGAGCCGCTCGGCCGCGAGGACGGTGACCCGGCCCTGGAGGCCCTCAAGGTGCTCTGCGGCGCGAACCCCGCCGATCGCCAGTCCAAGCAGGAGGGCGTGTTCACGGCCAAGTACCAGAAGATGGCGCATCCGGGGCGGATGGTCAGCCAGGGGACGAAGACGGGCGAGCGCGTGGTGATCCAGTTCGAGCCCGAGGGCGTGCAGTTCACCACGCTCACCGAGATCGGCATGCGCGAGAAGATGCAGGAGCAGCTCAAGGAGGTGCTCCTGCGCGACAAGGGATTCGTGATCCTCTCGGCCATGCCGGGCACGGGGCTGAAGACGACCACCTGGGCCGTGATCAAGAGCCAGGACCGCATCATGCGGGAGTTCATCGCGGTGGAGGACGAGCAGAATCGCTACGAGGAGGTGGAGAACGTTCCGGTCGAGACCTACAATTCGGCCAACGGCGAGTCGCCCGACGCGATCCTCGTCAAGGTGTTCCGCAAGTACCCCAACGTGCTCGTGATCCGCGACCTGGTCAACGCCGAGACCGTGAAGATGCTCTGCGACGAGGTCGATTCGGAGGACCGCGTGGTGATCAGCGCGGTGCGGGCGAAGGACTGCGCTGAGGCCCTGCTGCGCGTGCTGGCCCTGAAGGCCCCGGCCGAGGACTTCGCAAGCTGCGTCACCGGCGTGCTCAACCAGCGCCTGATCCGCAAACTGTGCGAGAAGTGCAAGCAGGCCTACCAGCCCACGCCCCAGGTGCTCCAGCAGTTGGGCATCCCGCAGGGGAAGGTGCAGGTGCTCTACCGCACGCCGCAGCCCACCGAGGAGAACCCGCACCCCGAGGAGTGCGAGGAGTGCGGCGGCATCGGCTACAAGGGCCAGACGGGCCTGTTCGAGTGGTGGACCATCGACGACGCAGTCCGGCAGGTGTTGGCCAGCAGCCCGAACCTTCAGGCCCTGCGCCAGGCCGCGCGCAAGGCCGGCATGCGGACCATGCAGGAGGAAGGCATCCTCATGGTGGCCAAGGGGATTACCTCGCTGCCGGAGCTGTCGCGGGTGTTGAAGCTGTGAGGAGAGGGATTGGGGATTGGGGACTAGGGATTGGAGGCGCGCGGTAATGCGAGATCGGCAACAGGGCCGCCGCGATGGGGATGAGGGACCCGTGATGAGAGAGACAGCCGTGCTGAAGAGACCTCGGGGTTGGGCGGTGACGCTAGTGGTCGCGGCAGCGGCCGTGCTTGGGACGACGGCTGCCAACGGTCAAGACGCGGAGGCACTCCTGCGGGAGCAACTCCAGATTACGACGGAAATGGCAGACTTTCTCGCCGGCGTCCAGGACCGTGAGTCATTCGAGGCAAGGCAGGCAGAATGGAACTCCAAAGTCCAGCGCATGCAGAGCGTAGAGAACCGACTAAGGAATGCACCTTTGTCATCGGCTGAGAGCGAGCGCCTGAGGCAACAGGTGGGCAGCGAGCTGCTTGCGGCGTCTGAGCGTTTGGTCAGAGAGATGGAACGCCTCCAACCCCTGGGCGTGTTTCCGGCTGCCCAAGTCGCCGACATGCGCAGAAGACTGGAGAAGCTTCGGGCCGCAACCGAGAGCGAACCAGCGCCCTCACCCAAGCCTCCTTCGCCCGGGCCCTCCGCCCCCGCGTCCGCGGCTCCCTCCTCCGCCCCCGCCGCCACGGGCGGCTTCGTGCCCGGCTCACGGGGCGGGGAGGAGAAGCAGGGGTACGCCTTCGTGCTCAACGTGCTGATGTTCGTGATCATCATGGCCTGCGCGGGCACGCTCTACACCGAGGGCATGTGGGGCAATGCGGTGCGCCTGGTGGACGTGGTCTTCGCGGGCCTCTTGGCTACGAACTACTGGGAGCCGCTCTCCCGCTTCCTGGAAGGCAGGTTCCCCACCTTCACCTTCTTCTGGGACTTCCTCAGCCTGTGGATCGTGTTCTGCGTGTCGTTCATCGTGCTCCGCGTGCTGACCGACTTCGCCTCGCGCGTCAAGGTGCGGTTCCTGAAGATCGCCGAGCAGATCGGCAGCGCCTTCTTCGCCCTGTGGATCGGGTACGTCATGGTCTGCTTCACCATGTTCACCTTGCACACCGCGCCGCTGGGCGAGCGGTTCATGGGCGGCGGCTTCCAGCCGGGCGAGGGCAACTTCATCCTCGGCCTGGCCCCCGACCTGCAGTGGGCGGGGTTCGCCCAGAAGATGTCGCGGGGGCCTTTCTCCCGGGGGCTTGCCGAGGACGAGCTCGACGAGTACGGCCAGGCCGAGGACGAGCGCGAGGCCCGAACCGCCGTGTTCGACCGCGAGGGCGACTTCGTCCCCAAGTACGCCGCGCGCCGCCGGTGGCTGGAGAGCTACATCGAGGAGAAGAGCACGCCGCGGATGTCGGAATCGGACGTCGTGGAGAGGTAGCCCGATGCGCGAAGACGGTTTCACGGCGCCGGCCTTCACCGACGCGGAGGCGGCCGAGATTGCCCGCTATCGCGCGGTGAGCAAGCTGGCCGTGGCGTCGCTGATCCTGGGACTCGTCTCCTTCGTGGCGGTGTTCGAGCCGTTTCTGTACCTGGTGCCGGTGGCGGGGGTCGCGGTGGGCGCGGCGGCCCTGGCGGCGATCGCCCGCAACGACGGCCTGTTGGGGCGCGGCGCCGCGGTGGCCGGGCTGCTGCTCTCCCTGCTGTTCGCCGCGGCCGCGCCGGCCCACTGGATCACCTTCCGCCAACTGCTCCAGCGCGAGGCCCGGCATTTCGCCCGGGCGTGGTTCGAGCGGCTCCGCGAGGGCGAGCCGCACAAGGCCTTCGAGCTGACGCGGCACCCCGAGCACCGCAACGCGCTGGGCGACGCGCTCTGGAAGGTCTATGCCCACAGCCCGCACCTTCGCGAGGAGCTGGAGAACTACGTGGCCCCGGCGCAGTACCCCGACGAGCCGCCGCGCCTGGTGCGCACGCTGCTGGCGTTGGGGGAGCAGGCCCGGCCGCGCTACTTCTCGACCGACGCCCAGGGTCGGATCGACGGGGTGGAGACGCTGTACCAGGTGTACGCGGTGACGTACCCGGAGGGCGGCGAGGAGAAGACCTTCTTCGTGGGCCTGGAGATGAAGCGCTACCTGGTTCCGCCCGATGGCACGGCCTCCTGGCGCCTGGTCGGCGCGCGGGGCGGCGTGCGCCCCGCGGCGTTCGGCCCGGCCGGCGAGGAGCAAGGGCGTTAACGGCACGGCTTGACACCGACGGCGCCGCGGCGGGAGACTGGAACCGGGGGGCCGTAAGCGCTTGTCCACGGAACCGACGCACGTCCACGTCCGGAAGCATCGTCCATGTCGTTTGCGCACCCCTGGGCCGTCTGGCTCGGACTGGTCGCCGCGGCCGCCCCGGTGGTGATCCACTGGCTCACCCGGCCCCGCCCGGTGCGCTTGCCTCTTTCGACGATCCGCTTCGTGCGCGAGGCGATCCGCCAGCGCCGCGCGCGGAGTCGGCTCCGCGACCTGGTGGTTCTCGCGCTGCGCACCGCGGCCGTCCTGCTGCTGGCCCTTGCCGTGGCCCGGCCGCAGTGGGGCGCCGACGCCTTGGTCGGGGATTTCGGTTCGGGCGAGTCCGTGCGGATCGTGCTGCTCGACGTCAGCCAGAGCATGGCGGCCAGCGCGGGCTCGGTCGAGGCGCTCGCGCGGGCGCGTCCCGTGGCGGCCGAGTACCTGCGTTACCGGCCCGGCCTGCGCGCGAACCTCATCGTGGCCGGGGCCTCGGCCCGCGCGGTGTTCGACGGGCCCTCGACCAACTTCGACGCCCTGCGCGACGAGCTGGCCGGGTGCGCGACGCGGCCCGAGCGGATCGACGTGAATCGGGCCTTGGCCCTGGCCGCCGGGATGCTGGCGCCGGAGTCGGCGGAGGACCGGCGCCGGCGCGAGCTGATCGTGGTCAGCGACTTCCAGCGGGGCAACTGGGCCAGGGCGGACTTCGCCCTGCTGCCGGCCGGGACGCGGATCCAGCTCGAGCAGGTTTCGCCGGAGGGGGCCCCGGCCAACGTGGCCGTGCTGCGGGCCGAGGGCATCGCTTCAAGCGCGCGCGACCGCACCGTGCGTCTGGAGGTGGAGGTGGGCAACTTCACGCCTTCGTCGCGCGAGGTCACCGCCGAGGTCGATGTGGGCGGCGGCACGTGGCGCCTGCGCGGCCGCGTCCCGGCGGCGGGGCGCGCCACGCTGGTCGAGGAGATCCAGCTCCGCACGCTGGGGTGGCAGTCGGGCGAGGCGCGGCTGGCCGACAACGACGACGCCCTGCCGGCCGACGACGCGCGCCCGCTCGTCGTGGAGATCCGCCCCAAGCCCCGCTACGTGATGCTGACGCGGCAGCCCGCGACGCTGCGGCCCTCGTCCAGCCACTACCTCCAGTGCGCGCTGGTGCCCGACCGCAACCCCCGGGACGATGCGCCGGCCCGGCTGGCGCGCATGGATCCGGCCGCGCTCGACCGGCAGGAGCTGACCGCGGCCGACCTGATCCTTCTGGACCATCCCGGCAAGCTCGCCGACGAGACGCTGGGCTTGCTGGCCGGGCTGCTTCGCCGCGGCCGAGCGGTGATCTACGTGGCGGCAGAGCCGGTGGACGCCAACAACCTGAAACGGCTGGCCGAGGCGGCCGGCGGCGGCCTGCAGATGCCCGTGGAGTTCATGCCGCCCGCGGCGGGCCTGCCGCGGCGCGACCTCGCCCTGGCCCGCGTGCGGAGCGGGGACCGGCCGTTCGCCGTGTTCGGCGACGAGCTGGAGGCGGTCGTTCGGCCGCTGCGGTTCGCGGGCGGGCTCACGTCGCGGCGCTTGGAGGGCGGACTGGACGACGACGTGCTGGCCACGTACGGCGACGGCTCGGCCTGCCTGGTCCTCGGGGCCTCGGACGCGGGCCTGCTGGCCGTGCTGAACGCCGACCTGGCGGCGTCGAACCTGGCGCGGACCGGGGCGTTCGTGCCGCTGTTGGACGAGCTGATCGAGCGGATGCTGGCGCGCCATCGCCGCGACCGCGCGCTGGCATGCGGCGAGCCCCTGGTGGTGCACCTGCCCTCGGAGGCGGGCGCGGCCGCGGAGCTGACCATCGCCGGGCCCGGGGGAGCCGGCGCGGAGCCCTCGGGCGGCCGCTTCGGACAGTTGCGCGACGAGGGGCTGGGCGCGGTCTGGCACTGGCCCTCGCCCGACGAGCCGGGCGTCTATCGCATCCGCCGCGGGGACGCGAGGGTGTTTGCCCTGGCCCTCGCCGTGCCCGCCGTGGAGAGCCACCTGGAGTGCCTGCCGCCCGAGGTGCTCACGGAGCGCCTCTCCGCGGGGCGCGAGGTCCATTACCGCAACGTCTCGGGCGAAGGCGACCGCCGCGACGACCTGTGGAAGTGGCTCGCCGCGGCGTGCGTGCTGTGCATGCTGGGCGAGGTGAGCGCGCTGCTGGCGATGAAAACATGAGGGACCGCTTCGTGGATGTTGGGCCGGGCCGACACGGCCGGCTCGGACTGGAGATCATGAAGACGACACGGCCAGGCGCGGCATCATGCGACATCTGACCTTCGAGCCGACCGTCCCGCTGGCCCTGTGGGTCCCGCTGGTGCTATTGGCGGTGGGCCTGTTGGCATGGTATGCCGCGGCCAGCCGCAGCAGGCTTGCGCGGCGGCGATGGCTGGGCGTGATCGCGCTGATGTCGGTGGCCGTGGTCGTTCCGCTGGCGATCCTCCTCAATCCCGTGTGGCAGGAGCGGATCCCTCCGCCGGCCGGCAAGCCGCTGTTGACCGTGCTGGTGGACGGCTCGGCCAGCATGGACACGCCCGACGCGCCCGGCGGCGGGTCGCGCCTGGAGGCGGCGCGCGCTGCCGCGCGCCGGGTGGCGGAGCAGCTCGCCGAGCGCTATGAAGTCCGCGTGCGCTCGTTCGCCGCGGCGCCGGAGCCTCCGGGGGCCGGGGAGGCGGGCGGGTCGGGCGCGTCCCGTTCGGCGACTGATCTGGCGGCGGCCCTGGAAGAGGTCCTGGAGCAGGACCGGCCGCAGGGGCAGGCCGTGCTGCTTCTGAGCGACGGCATCCACAACGCGCCGGGCGGCAGCGAGCGGCTGCGCCGCAGCGCGGCCAAGGCCAAAGCCCTGGCCGCGCCGGTGTTCGCGCACACGCTGGGCGGCCAGACCGGCGTGCGCGACCTGGACGTCTCGCTCCATTCGGCCCAGGAGCTGGCCTTCATCGGGCAGCGCCTGCCCGTGCCGGTGACGATCGCGCAGCGGGGCGCGCTGGCCCCTTCGGTCCAGGTGTCGCTGGCGCGCGACGGCGAGGTGCTCCAGACCCGCGACGCGCCGCTCGTTGCCGACGGCGAGTCGGAGACGGTGTTTCACGTGTCGCAGCCGTCCAGCGGCCTGTTCCGGTACGAGATTCGCGCGGCGCCGGCCGCGGACGAGGTGACCGGGCTGAACAACACGGCCACCCTGGTGGTCCGCGTGGTGGACCGGCCGGTGCGGGTGCTGCTGCTGGAAGGAAAACCCTATTGGGACACGAAGTTCCTCGTGCGCACGCTGGCGACCGACCGGTCGATCGAGCTGACGAGCCTGGTCAAGCTCGCCGAGGGACGGTTTCTGAAGCGGACGATCGGCCGGCCCGAGGACGGCGGCGATGGGGCGATCCGGGAGAAGCCCGAGCCGGAGGGCGAGCAGGGCACCGCGCCGCGGATCGACCGCTGGGAGATCGTCTCCGACGGCGCGTCGCTGCTGGCCGAGCCGGCGGCCCTGGACGCGTACCAGATCGTGATCCTCGGCCGCGACGCGGAGGTGTTCCTGGGCGACGCGGCCCTCGTGCAGCTCAAGCGATGGCTGACCGAGGGCGACGGCTCGCTGGTGTGCTTCCGGGGTCCTCCGGCCTCGCAGATCAACCAGCGCCTGGGGGCGCTGATGCCGGTGCGCTGGACGCCGATCCGCGAATCGCGGTTCCGCGTGCGGTGGACCGCGCCGGGCAGGGCCCTGCGGTGGCTGCCCGGCGACGACGCGAAGGTGCCGCTGGAGAGCCTGCCCCCGCTGGCCGCGGTGACGCGGCCTGAGAAGCGTTCCCCGCTGGCCACCGTGCTGGCCACCACCGTCTCGGCGGGGGAGGGCGCGGCGACGCCGGCCATCGTGTACCAGCCGGTGGGTCGCGGGCGGGTCGTGGTCGTCGAGGGCTCGGGCATGTGGCGGTGGGCGTTCCTGCCGCCGCAGTATCAGGATCGCGACGACCTCTACGGCGTGCTGTGGCGGAGCCTGGTGCGGTGGCTCGTCTCGAACGTGGGCCTTCTGCCCCACGAGGAGGCCGCCTTGCGGACCGACAAGGTGACCTTCTCCGCGAGCGAGGCCGTGGCGGCCACGCTCCTGGTGCGCCGCGGCCGGGGCGAGGCGGAGGTGCCCGACGTGGAGCTGACCGGCGAGGCGCTCGACCGCGCGCGCACGATCGCGCCCGTGCCTTCGGGCAGCGATCCGGGCCAGTTCCGCCTGGCCCTGGGCCGGCTGCCGCCCGGGCGCTACCGGCTCCGACTGAAGGCCGCGGCGGACGGCCCGCCGGTGACGGCGGCCTTCGACGTGCGCGACCCTATCGAGGAGCGGCTGGACGTGCAGGCCCGGCCGGCAGTCATGGCCCTCCTGGCCGATCGCAGCGGCGGGGCCGTGCTGGAGCTTCCCGATCCCGTCGAGTTGGCCGAGGGATTCGACCGTCACCTCGAGCGGAGCCGGCCGCGGCGGATCGCGCGGACCTCGGCCTGGGACCGCTGGTGGGTGCTGATCGGATCGTTCATGCTGTGGGCGGCGGCGTGGGGTTTGCGACGCGGATCCGGACTGGTTTGAGGAGAGACCGCATGGCCGGGCAGCGCCTGCACAAGAGAATCGGCCGCGTACGCCGCCGGCTGCTGTGGGTCGGCGCGACGGCCGCCGTCGGCTGGGGGCTGGCGGCCAGCACGCTGCTGCTGCTGGCCTCGGTGTGGCTCGACCTGCTGTGGGAGCTTGCGCCCCAGTGGCGGATCGCGGCCGTGGGCGTCTCGGGTTCGGCCGGCCTGGCCCTGGTGGCGGCGCTGACGGCCTGGACCGCGGCGCTCGCGCGGGACTCGCTGCTGGCCGCGCGGCTGGACCGCGCCGGGGCCACGGGCGGGGAGATCCTGACCGGTCTGGAACTGGACCGACCGCGCGCGGCCCTGGCGGGCGCGCTGGCCGGCATGGCCGCGCGGCGCGCCGCCGAGCGGGCCGCCCAGGTCCCGA
Source organism: uncultured Pirellulales bacterium (assembly GCA_964434165.1). Taxonomy (GTDB): domain Bacteria; phylum Planctomycetota; class Planctomycetia; order Pirellulales; family Thermoguttaceae; genus CAYSUS01. The sequence goes on from CAYSUS010000003.1 coordinate 48,971, forward strand.
CGCCCCGCGCCGTGCCGGCTCGGCCTGTAGGGCGATCGCTCGGGTCGTTGATCGCCCTGGGCGCGGGCGTGGGGCTGTTGGCCGCGTGCCTTCCCGGAGTGGCCAGGACCCAGTGGGATCGCTTCACCAATCCCTTCGGCGACGTGCCGCCGTTCTCGCGGACCGAACTGATCGTGGAGCCGGGGGACGTCGAGGTGGTGTACGGCCGGGCGCTGGACCTGCACGTTTCGGTCGAGGGCGAGCCGGTCGATCGCGTGGAGATCGTCCTCGTCAAGGAGGATGGCCAGGAGGCCGTGCCCATGTTCCCCGAGCCCGACGGCCGATGGCGGGCGGTCCTCTCCCGCGTGACGGAGCGGGCGGCGTACTACGCCCGCGCCCGCCGCACGCGCAGCCTGACGCATCGCATCGGGCTGATCACCGTGCCCGAGATCGAGCAGGTCCGCTTCCGCATCACGCCGCCCGACTACACGCGACTGGGACCCTACGAGGGACCGTTGCCCAAGGAGGGGATCGCGGGGCTGGCGGGGACGCAGGTCCACGTGTGGGCCAGGAGCAACCGGCCGCTGGAAGGCGGACGGATCGTGCTCACCCCGGCCCGCGGCCGCGGCGAGGGCGTGCAGGAGGTCGCCATGCAGCCGACCGGCTCGTCGAACTGCGAGGCCGTGGGCGAGTTCGAGGTGGCCTGCGACGGCCGGTTCGAGCTGCGGGTGACCGACGAGGCCGGGCAGCCGTCCCAGGGGAGCTTTTCGGGCGCGATCACCCGGTTGGCCGACCATCGGCCCTTCATCCGCATCCTTCAGCCCAAGGAGCGGTCGCTGGCCACGCCCGGCGCGTCGCTGCCGGTGGTGGTTTCGGCCGAGGACGACTACGGCATCGGGCGGGTCGAGCTGTTTCGCAGCCTGAACGACTCCCGGGCGCTGCCCTTTGGCCTGCCTTTGGAGAAGGGCTCGCAGCGGCGGGTTTACGAGACCGTCTATCTGCCCCTGGCCGAGTACGGGCTTTCGCCGGGCGACGAAATCAAGCTCTTCGGGCGCGTCGAGGACAACGACCCGGCCGGGGCCAAAGGCGCCGAGAGCCGCATCGTCGAGGTGACGATCATTCCGCAGGAGGAGTTCGAGCGCATGCTCCGCATCCGCGAGGGGGCCAGAGCGCTCCTCTCGAAGTACCGCGAGGCGCGGCGGCGCATGGAGGGCCTGGCTGAGGAGACCGAGGGGCTGCGCAAGAAGATCAAGGACCGGCCGAAGGACTTCCCGCCCCGCGCCAGGGTGCGCGAGGAGACGCGGCGTCGGCTGCGCCGCCTGGTCAAGCGGCTTCGCGACGAGGCGGAGCAGATGCGCCGATCGGCCGACCACATGCTGCCGGTGGACCTCGACCGCGGCCTCACCCCGCGGATCGGCGAGATGGGCGACGTCAGCCAGCGCCTCGCTCGGGAGTTGGAGGAGCTTCTGGAGGAGGCCGAGCTGGACCACGAGCGCCTGGCCCGGCACCTCGAATCGATGACCAACCGCCTGGCCGACGAGCGGCGGCGCTACGAGGAGCAGGTGATGGAGCCGCTGGAGCATTTCGAGAAGGTGTTTCCGCTGATCGCCGATCAGGCGCGGTTCGTCGTGATCGTGCTTCGGCAGAAGGACCTGGCCCAGCGCATGGCTTCGCTCCGGGGCCGCGACGGGGAGGACTCGCCCGACTTGAAGGCCCGGATGCGCGACCTGGAGGAGGAACAGCGGACCATCCGCCAGGACCTCGGCGCGCTGCTCGACGAGATCGAGAGCCACGCGGCGGCCCTGCCGGACGAGCCCGAGCTGGAGAAGCTCCGCGAGACGGCCCAGCGGTTCGCGCGCGACGTGCGGTCCAGCGGGGCCGCGGAGCGGATGGCCGAGGCCGAGTCGGCCCTCGCCGAGTTCGCCGGCACCCGGGCACATGAGAAGGCGAAGCAGGCCGCGGAGATCCTCGCCCGATTCGTCAAGTCGTGCCAGAGCATGGGCGGCGCCGCGGGCGAATGCCTGGTGTTTCAACCCTCGCTGGGGGCCTGCCTGGGCGATTCGGTTTCGCAGATGCTGGGCGAGATGGGCCTGGGCGGCGCGTCGGGCTTCGGCATGGGCGCGGGGGTCGGGGGCGGCTTCAGCGCGCAGCGGGCCGCGGGCCGCAACCTGGGGCTCTACGGCAGCCTGCCGGGCATGGGCGATCCCTGGGCCGAGGGCTCCGGGCGCGACGGTCGCGAGACGACCGGTCCCGGCGGCGAGCTGGGGCCCCGGGCCAATCCCGACGAGCCTTCGATGGTGGACATGCCGGCCAGCGGCCGCGCCGGCGGGATGGCCGAAGGCGCCATTCCCGTGCAGTACCGCCGCCGCGTCGGGCAGTACTTCCAGCGCCTTGCCGAGGAGCTTGGCAGGTAACCGCATGAGGACTTCAAGGTCGCCGCGCGGCCGAGTTATTTGGAGGAGACCGATGATCCCATCCGCGACGATTCGGCGTTCGGCTTCCGTGACGGGTGCGGCTGCTGGGTTTTGCCTGGCGCTGGGGCTGCTCGCCGCCGCGTGGGGACAGGAGGCGGGCGACGCCGCCGGCGCTCGGGCGGCCGCGGAGCCCGGGCCGTCCTCCGGCACGATTCCCGACGCGCGGCAGTCCGGGGGCGAGCCCGACGGCGTCGTCCAGGTGGCCAATCTCGTCTATGCGGGCACGAAGAGCAGCCAGTGCTTCGCCGACCACTTCCTCGTCAAGGCCGAGAAGGAGTCGTCGATCTCCACCAGCCGGCGGTTCCACGCCGTGAAGCTCCGGGGCGAGGCCCTCTACGAGTTCCCGCTGGTGATCATGACCGGCGAGGGGGAGTTCCAGCTATCCGACGCGGAACAGGAGAACCTGCGGCGCTACGTGCGCCGGGGCGGTTTTCTGCTGGCCTCGGCCGGGTGCTCCTCGTCGGCCTGGGACCGCAGCTTCCGTCGCGAGATGGCCAAGGTGTTTCCCGACCATCCGCTCAAGCCCTTGGACTTGGACCACCCGATCTTCCACACCGTGTACGAGATCCGCAGCATCCGGACCAAGCACGGCGAGCCCCAGCCGCTGGTGGGCATCAGCATCGGCGGGCGCCTGGGGGTGATCTACTCGCCCGACGGACTGAACGACACGGCCCACACCACGGGCTGCTGCTGTTGCGGGGGCAACGAGATCCTCAACGCCATCGTCGTCAACGTCAACATCCTGGCCTACGCCTTGACCCACTAGCGGCCCCATGCGCTTCTCCAGAGTCCCCGTGTGCACGGCCTTTTCGGCGCTGGTGCCCTTGGCGCTGGCGGCCGGATGCGCCCCCGGCGCCGGCGAGGGGCCGCTCGTGGTGGTCGTCAGCGGCGACACGCAGGGGTGGATCGTCCCCTGCGGCTGCGCGTCGAACCAGTCGGGCGGGATGCCGCGGCGGGGAGGCTACGTGGAGTCGGTGCGGTCGGAGGGACACGCGATCGTGGCCGACGCTGGCGGGGCCCTCCAGGGCACCTCGCGCTACGACCGACTCAAGTTCGAGGCGATTCTCCGTGGCGAGATGGTCATGAACGTGGCCGCGCACAACCTCGGGGGGCCCGAGCTCACCCTCGGCCCCAAGGTCCTCCGTGATCTGGCCGAGCGGCTCCAGGTCCCGTTCGTCTCGGCCAATGCCGCGGACGCAGGCGGCGCCCCGCTCGCCGCGCCGCTGCGGATCGTCGAGGCGGCCGGCCGGCGCGTGGCACTGATCGGCGTGGTCTCGCCGCGCTACGCCACCGAGCGCGTGAGGATCGCGCCACCGCGCGCGGCCGTGCTCGAGGCGATGCAAGAGGCCCAGGGCCGCTACGACGCGGCGATCGTGCTGGCCTACCTGCCCGACGAAGAGCTTCGCGAGCTGGTCGCGACCCTGCCTGAAGTGGACGCCGTGATCGGCGGGCCCACGCGCCAGCCCCTGCGGCCCGAGCGGGTCGGGCCGGTGCTGCTCGCGTCGGCGACCAACCAGGGCAAGTTCCTCGTGCGGCTCGACGCGCCGCACCCCGGCGGACCGCCGGCGTGGTCGGCCGAGATCGTCGAGCTGGACGGGACGCTGGCCGACGACCCGCGCCAGGTAAAGAATCTCCACACGTATTACGAGGAGCTGGCGGCGGCCGACCTGCGCCCGACCGACACCTCGCTGGTGCGTACCCTGGTCGCGTCCCCGGACGGGCAGCGCGTGGCCGGGGCCGCGAGCTGCCGGGAGTGCCACGCGGCGGACACGGCGGTCTGGGAGGCCACGGGGCATGCCCACGCCTGGCGCTCGATCCGCGCCAAGGGCGCCCACGTCGATCCCGACTGCCAGCGCTGCCACACGACGGGCTACGGGCTGGCGGGCGGGTTCGAGTCGGTCGGGCGCAGCCCCAAGCGCGTGGACGTCGGATGCGAAAGCTGCCACGGACCGTCGTCGGCGCACGTGGAGGATCCCAAGGTGCGGACGCCCCTGTTCGGCCGGGCGGCTGACTTCTGCACGAATTGCCACGATCGCGAGAACAGCCCCCACTTCGAGTTCGCCCCTTACTGGGAGAGCATCCGCCACGGCGCGGAAGCCGCGCGCGGCGGCACGCCGTACCCCGCCGAGGTGAGACCATGACCGGACGATCGCTCCGAAACGCCGCGCCGGTGCCCGATGGCACGTCGCGCTTTGCGCGCCGTGCGGCGTGCGGCCTGCTGGGACTGGCCACGTGGCTGCTGCTCTTCGGCGCGGCTCCGCCCGCGGAGCAAGCAAGATCCGCGGACGCGGCGGGGGAGAAGCCGCCCGCGTCGGCCGCGCGCGAGCCGCTCCCCTGGCTCTCCGACCTCGACGAGGCGCAGCGACGCGCGAGGGCCGGGCGAAGGCCGCTGCTGGTCCGCGTGGGGGCTGACTGGTGCCCGAACTGCCGCACGCTCCGCGAGGAGATCGCCAGGCCGGACCTCCGGAGGGAGCTCGCCCGGTGGGAGCGGGTCTATCTCAACGTGACGGCGGGGCCCGAGCCGGCCGAGGCGCTCGGCGTGGCCGTGGTGCCCACGCTGCGGATTCGCACGCCCTCCGGCCGCGCGGTCGCGGATTACCGGGGTAAGCTGGAGGCCGCGGCCGTGGCCGCGTGGCTGGCCGCGCACTACGACCGGGCGGCGGAGTCCCCGCCCGACGACCTGCTCGCCACGGGCCGGCCTGCGCCGGAGACTGTCGAGCGGCTGGTGGAGCAGCTCGGCCAGCGCGCGGCCGCGTTGCGCGAGGCCTCCATCCGCCGGCTGGCATCCCATCCCGAGGCGAGCCGCGCGGCCGTGCTTCAGGCGCTGGCCGAGGGGAACCTCGCCACGCGCCTGGGGGCCCTGGAGGTGCTGCGGACTTGGAAGGCCCCGCTGGAGGGAGTCGATCCCTGGCACCCCGCCACGATCACCCCGGAGCGGCTGAGCGCCCTGGAGCAGTGGGCTGATGCGACGGAGCCGACCTGGCCCGGGGAGCCCGAGAAGCTCGCCCCGGCGCAACGGGCCGAGGCGCGATCGCAGATCGAGCGCATGCTGTCGGCCTCGGACGAGGAGGCCCGCGCCGTGCGCGAGCGCCTGGCGCGCCTCGGCCGCGCCCTTCTGCCCGAGGTGTACGAGCGCCTGCGGCGCAGCGCGGCCGACCGCGATCACGAGCGGATGCTGGCATTGCGCTACCGGCTGGTGGCAGGGGATTCGCTGGTCTTGCGCTGGCCGGCCGGGCTGGAGCGCCTGGCGGCGACCGACGCCCGGACCAGGCAGAAGGCCGTCGAGGAGCTGGCCGCGATGGCGGTGGCCGAGGACGGGCCGCTGCTACTGGAGCTGTTCAGCGATCCCGATCCGCTGGTGCGCGAGATCGCCCTGCGCGGCCTGCGCGAAGTGGGCGGGCAAGGGGCCGCCGAGTCCCTGGTCAAGCTGCTGGACGATCCGGAGCCCAACGTCCGCGCGGCCGTCCTCAAGCAGCTTGCCGAGGCCCCTTCGCCGGCCCTGGCCGTGAAGGTCGCCGGGTATCTGGAGAAGGAGAAGGACGCCGACCTGGTGGTGCACGGCATCCGCGTGCTTCAGGCCTCCGAGAGCCCGGAGGCGCTCGGGGCCCTGATGGCCCAGCTCGACCATCCGGTGTGGCAGGTCCGCGCCGAGGCGGCCGAGGCGATGAGCAAGTCGGACGTGCTTTCGCGCCTTCGCTACGGCCAGAAGTCGCACTCGGATCTGGTGGTCGAAGCCTACGTGGCGTTGATCAAGCTCCTGGACGACGAGGACGCCTTCGTCGTCAGCCGCGCCGTGGCCGCGCTGGCCGGGGCCGACATGGAGGTGGTGGTCGAGCCGCTGGCCAGGGCCGCCGAGAACCATCCCGACCTGGCCGAGGAGATCATCGGCATCTTCGCCCGGGCCAACAAAATGAAGGCCAAGGCCCTTCCGCACCTGCGGCGGCTGACGCGGCACGAGAGGGCGGGCCTGCGCGCCGCGGCCCTCGCGGGGCTGGTCCGCGCCTCGGGCGGGGCCATGGAAGAGGAGCTGGCGGCCGGGCTGCGCGATCCGGATCGCGAGGTCCGCGTGGCCGCGGCCTCCTCGGCCTTTGAGCTCCTGGACCAGCACCGGCGCAGCGCACGCAATACGATGGTCCAACAGGCTCGGCAGGACGCCGTCGAGGAGGAAGCCGGGGTGAGGCTTTCCCGCACGGTCGGGCGGGAGCCGGAGAAGAAACTCTCGACCAGGCTGGTCGGGGCCCTGTTGGGAGGGCTCGGCGTGCGCAAGGAGACGGAGGAGGCGTCGGAGCCCGACGAGCCGGTCGAGCCGGCCCCCGCCCCTCCCGAGCCGGACGGCCCGGAGGCGAAGACCGAGAAGCAGGCGCGCGCCAAGAGCTTCGAGGAGCGGTGGGAGGAATGGCTGGCCGGTCACCAGGCGGGCGAGAACCGACTCCCGTGGGCCGAGCGCGCGATCGAGCCGCTGGAGAGGATGCTCGAAAGCGGCGACCCCCGACAGCAGGTGGAGGCGGCGTTGTGCCTCGTCCCGCTGGGCCGCGTGGAGGAGGGACTGGCCGTGCTGCTCCGCGCGGTCGGCCGCGAGTCGGACGAGGCGCCGCGGGCCGCCCAGGTGCTCCCGTGGCTTCCCTCGGACCGCCGGCTGGAGGCCTTCGACGCGCTGCGCGAGCGACTCGAGAAGCCCGAGCATCTCGGCGCGCTGGTCAGAAGCCTGGCCGAGGCGCGGGACGAGCGCGCGCCCGACGTCTTCTGGAAGATGCTGGCTGAGCCCGACATCGACGATAGCACGGCCGACGCCCTGCTCGACGGCCTGCGCGAGTTCGTGCAGCGCCAGGAGTCCTACATGGCGGCGGAGGCGCGATCCGCGCGGCAGCGCGAGCTGGCGCAGGCCGCCGAGGGCATGGCCACACGCGGCACCGAGATGCAGCGCCTGGCGGCCCTGGCCCTGCTGGCCGGTCTCGACCGCGAGAAGGCGGCGCAAGTGGCGTCGCAACTGGCGGAGGACGCGACCCTCGGCGAGGCGCTGCGCCGCGACGCGTTCCAGATCGTGCTGGCCACCTCAGGCAGGGTCGAGGCGGACCTCCGCGCGGTCGAGGCCCTTACCGGCAGCGACCCCGCGCGGCGCAAGCTGGCCCTGGCTCACTTGACATCCAGTCCCGTGTCGTACTTCTACCTCCGCGACCGCTTCGGCGTGTACCTCGAGGACGAGTCCGTCGGCCGCTCGCGCGGCGCGGGTTTGCCGATCATCCCCGAGGCCCCGCAGGGCCTCAAGCCCGAGCACGTGCGCCCCTTGCTGAAGCACGCCGACCCGGAGGTGGTCGCCCGGGCGGGTTACCTGCTGGCCCTGCTCCACGAGCCGGAGGGACTTTCGCCCCTGCTCGACTTCTGGCGAGAGCAGAGGATCGCTGACGAGGAGATCGACCGCCTGGTCTATCGGGCGATCGCGGCCCTGGACGATTCCAGCCAGGTCGGCGTATTGCGCGAGATCTACGGCCGCTACGACGAGTACGAGGTCTCGGAGTTCTACTGGACGATTCGCATCATGACCGGCCCGGAAGTCCTCAAGCTCCGCAAGGAGATCCGCGCCGAAGTGGGCATGGACCGGCTGCGGTGATCCCGTGCGGCGGCCCAGGGGGCAAGGCGCGGTGGTCGCGGAAGCCCGCCGCCACAGCCGCGGCAGGGCGAGGGCACCCTCGCGTCGGTGGGCTCGCTGGGGCCGGCAGGCCGGGCTGTTGCGTCCCACCGGGCTGCTGCATTCGCGCGGGAGAACAAGTAGAATGGGGTCGGTGAGCGGTGGGCGCTCGCCGCGCGATGGCCGCTTGAATCCCGGGAGGTCTCCCATGTTGCGTCTCGATCGAACCAAGTCTCTGGGTCTCTTGCTGGCCGTTCTGGCGATTGGTCTGGCCGTCGGCAGCCTGCTGCCGCAGTCCCCCTTGCACGCGGTGAGCACCGACAGCAGCGCCTCGTGCATCATCGCCACCGGCCCGATGGACGGGGGCGTGGAGGCCGTCTGGGTTCTCGACACGCTGACCGGCGACCTGAAGGCGGGCGTGGTCTCGAAGCGGCAGCCTTCCTTCCGCGCCCAGTACCAGCGCAACGTGATGGCCGACTTCGGCCTGGAGGAAGGCAAGAAGCCGCTATTCCTCATGGTCACCGGCATCGTCGATCTCGCCCGGGCCCCCGGCGGCATCCGCCCCAGCACGAGCCTGGTTTACGTGGCCGAGGTCAACAGCGGGGTGATCCGCGGCTACGCCGTGCCCTGGGCCCCCGAGCTGCACTCGCAGGACAAGCCGGCCAACGCGCCGCTGGTGCCCTGGGGAATGTGGAAGTTCCGCACCACGGAGATCCGCGACTGACGCGCGGGCCGCCACGGATGCACCTCGGCGGCACGCGGGCCGGTTAGCGCGCGGTTAGCAAACGGTTCGTTTTTCGTCACGCGGCGATCCCTCGGCCCGCCGGCCTCTTGCATGGCCGGCGGGAGTGCGTACGATGTCACGCACCGATTCCCCCGGAGATCGCCATGAAGAACCTCATCTCCCAACTGGCCAAGCTGGTCATCGTCGTGGCCTTCCTGATCGGGGCGGGCGCGGCCGCCCACTACTGCTGGAGCAATTTCCAGACGATCAAGCAGGCCCGAGAGACGATCTACAGGACCGTGAACGAGGAGCTTCCCCAGCACGGCATCGACCCGGTGAAGACCGTCGCCCTGACCAACGGATCGGTCGTGTTCGGCGTGCCGGACGAGCTGAACTTCGAACAGGCGCTCTACGAGTCGAAGAACAAGGTCCAGGCGCTGGATTACGGGACCATGCGGGGCAAGTACAACCACCGCACGGGCGACCTGGAGGTCCACATCATCACGCGCGACGGCGACCACGTGGACTTCGTGCGCAACGTGAACGACCTGCCCGCCGAAGCCGGCTAGCGCGGGGGCTTTCGGTTTGCGCTTCGACTCAGAAGAACCCGCCTCCCCGGCCCCCGCGCGGCGCCGCTGGTGCGGGCGGGGCCGGCTCGGCGTCGCGCGTCAGCGCCCGCTGGGCGTCGGCCCGGCGTCCCACCGCGCGGTAGGCCCGGGCGAGCCCGATGGCGGCCGAGCCGGGGAGCCGCTTGCCGCCTCGTAGCACGGCCTCGCAGGCCTCGATCGTTCGCCTCGGTTGGTCCGCGGCCGACCAGAGCCGGTCCGCCCAGGCGAGCCGCTCCTCGTCCAACTGCCCCATGCAATAGACCCGCCAGGCCAGGTCGCTGGCCACGTCCTGGTCGCGGGCCAGCTCGGCCTGGCGCAGGAGCAAGGCCGCCTTGAGATCTCGGCATCCGGTCGCTGCGGCCAGTTGGGCCGCCACTTCGGCCCGGGCGGCGCCCTGCAGCTCGGCCAGTAGCGCGTCGAGACACGCCCGCCGTTCCTCCGAACCCGCTTGGGCAAGCTCCGCCGCCTCCACAAGCCTCTGCCACCGCGGCACGCCCTGGCTTGTCTCGGCCCATCGTTTCATCAGGCGGTATCGCTCCTTTCGGGCGAGCTTCCTCTCGGCGAGAGCCTTGGCGAACAGGTCATCGGCCGGCTGCGCTTGCGCGTATCGGGCCAGCAGCTCGGCCATCACGGCCAGGTCCTCGGCGGCACGGTCTTCGGCGCTGGCCCACTTCCGGGCTGCGGCCCGCGCCGCCTCGGCCTGGCCGAGCTTCAGGTGCAGCTCCACGAGCGTTCGATGCCGCGGCCCCGAGCCGCGGCTCGAATCCACTTTGGCGATCGCCGCCTGGGCGTGCGCGAGCGCCTCTTTGAGCCGGCCCGCGGCCCGCGCGGCGGCCGCCAGGCGGTCCTCGTCTTCGGCCGACCGGCGCGACTCTGGCATGGCCGAGAGGATCGCGTACAGCTCCTCGGGCCGCAGCGTGCGGAAATGCCCCTCGGCCACCAGCCGGGCCAGGGCCGTCGCCCGACTCGCTGCGACCTTGCGCAATAGCGCGAGCATGTGCTCCCGGTCGCCCAGGGCCGGCTCGCGCTCGAAGCACCATGCGTAGAGCACCTGCACCAGGGGATGCTCCGGATGGTCCTCGGCCAGGCGATTGAGATGCCCCACGGCGCGGGCCCACTCCATCGCCTGCACCGCGGCCAGGGCCGCGCGCAAGTCGGGGTCGATCGCGGCCTTCTCCGCCCGGCGGTCGAGGTGGACGTACCCTTCCCAACCCTCGGTCAACTCCGCGATGCGGGCGGACGGCTTCGCCGTCTCCAGCTCCCACGAGGCGAGCTCCGCGCCGTCGGGGTCGCTGAGCACGACGCGCTGGCGCCGCGCTGGCCCCTTCGTGCCGGCTCGCCCCTCGAAGCGGAGTCTGCCTGCCAGCATTCCTTCCACGTACGATTCCCACGCCACGGGCAGGCCGGTCGCCTTGGAGAAGGCGGCCTCGACGTACGTCTCGGACGCGGTCGAAAGACCGGCAGGGATCCAGCGCAGGCGGACGACGCTGTTATGCTCGCCGGCCTTGTCCGCACCCGGCGTGTCTTTGCCGGCGGGCGCTTCGCGGACCTCGAACAGCCGCGCCAGCTCCTCGTTAGTGCGGTGCGGCATCCAGGGGAGGAAGGCGTCGGCCGCCCGGCGGATCGGCTCGCCGAGCATGGCGTGCTCGACCAGCAGCAAGCCCGGCCAGGCCACGGCCGCCTCATCCCCCTCGATCCGCGCGGTCAGGTGCGGGAAGACCATCTCCAGGCGGCCGTCGCCGCAGCGCACGGTGAGGGTCTGGTCCCGCTCCGGGCCCGGCTCCCCGCGGCGCCACGTCCACTGCCCGGCCGGCGTGCGCCGCGCGCGGAGCAGCTTCAGCTCCTTCGGCTTGGCCGGGGGCAGCGCGCTGCGGCGCTCGCCGGGGCTGAACGCTGCCTGGGTCGTTGCAGCCAGCCCCTCGCCCTCCAGCGAGGCCTCCCAGGGGCGGCTGCCGCGGACCAGCTCGTAGCGGCTGCGGCGGAGCATCACCAGCAGGCGCCAAAGCTCGTCGTGGACCGCCTGAGTCTGAGAGACGATCAGGGCCACGCGTGGATAGTCCGGCGCGATAACGCCCGGCCCGCCCACGTTGTCCCAGGTGGACGGCGCGACCACAAAGGTGATCATGTCGATCAGCGTGTCGAAATCCGGCGCGGACGTCTCCGGCGTAACGCGGGGGAGCCGGGCCGGGCGTGCGCCGCGCTCCGACGATTCGACCGCCGGCACGCGCCGCAGCTTGCCCAGCAGGGCCTCGATCTGCTCATGGACGTCCCAGGTCTGGGCGAGGACGAAGTCCAGCGTGTAGGGGAAGTACGCGATGCTTCCCGGCCCGCCCACGTCGTCCCACGCGGTGGGCGTGATCGTGCTGGTGATCATGTCGATGGGGCTGTCGAAGTCGGCCTCGGCTCCAGCCAGACGCAGGTCCCTTCCGGAAATCGGGGCCTCACCGGCCGCCGCTCCCAGGGCAGGCTCTTCGGCCCATCGGGGATCGACGCCCGCCGGCGTACCGCCATCGATGACGGGAATCACGCTGACGGCAAACGGGGAGTGGGCGCCGAAGGCCAGGGCGTTCGGGTCGAAGAAGGCCATGCCGCCGGGCACGGCGGCCCCTCCTCCACCCATGCCGAAACCACCGCCGATGCCCACATCCCCCATCCGTCCGAAGCCGCCACCCAGACCGCCGCCGAATCCCATGCCGCCTAAGGCGCCGAAACCGCCGCGGGCCTGCCAGGCCGGCGCCGGGTACTCGTACACCACGCCGCGGCCCGAGTGCAGACGCAGCTCCAGATAGAGCTCCGCCTCCTCGGGCGTCGTGATCACCAGGGCTTCGTCGCGGAAGACGTACGTCAGGTCAACCTCCTGGAGAATCCAGCGCAAGGCCTCACGCGCAGGCACGTCGCGGTAGTTGGCCGTGACCGGCGCTTCCGTCCCGATTCCCACGTCGTCCAAAGCGCGGCGATCAACGACCAGGGCGTCGTCGAGCTGGCGCGCCAGCTCGGCGACGACCTCGTGGAGGGGGCACTTCTCGAAGCTCACCGAGATCGGCCGCTTCAGTGCCTTCGCGATTCGATGCCGCGCGGCCTCGGCCCGGTCGTGGAAGGGATCGACCATCCATCCCGGCTCGGCCACGCGGTCGGTGTAGAGCAGGTCGGCCACCGGATAGATCTCGCTGAAGAGCATGCACTCCGCCTGCTCCGGAGTGGTGATCAGGAGGCGATGGGGCTGCTCGACGAGCGTGAGGTCCCATTGCCGCAGGCTGAGCTTCACGGCGCTGCGGAGCGAGGTCTTGCCGAAGACCAGGGCGCCGCGGTCCCCCTCCGCTCCGGGGGCGATCCCCCCGTCCTCCAGCGCCCGGCGGTCGAGGACCACGTTGGTCCCGGTGGCGTCGCGGAGCATCGCGGCCAGCTCCTCAAGGTTGCGCAGGCTCGTCACGCTTTCGATCGACACGGGCCCGAGCAGCTTCTCCGCGTTCGGATGGCGGCGCGCGAACTGGGGACTGGTGCGATAGCCGGCCGACAGAAGCGGCAGGGCGCTGGGGCGCAGATCGAGCAACGTGCGCGCGGCACCCGGGTCCGGCAGGCCGCCGCCCGTGCCCAACGACTCGCGGAGCCACTGGGCGTGGACGATCGATCGGGCCTCGCCCATCAGCCGCTGGAACTCGGGGGAGCGCCGGGCCAGCGGCGACTTCTCGTGGGTCTTCAGCAGTCCGTAAGCCAACCCGGCGTCGCCGGTGGCCAGGGCCCGGCGCGCATCCTGGAGCGCCTTGTTGAAATGCTTCTCGTCCCATGCCCTGGGTCCGGGCCGGGCCTGTTCCTTGGGCGTCACGCTGGCCAGCCACTCGGGCGGCAGCGGGGCCTGCGGGCGCGTGTCGGCCGGCTTCCAGTAGCGGCGCCGCGCGCGGCGGTCGATGCCCCAGGTCGCGTACTCCTTCTCGGTCTCCAGCACCAGGAACGCCGTATAGGGCGAAAGCAGGCTCCACTCCCGCGACAGGCCGACGATCCGGTTCTGGATCGCCTCGTCGTCGAACACCGTGGAGCGGAGCTGGTCGAGCCGCTTCTGGGCCCACAGCCGGCCCGCGAACACGTCGTCCTGCCCCTGGGGGACCTCGAGGACGACCTTTGTCTCCTTCGTCTCATCGCCGCGGCCTGAGGCGATCCGGAGCGCGACGCGGTCGGCCGGGGCCATGCGACCGAAGACCGTCAGCGGCTCGTCCGGCATGCGCGCGGCGGAGTAATAGAGGTCTTCGCCGGCCGCGTCTTCGACCTTTACCTCGGCGATCCGCTCCGGCGTGGGAAGCCCGGCCAGGAGCCAGGCGAACAGGTCGCGCGGTCCGCTGCCGCCGCCCACCAGGTCGAAGCACTTCCCGCCGCTTTCGTTCGCCAGGTGCTCCAGCAGCTCGATGCCGTCCGGGCCGCGCAAGACGCGGACGCCGAAGAAGGCGGACTGGGCCTGGTGGAGGTCCACAAACGCCGGCTGAATCTGGTCGCGGGCCAGGCTGTCGGCCGCCACGGTGCCAGTGACCTCGTCGTGCCCGTCGCCCACGTAGATGACCAGCCTGCGGCGCCCGGTCCCGTCCTGGAAGCTCTCGACCGCCTTCTGAACGCAGCCGAGAAGATCCGTCCCACCGAGGGCGAACTGCTCGTCCAGGGCTTCCAGGGCCGCGTGGGCCTGCCGAGTGCCCGGCTTGATCCAATCCGGGTGCATGGGGCGCACGACCACGTCGGCCGAGACGAGGCGGAAGCGGTCCTCGGGCCCCAGGCGGGCGATGATCTGCCCCACCTGGCGGCGCACGGCCGCCAGGTCCTTCATGCTCGAAGAGGTGTCGGCGAGGATGAGCACGTCGGCCGCCGTCGGCGCCCGGGGCTTCTCCTGGAGTCGCCGGGCCGGGACCTCGGCGACGAAGTACATGGCCGGGCGCCCGGAGAAGGCGTCGCGGATCGGACGACCGTCGTCGTCCAGCGGCACGGGGATCGGCTCGGCCAGGTAGCTCCGCAGGCGTGGCTCGCCGGTCTTCTGCCAGAAACTCAGGGCCAGGTCGGTCCGGGGCTTGTAGTTGCTTCGCTTCAGGGCAAAGGCGACCGAGCCGTCGGGCCGGGCGTCGAGCTCGATCTCCGGATGCGAGGCGCTGGCCACGGTCTCGGCCTCGGCATCGCGGATCACGCCCGACAGCTCGAAGTCCCAGATCGGCTCCAGGTCGGAGAACAGCGGCAGCCGGAAGTGGCACGCCTCGCGGTGCGACTCGACCGGCACCGTGAAGTCGAGCAGGATCCGCTTGGTATCGCGGGCGAAGATGGGGAACACCCGCATCTTGAACAGGCTGTCGCCGATCTGCTCGAGGATGGCCGGGTCGCGCCGGCGGTTGACGATGGTCTGGTAGATGTTGGCCGCCCGGTCGCGCTCGATCAGCTCGCCCTCGACCAGGCGCGTGGGGGCGGTGTACATGGCGAAGCGGCTCACCGAGGCCCCCCGCGGCAGGTTGAACACGAACTGGCCTTCCTCCTGCGTGCCGTACGGGTTGTAGAACGATTGATCGATCTGCACCAGGGCCACGGGCGGATCGATGACCACGTGGACGTGATACCGGGCCACGTTCAGGCGCACGGGCGAGTCGCTCTGCGGGTCCTTGATGACGAGCTGCCCGAGGCCCTGCGGCCGGGTCTTCGAGGCGGTCCAGTCGGTGATCCGCTGCTCCTCGCTCCTGGTGAGGCCGCCGATCGTGGGCCCTTTGGCGCCCTCTTTCCACGAGACGGTTGCGGGGCCCTCGACGTCGTGCGACTGGCCGGAGCGGGTGACTCTCGCCTCGCCGTGCACGACGCACATCGACGGCTCGGCTCCCGCGGCCGCGGCGACCTCCACGGCCGAGCCCGAAGCGACGGCCGCGGAGACCTCCCCGGCCCGGACCACCCAACGCCGCTTGCCCGAGACATCGACGAGCGCCCGGCCCGAGGTGACGGCGATCGATCGCGCCGGGGCGTCGATGCGGAGATCCGACTCGGGGGCGAGGTGGAGCACGCCCTCGTCAAGGTGCACCAGGCAGGGCCCGGCCGCCGCGGTGGTCAGTTGGGCCTGGCCAGGCAGGGGCTCGCCGGGGTGCACCAGGCGCCAGGGGCCGTCGCCCTGGCGCGCGGCGAGCACGCCGGGGGCGTGACCCAAGGTGGGTCGCGCGTCGGCGCGGGCGGGCTCCTTTGCAGAGACGACAAGAAGCAGCGGGACGAGGATCAACGAGCGCGCGAGCCGCGGGGCGGACATGCCTCTCCTCCTGCTCCGGAGCGGAGCGAAACGCGAGATGGGACCGCCCGGCCCGGTTCCGGTCGGGCCGGCCGAAGGTGCGCCGTAGTCCGGATTATAGCTCCGCCGGAAAACGGGACGCAAGCACCCCGGAGGGAGGAGCGCAGCGGCGGCCACCGCGCGCTCGCTCCAGCGAAGCCGTGCCGGCGCGGCGTCAGAGCAACTGCGAGGGCACGGGGTGGTCGAACTGGTGGTTGGCGAACGACTCCTCCGTCTCGCTCGGGGCCAGGGCGAGGAGCATGCTGATCTGGCTCAGCACGTTCTCCGGGAGGGCCTCCAGGCACGCCCACACGGCGTCGTGCCGATCCGTCCTGCTCGATTTCTTGGATCCCGGATCGATGACTCCAACACGTACGGACGCCGCGTTCTGCCGATAGACGGCGATCTCCGCCTCGGGGCGCTCGCGCTCGTAGCTCTCCAGCGCGCTCGAAACGGCGTCCAGCGCGTCGTCGGTCCTCCCGCGGATCTCCGGCATCGCTCCAAGCCTCCCGTGCCAATCGGCCACCGCAGCGCGGTGCCGCAACTCGGCCCGGGGTGGCCGCGCAGCGGCTGCCCTGCGTAGTAGAATGTTACCGCCTGGCCGTGCGCACGTTCTGGCGGATCTTGACCGAGAAGTCCGGATCGTCGTCGTGGAGATAGGCCAGGTAGTTGATCCGCGCCTGCTCCCGCGTCTGGGCGAAGCTCTGGTCCGTGTCGAGCAGCCCCAGGTCGTAGGCCAGGCGGTCGGAGTGGCCCGGCAGCAGCACGCGGTAGTCGTACGGGATCCGGTTCGGATGGAGCTGGTTGATGTGGCGGCGGATGTTCGTGGTGCAGTTGTTCGAGAGCGTGTTGTAGAACTCGGGGCGCACGGCCAGCTGGTTCACGCGGTGCATCACGTCGGAGAACAGCGCGCGGACCTGCTCGGGCGCGGCCCGCGTGGGGTAGAGATAGACCCCGTTCATCCAGTGATGCGTTCGCATCTGGATCAGGTCGCGCTCCGTGCCCACCACGTAGAGAAGCTCATACTGGTTGAGAAAGCCTGCCACCGGGTCGTACGACTCGTGCGCCTCGCGCCGCGTCTCCACCGAAACGACCAGGTAGTCCTCGTCGTCGAACCCGAAGCTGAGCATCGTGTGCGCCAGGCTGGGCATGTCGGGGAACGGCACCACGACGAAATCCACCGTCTTCAATCGGTCCAGGTCGTACGTCTTGTCGAAGTAGCGGACCGTGTAGTCCTCGACGCTGCGGTACGCCGTGTCGCGGATGTTGCGGATCGTGACCTGGTTGCCGACGAACTCGGCCGTGGGATTGCGGGCCTGGTTGGGCTCCCAGATCCGGTCGTTGGACGGCACGCTCGCCTTGGCCGCGGTCTGGGGCAGGTCCACGGCCGACTGCACCGCGGCGTCCAGCGGCCCGTCGATCGGATCGACGCCCGGCGCGCTCGCGCAGCCGCCCGCGGCCGCCAGCAGCAGCGCGGCACACAGCGCCCGTCGAGAAGGGGAGAGAAGCCGAGCCACGATCGGCCATCCTGGCCCAAGGCCGGATTGCGCGCCGGGAACACCAGACGAGGAAAAGGCGAGGAACCGTACCGCAAAGCGGGCTTCCACGCAAGGCAGCTTCTGACAAAACCGGCAGGTTGGGCGAGGAAGGAAGCCCGCTCTGCCCGACGGGCTTGTCCCAGCGGGTCGGGCGGCGGAGGATGATAGACCCACCGAGGAGAAGGGCCCGGCGCCATGTCCGAACACCCCGCCGTCACCCGACACGTCTTCGCCTTCGAAGGCCACGGGGGATTCCCCGGCTGGGCCTCGCCCGGCGCGGATACCGCCCCGCGTCTGCCCACGGAGGATGCCGGTGCGCCCATCCTGGGGCGCGGGCTGTTGTCGCTCTCCCAGGTGCTCAACTTCTGGTACGACGCGGTGCAGGCGGCGGGCAACTGCCGGTGGCGGTACTACGCGCAGAACCACTGGCGCCGCGCCGCCCGCGAGATCCTCCGCCTGGCCACCAGGCCGGACTGCAAGGCCGGCGCTGGCCGCGAGCCGGTCGTCCTGTTGGGCTACAGCAACGGCGGCGACGCCGCGTATCAGATCGCCCGGGCGCTGGGCCGGCGGGGCGTGGAGATCGAACTGGTGATCACGGCCGACCCGGTGCGCAAGCCGTGGCGCGGGGCCGGCCTGCTCGGCTTTCGCAAGCCGGCCTGCGTGGACGTGTGGCACAACTTCTTCCAGCGGTTCGACCGCCGCAGCCTGGCCGGCCGCATCCCCGTCCTGGGCCGCGCCGTGGCCGGGGCCGAGAGCAACCGCCGCATCGAGCCGCAGGATTTCCCGCACCCCGAGCAGCGTCCCAAGGCCCACATCTGGCTGCCGTCGCTGCCGGTCGTGCGCGCGACGATCACGCGGGAGATCGCGGCGGTTGGCAACTAGGGGGAAGGGACCACCGAGGCACGGAGGTCACGGAAAGCGGATGATCGCGGCTTGGGATGGCGGTCGAGGGGACTCGACCCGAAAGGGGCGCCCCAGGGCATTGACGCTTCGCCAACCCCATCTCTCAGCTTTCCTTTCCGTGCCCTCCGTGCCTCCGCGATTCCTCCATCGCCCCGCCGTCCTGTCTCCGCGGCGATCCCTCCGCCCCCTGACGTTTCCTCCGCGCCAGCACGAAGACCGCCGCGGCCGCCAGGGCCAAAGGGAGCTCGACGGCCCACAGCAGCCGCAAGTAGCGCAGGGCGTAGCCCGGTCCCGTCCAACCGCGCGTGTCCGGGTCGGGCGTGAGAAGATTATAGGGTGAATACGTCTGGATGGAGAGCGGCCAGAAGACGGCCACGCCGATGCCGTTGGTCGGGTTGTCGTCCATGCAGGCGTCGACTAGAAGGTGCAATAGCCCCCCAGCCAGAAATGCCGCAAAGAGCATCCCGCGCGGCGTCGCGCTGAAACGCCTCGCCACAAAAGTGAACACGGCGGCCCCGGCGGCCACGAACACCAGGCTGTGCGTCAGCCCGCGGTGCAACTGGTTGAACGAGGCCAGCGGCAGGAGCAGGAAATCCACGTCCGGCCACAGCCCCCCGGCCATCACACCCAGGGGGGTGAGCCGTGTGGCCCTGGCGGCGAGATACGAGACGGAGCCGTGGCCGAGGGGGGACATGGGGTGGTAACGGGTTATTGGATAGTGGTTAGAGGTTGGTGGTTAGCACGTGGCGGGGTTGTTGGTTGGCCCCGCTGGTGTGGGAGTCAAGGATGCCGGGGCGGCGCGGGCTTTGGCGGGCGTCTTGGCGGCGGTGGATGAACGTTTCCTGCTGGGGTTTCGGGACTTATGGACGCGGGGCGGAGGCCCGTCGGCTCGAAAGCGATGATGTGTTGGTCAACCGATCGCTGTTTTTCCAGGGCATACCACCCTGGTGAGGGGATCACGTGTAATATGGCGTCGCAAACCATTATTTGAAATTGTCTTACGCAACGCACTCCGCAGCGGCTTGGCACGCATCACAGGGAGGTGGGAACGCTCGGAACTCACTCGGCTCACCTGCATTGGCTCTCTTGCACGGAGGAAGAAGGTTCAAGCGGGCAGCCCCGGCTCGGCTCTTGCCCGAGGACCGGCGGGTAGCCCTGTTTTCGCATTCTCCCGCGCTGCGGCCCACGTGCAACGGCAGAATTGTGCCGTCCCCGCGCCCGCAGCGCGACCGCGTGCCGCGGCGTCTTCGGGCGTCGCAGTTGGCGGGCCACCTCGTGAAGCGGCGCGGACTACCGTCGGGGGAGCGACAGGCGAAGCACGTCGCGCGATGGAATCGGGCCATGCAGCCGTCGCGCGCTCGTCCAGGGGGGCGATGCCAGGAAAGCCCCATGTCCGCAGTCCTGGGAGAGACGGCGGTTCTGCACCGTCTGCCCTTCGCTGCGGACGTTAAGCAGCCAGTACTCAGCAAGGAAGCGGAGGGTTCCGACCCGCACTACCCACCCGGTGGATCGCATGCCGACAGACCCGCCTCTTGTCCGGCTGCCGACGTTGTGGCATATTTGCGTCCACCGATGCGGGTGCCTCTGCCATCGCCCGGTTGGGGATGGACCCCCGTGGCGCTGTTGATCGAGCAGGTCGTCGAGACGGCGCCGGACGCCGGTTCAGCGGCGCGCGGCATGCCTTCGCGAAGCGTCGGCATGTCCTTTCGTTCTGAACAGACAACCCCGCCCCCTCCCCCCTTGTCAACATGGAGTCCCGCATGAACGCGAACCGAACGATCCTCATCGTCTGCCTCGCCGCGGCCTTCCTGGCTGCGCTCGGGCAGCACGACGCGCGGGCCGGCTCGAAGGCCCGCCCCAACATCGTTTACATCCTCGCCGACGACCTGGGCTACGCCGAGCTGGGCTGCTTCGGCCAGGAGAAGATCAAGACGCCCCATCTGGATCGGCTGGCGGCCGAGGGCATGCGGTTCACGCAGAACTACTGCGGCAACGCCGTCTGCGCCCCGTCGCGATGCTGCCTGATGACCGGCAAGCACCCGGGCCACGCCTACATCCGCAGCAACCGCCGCGCCAAGCTGCCCGAGGAGTTGAAAGAGAAGTACGGCCTTCAGTTCAGTGGCCAGGAGCCGATCCCCGACGCCGAGGTCACCGTCGCCGAGCTGCTCAAGCGAAAGGGCTACGCCACCGCGGCTGTGGGCAAGTGGGGCCTGGGGCACGTCGGCACCACGGGCGATCCCAACAAGCAGGGCTTCGACCTGTTCTTCGGCTACAACTGCCAGGGCCACGCCCACAGCTACTATCCCGGCCACCTCTGGCGCAACCACGAGAAGGTCAAGCTCGACAACGATCCGCCCATCCCCGGCCACGCCAAACTGCCGGACGGGGCCGATCCGGCCGACCCGGCCAGCTACGCGCCGTACCAGGGCAAGGACTACGCCGCGGACCGGATGATCGACGCGGCCCTCGGGTTCATCCGCGAGAACAAGGACGGGCCGTTCTTCCTCTACTTCCCCTCGCCTATTCCACACCTGGCGCTGCACGTGCCCGACGAAGACCTCAAGCCGTATCTGGGCCAATGGGACGAGACGCCTTTCCTCGGCGGGCGGGGCTACACGCCGCACCGAACGCCGCGGGCGGCCTACGCGGCGATGATCACGCGCCTGGACAAGGACGTCGGACGGATCATGGCGTGCCTGAAGGAACTGGGGCTTGATAAGAACACACTCGTGGTCTTCTCCTCGGACAACGGCACCACGCACCTGGAGAGAGAGGTCGATTACGAGTTCTTCCGCAGCGTCGGGCCGCTGCGCGGGCTCAAGGGGAGCCTCTACGAGGGCGGCATCCGCGTGCCCATGATCGCCCGATGGCCCGGCAGGATCGAGCCCGGCTCCAAGAGCGACCACCTGACGGCCTTCTGGGACGTGATGCCCACACTGGCGGAGATCGCGGGGGTCGAGCCGCCAACAGGGATCGACGGGATCAGCTTCGCCCCCACGCTGCTTGGCCGGCCCGAGGATCAGAAGAAGCACGACTACCTGTACTGGGAGTTCACCGGCTACGGCGGCCAGCAGGCCGTGCGCATGGGTCCGTGGAAGGCCGTGCGCCAGAACATGCTCCGCCGCAACCACCCCGATCCGCTGAAGATCGAGCTGTACAACCT
Source organism: uncultured Pirellulales bacterium (assembly GCA_964434165.1). Classification (GTDB taxonomy): domain Bacteria; phylum Planctomycetota; class Planctomycetia; order Pirellulales; family Thermoguttaceae; genus CAYSUS01. The sequence continues at coordinate 70,251 of CAYSUS010000003.1, forward strand.
CGAGAAGGACATCGGCGAATCCAAAGACGTCGCGGCCGAGCACCCCGAGATCGTCGCGCGGATGCGCTTGATCATGAAGAAGGAGCACGTACCCAGCGAGCTGTTCCCGATTCCGGCCATCGATCGGTGAGGAGCTTGCTGATCAGGGGTGTGCCCGGCTCCTAACGGGGCTCTCTCGCCCCGAAGCACATGACGTCTCCTCCGACGGTCGTCAGATACAGCCGCCCTTCGGCCACGGCCATGCTGTCGAAGACCGGGGCGGCGGGCAGTTCCCATTCGCCGAGTTTCGCGCCGTCGCGCGTGGAGACGGCCCAGAGGGGGACCTTGCCATTCGGCTGGGGCGCCTTGAAGTTGGTCACCTCGGCCGGGCCGGCCACGAAGAGCGTCTCGCCGCCGGTGGCCATCGCCCGGACGAGGAAGGGCAGCTCCTGCGACCAGAACCGCTTCACCCGCGAGCCCGGGAAGCTCCGCCACCAGTCGCCCGGGTCCTTCTCCGGCGGCTTGGGCGGTCCCAGCTCGGCGTCGGCGGCGTAGAGATGATATTGTGTGTTCAGCCCCAGGTGGCTGCCGGCCTTCTCGTAGCTCTTGCGCCCGAAGCCGTACACGCGGTCGCCGGCCGTCACCAGCAGCCGGCCCGCGATCCGCTCGCATCCCATGACCGGCCAGCCGTGGTAGTCGGGCAGCATCTCCGTGCCGGCAAGCCAGTACGTGCGATGCCACCACGCGTCGTCGAGGAACCCGGCCGGGCTGAAGAGGTGATCGACCTGGGGCGCCAGCGGCTTCCCCTGGAGATTGAATCGCGCGTGACGCATGAAAACCGATTCCCCGTCGCTGGAGAGAATGTCCGGTAGGGCCCCCGGCATGTACGTGCCGCGCTTGCCGGCGATCGTCGCCTGCGGCTCGCGACCGGTCTTGGGATCGCGGTGGCAGATCCGTTCTCGCACGCGCGGCTTGCCCGTCGCAGCGTCGAGGCCCACGAGAAACATCCCGCCATCGAGGAAAGACGACCGTCCGGCCACAGCGTAGACCGTGGCCGTGCCACTTTCGCTCGCTGGCTGCACCATCACGCTGCCGTGCACGGGCCAGGCCGACTCCAGTTGGTTGTGGGCAACGACCTGCGTAGCATCCGCGGCAGCGCGGTACCGCCAGGCGAGTCGGCCGTCCTCGGCTCGCAGGCAGTAGATCCACCCGTCGGCCGAACCGAAGTACACCCCGCCGCCGTGGATCGTGGGCGGGGAGTCGATGCGTGCGCCGGTCGTGGACTGCCACAGCGGTCTGCCGTTGGCGGCGTCCAGGGCGCGCAGCGTGTGGGCGTCCTTCTCGGCGACATACAGCCGTCCGTCCGCCACGGTGACCGCGGTGAGCGGACCGGAGAGCGATCGGGTCCAGGCTCTGGCAAGCGGCAGCGAGACCGGCGAGGCGCTCGCCCCGCTCCGCGCCGGGTCGTGGCGGTAGGTGGGCCAGGCGGACTCGGTCGTCGCCTCGGTGAGGTCCACTTCGCCGTGCGCAGGCCCCTGTTGCAGGGCCGTTCTGCCGAGGGCCCTGGCGGACAAGCTGCCAGTGGCACCATGGGTGGCTTGTCCACGCGTGCCGGTAGCACGGGTAGTCGAAGCACCTCTCTTGCCTCTCGCCGGGGCCAGAGCGTTGAGGCTGTTGAGCTTGGCCTCGTTGTAGCAGGCGCACGAGTGGGGCGGGACATAGACCAGCCCGTTGCAGGCGAGGATGCCGTACTGGCACGTGCCGCGGATCCAGTGGTCGGCCTGCACGTCCTTGGTGTCGAGATCGACGAACTCCAGCCCTGCCCGGCCGTGGATCACGAAGTTCGTGGTGGCCTTGTTGCGGTAGCAGCGGCCGTGGACGAAGCCCACGGTGAAGCACTCCTTGTCGTGCGGCCGGGTCGCAACCACTTCGCCGGTGTGCAGGTCGTAGGCCTTGGCGATGCCCGGCTGCCCCTTCGACACGGTGTAGCCGCTATACACCTTGCCGTCGATGACGAACAGATCGACCGGCGAGTTGAAGGCCTCGGAGCACGGGGCCGTCCACAGCTTCTCGCCCGAGGGGGCGGAAAAGGCCATGATCTCGCCCTTGGCGGAGATCATCGTGGGGCTGACGAGCCACTCGGGCCGCGAGGCGTCCTTTCCACCCGTGTCGGTCCGGGCCTTGGCCGAGCGGTCGGCCGAGAGGACCACGCCGTCGGCCGCGACCACGGTGGGCGAGGAGAACCCCGGCCGGTGCAGGCTCACCGGGCGCTCGGCGCGCCACAGGACCTTGCCGCTGGTGGCGTCGAGGGCCACCAGGTGCTTCCCGTTCTGGAAGAACACGCGGCGCTCGGCCACGGTCAGGCTCGACGGCAAGAGGTGCTCGGTCTCGGCGTCCATTTTGCGCCACACCTCCGTGCCGCTCTCTGCGTCGAGGACCACCAAGCTCTTGGGGAGATATCGCACCACGTACTGCCGATACACCGGGCGCCCGGTCCAGGGCGGCAGGCGGCGGACCAGCTCGGCCGACGTCCCCGAGTCCTCGGCCGGCGCCTGGCTGACCGTGAGGTACAGCTTCCCCTCCGAGTAGAGGACCTCGTGGGTGTTGTCCGTGCCCTCGTAGGTCTTGAGGGTCTCGCCCGTGGCCGCGTCGAGACACGCGAGCGGCTTGCCGTAGCCGAGCGTGACGTACACGCGGTCGCCGATCGCCACCAGGCGCCGCGGCAGCTCGGTCGGTCCGCTGCGGAAGGGGCGGAGCCGGTCTTCCCACGGCGCGATCTTGCGCTTCCACAGCAGCACGCCGCTGAAGGCGTCGCGCGCCACCAGGCGCCACGCGGACGGCGCCGCGGCCGAGGCGATCGGCCCCTCGTCCACGATGCAGAACAGGCGCCCGCCGGCCGACACCGCGGCCCCGAGGCTGGCCAGGTGGTCGTGGCTCCGCGACCACACCGGCCCGGCGACCCACTGCATGTGCTCCGGCGGGGCCACGCGCGTGTCGTCGGCCACGGCATTGTTGTCCGCCCCGCGCAGGTAGTGCGTCCACTCGTCGATCTCGTCGGGCCACGGCTTGACGGTCTTCTGCCACTGCCCGTCCTTCAGGACCAGGACGACGCCGCGCGGCGCGAGCACGCGCATCACCTCGTGCATTGGCACCTCGCCCTGATCGGACACCACGACGAGGTTCACGAGGTTGTCGGCGTAGGGAAGGCGCCGGCCATCGAACGTGTCGATCGACACCGGGCCGTAGATGCCGAGCGACTCAAGATGCGCTCGCGCCCGGGCGACTTTGGCCGCGTCGGCAGCCAGCCCGTGCACGAGGTAGGCGTCGCCCGCCCGCAGGCCCGCAGTCAGGCGGCCGTCGCCACAGCCGAGGTGGACGACCAGCCCGCCGCGCACGCCGGAGGTCTTCAGCAACTGCGCGGCGTCGTGCGCCGCGGTGGGAGCGGGGAGGACGGCCAGGACCACGGCCACGAGCCACGATACCAAGGCGATTGGAGATGCTCTCATGATGATTCTACAGGTCGGATGCTTCGCGGGACGAATCCGAGGGACGCTATGGCGACCGACCCCATCGTAACTCGAAGCATCAACGAGGGAAACCGCGAGGGGACCGGCGCCGTTTTCGACGCAAGCCCGACGAGGCCGTGGCGAGCCCCACGCGCGCTGCGTGCGTCGATCGTCGGGTGAAGGAAGCGGTGCCCGTGGCGCTGGGGCCGGAGAATCGGGGTTTGTGATTCGCCGCCCGGCCGCTAGACTCCTGTAACCTTTACAAACCGGCCGGCCGCGACGCACGCGCCGTCGGGGAAACGCGAGGAGGGAAAGCGTCTCTCGGGCGGGATTCGGCCGGTGGTGAAGGGCGCCGCCGCGAAGTCGGGCCGTGTTGGCCCGTGCTTTGCACTCGGTGGCCGCGTGTTCGACGGGGTGCTGCCGCCATGGGCCACGCCCCCGAAGAGCCGGCAGGCGGGATGCCTGCCCGACGAGTTGGACGGGGCCGCTGCCCGTATCGTGCGACCCCACGCAACGATCCCACGGACGGGACCGCGCGCTCCTGTCTGGTAGCACGGAGCTACGCAAGAGCATGGATGCTCGACGCTTCCGGCCGGCCCTTCTGGCGGCCACGCTACTGGTGTCGATGGGCGCCAGCTATCGGACCCAGAACTTCGTCGTCCACACCCCAAATCCCCAGCACGCGGCCGAGCTGTGCAAGGCGGCGGAGCAGTATCGTCACGACCTGGCCGTCTCGTGGCTGGGCAGGGCGCTTCCCGACTGGCGGCAGCCCTGCCCGATCACGGTCCGCGTGGGGGCGAATCTCGGGGCGGGCGGGGCCACGCAGTTCGTCTTCCTGCGCGGTGAGGCGTTCGACTGGCGGATGACCATTCAGGGCTCGTACGAGCGCGTGCTCGACTCGGTCCTGCCGCACGAGATCACGCACATGATCTTCGCCACGCACTTCGGGCAACCGCTTCCGCGCTGGGCCGACGAAGGGGGCGCCACGTCGGTCGAGCACGAGAGCGAAAAGGCCAAGCACCGCCGCATGCTCGTGCAGTTCCTCAGGACCAACCGCGGGATCGCGTTCAACCGGATGTTCGCCATGAAGGAGTACCCGCGCGACATGATGCCGCTGTACGCCCAGGGGTATTCGCTGGCCGAGTTCCTGCTCCAGCAGGGCGGCCGGCGCAAGTACGTCGCCTTCGTCGGCGACGGCCTGAAGACCAGCAACTGGCCGGCGGCCATCAAGAAGCACTACGGGATCGACAGCTTGGGGGCGCTTCAGAACACGTGGCTGGCCTGGGTGCGGCAGGGGTCTCCCGCCCTGGTGCCCGCGCCGCCGCACACCGAGAGCTCGCCGGCCGTGATGCTGGCCTCGAACCCGAAACGCCCGCGGCCCGAGCCGAATCTGGTTCACCACCAGCCACGGGTGAAGCCGTCGGATGACGAGAAGGCCGCCGAGGAGCCGGCCGCACGGCCGATCGCGACGGCGGTTGCCGCGGCCAGCCCCGCGACGCCTTACCGGCCGGGCTCCACGGCCACGCCCGGCGTGGTGTGGACGGCCCCGCTGGCGCCGATTCCCTCGGCACAGCCTCGCGACGAGGCAACCGCCGTCGCGACGACGGCGGCACCGCGGCGCGGCGCGGCCCCACGTGACGGCTGGCACGCCCCAGGCGCCGGATCGACCGAGGACGTGTACGCCCGGACGGAGGGCCCCGTCTATAGCCAGGTGACGCGGCCGCAGCCGCCGCAGAAGGTGCAAGAGACGGTCGTGGCGTGGTGAGAAGGTGGCCGGTGCGTGCCGCCATGCGCGAGGCCGCCCTCCCCCCGGCGGTCTCCCCGTGAGAGAGGGAGAATCTGGGGTGAACTTCTCACCTTGTCACCCCCTCACCGTGTCACCCGTCACGAGCCGATCCACCATCGCGTGAGGTGGAAGAAGACGGGCGCGGCGAAACACAGCGAGTCGATGCGGTCGAGCACGCCGCCGTGGCCCTCGACCAGGGTGCCGTAGTCTTTCACGCCGCGATCGCGCTTGATGGCCGACATGGTCAGCCCGCCGGCGAAGCCCATCACGGAGATGACGGCGGACATGATCGCGGCCATGGGTACGGGGTAGGGGAACGGCGTGGCCCACCCCAAGGCCGCGCCGATCAGGGCGGCCGTCGCCGTTCCTCCCAGCAGGCCTTCGTAGGTCCGCGTGGGGCTGATGGCGGGGACGATCACGTGCCGCCACGGGAGCTGGGACCAGGCGTACTGGAGCACGTCGCTAAGCTGCACCATGAGCACGAAGAAGAAGAGAAGGCGCTCGTTGCCGCCCACCTGGTCGCCCGGCACTTCGTCCAGCCGCATGTTCAACAGCGCCGGCGCGTAGCTCAGGCAATAGACGCAGATCAAGAGCCCGGCTTGGATCTTCGCCGTGCGCTCGAGGAACCGCTTGTAGTCGCCGGCCAGGGCGATGCTGGCCGGGATGAGGAGGAAGGCGTACACCGGGATGAGGATGCTGAACAGGCCGTACCAGCCCATCCCCAATCCGACCAGCACGAACTGGCCCGGCGTGCAGAGGAAGAAGACCCAGAACAGCGTGCGGTGGTCGCCCGGGCGCGTGGGGGTCAGGGTGATGAACTCCCGCAGGGCCCAGAAGGAGATCAGGCCGAACACGACCACCGTGGCTGTCTTGTGGATCAGGAACGTGGCAGCTACGACCGACAACAGAAGCCACCATGTCCGCACCCGCAGCCGGAACGTATCGAGGATCGCCGGGTTGATGCCCCCCTCGGGCCGCCGTCTGAGCACGTGGACCACGATCGTCGCCGCGCCGAGCAGCACGAGCACGCCGAGGACCAGGGCCAAAGTGCGGTAGTCGTTCAAGGGCGGGGTCAGGGGTCAGGGGTCGATTGAGATTGAAGATTGAAGATTGACCACGTCATTCATCATTCACCATTCATCATTCGCCATTCGTCATTCCCCCTTCCTTACGTTTCCTTCAGTCGCTTGACCGCCTCGCGGGCCCGCGCGAGGAAGTCGCTTTTCGGCTCGCCGCGCTCCAGCCACATGGGCGGGCCGAAGGTCACGCACGTCAGCAAGGGCACGGGCAGGACCTCGCCCCGCGGCAGGATGCGATTCATGTTGTCGATATAGACGGGCACCGCCTCCAGATCGGGCCGCTTCTTGCAGAGGTAGTATAGCCCGCTCTTGAACTCCCCGATCTCCTCGCCGCTCGACCGACCGCCCTCCGGAAAGACGATCAACGAGTGGGTGTCGCCGATCTCGCGCATCATCAGGTCCACGGGGCTCTGATGGACCTTGATCTCCGTGCGGTTGATGAGGATGGCGTTGAAGACCTCGCGCGCCAGGTAGTGGCGCATGCGTCCGGCCGTCCAGTAGTCCTTGGCTGCCACCGGCCGGGTGATCCTGCGGACCTCGCTGGGCAGCGACGACCAGATCACCAGCGCGTCAAGGTGGCTCGTGTGGTTGGCGAAATAGACGCGCTGGCAGGTGTCGGGCTGACAATCAATCCAGCGCACGCTGGCGCCGCTGAGAAACCTGGCAATCAGGGCCAGTATGGGTCCGGTGATCTTGATCTGCATCCCCAGCCGCGCCGCACCCCGGCGGCTATGACGCCCGCCGCCCGATTCCTCCGGCCCCTATCCCATCCCAAGCAGGGTTATCGAGAATCTCCATCCTACCGGTCGCCATCGCGGCGCGGTAGCCCCCCCAGCAGAGCCGGGGCTGGCGGGTTCGCAGTTCGTGGAGCGCCTCCGGGGCGCCGTTGCCGCTCTCGGTGGGCCTCGCCTGCGTCGGCTATCAGCCCGCGCCGGAGCCCCCAGCCCGACAAACTTGTTTCCCGGGCATTTCCTGCTAACATGAACGGACTTGCTCGGCCGCGGAATCACCACTCCGAAATTCTCCAGACGCGAAGGGGATTGGGTGTGAGAGGATGGACCTTTTCGGGCTTGCTCGCCCTGGCATGGATCGCGCTCCTGGGCGCGGAGGCCCGTGCCCTGTTGACCATCGACCAGGCCGTGGAGCTTTCTCAGAAGACGGGCCGGCCGATATTCGCCGTGGCCGGCTCCAAGACGTGACCGCCGTGCGAAGCGCTGATCAACAGGCTCAACACCGACCTGTCGATCAGACCGCTTGTGGTGCAGTTTGTACCACTGAAGGTTGATACGGACGGCGGCGAGTCGTGGCAGAAGTGGGCCTCGAAGTACAAGCACGAGGGCAACGGCATCCCCATCATCTTCATCATCCGCGCCGACGGCCAGATGATGTACGGCAAGTCGGGCGGGATGGGGGCCGACGCGCTGCGCACGTTCATGGCGCAGCAGCTTGCCCAGGCGGGACGCGTCCTCACCGACGTCGAGGCCAGGCTCCTCGACGACGCCGTCCAGACCGCGCAGAAGGCGCTCGACGAGGATGACACGGGCGCCGCGGTCAAGGCCCTGGCCTCCCTGCGCAAGGTGGGGCCGCCGGGCCAGCTCGGCTCGTACGCCAAGGCCGCCCTGGAGGCCGACAAGCTGGTCGAGAAGGTCCTGGAGGACGCCAGGCAGAGCATCGCCAAGGCCCGGGAAGCGATCGAGGGCGGCAACGGATCGTTCGAGGCCGTGCGGACGCTCGTCGAAGCGCGGCGGGTCTATAGTGCGTTTCCCGAGCTGAAGCGGGAGGTGATCGCGGCGACCAGGGACCTCAACCGGGAGGATTCGCTGCGCGAGATGGTCCAGCAGGCCGAGGCCCTGGACCGCGCCCTGGCGCTCGGGGATCTGGCCGGAGGCGAGTCCAAGGCCGCGGCCGCGCTGGAGCGCCTGCTCGAGCAGTATCCGGACGGTCCGGCCGCGGAGGCTGCCCGCCAGGCGCTGGCCAGGTTGCCCGCCGATGCCGGGACTTCCAGCGTGGCGAGCCGGCCCGATCGGCCGAGCACCGGTCCGGCGGCGACGCCCGCCAGGCCGTCGCGTCCCTCGCCCGCCAGCACGATGTCTGCGGCCGACGCTCGAAAGAAGGCTTCCTCGAGCCTGCGCATGGCCAAGGTCTTCGCCGACAAGCGACCGGAGAAAGCGCGCAAGTACGCCGAGGAGGTGCTCGAGCTGGCGCCGGGCTCGGCCGACGCCCGAGAGGCGGAAGCGCTCTTGGAGCGGTTGAAGTAAGCGGTTCGCGACGGATCGGCGCGCCGATGTCGTTCATGGTCGGTGGCGACGGGGGTTCGATGCCGAGGCCGGGCACCGGCGCCGCGTCGCCGAAACACCACCTCGTCCTGTTCAAGTATGCACTTCGGCGGCGCGCCTTGCTGGAGGGCAAACGCCTTGTCCGGCCAGGCCGACTCGATGCGGCCGAGGACGTCTTCGCTCCGACCTTGCGCGACCCGGCGTCGGCCGATGCGGACGCTGCGTTGGACCTTGGCAAGGTGCGAGCCGCGCGGACGCGATTCCTGCAGCAACTCAAGACGCTGGGGAAGGAGTTTCCTCAGGTGATCGACTCGCCAGGCCGGGTTTCGCGGCCATCGAGCCCGGCGAGAAACCCTCAAGGCGCCCGCAAGCGATTGCCGATCTAGCGGCGACGGGGGGCGACAGGCGCCCGGAGTGCGGAATCTGGGCAGGAGGCGTAGCTTGGCGAGACCCTGCTTGCCCCTGCTTTGCGCAACACCCTCTTCGGAGGCAGACCGCCGGGCGCGCAGCCACACTTGGCACGGACGCCATGAGCATGCCCGCGGCCGAAGCTTTCGTCCCGAAGGCGGTTGACGACGCGCATCACGAAGTTCGGCGGCTTGCCGCCGAGGTCGCCCGTGTGGCGCGCTCGCACGTCTCTCCTGAGGATTTCCATGCCGAGCTCCTTTCCCGGGTCGTTGAGGCCGTGGGGGCGCTTGGCGGGGCCGTCTGGACGGCGGTGGAGAAGGGGCGCCTGAAGCTCGCCCAGGATCTGCGCCTTGACCCGGCGGAGCTCGCGCGCGACGCGGAGGCGCGGGATTGGCTTTCCCAAGCGCTGGCCGCCGCGTTGGAGGCCGGGCGCCCCAGGGCCATCCCGCCGGGGGCGTCCGGGGACGAGAGCCGCAACCCGACCGGTCGGCTGCAGTTTCTGATCCCCCTGCGCACGGAGCTCGGGCCGGTGGGCGTCGTCCAGGTCGTGCAGCGTGCCGAGGCGGCGCTGACCGCGCCGAAGCAACTCCGGTTCCTGGTGCAGATGGGCCGGCTGGCCGAGGAATACCATCGCGCCCGGCAGCTCCGCCGGCTCGCCGCGCGCGAGGCCTTCTGGTTGCAGCTCGAGCGATTCGCCGAGGAGATCCACGCCCGGCTCTCGCCCGCGGCCACGGCCTTCACCCTGGCCAACGAGGGGCGACGACTGATCGAATGCGACCGCGCCAGCGTGGCCGTGGTCTGCGGGCGGGGGTGCCGTCTGGCGGCCGTCAGCGGGCAGGCCGAGCTCGACGCCCGCAGCACCGTGGCCCGCCTGCTGCAACGGCTCAGCGCCGCGGCGATCCGCTCGGGCGAGCCGATCTGGTACGCCGGCGGCGGCGGGGAACTGCCGCCGCAGGTGGATCGCGTGCTGCACCGGTGCCTCGATGAAACGGCCGCCAAGGCCTTGGGGGTGCTTCCGCTCTATCCCGCGCGCCGCGAACAACACGCGCGCGAGGGACGCGCCGAACCGCGGCGGCCCGTCGGCGCGCTGGTGATCGAGCGTTTCGACGACGCGCAGCTCCCGCCCGAGATGCGGCGCCGCGCCGAGACCGTGTGCCGACACGCGGGCGGCGCGCTGGGCAACGCGCTGGAGCACGACGGCGTGTTTCTGCTGCCTTTGTGGAAGGCGGTGGGCCGCCAGGGCTGGGCGGCGACGGTTCGGGGGGTGCCCAGGCTCGCGGTGGCGGGCGCCGCCGTGGCGGCGGTGATCGCGTTTCTGATGCTGTATCCCGCCCGGCTCGAGCTGCAGGCGAAGGGAACGCTCCAGCCCGTCGTCCAGCGCGAGATATTCGCCGGCGTGCAAGGGCGCGTCGAGCGCGTCCACGTCCGGCACCGCGACCGCGTCCGCGGCCCGGACCCCGGGGCCGGCAGGCCGGGCACCTTGCTCTGCGAGCTTCGCAACCACGAGCTGGAGGAGCAGATCGCGCGGATCGCGGGCGAGCGCGCGACGCTCGAGCAGCAGATCGCCGCCAAGGGGCGATCGCTCCTGGAGGAACGGCCCACGGTGGCCGAGCGCAATCGCATCTCGGCCGAGCTGACCGAGCTGAAGCAGCGCCTGAAGAGTATCGATCGCGAGTGGGATCTGTGCCGCCAGAAGCAGCGCGAGCTGGCGGTCCACAGCCCGACCGAGGGCGAAGTGGTGACCTGGGACGTGCAGAACCTGCTGCGGCGGCGGCCGGTCGAGCGCGGTCAGCGCCTGATGCGGATCGCCGAGACGGACGGCCCCTGGCACCTGGAACTCGACGTGCCCGAGCACCGCATCGGGCACGTGGTGCGCGCCGCGCGCGCGTCCGACGCGCCGCCTCGCGTGTCTTTCATCCTGGCGACGGACCCGGCGACGCGGTACGAGGGCAGGATCGACGAGATCCACGGCACGGCCGAGGTCCGCGGCCCGACCGGGAACGCGGTGCGCGTGACCGTCGAGATCGACCCCGCGGACCTCGCGCATCGCATCCCCGGCGCCGGGGTCACCGCCCGCATCGATTGCGGGCCCTGCTCGCTGGGCTACGACCTGTTGCACGACGCGATCGCCTGGGCGCAGAGCACATGGTTCCGGTTATGAGGGGTGAAGGCGATTGACGAGTGATGAGCAATGAATGCTGAATGACGAATGACGTGGTCAATCTTCCATTTCAATCCACCCCTGACCCCTGACTCCCGACTCCCATGCCCATGTCTTGTTCCGTTGTCGCAATCGCCGCTCTGCTGCTCGTGACCGGGCCCGAGGCCCGGTCGCCGGTCAGCGTGGTCGACGAGTCGCCCGGCCAGTTCCGCCTGAGCCAGTGCCTGGTGTCGTTGATCGACGAGGCCCAGGTCCCCGCGCAGGAGGCCGGCGTCCTCGTGGACATCCTCGTGCGCGAGGGACAGCAGGTGGCGGCAGGCGAGCGGCTCGCGCAGATCGACGACGCGCAGACCGTCAGCGCGTTGGAGGTCGCCACGCTCAAGCACGAAGTGGCTCAGGAGAAGGCCCAAAGCGACGTGGACGTGCGCTACGCGAGGGCGGCCTCGGAGGTCGCCCGGGTGGAGTACGAGCAGGCGTGGCGCGCGAACCAGAAGAGCGCCGGCGCGATCTCCGACACTGAGGTCCGTCGTCTGTATCTCACCGATCGCCGGGCGGTGCTCGCCATCGAGCAGGCCTCGCTCGACCTCCGCGTGGCCGCCATGGAGTCCAAGGTGTTCCAGGCGGAGCGGCACGCCGCGGCCCTGGCGGTCCAGCGCCGGCAGATCAGCGCGCCGCTGGACGGCGTCGTCGTCCAGGTGAATCGCCGCAAGGGCGAATGGGTCCAGCCCGGCGACCCCGTGGTCCACGTCGTGCGAATGGATCGTCTCCGCGTCGAGGGCCTCCTGACGACCGGGGACGTGCGCGATCACGACGGCCGGCTCGTGGCGCGGGGCTGCTCCCCGGCGCGGATCGCCGGGCGCCCGGTGACCGTCGCCGTGCGCCTGGACGCGGGTCGGACCGAGACCTTCGAGGGCCGCGTCGTGTTCGTCAGCCCGCTGGTCCAGGCCGGCGGCGAATACCGCTTCTGGGCCGAGGTGGTCAATCGCAAGCAGGCCGACCACTGGCTCCTGCTGCCGGGCATGATGGCCGAGATGACGATCCGCCTGGGGCCGTCGCGGGTGGCGGCCTCGGGGGAGGGAAACCCGGAATACGAAGCGCGGAATCCGAAACGAGCACGAAGGAGCGAATGAGGGAAGCGACAGAAGCAGGCCAGGCGCAGCATTGAAGCGCGGTTCGCAGATCGGCGCTCGATAGCGCGTGACCGCGCGGTTTCGAGCATTGCGGATTCGGTTTTCGTGCTTGTTTCGGGTTTCGAGTTTCGGATTTCGGATTCGGCACATTGCCACTAGCGCCCGGCGGATTCCTCCATGTCCCTTGCCGCGTCCTCTCCCGCATCGAGCACGACCCGGCCGCTGGGGCTGCGCCGGCGCGCGGACCTTGAAGTCCGTCACCACCGGTTCGAGGGCCGCGGCTACTGGGTGGTCAAGGACCCGGTGGGGCTGAACTACTTCCGCTTTCACGAGGAAGAGTACGCCATCCTGGAGATGCTCGACGGCCGCGCGAGCCTGGAAGGCATCCGGCGGCGGTTCGAAAGCCGGTTCCGCCCGCAGACGATTACGCTCGACGAGATCCACCGCTTCGCGGCCGTCCTCCACCGCAGCGGCCTGGCGCTATCCGACGCGCCGGGGCAGGGCGATGCGCTGCTGGATCAGGCCGCGCGGCAGCGCGGGCAGCGGCGATGGGGATCGGTGGCCAACCTGCTGGCGATCCGATTTCGCGGGTTCGACCCCGATCCGCTTCTCCGCGCGGTCTATCCTTCCTTGCGTTGGGCCTTCTCCGCACCGGCGATGGTGCTGTCGGCGATGCTGGCGCTCCTGGCGGTGTCGCTCGTGGTGATCCACTTCGACGCCTTCCAGGCCCGCCTGCCCGACTTCCACGGCTTCTTCAGCGCCCGCAACGTTCTCCTCCTCGCCGCGGTACTCGGGGGGATGAAGGTGCTGCACGAGCTCGGCCACGGGCTGGCGTGCCGGCACTTCGGCGGCGAGTGCCATGAGATGGGGTTGATGCTCCTGGTGCTTACGCCGTGCCTCTACTGCGACACGTCCGACTCGTGGCTCCTGGCCAGCAAGTGGCGCCGGGCGGCCGTGGCCGCGGCCGGGATCTACGTCGAGGTCGTGCTCGCCAGCCTGGCCACGCTGGTGTGGTGGATCACGGAGCCGGGCCTGCTGAACAGCACGTGTCTCAGCGCGATGTTCGTGGGCTCGGTGAGCACGATCCTGTTCAACGGCAACCCGCTGTTGCGCTACGACGGCTACTACGTCCTCTCCGACCTCCTCGAGGTGCCCAATCTGCGGCAGAAGTCGGCCGCCGTCTTGAGCCGCGCGATGGGGCGTTTGCTGCTGGGGATCCGCCCCGCCGCGGATCCCTTCCTTCCGCAGCGCGGAAAGGCCCTGTTCCTGACGTACGCCGTGGCATCGACCGTCTATCGGTGGCTGGTGCTGGCGGCGATCCTGCTGTTTCTGAACAAGGTGTTCGAGCCGGCACGCTTGAAGATCGTGGGCCAGGCCCTGGCCGCGGTCACGCTGGGCGCGCTGCTCGGCATGCCGCTCTATCGGCTGGTGCGGTTCTTCTACCTGCCGGGGAGGCTGGAAAAAGTGAAGCCCTTGCGTGCGATCGCCAGCGCCGCCGTGCTGGCCCTGGCCGCGGCTGGGATGCTCCTGGTGCCTTTGCCGCGCTACGTGGTCTGCATGCTGGAGGTCCAGCCCCGCGAGGCGGCCGCGGTGTACGTGGACGTGCCGGGCACGCTCTCGAACCTGGTGGTGCAGCCCGGCCAGCGCGTCTCGCGCGGCCAGATCCTGGCCGAGCTCCGCGACGCGGACGTCGAGCTGGCGGTGGCGCGCCTGGCCGCGCTGCGCGACCATTACCGGGTGAAGCTGGACAACGCCCGCTGGCAGCGGCACCGCGACCGGCGCGCGGCCGCCGAAGTGCGGCAACTGGAGGAGGCCCTGAAGACGGTCGAGGATCAGCTCGCCAAGCGCGAAGAAGACTCGCGACGACTGTGCCTGGCGGCCCCGGCCGACGGGATCGTGCTCGCCCCGCCCTGGACGCCTCCGCCCGAGGAGACCGACGGGCGACTGCCCGCGTGGTCGGGTACGCCTCTGGAGGAGCGCAACCTCGGCTGCCTGCTCCAGCCCGGCACGCTGCTGTGCCACATCGGCGATCCGCGCGCCATGGAGGCCGTGCTGGTCATCGACCAGGGCGACGTGGAGTTGGTGCGCGAGGGACAGGCCGTCGAGATCCTCTTGGAGGCCGACCCGCACCGGCCGATTGCCGCTCGCTCCGGACGCGGCGAGCAGAGGCCCCTGACGATCGACGAGATCGCACGGACCGATCTGAAGATCAGCTCGCAGCGCCTCTCGACCAAGTCGGGGGGCGACCTGCCCACGCGGACCGACGCGGCCGGCCGGGAACGGCCGAGGACCGTCGCCTACCAGGCCCGCGTGCCGCTGGACAACCCCGACGGCCTGTTGCGAACCGGGCTTCGGGGCACCGCCCGCATCCGCGTGGAGGACCGGACCCTCGGCCAGCGCCTGTGGCGGCTGGCCTGCCGCACGGTGCGGTTTCGGCTTTAGGCATTGCGCCTACTGCGCCGCCGTGGGACGGACATGCAACTCTCGTGTCTTGCCCGCCTCCACGCGCGCGGCCAGGCCGGCGATCAACTTGTTCCCGGTCCGGCGCAACGGCCCGGGCGCCAGCCCCGTCACTTCGTACGGACGATCCGGATCGACCACGAACCAGCGGGGCATCTCATTGATCCGGGCCCAGTCGAGCGGCACGCCGCGGGCCTGCCAGCGCGGACCGTCGAAGTGCAGGCGGCCGTTCCAGCCTGACCGGCTGTGGAGCACTATTCGGAGCGCGTCGCCGGCCTGCTGCGCGCCGCACTCCAGATCGCCGTCGGCCGGCAAGGGGCGTACCCCGGCCGAGCAGAGCATGCGGTGCAGGCAGAGCGTGCGCCCGGTGCTGCCGTCGAAATGGCCGCCGCTGCCCGGACCGTAGCGCGCATCGGCCCGCCTGGCGCGGTGGCCGCCCTGGCGCGTAGCCCAGTCGAGCCAGTCGAATGCGCCGGGCAGGTCCGGCTGGCGGCCGGCCAGCACGATCATGCTCTCGTAGGAGTCGCTCCAGTCGTCGATGTTTCGGTTGGCGGGCCAGAGGGTGGCGTGGTGTTTCTCGAACCGCCCCCGATGCTCCAAGAGCCACGTGACCGGCTTGCGCAGCACGTCGCGATAGCGGTTCTCGCCCGTAGCGCGATCGTAGCTGTCCAGGGCGAAGAGCACGTAGCCCCAGGTGTCGGGCGGCTGGCCACGCTCGGCCTTGCCCCGGACGAGATCGACGCGTCGGGCCCAGAGGCCCGTCTCCGGATGGCGCGCTCTTTCGACGAGCCGGTCCAG
>CAYSUS010000003.1:85843-141835 GCA_964434165.1 uncultured Pirellulales bacterium
GTCCAGGATGCGCCGCAGGGCCGCCCGATACGCGTCCGCCTTGGGGCGTTTCAGGCGGCACTCGACCACGAGCAGTTCCGCCAGGCCCGGCACCAGTTCGCAGCCGTGATCGACGAAGCGGACATGCCCGACCCGCTCCAGCGGGTCGTGCTGAAGATACTCGTCGGCCAGCGACTCGGCGGCCTGGAGGTAGCGGACATCGCCGGAAAGGGCGTAGAGCCGGGCGAGGGTCTGCAGCAGGTTGCCGCGGGCCTCGTGGCCGGCGACGAGCCGCGCCAGGCCGCCGCGCCGGGCGCCCTCGGCGATCAAGGCATCGCACAGCCGCCGCATCTCGTCGTACCAGGCATTGTCCGTGCCCAGCACCTCCACGATCCGCACCAGGCCGTCGCGGAGCCATTCGGCAATGCCTGCAATGCGCGGCGCGCCGCGCTCGCCGCTTGCGAGATCCAACGGGGCGGGAAGGCCCGAGGGCGTAGTGCACAGCTCGATCGACCGGGTAAGGGTACGATGGAGCGGCCCGCCGGGCGCGATGTGGTCGGGCTCGACGTAATGGGCCATCAGCACCAGGGAGGAGTAGTGGTCGGCCGCCTCGTTGGCGTAGTCCCATCGCCCGCCGCGACTGAACAGGCCCGTCTCCGCATCGAGCTTGTGCTCCAACCATCCGTGGAGGATCGCGCGCACGCCGCGCGTGCATTCGGCGAAGATCGCGCCGCGGCGCGCGGCCTCGTCGCCGAGGGCGCGACCGCATAGCAGGATCGCGGCAAGCGCAGGAAGGGCTCGGGGAAGCCAGGGATGGATGCGTTGGCGCGTCTGCATGAGCCGATGATGGTCGACGCCCGCAGGCGTGCAACCTCGCTAGGACTTGAGGAAACCCGCCAGGTTACCCGCCTCGTCCAGTGGCAGGTCGCGAGGCGGCGTGAGCACCTCCAGGTCGTCGCGCTTCCGGGCCTCGTCCAGGTACGCCTCCGAGCACTCGACCTCGGCCAGCTTGAGCGTGTTCTCGATCCAGAGCACTCGGGCGTCTTCCGGACGGACCCGCCCGACCGTGCCCAGCGCGATATCGAGGATCTCGCGATCCGTCTCGTAATCCAGCGGAAGCATGGCGGCCGCGACGTGGTTGGCGGTGATGGCGTTCAGGCGCGTGGCGGCGAGGTCGGTCTCGCGCAGCAACTGCGATTTGCAGAACTCGGCGATCCCCAGGCCCACGGCGTTGCCGTGCGTCTGGGGCGTGAGCTTGCGCAGGGCGATCCGCTTGACGCGGGGCCGCTCGCCGTCCACCGCCTTGTGATCGTCGAACTTGCGGCCCACCACGTTCGTGTCCAGTCCGGTCCCGCTGACGTTCTTGCCGATCTCCTCGACGATCAAGAGATCGACCCGGTCGAACGGCAGCCGGGGCATCCACTCCTTGGCCAGCCGGAGCAGCTCCTTCTCGCGGGCCTCGAACTGCTCTGGGGGCACGGCCTCGATCCGGGCAGTCTGGTCGTAGCCGTTCTCGACGATCGCCAGCCCGGCGAGGATGCGGCACTTGGCGAGGACCTCGCCGGCCACGCTGCGGACGATCTGATCGAAGCTGTAGTCCTCGATCGCGCCGTGATAGACCTGGGCCCCCTCGCACTTGCCCAGCCCGATCAGAAGCATCTTCATCAGGCCGCTCTCGATGTCGCCCACGAACCGGGTATGCGGCTTGACGCGATTGACCACGAGGACGTGATCGGCCTGGGAGGCGAAGCGGTCAAAGTGGACCGGCAGCCCTTCGGGCGTCTGGCAGACGACGACCGTGTCCATGCCCGCCCGGATCGGGCACCCGACGTAGTCCTCGGTGATCCCGTACGACTCGATGAGTGCCCGTTGGCCCGCGGCCGTTCCGCCGCCGTGGCTGCCCATCGCCGGGACGATGAAGGGCTCGGCGCCGAGCCTCTGAAGATGCTGGACCGCCGTGCGGAGGATGAGGGCGATGTTGGCGATGCCGCGGCTGCCGGCCGAGACGGCCACGCTCTGCCCGGGACGGAGCCGGTCGCCCAGGGCGAGCCGGCCAAGCTGCGAATCGACCTCGGCGGCCACGTCCCCCACCCGATGCGCCGGGAAATGCTGGCAAACGCGGAACAGGCGGGGGTATCGAGACATGGTGGGTTGGCTGGGGCCCAGGTTGCCCGGCATTGTATCGGCCGTGTTGGAACGATTCCATCGGATTGGCCGTAGAATGGACGGAGACCGGGGGCATCCGGAATCGAGAAGAGCGGGTCCAGCCCACTTCCCCGGAAGGAGCCGGAAGCGCGCTTGCACCTCGCCTCCCTTTCCTATTCCCTCAAGTCGGGGCGCAACCGCTCTGGAACCCGCCCCCAAATCCGACTAGAATCCCCGGCCCTGCCCCCTGGCACGGAGGAACCCCTATGACAACCGTCGCGCAGCCCGTCCAACCCCGCACCGCCCCAAGGAAGGCCGATCCCCCGGAAGCGCCGCCGCGCCGCCGCCGGGCGAAACGGATCCTGGCGGTCGCTGGCGGGGCGATTCTCCTGTTCTGGCTGCTTCCGGCGATCGTCGCCCACAGCTTTCTTCTCAACTGGATCGTGGGCACGGCCACGGCCGACCTGGAGGGCGAGGTCCGCGTCGGCTCGGCCTCGTTGGGGTGGTTTTCGCCGGTCGTGCTCCAGGACGTCTCGTGGCGCGACGCGGAGCAGCAGCCGCTGGCAACGATCGGGACCCTCTCGGGCGACCGGGCACTGGCGGGGATGCTTTGGGACGCGTCGCGCCTGGGCACGTTTCGCATCGAGGGAGCCCAACTGAACCTGGCGCTGCGTCCCGACGGGAGCAACCTCGAGGACGCGCTGGCCGCCCTGTTGGAGCCGAGCGACGAGCCCTCCACCCCGATCGACCTGAGCGTGGAGGTGAAGGACGGCACGGCCTCGATCGTGGACGCACGCAACGGCCGGCAGTGGACGATCGATGGCCTGGACCTGGCCTTCACCATGTCGTCTCGGGCGGACCGGCCCATGGCGCTGGAGTGCTCGGCGGGCACGTCGGACGCGCAAGGAGCCGGGAACGTTCAGTTGTCGTTGAAGCTCGGGGCCGGCCCGTCGGACGCCGAGAGCCGATCGGAGGAAGGCGGTGACGTTGCGCTGAAGACCGAGAACTTCCCCCTGGATCTGGTCGAGGCCGTCCTCGCTCGCGTCGACGCGAAGGCGGAGCTCGCCGGCCGGCTCGACTGCGATCTGCACTGCCGCTGGTCCGGCACCGAGGCGATCGAGGGGGCCTCGGTCGAGGGCCGGGTCTCAGCCAGCGCGCTGGCCCTGGCCGGCCCCTGGCTGGGCGGCGACCGGCTCGCCCTGGACCGCCTCACGACCGACGTTGGCGCCGCGTGGCATGGAGACACGCTCCGTGTGGATAAGGCCTCGGTCGAGTGCGACGCGGGCAGCGTCTCGATGGCCGGCAGGCTCGATCTGAGCGAGCAGGCCATGAAGGACTGGCTCGCATCGGCGGGAAATCAAACGATCGAGGTCAACGGCCGCCTCGACCTGGCCCGACTCGCCCGGCTGCTCCCCGAGACCTTGCACATCGAGGAAGGCACGGAGATCACGTCGGGGCAGGTGGAGATCGCCCTGGCCGGCCGGCCAGGGCCGAACGGCAAGACGTGGCTGGCGCGGGTCTCGACCAGCGATCTGGCGGCCGTCAATCGGGGGCGTCGGCTCGTCTGGCAGCAGCCCGTGGAGATTCACCTGGCCGCGCGGCAGACCGACGCAGGGCCCGTCGTCGATCGCCTGGAGTGCGACTCCAGCTTCCTGCGCATGGAAGGCTTCGGCACGGCCGACCATCTGACCGCCACGGCCCACTTCGATCTCGATCGGCTGGCCGAGCAACTGGCCGGGTTCGTGGACCTGGGCGAGGTGCGCATGGCCGGCAGCGGCAGTGCCTCGCTGGTCTGGAAGCGTCCGGAGGGATCGGGATTTGAAACGGAGTCCACCTTCCGCACTCGGGAACTCGTGCTCGTGCTGCCGGCGTACGGCGTGGAGCTGCGCGAGGACGTGGCCGCCCGGCTGGACCTCACCGGTGCCACGGACCTGAAGGAGGAGTATCGGCTGGCGACGGCTTCGCTGATCGTGCAGGCCGGCGGCGACCGTCTCGACGTCGTGCTGATGGAGCCCGTCGCCGATTTCATGAAGCGCGAGGCCTGGCCTCTCGACGTGACGGTGCAGGGCGAGCTGTCCGGCTGGCTGCCGCGGATTCGTCCGTGGATCGCCCTGGACGACTGGAACCCCGCCGGGAAATACGTGTTGACCGCGCAGGGCGTGGGCTCGGCCAAGGCGATCGAGGTGCGCCAGGCCAGGCTGAGCGTGGAGAAGCTCCGCGTCAGCGGCAACGGCCTGAACGTGTTCGAGCCGGAGGTCAACGTGGTCGCCAGCGGCCGATGGGATCAGGAGTCCGGACGACTCGACCTGAAGCGGGCCGCACTGACGGCCGGCCAGCTCGCCGTGCAGGCCGAAAACGTCGTGTTGGCCCCGGCGGAGGAGGGCCGCGCGGGCATGTCGGGCACGCTCGGTTTTCGCGGCACGCTCGACCAGGTCCAGAACTGGATCGACTTCGGGACGAAGGTCCCTCCCTGGCGCATGTCGGGCGACTTTTCCGGGGGCGGGCAGATCCAGAAGGACGGCGCCACCAGCGGCGGGGCGATCGACGCGTTCGTGACGAACCTCGTCTATACGGCGGAGTCCGGCACGCGCTTCAGCCAACGCCAACTCCGTCTGGCCGCCGCGGGGAGTTACGACGCGGCGTCGGGGGTCCTCAGCCTCCGCGGCGCCCAGATCGCGGGCGACGGGGTCGATTGCCGCGGCGCCGGCCAGATGGTCGCGGCCGAGGGATCGACGGACCTGAAGCTTGCCGGCACGCTGGACTACGACATGGACCGGCTCGTGGGGCTCCTCCAGCCCTACCTGGGCCCGGGTTTCTTCGTCACCGGCCGGGGTTCCCAGCCCTTCGGGTACGAGGGGACCCTCGACCCGGCGACCGCCGAGGGCCGGGCCGGGCTCGGCTGGGAGTCGATCTACGCCTACGGATTCCGCGGCGGCCCGGCCACGCTCTCGGCCACGCTGTCGCGCGGGGTCGTGGAGCTTGAGCCGATCGAGATGGACCTGAACGAGGGCAAGCTGAACCTGGGGGCGGCGATCCGCGTGGCCCCCGGCCCGATGGAACTGCAGGTGCAGAAGAACTCGGCCGCGCGCCAACTGCGGATCGATCCGTCGATGTGCGCGGGGGCCCTGAAGTACATCGCCCCCATTCTGGCCGACGTGGCCGCCGCCCAGGGCAAGTTCTCCATTGAGCTGGACGAGTGCCGCCTGCCCCTGGCCGATCCGGGGCGCGGCGAGATGAAGGGGCGGTTCATCCTCCACTCCGTCGAGGTGGGCCCCGGCCCGCTCGTCCGCGAACTGGCGATCCTGTTGGGCAGGGCTGCCCCGGCGCGGCTCCAGCGGGAATCGGTGGTCCCGTTCCAGCTTGCCGATGGCCGCGTGTACCACCAGGGGCTAGAATTGATCTTCCCCGAGTTGACCGTGCGCATGCACGGCTCGGTGGGCATGGACCAGACCGTGCTGCTGATGGCCGAGATGCCCGTGCCGCCCAAGTGGGCCGCCCTGAATCCACGCGTGGCCGCCGCGATGAAGGACCAGGTGGTGCGCCTGCCGATCAACGGCACGCTTCAGCATCCCCAGATCGACCGCCGGGCCATGGAACAGTACACGCGGCAGTTCGTGCGCAAGGCCGCCGAGAACCTGATCCAGGACGAGCTGAACCGTCAGTTCGACCGGTTGTTCGGCCCGCGGGATTAGCCCGCCGCCAGCGCGCCGTGGGGGAGGGTCCAGACTTCCGAAGTCCTCGAGACTTCGGAAGTCTTGCGTCAAGATGAGGTAGAGTTCACAGACCCCCACCCCCTCGGCCGGCCTCTCCGTCGCCAGCCCGCGTGCCATGCGAATCGTGCTCCTGGGTACCACCGGCTATCATCCCAACGAACGGCGGCACACGCCGTCGATGGTCGTTCCGGAGCACGGCGTGGTCCTCGACGCCGGAACGTCGATGTTCCGGCTGGGCCGTTTCCTTCAGACCTCTGAACTGGACATCTTCCTCACGCACGCGCACCTGGACCACGTCATCGGGCTCACGTACCTCTTGAGCCTGATCCACGAGCACAAGCTGGAGCGGGTGACGGTCCACGCCGACCCGCGCAAACTGGCGGCCATCGAGGAGCATCTGTTCGCCGAGTCGCTGTTTCCCGTGCGTCCCGACTTCGAGGCCCGCCCGCTCGCGCGCGAGGTGAAGCTGCCGGGGGGGGGCCGGTTGGTGCATTTCCCGCTGAAGCACCAGGGCGGCTCGATCGGCTTCCGGCTCGACTGGCCCGGCCGCTCGATGGCCTACGTGACCGACACCACGGCGTCGCCCGCGGCGGGCTACGTCGAGCGGATCCGCGGCGTGGACCTGCTGGTGCACGAGTGCTACTTTCCCGACGCGCAGGCCGAATGGGCCGTCAAGACCGGCCACAGCCATACCACGCCCGTGGCGGAGCTGGCCAGGGCGGCCGGCGTGGGGCGTCTGGTGCTCGTGCACCTGAACCCGGCGTCCACGGCCGACGATCCGGTAGGACTCGACGTTGCCCGGGCGATCTTCCCGGCCACGCAGTTGGGAGAGGACCTGATGGAGATCGAGTTCTAAGGATCGGCCATGCTCGAACCGCTCCTCGGGTTCCTTCTCCGGCATCGCACGGCCACGCTGATTGCGGCGCTGGCGCTGCTGCTGGTCGGCGCCGTCTCGGCCGCGCGCCTGACCGTGAACGACTCGTCGGAACGATGGCTGCCGGCCAGCTCGATCGCCATGTGGCGACGGTTCGAGAAGCACTGCGATTACGGCGACACGCTGGCCGTCGGCGTTCAGTTCCACCGGCCGGTGCGCGATGACGACGTCGAGCTGCTCGAATCCATGCGCGGACAGATCGCCGACATCGAAGGGGTCGCCCAGGCGATCGACGTCTCGCGCGTGGCCGGCCAGATCGAGGGCGCGACGCTGACGGAGTTCCTCCGCCTGCCCGACGTGGGCGAGCCCGACCCGTACGCCACGTACCGGGGTGTCCTCTTCGACGACCCGCGCATGCAGGCCGGGGGGGCCGCCGAGACGGAGGGCCGCACCCTGTTGACGTTCGTCGAGGTGTCCACGGTGTGGGCCGAAGAGCTCGACGGCCAGGAGCGCCAGGAGGAGCTGGACCGCCGCCGCCGGCACGTCGTCGAGGGCATCTACCGCGTGCTCGACGAGCACGCCCGCGACGACGTGACCTACCACGTGACCGGCGCCGTGGTGATCCAGCACGAGCTGGAGCGGATCGCCCGGGAGGAGATCCTCACCACGATCCCGGCCGCCGGGCTGCTGATCGTCCTCGTGCTGGGGATCGGCTTCCGCTCGCCCGGCGCCGTGGCGGTCGTGCTGCTGGGCGGGCTCTGGGGCGTGACGGTCATGCTCGGCGGCGTGGGCTTCGCGGGCTGGACGCTCAACGTGGTGACGGTGGGCGGCCCTACGCTGATGTCCGTGATCGTGGTCACCAGCACGATCCATTTCGTCCATTACTACGCCGCGCACGGCACGGCGAACGGGCCGCCCAGAAACGGCGGCCCGGCCGATCATGCCGACCCGACCTTCGGCGAGGCGCCGCACTTCATCCGCTGGGTGGCCGTGCCGTGTCTCGGCGTGGCCGTGGTCACCGGGGTCGGCTTCCTGATGCTCACCTTCAACGAGCTCCACCCCGCGCGGGAATTGGGCATCGAGCTGTTCGCCGGGGCGATCCTCGCGTTCTTCGGGGCGTACATCGTCTGGCTGTGGATCCATCCCCTCAAGGCCGGTCAGCCCAAGTGGCTGACGGCCGCTGCGTTTCGCCGATATTACGGGTGGCTGGGCCGTCGGCCGTGGACCGGCTCGCTTCTGGTCGTGGCCCTGATGGGCGCCGCCGCCGTGGCGGCCCTTCGCGTGCGAATCGACGTCGATCCGTTCTCCTTCTTCCATCCGGACTCGAAGATCGCCCGGGCGTTCGACCACTTTTCCGAGCGCCAGTTCGGCCTGTATCTTCTCGACGTGCTGCTGGTTCCGCGCGATCAGCCGGAGGACGAAGAGGCCCTCGCCGTGGCCCGCGCCGAGGACCGGCGCGTGGCCCTGGAGCTTCAGCGCAAGCTGGAGAAGCGTCCCGAGGTTCGCAACGTGATCTCGGCCGTGGACCTCCTCGGCCGTGCCACGACCTTCGACGTCGAACCGGTAAGGCTCGACTGGTACTCCCCGGTCCAGCTCGTCAAGCAGGCGCGCGAGGCCGGACTCCAGACGTGGGAGTCCTTGCGCGAGGGCAAGGGCCTCGGCCCGAATCCCTTCAAGGCATGGAGGGACTTCAGCGAGAGCCTGGCCGCGTACAAGCGGGCTTTGGTGTTCTTCACCACGTTCCGATCCTGGACCGAGGACAAGGCGGGAATGGGCGCGCTGCGGATCTCCTTCATGGTCAACGACTCGGGCGAGGGCTACGGCCCCCTCGTCGAGGCGCTGGAGCGGGAGCTCGAGCGGCCGGAGATCGCCGATCGCTTCGAGTGCCTCACGTCGGGCACGGCAGCCAACGTGGTGACGCTCTCGGAGAACCTCGTCGGCGGCATCGTCTGGGGGCTGGGCGCCGCCGTGGTGGTGATGTCGGCGCTGTGCCTGGCCTTGTTCCGCTCGGTGCGACTGACCCTGGTTTCCGTGCTGCCCAATGCCCTGCCCATCGTCATGGTGTTCGGCGTGATGGGGCTCTTCGGCGTTCCGCTCAACTCCGGATCGGCCATGGTGAGCACGATCGCGCTGGGGATCGCCCTGAACGACACGATCCACTTCACGATGCACTACCGGCGCCGGCGCATGCTGGGAGAGACGACCGACGAGGCCCTGGCCGACACCTTCGCGGCCCTGGGAAGACCGCTGATGATGACGTCGCTGGTCAGTTGTCTGGGCTTCGCCATCTTCCTGCTTTCGGACTTCCGGCCCATGTACCATTTCGGCATGCTGGCCAGCCTGTCGATGCTGGCGGCCCTGCTGGGCGACATGGTGTTGCTGCCGAGCCTCCTGAAGCTCGCCGACCGCGGGCGTCCCGCCTGATCCTGCCCCCCTTGCCGGACGGTGATGCTCCCTCCCGCCCCGGCGACCGCTACCACCGGACGGGACCGCGTGGGGCAGGCCGCGCGCAACCCGTCCGAGGACGACGTACGCTTGTCTGAAGCGGGGTGTCGGCCCCGTCGAAGGACCGCGGTCGGGAGATCATGTTCGATGAAGGGGCAATCCTTCTCCCCGATGTTGGACGCCGAGGAGCACGGGCGCGGCTACGCGGAGTGCGCGCCTTGCCTGCGGAGCCTGGCCCAGAGCCGGGAGCAGCTCGCGCGGCAGGTGGCGGAGCGCACCGCCGAAGTGATGGCCGCCAACCGTCGGTTGGAAAAGGAGATTGCCGAGCGCCGCCGCGCCGAGGCCGTGCTCCGCGAGAGCGAGAACCGGCATCGCACGCTCTTCGAGAGCCTCTCGGAGGGCGTCGTGCTGATGACCGACGTGGTCCTCGACTGCAACGAGCAGGCCTGCCGGCTGTTCGGATACGAGCGCGAGGAGATGGTCGGGAGCGCGCCGCACGAGGTCTCGCCCCCGGTCCAGCCGGACGGAAGGAACTCCCGGGAAGCGGCGCAGGAGTACCTCCTCGGGGCGATCGCGGGCGAGCCGCAGAGCTTCCAGTGGGTGCATCGCCGTAAGGACGGCCGGCTGATCG
Source organism: uncultured Pirellulales bacterium (assembly GCA_964434165.1). GTDB lineage: Bacteria > Planctomycetota > Planctomycetia > Pirellulales > Thermoguttaceae > CAYSUS01. The sequence continues at coordinate 95,631 of CAYSUS010000003.1, forward strand.
ACACCGAGATCGAGCTGAAGGCGATCGACGTCGCCGGGCAGCGCCTGCTCCAGGCCCTGATCCGGGACGTGACCGAGAAGAAGCGCACCGAACAGACCCTCCGCGAGAGCGAGGAGAAGTACCGCACGCTGTTCGAGAACAGCTCGGTCGGGGTGTTCCTGCTCGCCGACGTGCTGATCGACTGCAACGACCAGTTGTGCCGGATGTTCGGCTCCCGCCGGGAAGACCACATCGGGAAGCCGGCGAGCGCTTTCTGGCCGGTCACGCAGCCGGACGGCCGGCCTTCGGACGAGAAGGCGGCCGAGCTGATCGAACGGGCCCGGCGCGGTCATCCGCAGCGGTTCGATTGGACGCTCCTTCGACTCGACGGCACGGCGTTCGAGAGCGAGGTCACGCTCAAGGCGATTGCCGTCGGCGGGCGCCAGGTCCTGTTCGGCACCATCCGCGACATCAGCGAGCAGAAGCTGGCCGAGCAGCGGCTGCGGGAATCGGCCCTGGCCCTGGAGGCCACGAACGACGCCCTGCGCAAGGCCACCGAGGCCGCCGAGGCCGCCACCCGCGCCAAGAGCGAGTTCCTGGCCAACATGAGCCACGAGATCCGCACGCCGCTGACCGCGATCCTCGGCTTCGCCGAGATGCTCCTGGACCGCGCCTCCGACCACGATACTCACGACGCGGCCCAGACCATCCGTCGCAACGGCGAGTATCTGCTGCGGCTGATCAACGACATCCTCGACCTGACCAAGGTCGAGGCGGGGAAGCTCGAAGTCGAAAGCGTCTCCTGCTCGCCGCGGGAGATCGTCGCCGAGGTGGCGTCGCTAATGCGTGTCCAGGCGAGCGCCAAGGGACTGCCCCTGGACGTCGAGTACGAAGGCCCGGTCCCCGCTGCCATCCTGAGCGATCCCATACGCATCCGCCAAATCCTGATCAACCTGCTCGGCAACGCCATCAAGTTCACCGAGATGGGAAGGGTGCGACTGGTCGTGCGCCTGCAGGACCAGGAAGGCCGCCCACCGCGCATGCGGTTCGACGTCATCGACACGGGGGTGGGCCTGAGCGAGGACCAGCTCGCCCGGCTCTTCCAGCCCTTCGCGCAAGGCGATACGTCCACCAGCCGGCGGTTCGGAGGGAGCGGCCTGGGGCTTGCCATCAGCCGGCGCCTCGCATGGAGTCTGGGGGGCGACATCAAGGTGACCAGCGTGCCGGGCCGCGGCAGCAGTTTCAGCCTGACCGTGGCCACGGGGCCGCTGAACGGGGTGCCGCTGGTCGGTGGAGAGGAATGCCTCGCCTATCCGGCCGCCAGCGACACGAGACGCGCGGATGCGGCCAGGGTGCGCGTCCGCGGACAGATCCTCCTGGTTGAGGACGGACAGGACAATCAGCGACTGCTCCGATTCATGCTCGAGAAGGCCGGGGCGGAGGTGACGATCGCCGAGAACGGGCTGTTGGCGCTTCAGCAGGTACTGGTTCGCTGGCCCGGCGCGCCGGGCACCCGGACCGAGCGCCTGGAGTCGTTCGACATGATCCTCATGGACATGCAAATGCCCGTCATGGACGGCTACGAGGCCACCCAGCGTCTGCGCCAGCGCGGTTACGCCGGGCCGATCGTCGCGCTGACCGCGCACGCCATGAAGCAGGACCGGAAGAAGTGCCTCGACGCCGGATGCGACGAGTATCTCGTCAAGCCGATCGACCGGGTGCAGCTCCTGGAGACGATCGCGCGATACCTGCCGCGGGTCGAGCCACGGCAGGAAGGTCCCGCTGCAAGAGGACATGCGTCCTGAGCCGTCTTGCGTGATTGCGGGAAGAAGGGTCCTGCCTCCTTCTCCCTCCGGGGATCGTGCGCGGCTGCCTGGCCAATGGCCGCTTGACACCTGGGCCGCGCCCGGCCCAGGATGGCGGCATGCCGCACCACGCGCCCGACGAGTCCGTTTGGACCCCGCCTCAGCCGGCGCCGGACGACCCGGAGGAGGAGAGCGGCGACGCCCTCGCCGTGGGCCAGTTCCGGTTGCGTACTCTCTTCCTCGTCACGTCCGCCGTCGCCGTCTTCTTCAGCCTGCTCGCCTGGTTGGGGCCCCTGGTGATCGCGGCCGTGGCCGGCGGCGCGATCGGGGCGTTTCTAGGAATGCTCCTGTGCCTCGTCGTCGGGCTGGAGGCGCCGCTGGAGAACCTCAAGGTGGACGTCGTCCGCTGCCTGGTCGCCGCCACGGCGCTGGTCGGCATCACGTATCTGTGCCTGCGGATCGTCATGGAGCCGCCTGTCCTGGTCTTCGTCGTCTTCCTCCAGTTCATCGTCACCCGGGTCGTCTGGATCGAGACGGATCACCCGGAGGCGATTCTTATCGAGATCTCCACGTTTCTGGGCCTGGCCGGGGCGGCCTTCCTGCTGGGGATGCTCGTCTGAGCGGTGCAGCCTCCGGCTGAGCCCCGTTTCCAAGCGACCGGGACGCACCCGGCGCGAAATCGCACAATCCCCCTTTTCCCGGCGGGAGCCGTCGAGCAGACTAAGGGGCTCCGCCGCCACCCCGACCTTTCCGCGCGAAGGCGCCGCACGCATGCTTCTGGCCGAGTTCTCCCTCGACACCTGGACCGCGGCCGTCCTCGTCTGGCTGGCCGCCGTGGGCGGCGTGATCGGCAGCTTCCTCAACGTCGTCGTCTATCGGGTCCCGGCCGGGCTGAGCGTGGTCAGACCCCCGTCGCATTGTCCTGCATGCAAACACCCCATCCGCTGGCACGACAACCTCCCCGTGCTCGGCTGGATGATCCTCGGGGCACGTTGCCGCGACTGCGGGGCACGCATCCCCGCGCGCTATCCGGCCGTCGAGGCCGTCGTGGCCTGCGCCTTCGTGCTGCTCGGAACCGTCGAGTATCTGTCGGCCGGGGCCAACCTGCCGCCCCGTCCGGTGCATGCGCACGGGGGATCGCTCCTCATCGACATGACCACCCGGGAAGCCGCGGCCGTTTACGTCTATCATCTCGTGCTCTGGTGCACGCTGCTGGCCGCCGCGCTGATCGAGTACGACGGACACTCCGTGCCCTGGCGGGTCTTCCTGCCGGCCTTCGTCTGGGGCCTGGCGGCCCCGCTCGCGTGGCCTCACGTCCATCCCGTGCCGGCGATGGCCGGCCTGGAAGGATGGCGCGCCGGCCTGCTCGACAGCGTCGCGGGCCTTGCCGCCGGCGCGGCGCTGGGCGCGGCGACCTGGACGGCGGTCGGCCCTTGGCGTCAGCGCGGCGTGCTCGCGGCCGGCGCGGCAACGGGACTCTACCTGGGATGGCAGGCGGCCGTCGTGCTGCTGACGGCGGCGGCCCTGCTGCACGGCGCCGCGCGCCTCGGGGCGCGGCGGCTGCCGCGCCCGATCGCGGGCCTTCCGGCCACGGCGTGGCTCGTCGCCGGTTCGCTGGGATGGATCGCGGCCTGGGGCCGCCTGGCGTCGTGGTGGGCGGGGCCAAGATGAAACAGCCGGATCGCGATCGCCTGTATTACCGCCGCTGGTTCGTCCTGCTGATGTTGTTCGCCGCGCTGGGGCCCCTGGCCATCCCGCTGCTTTGGCGATCGCCCCACTTCTCGGTCGGCTGGAAGGCGATTCTGACCGTGGCCGTCCTGGCCCTCACGGCCGTGCTCGTGTGGATCCTGGGGGTCGTGGTTCTGCTCTTCCTTGAGCAGCTCCGGGAGATTCGCGAGCTGCGCGCGTTTTGAACGCGAAGTCCAGACGGAGGCCTCCCGCAGGCGTCTGCGCCAGCGCGGCCGATGGCCGGCGGTCCGGCCCAGGGAGCCGGACGTGAGGGGCGGGGGTCGAAGGGGCGAGGCACCTGCTCCGGGCCGGTGCTACGAGCCGGGCGGGACCTTCCGCACCGGGTTGTCGGGGGCGTCGGCCAGGCGTAGATCGACCTCGCCCGCACGTCGCCCCACGGCCATGCGGAACTCCTTTGGCGAGCGAACCGGCGTGCGGCCCACGTGGCTGACGAGCATGCCGGGACGCAGGCCCGCGCGCCACGACGCCGTGCCCTCCTGAACCTCGGTGACGGCTACGCCTTCATCAAAGGCTACGGCCGCGAACAGCGGCCGGCCGCTTGAATCCACGACCGCGGTCGGATAATCGACCCGCATCCCCCGCCAGGGATCGGGGCGTTTGGTGACGATCTTTCGGCCGCGCACCGGATACTTCGAGAGCGTGACGTCCAGATCGATCGTCCGTCCGTCGCGCACGACGCGCAAACGAACCTGATCCTCGACGGGCCGCTTGCCGACCTCCAGCACAAGGCCGTCAAAATCGTAGATCGATATCCCGTTGACGGCGCGAATCACGTCTCCGGGTCGCAAGCCGTATCGCTGGGCCGGCGAGCCAGAGACCACCTCGTGAACCCGGACGCCCTGGCCGGGCACCGCGTCGCCCGGAGGCATGTAATTGGGACGCCGCACGCCCAGGAATCCGTATTCGGCCTCCCGTCCCGACCGCAAGGTCTCCACGACGCGGCGGAAGGTCTCGTCCACGGGAAACGCGTAGCCCGCCGCGGTCTCGTAGCCGGCCACCGCGGCGAGCGAGGTGCACAACCCGATCATCTCACCCCGGAGGTCGATCAGCGCCCCGCCGCTGGTGCCCAAGTTCAACTTGGCATCCGTCTGGATCAGCGTCCCGAAGTGATGCAGCGAGCTCCTCCCCAGGGGGTCGGACGCGTCGGGGTGGGGCGGGGCCTTGCGGGCCAGATTCGAGACGATGCCCCAACTGGCGCTCACCTGGCCGTCGCGCGCGATGGCGTAGGGATTGCCCAGGGCGATCACGAGCTGTCCCTTGCGGACCTTCGCGGCGTCGCCCATCGGGATCGGGGTCCAGCCGGGCGTGTCCACCCCGAGCACGGCGAGGTCGCTTCGTGGGTCGGCGGCGACCACCCGGGCGCGATGCACGTTGCGATCGTGCCCCGAGACGTAATACTCGCAGTCCTCCGCCAGGACGTGGTGCGCCGTGAGAAAGAGCCCCGAGCGATCGATGACCACGGCCGTGGCGTACTTGCTCGGCATGAACTCCGGATCGGTCGGGTCGGGCGGAGCGATCGGTTCGCGCGGCCGGCCGAAGGGATCGGGCCGGGACTCGGTCGGAAATGCGTCGCCAGGCTGCCGCTTGTGGACCAGGGCGACGGCCACCACCGAGGACTCGGCGCGGGCGATCGCCCTGACCAAAGCCTGTTCCATGGCCACTGCCAGGGCCAGCCCCGAAGGGCCCCCCTCCTCGGCGCGTGAGCTGCTGCCGTGTCCGATCGCGAGGGACACCGCCAACAGACCCAGCCAACCCGTCCTCAGCCAGGGAGCGCGCAAGAGGTGTTCCTCCGTTCGGTTGATGCGATCGGCCATGCAGCACCGGGCGAGCTCGAGGGACTGCCCGCCAGGGCCCGCGAGCCCCCCGCCGCGGCCATCCCCGCCAATCTGAGGGTCCGTCATTATACCATTATGACGCGCGAACCCCAGTCGGGCGCTCGCACCGCTCGCAATACTTCGCGCGTCCGCCATGACGCGACGCCGCCGGGCAGGGCGGCGGCGGCCCGTCTGCGGCGGCCGGAACGCCGCGGCCTTCGGGCTACGCCTGGTCTTCGGCCGGCGCGACCGGCTGCCCCGTCGCGGACAGCCCGCGGGCGGAGAGGACCTTCTCGCGCAGCTCGGCGGTCAATTTGGGGTTGGCCCGGAGGAAGTCGCGTGCCTTCTCCCGTCCCTGTCCGAGTTGCGTGTCGCCGTATCGGAACCACGCCCCCACGCGCACAATGTGCTTCTCCGCCATGGCCAGATCGAGGATGTCGCCCTCGTAGCTTATGCCGTCGGAGTGCAGCATGTCGAACTCGGCGACTCGGAAAGGGGGGGCGACCTTGTTCTTGACCACTTTCGCCCTCACGCGCTGGCCCACGACTTCCTCGCCGTCCTTCAATTGGCCGATCTTGCGCACATCGATGCGGCAGGAGGAGTAGAACTTCAGGGCACGGCCGCCGGGGGTGGTCTCGGGGCTTCCAAACATCACCCCGATCTTCTCGCGGATCTGGTTGATGAAGACCACCGAAGTCTTGGACTTGGAGATGGCCCCGGTGAGCTTGCGCAGCGATTGGCTCATGAGCCGGGCCTGAAGGCCCACGTGCGAATCGCCGATCTCCCCCTCGAGCTCCTTCTGTGGGACGAGGGCGGCGACCGAATCGACGACGATGATGTCCACGGCGTTCGAGCGGATCAGCATTTCCGTGATGTGCATCGCCTCCTCGCCGCTGGACGGCTGGCTCACCAGCAGGGTCTCCAGTTCCACGCCCAGCTTCTTGGCCCAACTGGGGTCCAACGCGTGCTCGGCATCGATGAATGCCGCGATGCCGCCCGCCCGCTGCGCCTGCGAGACCACGTGCAGCGCCAAGGTGGTCTTGCCGCTCGACTCCGGCCCGAATATCTCCACGACGCGCCCGCGGGGGATTCCCTTGCCCCCCAGCGCCAAGTCGAGCGAGAGGCTGCCGGTCGGAATGCCTTGGATCTGGCCCGTGTGGGCGCTGCCCAGCGGCATGATGGCCCCTTCGCCGAACTGCTTCTCGATCTGGGCCAGGGTGTTCTTCAAGGCCGGATGGGCCTCGATCACCGCGTCGGCGTCACCCTTGTTCGACGCCTTGCGCGCGGTCGTCTTGGCTTCGGTCTTCTTTGCCATGCGCTTGTCCGTGGAGGGTTTGGTGACGGTGACCATGGGCACATCCCTTTCGTTCGATGGCAGGGGCCTTTGCTCGTTGCGGCCGGGCGGTCCGCGCCGGCGACGCCGAATGTGAACACATGAATACTATATCGATGTTCACCATCGGCCGCAAGACCTTTTCTGCCCGTCGTGTGCCCGACGAGCCCCCGAGGGAGTGCATCGCTCCGCGCCAGGGCCGCCTCTCCGGGGGCCGTGGCTCCCCCGGATGCATCCGCGATTCTAACCCCCGCGGCTGACCTTGGGGAGGGTCCGGCCAGCGCCTCCCGGGCGCCCCGTCTTCAGGGTGGTGCGAAAGCGGTTCGGAAGTTGGGCAGCGACGTTGGCCGGAGCCGGACGACAGCCTGAGGGTCTCGGCTGCTGTGGCCAGAATCGGATCGGTCTTGTGCAGCTCTTCCGCCGGCTCCGGCATAAGGTCGGGGTGGTTTCCGAGCCCATCCGCCGCCCCGCCCGACCCCCCCGCCGAAAACGCTCCAGCACGATCTGCCTGATGCGCTCGCATCTGGCCGCCGGACCCGCCGAAAGCCGCGCTACCTGCTGAGGTATAACGACGCGCGACCCAGCGCGTCGCGCAGCTTCTTCTTCGCCCGATGGCAAAGCCCGCGCACGGCGTCCTCCGAGCGGTCCATGAGGCGGGCGGTTCGTTCCAGCGATTCTCCCTCCAGGTAGCGCAGGCGGATGGCCTGGCGGTGCTCGTCGGACAGCGTGGCGAGGGCTACGTGCATGGCGGCGATGAGCTCGCGCCGCGCGACACTGCGGCTGGGCGTCTTGGTGTCGTGCGACGCCCAGTCGGCCAGGTCGGCCAGGCGGCTCTCCTCCTCCGCTCCCCGGGCCGAAGGCTGCTGCCCGACCCGACGTTCGCGACGCCGTCGTCTGCCCACGTCGGCGAGCTGGTTCCGGGCGATGGTCTTCAGCCACGCGAAGAACGCATGCTCGGAGCGGGCCTCGAACGTACCGATGGCGCGAAACACCCGCACGTACGTCTGGTGTAAAATGTCCTCCACGTCAACGACGCCGTTCAACGCGGGCGGGAACTGTCGGGCGATGTGGCGACCGAGCCGTTCGTGGTGGCGCAGCAGGAGCTGTTCCAGGGCGACGCGGTCTCCCGCGGCCGCTTGCGCCAGGAGCGGGGACTCGTTCTGCGGTGGAGACATGACGCAGCTCACGTTCGCGATGGAGCGGGCCGAGCGGTTCCGCTGTAATAGTGTAATATCACCTATCGCCGGGTCGATTCTACAGCAGCCCGGCGCGGTTCTCAACACGCCCCCCTTCGGAAGCCTGCGCGTGTCCGCCGTGGCGGCGATTCCGCCGCCGCGATCCGCGGCGGAGATTCAGCCGCGCGCCGGCGATCAAGGGCCCCTCTTGACGCAGGTTTTCATATCCCTCCATAGGGCTATTTGCGGGCTGGGTTGACAGGTTTTGGCGCCGTCTTTAGGATGGCTGGTTTGCGTTACGCGCCCGGGGTCGTTCCCTGCGCCGTCCGTGTCCCGGCAATCCGATGGGGTGAGACGATGGCTGTTCCGAAACGCAAGCACTCCAACGCCCGCACGGGAAGCCGCCGGGCGCACGACGGACTGAAGCCGCGCCACATTCTCTACTGCGCGCAGTGCGGCACGGCGGTCCCCCCGCACGTGGTGTGCCCGAATTGCGGTCACTACATGGGACGCCGCGTGGTGGAGCCGGAAGAGGCCAGGGCCAAGAAGTGAGCCTGTTCGGAGACGGGCTGGCGAGAGGAGTCAGGCGGGGCGGCGGCGCGGGGTCACGACGGCCAAAGGACGAGGGGGACGTTGAGCAAGATCGCCTTCTTGTTTCCGGGACAAGGCGCCCAGACGGTGGGGATGGGCAAGCGCCTGGCTGAGTCGATCCCGGCCGTGCGGGGGCTCTACCACCGCGCCGGGGAGACGCTCGGCTACGACCTGGCGAAGCTCTGTTTCGAGGGGCCCGCCGAGGAGCTCGATTCGACGGTCTGCAGCCAGCCGGCCCTCTTCGTGACCAGTCTGGCCGCGCTGGAGGCCTTGCGTACCGAGTCGCCCGACGTGGTCCTGTCCTGCGAGGCCGCGGCGGGGCTGAGCCTGGGCGAGTACACGGCCATGGTCTTTGCGGGCGTGATGGACTTCGAGGCCGGGCTGATGCTCGTCCAGCAGCGCGGAGCGGCGATGCAGGAGGCCTCGGACCTCACTCCCGGCGGCATGGTGAGCATCCTCGGATTGGAGCGCGTGCAGGTCGAGGCATTATGCGAGAAGGCGCGAGGCGACGACGTCCTGGAGGTCGCCAACCTGCTCTGTCCGGGCAACATCGTCGTCTCCGGAAGCAATGCGGCCTGCGAGCGGGTCGCCGATCTGGCCGAGGAGCACGGGGCGATGAAGGCCATGCCCCTGGCCGTGGCCGGCGCCTTTCACACCAGGATCATGCACCCGGCGGACGAGCGCCTTGCCGAGGCCCTGGCCGACCTGCCCATGTCCAGGCCGAAGATCCCCGTCGTTTCCAACGTGGACGCCCAACCGCATGACGATCCGGAGGAGATCCGAGAGTTGCTGATCCGGCAGGTGGTTCAGCCGGTCCTGTGGGAGGATTCGATGCGCTACTTGCTGGCCCAGGGCTTCGGGCCGTTCTACGAGGTCGGGCCGGGCCGGGTGCTGCGAGGCCTCCTGCGACGAATCGACCGCAACGCGACCTGCCAGAACGTGACGGTGTGACGGACCGGTCGATCACGGGGCGGCGACAAACCCTTTCGCACTCGGCTCGACCCTCCTGCGAATCCTCGACCATCGGACGGAAACACAGCGATGCCGGAATCCAAGACCCAACGCCTCTCCACGGACCTTAGTGGGCAGGTCGCCATCGTCACCGGCGGGGCCCGCGGGCTGGGCCGGGCGATCGCCCAGACCCTGGCCGGCTGCGGGGCCCACGTCGTGTGCGTCGATGTAAGCGAAGACGCGCTGAACGAGACCGTCGAGGCGATCGGCGCGGCAGGCGGCACGGCCGAAGGACTCACTTGCGACGTCACCGACGCCGAGCGGGTCGGCTCGGCCGTGGACGGGGTGGCCGGCAAGCACGGCCGGCTCGACATCCTGGTCAACAATGCGGGCGTCACGCGCGACAACCTCGTGATGCGAATGAAGGAGGACCAGTGGGACCTGGTCCTGGACATCAACCTCAAAGGGACGTTCCTCTTCACCCGTGCCGCGGCCAAGCCGCTGATGAAGGGCCGCCGCGGCCGCATCATCAACATCGCCAGCGTGTCGGGGATGATGGGAAACGCCGGCCAGGCCAATTACTCGGCGTCCAAGGCGGGCGTGATCGGTCTGACGCGCACGGTCGCGCGCGAGCTTGCCGGGCGCAACATCACGGTCAACGCCGTGGCCCCGGGTTTCATCGCCACGGAGATGGCGGCCAAGCTGGGCGAGGAGACCCTGGACCAGATCAAGAGGGAAACCCCCTTGGGTCGGCTCGGGCATCCTCAAGACGTGGCGGACGCGGTCCTGTTCCTGGCCAGCGAGGCCGCGGAGTTCATCACGGGGCACGTGCTGGTGGTGGATGGCGGGCTGACCGTCTAAAGCCCGCCGTTTACCCAAATTGGTCCTTTTAGATATAGACACGCCCCGGAAAAGCGAGTATATCTTTTGGGATTACCGGAGAAGGTAGGTAATCCTGCTGTATTGGGGCTCTCTTCGGAGCCCCCAGGTTTTGAAAGGTTTCGGATAGGAAGGCGGCCTGCGGCCGCCACTTTCCGTTGGCAAGCTGATTTGGAGGACCGTCAAGGTGGCCTCAGTCGAAGAACGCGTAATTGACATCGTCGCGGAGCAACTGGGCGTCAGTAAAGACCAGATCACACGCGAGACGTCTTTCGTCAACGATCTTGGCGCGGACTCGCTCGATACCGTGGAGCTGGTGATGGAGCTCGAGGAGGAGTTCGACATCAACATCCCGGACGACGCCGCCGAGAAGATTCAGACCGTCGGCCAGGCCATTGAGCACATCGAGAAGGCCGTTGACACCAAGGACGGCGAGTCGGAATAGGTCCACTTCGTTCTCTGGCTGACGGTCTGGCATGAAACGGCGCGTTGTCATCACGGGAATGGGTGTCGTCACGTCGCTCGGCTGCAAGGTCGAGGAGCTCTGGTCCCGCATCCTCAACGGGGAAAGCGGGATCGACACCTTTCGGCTCTTCGACGCCTCGCGGTTCCGCTCGCGATTCGGCGGCGAGGTCGTCGATTTCTCCACGGCCGGCTACGTCGACGCCAAGGAGGCGAAACGCCTCGACCGCTTCACCCAGTTCGCCATGGTGGCGGGGATCGACGCGGTGCGCGATTCGGGCATCGAGTTCTCCCGCGAAGACCCGTTCCGCTGCGGCGTCATCCTGGGGTCGGGCATCGGCGGCCTCCGCGAGATCGAAGTCCAGCACACGCGCCTGCTCGAGAAGGGGCCCGAGAAGGTCTCCGCGTTCACCATCCCCAAGCTGATGGTCAACGCGGCCTCCGGGCAGTTGTCCATCGAGTACGGACTCCGCGGCCCGAACGCCGCGGTGGCCACCGCGTGCGCCAGCGCCAGCAACGCCATCGGCGAGGCCTTCAAGACCATCCAGTACGACGACGCCGACGTGATGATCACCGGTGGCACCGAGGCGGCCGTCACCCCGATGGGGATCAGCGGCTTCGGCGCCATGCGGGCCCTGTCCGAACGGAACGAAGACCCGAAGCACGCCAGCCGGCCGTTCGATCGCGATCGCGACGGCTTCGTCATGGCGGAAGGCGCCGGGATCCTCGTCCTGGAGGAGTACGAGCACGCCAAGCGCCGCGGCGCTCGAATCTGCGGCGAGGTGCTCGGCTACGGGGCCAGCGCCGACGGCGGGCACATCACCCAGCCCGACCCGGAAGGGGTGGGCGCCGCCCGCGCCATGGAGTGCGCGCTTCGCGACGCCCGCATGGATCCCTCCCGCGTCGATTACATCAACGCCCACGGCACCAGCACCCCTCTGGGCGACCAGGCCGAGACCTCGGCCATCAAGACGGTGTTCGCCGAGCACGCGCGCAAACTCAGCGTGTCGAGCACCAAGAGCCACCTGGGCCATCTGCTTGGGGCCAGCGGAGGCGTGGAATCGGTCCTGTGCGTGCTCGCTTTGAACCGCGGGGTGATTCCGCCGACGATCAACTACGAGACGCCCGATCCCCTCTGCGACCTGGACTACACGCCCAACGAGCCTCGCGAGAGGGAAATCTCGGTCGCCATGAAGAACAGCTTCGGATTTGGCGGGCACAACGCCAGTCTGATCTTCGGGCTTCCGCAGAACGGCGCCGCTTGATCGCGCGACGGGCGGCTCCCGCGACGCGTTGGCCGGCGGTCGTCATCGCGCGTAGGCGAGGCGGAAGAAGAGGCCGTCCAGCAGGAGGTCGTTCGAGACCGGCACACCGCCCTCGTAGCGGTTGGCCATGTTGAACCAGCAGCCCAGCTCGTACCCTCCGCTGAGCTCGATGTTCTTGTACTTCCACGACAGGCCCAGGGCGGCCTCCAGGACCGGCACGGCCTGGGTCGTGGAGTCCTGGAAGCTGGCCCCGTCGGGTCCCGGCAGCCCGCCGTCGGGCCAGTCCTCGTCGGTGTTGTAGTTGAAGTGCCCCGACAGGATCGACACCGAGCCGCGGCCGAACGCGCTGAGGCCCGCGCCGGCGATCCACCGCCCTTCGCTGCCCAGGCGAATCCCATAGCCGTCCATGTTGATCGTGCCGCGCATGCTGCCCGGCAGCGTGGCGCCGTCGTTGGGGCTCCACTGCTGGGAGAGCTGCTGGTCGAGAATGGCCCAGCGGAAGCCCCCGAAGATGCGGAAGGCCGCCGAGGAATCGAGGTTGAGCCAGCGTCCGAACTCCAGGTCGTTCACGTGGTAATTCATCTGGCTGCGGAACAGGAAGGTCCCGTTCGTGCCTCCCGCGTAGGTCGGCCCGATGGAGCCCTGCTGGAGGTTGACCAGGGCGGTCGCAGGCAGCGCCGCGACGTCGAGCTCCAGGCCCCCGTCGGTCGCGTAGTACGTGTAGTTCCAGCTCACGTCCCACTTCGTTGAGAAGCGGTAACCGAATCCGGTGCGAAGGCCGTTGTCGCGTCCCAGCCCCACCTCCCCGACGCGCGTGGTCAGGAACCCGGCGGCCGAATCGGCGATTCGGTAAACGTCCATTCCCTCGCGGTGGGCGCCCCAGAACAGGTATTCGATGTAGCCGATCGGGCCGGGCTCGCCGACCGCCGCGGTCGTGGCCGAGGGCGGGTTCCAAGCCCCGGGCGGCACGGGACCGGCGAAGTTGCTGCCGGCCGTGTAGGTCAGCTCGATCGGCTCGCCGGCCGCTCCGCCGGCCAGATCCGCCGTGATCAGCGGCACGTCCGTGCCGCCGAGAGATCCGCCTTCGGCCAGGGCCCGGCCGGAGGTGGCCCACCCCGCGAACGCAGCGGCCACGATGCACAGCGCACGGCAAACGGTCATGAAGAGCGCTCCTGAAGCTCGGTGCCCTGATTGGGGACCCTGAGGGGTTCCGCGGTCCTGTGCCTGCCGTTGCGGTCGTCGGCAGAACCCCGGCCTTTCGGTTGTATCGACCGGTCGCGTCGCAGGAATCGAAGAGAATGCGCGAAAAAAGCGGGTCCGTCCCGACCGGCCGCCGAGGGCCCGCCGACTGGCTCGACCGCGGCGGCCGGTCTAGAATGCGGGCGGCTGCCGTCCTCCTTCCCGCGCCACGCCCCACGGAATCGGTCCATGACCAAGGCCGCCTGGGCTACCGACATCCACCTGAACTTCATCGCCCAGGAGCGACGCGAGTCCTTCTACCGCGAGATCCTCGACCTCCAGCCCGACGTACTGCTGATCAGCGGCGACATCGCCGAGGGCCCCGACGTGGGGTTCTACCTGGGCGAGATGGAGGCCGCCCTGAGTCTGCCCGTCCTGTTCGTCCTCGGCAACCACGACTTCTACCGCAGCTCCATTCCCCGCGTGGTCCGGGAGACGGCCGACCTGGTCGCCCGTTCCAAGCGCCTGGTCTGGCTGAGCAAGAGCCGGCACGTTCGCCTGGCGCAGAACACCGCGATCGTGGGGCACGACGGCTGGGGCGACGGCCGGTTGGGCGACTGGGCCGGCTCGATCGTCATGCTCAGCGACTTCTTCGCCATCGCCGAGCTGGCCGAGGTACAGGAGGATCGGAGCCGCTTGATCCACCGGCTCCGGGAGCTGGGCGACGAGGCCGCCGCGCATCTGGCCCGGGTCCTGCCCGAGGCCCTGGACGCCTGCCGCCGCGTCGTGGTGCTCACGCACGTGCCGCCCTTCCGCGAGGCCGCGTGGCACCAGGGAAGCATCTCCGAGGAGGACTGGCTCCCGTTCTTCTCGTGCCGGGCGACCGGGGAGGTGCTGCGCGAGGCCATGAGCCGGCACCCCGATCACGAAATGCTCGTGCTCTGCGGACACACGCACGGCAGCGGCGAAGTGCAGATCCTCGACAACCTGCGGGTGCTCACGGGGGGAGCCTGTTACGGCGAGCCCCGCGTGTGCCGCGTGCTCCAGTTCGATTGAACCGCTCAGGCCGGGGATTCGGCACGCCGCGGTCGCACTACACGTAAACGCGACCGAGGAAGCGGCACCTCACCAGGTAGAGGCCGGTCTCGATCCGTTCGGTCTCGATCACGCGCGCGGTCAGGTGCCTGACCTCCGGTCCCGCGCCCAGGGCAAACACGACGGTGTCGAAGTTGGGCTTCATCTCCCAGACGAAGACGATGCCCTTGGACGAGATCTCGCGGCAATCCACGTCGAAGAACTCGTGGGCCCGGGGCAGGACCGGGCCGTGCTGAATGGCGATCCGCTGGCAGTAGCGGTAGGGCATCAAGTTGCCCGCGTCCCACCGGTCGGGTTCCTCGGCCTCCTCCGAAGGGGCCCCCGCGCTTCCGTAAGGCTTCTTCCCGTGGTCTTTGGCGGGGGCGTCCGGATCGCCCTCGTCGGTCTGGGAGCCAGGGGCCTGCTCCCCCTGGGCGTCGGCCGGGTGCTCCTCCTCGCGATGGCCCAGCCCGGCCAGAAGCGCGGCCAGCCGAGCGGCGAGGATCTCGGCCCGCGCCGTCTCCTCCTCGTTGAAGGGCCGAGCCTCGCGGCGGCACAGACCGAGGATGGCCGTCTCCTCCCCCAGTCCGATCGGCACGACCAGGACGCTTCGGGCATTGAGGGCTGCAAGGAGCCGGTCGGACAGGTTGGCGTCCGACTTGACGTCGGCGATGGCCATCGTCGTGCCCTGTTCCAGCGCCTGGGCCACGAGCGACGCCTTCGGGTCGCGAGGCACGGCCCGCGCCGCCGAGGGCTGCGATGGATCGCCCTCGCTGGTCTGCACCGTGTGGTAGCGAACGTTGAAGGCCCCCGGGGGCGGACCGGCGATGGCGGACAGGGCATGGTCGGCCCGGGTCTCATGGCCCAGCAACAGCGCCGTCGATTCGAGGATCTGGAGGCGATGCCTGGCAACCACCTGCGCTGCGGCTTGCCCGTCGTGCGCTGCGCCCGCACTGGCCCCGTCGGCGGCGGAGTCATCGCGCAGGCTGGGCCGACTGGACCGAGCGCCCACACCCCGCGAACGGCTTTTCTTCGAGCCTCCGCCCAGAAATCCCATGGCCCTCACGTCCTTCTCCGGCGCGTCGCCGGATGGAGCCGGTCCTTTCCGCCCTCTGAGCCTCACAGAAAACATAGGGCGAAGACGGGCGTCCGGGGGGAGCGACTGGAGGGGCCGAACCCGGGAGGGAGGTCCGGCGGTCGGGTCGAAACGGACTTGACGGTCGTTCGCCTGATGGGGATGGCGCCGCGCCCGAAACGCCCGCTCCGGACCGCCCGCAGGTCGGACCCTCAGGCTCGCATCGCCAAGAACCGCTCGAGGATGGTCGTCCCGCACCCGGTGAGGAAGCTCTCCGGGTGGAATTGCAGCCCTTCCAGCGGATACACCTTGTGACGCACCCCCATGATCTCCCGCGTGCGGTCCGGGGCGTCGGACCAGGCCGTCACCTCGAACTCTTCCGAGAGCGTGTCGGGTTGGATCACCAGGCTGTGATACCGCGTGGCCACGAACGGGCTGTCCAGACCGACGAACAGCCCGCGCCCGTCGTGATGGATCGCGTCGGTCTTGCCGTGCATCAAGCGGCCGGCCCGAACAATCGTGGCGCCGAAGGCCTGACCGATCGACTGATGGCCCAGACACACCCCCAGAATCGGCACCTTGCCCGCCAGGCGCCGCACGCACTCGACCGAGATCCCCGCTTCGTTCGGAGTGCACGGCCCCGGCGAGACGATGACGTGCGATGGGCCCTTCGCCTCGATCTCCGCCAGCGTGATCTTGTCGTTGCGGTGGACCTCCAGGTCGAGCGCAGGGTCGATCTCGCCCAGCCGCTGGACCAGGTTGTAGGTGAACGAGTCGTAGTTGTCGATCAGCAGGATCATCGTGGGGCCGGAGTCGTTCCGATCGGGGCTAGAGATCGTCTCGTCCAGTGTAGCCGTAACCGGCCCGGTCGGCTACGGAGCGGGCGTTAGGGGCAGACTTCCGAAGTCTCGCAGACTGCGGAAGTCTCTGCGAGGTCCTCAGGGCTCGGGATGCCCGGCCTGCGGGTCGCCCACCGCCTTCTGCCAGGCGGCCAGCCGGGCCTTGAGCCGCCCGAGCTGCTCGGCGTGTTCCGACGACCCGGAGAGGTCGCGAGTCTCGTGCGGATCGCCGGCCAGGTCGAAGAGCTGCCAGCGATCGATCTGAGGGTAGTGAATCAGCTTCCAGCGACCGGTTCGGATCATCCGCTGCTTGTTGCGGAAGTGGCCGAACGTCGCGTCGTGGACTTCGTCCTCGTCGCCGCGGAGCACCCCCGCGAAGCTCTTCGCCTCGACCGACTCGGGCAGGGGCACGCGGGCCAGCTCGCAAAGCGTGGGGAACAGGTCGCGGAGATAGACCTGGGCCGGGCGCCGCCTCCCTGCCGGAATCCCCGGCCCGCGCAGCACCAGGGGCACGCCCACCGTGTGCTCGTACATGTTCTGTTTGCCGCGCAGGCCGTGGCTGCCCACGGCCAGGCCGTGGTCGCTGGAAAAGACCACGATCGTGCGCTTCGCCTGCCCCGTGCGATCGAGCGCGTCGAGGATCCGCCCGATCTGAGCGTCCATGTGCGTGATCACGCGGTAGTACATCGCCACCAGGCGCCGAACCTGCTCCTCGCGGTGCGGGGGAGGCATCAAGCGCTCGTCGCGCCCCTGGAGGTTGCCGTGATCGAACGGGTGCTGCGGCCGGAAGTTCTCCGGCAGCGGGATCTCGCGCCAATCGTAGCGGTCCTCGTAGCCCGGCGGCATCAGAAGCGGATCGTGCGGGGCCGTGAAGCTCACGTGCAGGAAGAACGGGCGGTCGGGCTTGCGCTCGATCAGCTCGATGGCCGCGTCGGCGAAGTGCTTGCTGATCTCGGGCGTGAGGCCCACGCCTTTTTCCGGGTACTTCTCCCCCCGGTCGCTCTGGAAGACCCAGCCGCGGTAGCCGGTGACCGGCATGCCCTTCCAGTCCACGGCGTCCTTGGCCCACCGCCCGCCGCCGCCGGCGAACAGGCCCAGGCTCTCGGCGTAGCCGTGCTGGCTGGGCCGGCCGTTGTTGTGCCACTTGCCGACGTACCAGGTGTGGTAGCCGGCCGCGCGGAGCGTGCCGGGCAAAGTGGCCAGGCGCGGATCGATCCGGCCCCCGAAATCCAGCACGCCGTTGCGGAACCCCGAGCAGCCGGTGAGGATCTCCGCGCGGCTGGGCGTGCAGATCGGGTTGGGGCAGACCGCCCGGGTGATGGCCGTGCCCTCGCGCACGAGGCGATCGAGGTGCGGGGTCTGGATGGCGTCGTTGCCCAGCGCCGCGATCGTATCGGGGCGCTGGTCGTCGCTGAGGAGCAGGATGACATGGGGCCGCTTCGCGGGCCCGCCTCTGGCCGGCGCATCATCCGCCCGGGCCGGATCTCGCGCGGCAGGCGAGGCCACCAGGCACGTCCAGAGCGCAATCGCCGCGACGGCACGGCGCGTTAGGTGTCGGGGCATGTTTCTGCTCCGCATCGACGCCGCGATGCCACTCGGCCGTCTCGCCGCGGATTCACTGGCCCACGACATGGAAGCGAGCCACCGCGAACAGGGCCCCGAAGACCGGCAGGGTCCGCGGGCTCGGGCGGCACGCCGGCCAGCGCGATGTTGCGGACGATCCAGCCGGCCAGACGCAATCCCGTAAGCAGCATCAGCGGCCCGAAGAAAGCCTTCACCGCGGCACCTCCCCAAACAGGAAGCCGCGCTGGGGCGACACCCCGCAGATTCTGGCCGACGGCCGCCATGGCTGTCAACCCGTGCCTCGCGAAGGACCAGGACCGGTTGAGGGGGCAGGCCGTTCCACCATGGGGTCGATCCGGGGCGCGTCGTGGCTCCGCGCGCCCGCCCGGCCTATAATCGACGCCGGCGCCGGGGCTCGTCCGATGGCGCCCCCCTTCTTCCACACCGTTGCGATCGCCGAGGAAATCGGCCTCGGCCGACGCGCGGTCCTTCGCACCCTCTCGATGAAAAGGAAACCCGGGATGGCATCCGACACGCCCCGGCCCGCTTGCCTCTCCCGCCGCGGCTTCCTCGCCTCCGTCCCGCTCGCGTGCGCGGCCGCCGCATCCCGCGCCTCAGGACAGGAGACTTCCACGCCCCGGTCCGCCATCGACGTCCCGCCCGAGGATTGGCGGATCGAGAATGGCCGCATCCGGCAGTCGGTTTACGGCTGGTGCTTCAATCCCATGCCGACCGAGAAGCTCATCGACGCCTGCCACCGGATGGGCGTCCCGGCGATGGACGTCGGCGCGGCCCACTACCCCAAGCTCAAGAAGCTGGGCATGAAGGTGACCATGACCGGCAGCCACGGGTTCAAGCGCGGCCCCTTCAGCCGCGACGACCACGCCTTCTGCATCGAGCGGCTCCGCAAGGGGATCGACCTGGCCGCCCAGTGGGGCGCCGCCCATGTGATCACGTTCACGGGCATGCGCGTCAAGGGCGTCACCGACGAGCAGGGCGCGCGCCACTGCGTCGACTGCTGGAAGCAGGTCGCCCCCTACGCCGAGGAGAAGGGCGTCAACATGTGCCTGGAGATCCTCAACACCCGCGACGACTCGCACCCCATGAAAGGCCACCCCGGCTACTTCGGCGACGACGTGGAGCTGTGCGTCGATCTCATCCGCCGCGTCGATTCGCCGCGCATGAAGCTGCTGTTCGACATCTACCACGTGCAGCTCATGAACGGCGACGTGATCCACCGCATCCGCCAGTACAAGGACCTCATCGGCCACTACCACGTGGCCGGGGCCCCCGGGCGCGGCGAGCCGAACGACACGCAGGAGATCAACTATCCGGCCGTGATGCGGGCGATCCTCCAGACCGGCTACACGGGCCTGGTCTCGCAGGAGTTCATTCCCACCTGGCCCGACAAGCTGGCGGCCCTGCGTCAGGCGGTGAAGATCTGCGACGTGTGAGGGGCGGTCGGGTGGCACGCCCTCGCGCAGCGTGGGCATGCTCCCCGCAGGGCCCGCATCGTGGCTTCCAGGGCACACTGCGACGGTCCGGAAGCGCAGGCGCTGCCGGCGCTACGACGAACCGGGCGACGTCCACGCGCTGGACCTCTGGGCCTACGTCTTCATGCCCGAGCACGTTCACCATCTGGTGTGGCCCCGGCATCCTGCGTACGACCTATGCAAGATCCTCGCCACGATCAAGCATTCGGTGGCACGGCGGGCCTTGCTTCCCGTGAAGAGAGAGGCTCCCTGGTTTCCGACCCGCATGGCCGACGCCCTGCCCAACGGCACCACCCACGATCGATTCTGGCCGCGCGGCGGAGGGCACGACCGAAACGTGGTTGAGCCCAGGACGGCCTGGGCGGAGAGGGAGTACATCCGTGCCAATCCCGCGCGTCGCGGCTTCTGCGCACGCCTCTCTCGGGTTTCATCTGTTCGCTGATGTGGTTGTCAAGGGTCGCTGGAGCAGCACAGCCCGGAACCCCAGCTACGGCCCCGGCGCGGCGGAGAACAGGCCGCCGTGCCTCGCCAGATTCCCGATTGCCGAGGGCCTTATCCGTGGGACGAGTATTCCGACCTTGGGCCCTTGAGCGGAATGCGGACTTCCAGACACGCACTCAGCGGACAGCCGTCCCCGGCTCGTACCGGAACAGGAACGTCTGCATCGGCCCGCTGAAGCTCTTCGGGACCAGGGCCACGCACACGTCGTGCTTCGGGTCGTAAACCAACGCGCACTCGTGCGTGTAGAGGCCTTCGGGCAGGTCCACGTCCACCTCGCCCATGCGCATGGCCGCGCAGTCGAGGCAGAAGAGCTGCCTGTCGGCCAGCCAGAGGATCGCGTCGTGCCGGGGGAGGTACACCGCCTCGCGACCGATGGCGGCCTCGCCCTCGGTCTTGAGCTGCGTCCATTTCCCGTCCGAGGCCAGCGGCCGGGCGAACACGTCCACCCGGTTCTTATCCCCCTTGAGCTGCACCAGCCGGTCGCGCTTCGTGTCGTGCAATAGCGGCTGGAACTCGTAGTGGTACTTGATCTCCTCGCGGGGCTTGGGCAGCTCCGGATCGACCAGCGTCCACTTCACCTTGCCCGACTCGCGGTCCGCCGCGCCGTGATAGAGCCGGTTGCTGCACGCCGCGAACACGCCCTGCGGCGTGCCGACCAGCGAGAGGTGCCACGGATTGGCGAAAGGCCGGCCGAAGCATGGACGGTGCATCTTCCGCGCCGCCGAGTCGTAAACCCAGCTCGCGTAGCCGTGCTCCTTGGCGGAGTAGGTGAAGGCGTCTTCGGGATCGTCGCCGAGCTGGACCTTGACGCCGTCGAACAGCGAGGGCCGGGCGAGATAGACCACGGTCTTTGACGCCGGATCGTAGCAGTACCACAGGTACGTGTGCTGGCTGAACGGGATCATCCCGTAGCTCCAGCCGAAGATGCCCGCGTTGGTGCTCTCCAGAAACGGCGGGAAGCGCGGCGGGAAGTCGAGCCCCCAACGGTTCTCGGCGATCGAGTACCGGGCGACGTCGTTGCCCGAGTAGCCCGAGTGGCCGCCCCCCGTGTAGATCACCTCGCTGCGGTCCGTGTCGATCACGGCCGTGGACCAGGTCTTGCTGATCAGCAAACCCGGCGGGGACGCGTCCACGAACCGGTTGACGGCCAGCGACTTGAGCCGTTGCGCGTGGGCCTCGAGGTCCGGCTTAGGGGCCTGCTCCAGCGAGAGCTTCTGCTCGGGGTACTTCCAGGCGATGCTCTTTGGAGGGGCGCCGGGCAGCTCGACCGCGGGCGCGGAAGCGTCGTAGCGCAGGGCATAGGTCCGCCGCTCGGATCCGAAGGCCACCAGCAGCACCACGCCGTGCTTCTCGGCGCAGGTGGCGGTCAGCCAGCGATAGCCCTGGAGCGCGAGGTCACCGTGGATCGGCGTCCACTGGTCGCCGGCCACGTCGTAGATCCACGTCTCCTTCACGGCCGACGTGCGCGAGTGATGATGCCGCTTGACCTTGCGGGCGTCGTTGCCACAGACGAGGACCTTGCCGCCTCCGGGAACCAGCGCCGCGGCGGGGGCGAACATGGGCGGCGGGGCCGTCTCGGGCGTGCGCTCCTCCCACCGGCCCTCGCCGCAGCGATAGACCCACGTGTCGTTGAGGGCCGCCGCCTGGTTGTATCCGCCGAACAGGACCATCGACTCGGCGAGCGGGTCGAAGACGATCGGCGCGTTGCAGCGCGGCGGCGGCTCGACTTCGAGCCTGGGCCGGTGCCAGACGTTCTTCGCGCAGTCGTAGAGCCAGGTGGGCGCACTGCCCGACGGGTTGGCGGCCAGTCCGCCGCCGAACAGCAGCACCTGGTCGCCCACCGGGTCGTAGGCCATGCTGGCCCAGGCCACCGCCCTGCACGTGGTGGGATGGTTCTTCGGCTTCAGGTCGGTCCAGGTGTTGGTTCCGGGGTCCAGGGCGAAGGTGCACCCGTCGCTGTAATAGACGATCCGCTTGCGATTCGAATCCCAGCAGGCCATGTTGAACGTGTGGATCGGGCTGGGCCGGGCGATCCCATCGAAGTCCCACCACCGCACGCGGTTCGTGGAGTGATAGCCCCCCACGCACTGGAGGCGCGGGCCCTCGTCGTGTTTCAGGCCGTCGGGGCCCGACTGCCCGTAGATGCGAAACGGCGGGAAATCCTCGGCGGTCCACTTGCCCCGGGCCGCCTCGGGAAAGGCCGGCTTCCACGCGGGCTGCTTCGAGCCCAAGTCGAGGCTTTCCAGCTCGTAGCGGAGGTACACGTTTCGGGCGGGCATGTTGCCGCCGGTGCCCCAGAGATAGACCCGGTCCACGCTTTCGGCATACACCGCCTTGGCAAAGGTCTTGCCGCCGGCGTCGTCCTCGCGGTGGATCACGACCCAATGGTTGGCCGGCAGGTTGGCCAGGTCGGCCGGGGCGGCGGGCTCCTCGGCGGCCGTCGCGTGCGTGAGGCAGACAAGCGCCGAGGCGCTCCAGACCAGAAGCATCGATCGCGGTCTCATAGGGCGGTCCTCCTCTGCGGAAATCGCCGGACGGGCGCGCCGATTATAGCAGATCGGCACGACCGAGCGGCGGGAGCGCCGACGGCAGGCTCCGGAAAGCCGACGCATCGGATCGGCCCGCGATCGGTGGCCACCCGGCGCAGGGCGCTGCGGAACCGGCGGCACGAGGGCCTCGGTTCGAAGCGAAGGAGATGCGCGGGGCAGCGGCAGTCCGAAGCCCCGAAGCCGGGCAAGGGGACGGCGGCCCCCGGCATGGCGAGGAGTGTCCCCGCCCAGAGGCACTCCCGCCGCCTTGCGTCGAGGGCAAGCCAGACCTCCTCCACGCGCACGTGCGGGCGGAGGTAATCGACGTGCCATCGCAGGGGCTTGTCGGTTCGCAGATGCCTTCCCACGCGCGCGGCCAGCCCTCCGGGGCCGAACGCGCTTCCGAGAAACACGTACCACCCCGGCACCACCCGCATCGGCCCCAGCCGGCCGACCGCGACGCGGGTCTCGCGCTCCGCGGCGAACACGAGGGCGTAGGTGCCGGGCTGTGGGGGGAGATCTGTCAGAGGGGCGTCGGTGTGGCTGGAGGAACGGAACTACGAGTAGGAGGGAACCACGGATGGCCCGGACGACACGGCCAGGAGACCGTGCATACGTACTAACGTCGCATCCGTGTGATCCGTATGGTCCGTGCTATCCGTGTTCTCCCCCCTGCTATGCACGTCGTCGCTGGGTTGCGAAATCCGTCGGAAGCTGCCGTCGGGTCGGCCAGGCGTCACTCCGGATTCGGCTCTTCGGGGGCGGGCTCGCCCTGTTGCTCCTCGGGTGCCGTCACGTCGGCGGGCGAGACGCCGGCCGCCGGTTCCGCGGCCTCCACGCCCTCGACTGACTCCTCGGGCTTCTCGGCCGCAACGCTGTCATGGAAGAGGACGATGAACAGGATCATCAATGCGGCTGAGCCCAGCGTCATGACGCGCCAGACCGGGGTCCAATCGACGACCTTCTTGGTCTCCTCCTCGGCAGGTTTGGCTTCGCCTTCTTCGGCGTCCTTGGCGGGTTCGGCAGCGGTCTCCATCTTCTCGGATTCCGCTTCCGTCTCGGTTGCGGCGACGGCGACCTCCTTCGTGTTCTTCTCGATCAGCCCATCGACAATGAAGTTGCCGATGATCGTTCCTATCCCGAAGGTCATCAGGAACATCACCCCCTGGGCCTGGGCCCGGAGCTTTGGTGGCGCCTTCTTGTCCACGTACACCTGCCCGCCCACGAAGAAGAAACCGAAGATCAGCCCGTGCACGAGGATCGCCACGAAGTACAGCGCCGTGATGCCGTACATGTCGCCCAGCAGGAACGCCGCGTATCGGACGGTGAGGGCGACCAGGCCGAGGACGATGGTCCAGCGGATGCCGACCGCGGCCAGCACGATGGGAACCAGCAGCATGAAGAAGATCTCGGCGAACTGGCCCAGATTCATCGTCAGCGTCAGGTAATCGAACCCCTTGTCTTTGAGGAACTGCGATCCGTAGTTGAAGTAGGCCGCGAAGGGAATCATCACCAGCATCGAAAGGACGATGTACACCGAGAAGTAGAAGCTCTTCATGAGCGAAAGGGCGCGAAGGCCGAGGGCGTCGATCAGCGAGGCCTTCTCCCCCTTCGCCGCGGCCGGCGTGTTCGGCAGGGTCAGCGCCAGAACGGCCCCGGCCAGGCTCACGCCAGCGCCGCAGAACATCGGCATGTTCGAGGCGTCAAAGACTTTCTTATCTGCGCCGAGAAGATTGACGGCGATCAGGCTGAAGAGAGCGGAGCAGACCCAGCCGAACGAGCCGAACGCACGGATCCTCGGAAACTCCTCCGTCGGGGCGTGCGACATGGCGATCGCGCTGGTAAGGCCCCAAGTG
The DNA here is from genome assembly GCA_964434165.1 of uncultured Pirellulales bacterium. Taxonomy (GTDB): domain Bacteria; phylum Planctomycetota; class Planctomycetia; order Pirellulales; family Thermoguttaceae; genus CAYSUS01. Next base: position 119,742 of record CAYSUS010000003.1, read on the forward strand.
GGCATGTAGCACAGCATCTGAAGCAGCAGCAGCACGAATACGACCGCTGGGCTCGTCACGCTCGCCGCCGCCAACAGAAGAACGCCGCACGCCAGGTTGAGCACGAACAGCACTTGCTGGCCAGCGAAGTGCCGGTCGGCGATCATGCCGATGATCGGCGAGGTCAGACAGCCCAGGGCCATCGTGCTGAGAATCCAAGGCCGGTAGGCGCCGACCCCGAGTTGATCGAGATACGCCGCCAGCGGCACCCACCATACGGCGACCATCATGTACTGCAAGAACATCATCCCGCTGAGTTGGATGCGGACGCCCAGGGGCATGGCTTTCGACTCGCTCATTCGCGGCACCTCATGGAGTTTGGCGAGGGGTGGGAATTGATTTGGTGGGCGGCTAAGTGCCTAATGCATGGCCAGGCCGCCGGAGACGTCGACCGTGGCGCCGGTCATGTAGCTCGCGCGCTCCGAGGCGAGGAACGCGACCACGTCGGCAATCTCCTGCGTCTTGCCCATCCGCCCCAGCGGGACTCGCTTGTTGAAGGCGTCGGGATCGGCGGCCACGGCCTCGGCGATCATCTCGGTGAGCATCAGCCCCGGGGCCACGCAGTTGACCGTGAAACCCTTGGGGGCCAGTTCCCGGGCCAGCGAGATCGTCAATCCGACGACGCCCATCTTACTGGAGTCGTAGGCGCTCTTGCCACTACGGCTGCCCCGAAAAGCCGCCTGGGAGGAGATGTTCACGATCCGGCCGGTCTGGCCGGCTGCCTCGAGCCGGGCGACGAACTCTCGGCAGCAGCGGAACGTGCCGACCAGGTTCACGTCCACGGCCTGCATGAAGACCTCGCTGGCCAGCTCGGCCGCGGGGCCCACCGGGCAGCAGGCGGCGTTGTTGACCAGCACGTTGATGGGTCCGAATTCCGCCTCCACCGCGGCGAACATGGCCGAAACGTCCTCGTCCCGGGTGATGTCGCCCGCGACCGGCATGCCGATGCCGTCGCGGAGGCGGATGGCCTCGACGACCGCCTCGGCCTCCTCCGGCTTGGTGCGGTAGTTGACCGCCACCCGGGCCCCTTCGGTCGCCAGGGTCGCGGCGATCGTCCGTCCCAGGCCCGTGGCCGCCCCGGTCACCAGCGCGGTCTTGCCGGACAGTTCCAGATTCATGCGGTTCTCCTCCGGCAGCCGGCCGCCTTCCGGGCTGATCGGCTGCGGTGGCGGCCTGGGCAGCCCCCTATCTTGCGCCACGGGGCCGGGTTTGGCCAGAGGTTGCCGACGCCGCCTGCGAGCCGGCCCGACGCGGACGGATCGCAACGCGTCGGCCCGACGTGCCGGATGACCGGACTGGCCGTGGAGCGAGAGCGCTTGGCCCGGGCCGGGGCCACGGGGGAGGGCGTCGCTCGGCAGCGCGGCGGCGGGCATGCCGTGGCGGCCCCGGATCCCGGCCGAGCGACCGGGCGATTCCGTTGGGCCAGATCGACTGTGAGAAGGCCGGCCGCGCGGCCCATGCTCCGCCCGGCCCGACCCGGCGCGGGGCGGCAGATCGCGACTTACTCCCCGTCGCTCAATCCCAGGCGCGACAGCCAGCGGCCGCGGGCGGGCTTGGCCGGCGGGTCCGACGGTCCCGCGTCACTCTCGCCCGACGGCGGAAGCGAGCGTTTCCTCTCGTCCAGCTCGGCACGCTCGCGCGCGATCTTGGCCCGCTCGATAGAGATGTCGATCTCGGCCTGGCGGAGCTTCGCCTTCCATTCCTCTTCGAGCTTGCGCAGGCTCTCGCGCTGCTCGCAGATGATCTCGTCCTTGTCGAGCACCTCGCCGAGTGCCGCGGCCCCCACGGCGACCGAGCCGAGGTTGGCGCTCTGGTCCTCCAGCAGCCGGCGCATCTCTTCCAGTTCCTCTTCCTTGGCATAAAGTGCCGATTCGGTGGTCCGGAGCACCTCGTTGATTTTCAGGCGCTCCGCGCGTCGCTCCTCGTCCACGTCGTCGCCGTCCTCGGCCTCCAGGGCGGCCAGGATGCGCCGCTTCTGGGCCTCCCAATCCATGGCGCCCCCGCCGCCCCCGCCTGCCGGCGCGGAACCGCCGCCTCGGCCTTCACTGAGCTGCTTCTTGAGCGACTCGTTCTGGGCTTTGAGCTGGCGGAGGTCGTCCATGGCCATCTCGTAACGCCGCTGGTACTCCTCGACCTGCTCGTTCGGCTCGGCCGAAGCCGGGGCCGCGGCGAGCCGCCCTTCCATGTCTTCGAGGCGATCGAGGAGGGAATCGCGCTCTGCGCGAAGCTGCGCGAGCTCCTGCGGGTCGGCGCCTTCGGCCGGGGACGACTCCAGTTGCTGGCGCAGCTCCTCGTGCTCGCGGCGGAGCGTGTCCGCCTCCGCGGCCAGGCTCTCCTCGCGACCCCGGGCGTCCGCAAGCTGCTCGGACAGCTCGGCGATCCGACGCCGCTCCGCCTCGCCCGCGGCGCCTGACTCTCCTTGTTGAGCCCGGGCGGCCTCCAGCTCCGCGCTCAGCTCCGACTGCCGCCTCCGCGACGCCTCCAGGGCGGATTCGAGCTCGGCCACGCCGCCCCGCGCGTTCTCGACCTCGGCGCTGAGCTCCGCGTGCCGCTTTCGAGCGGCCTGAAGCTGCACGTCCTGTTCGGCCGCGCGCTGCCGGAACTCCTCCAGGGCGACCGTCAACTCCGATTCCCGCTTGCGTGCCGTCGCCAGCTCCTCGGCCTGAAGCTCGAGCGCGCGTGTCCGCTCGGCCAGTTCGCGCTCCAGCGGCATGTGCGCGGTGCGCTCTTGCTCGAGCTGTTCGGCCTGTTGACGCAGCTCCTGCTCGAGCCGGTCGCGTTCCTGCCGGACGACGTGGAGCTGCTTCTCCAACTGCCCCAACTGCCCGGCGTCGAGCTGTGCCAGGTTCTCCAGTTCGGCCCGGCGCCGATCCAGCTCCTTCAGTTGGGCGGCGTGCTGGGCCTTGAGCTCACGGGCGATCCGCTGCCGCTGGACCCGCGTGTCGGCCTCGCGCGCGGCAAGCTGCTCGGCCCGGGCGTCCAGCTCCGCCAGGCGCTCCTGGAGGCGCTCCCGCAGGGAGGTCGTCTGCTCGAGCTCCGCTTCGAGCTGCTTCTGGGCCTGAGCCGCGGCCTGCTGGGCCTTCCCGGCTTGGGCCTCGGCCGTCTCGATCTCCACGCGCCGCGCCTGGAGGTCTGCGGCCCGCTGCTCCAACTGCCTGGTCTGGGCGGCGTACTGGGCCTTGAGCTCTCGGGCGATCCGCTGCCGCTGGACCCGCGTGTCGGCCTCGCGCGCGGCAAGCTGTTCGGCCCGGGCGTCCAGCTCCGCCAGGCGCTCCTGGAGCCGCGCGCGATGCGCCGCCGCCTGCTCCGCGTCGGCCTGGTGTTGCCGGTGGGCCAGGGCGACGGCCTGGCGGGCTTTCTCGAGCTCCGCCTCCGAAGCCTCGATCTCCCGACGCCGGGCTTCCAGGTCGGCGGAGCGCTGGTCCAACTCCTGGGACTGGGCGGCGATCCGCTGCGATACACCCTCCTGCTGCTGCGCCGCCTCGCGGAGCGCCGTCTCCCATTCCGCGCGCCGCGCGTCGAGTTCCGCCTTGAGCTGGGCCAGGCTTTCCCCCTGGGCGGCGAACTCCTGGCGCTGACGCTCCAGGAGCGCGCGGGTCTCGGCGGTGTCGTGCCGATCGCGCGCGAGCTGGGCGGCGATCTGTTCGATGCCCGCCGCCATCTCCGTCTCGATCTGGCCGAGGCGGGTCTTCTGCGCAGCGAGGAAGTCCTGGAACCGGGCGCGTTGCCGGTTCAGCGCATCCTGGAACTGACCGGCCCAGCTCTCATCGGACAAGATGGGGGAGGACGGAGCTTCCATGGACTCCCATGCAGCGAACCAGGCGGGCGGGTCCGCGGTGCACCACGGAGCGTGCGACGCCCTGCCGAAGCGGTAATCGCGGGGGGAGCCGAAGCGATGACTCCCTACATCATATACGGCGCAGCGGCCAGACCGTCAAACGGCCATGCGTTCTGTAACGGTTAGGGCGATCCTGCCCAAGGCGCCGCGCCGCTTCCCGGCGCGAGGGTGGACGGAACAGGAGTCCGCCGAGATAACGGAGTTCTCTCGGTCCCCTCGGTCGTCTCCGTCTTCCAGGCAGCCAGTCACGCAATGCCCTGTTCACCAAGACGAAGGCAACGAAGCTCTCCCCGCTCCGTTGCCCCGGTTCACTCCTGTTGGGATTGGCCGCCGGACTGCCCAGAATGGCGGAGTGGTTGTTGCCGCGTGGCTTGGCCTCACTTGACCTGCTGCATGAATCGCAGGAAGCGGGCCTGGAGCATCGCCCAGTCGCTGCCGAACACCGCCGTGAAGTCCTCCGTGCGCTCGTCGGCGGTGTACTCGGTGAAGGGCGGGCGCCGGGCGGTCCGCGCAAGGAACTCCGCGTACTTGGCCCGGTCGGTCTCGATCAGGAAGAAGGTCAGCGCCCAGGCCTCGGCGTAGGCGGCCGCCGGCGCCCGTTCGAACAACTCGTCCGAGGCGATCAGCCCCGCCAGCAGATGCGGCTGGTGGTTTGGCGCCACAAGGCGGCGGAAGTCCTCCAGCCGTTCCCGGTTGATCCGGTCGCTCAGGCTGGGGTACGATCGGGAGTTGTAAACGCCGGGGGCCTCGAACATCGTGGCGAGTCCCTCGGCGACCCAGACCGGCGGGGCCGTGAACCGGCTGTGGATTCCGGTGTTGAACGCCGTTTGATGCGTGGCCTCGTGGATCACCGTGGCGGCGTTCAGCTTCCAATCGGCCGCGTGGGGACGGCCGCCCCGCGCGTCGAACAGGAGCACGCGGTTGGTGGTGAGCGAGTAGTAGCCCATCACGCCGCCGCCCACCGGGAGGCCGCGCTTGGCCGAGTACTGCTGGAACTCCCCCTGATTCCGGCAGACGATTCCGATTAAAGGGAAGGCGGGCTCGGCGAGCTTGAAACCCCGCACCGTGAAGTACTGGACGAAGGAGCGGTAGAGGTCCTCAAACCGCCCGGCCCAGAGGTCCCTGGTCCCGCGGGGGTGGACGACGAGGTAGTGGCCGGTGCCGGAGACCTCGAAGCCCTTGCCCATTTCGCGAAGCAGCTCGGCCCGCAGCTCGGAGATTGTAGACGGCGTGAACCGGGCCCCGGTCTTCCTCCAGTCCCGGGCCTTGGCGCGGGGCACCGTCCACAACTGTCCGTCGCGGCCCAGCAGACGGGCCTGGCGGTCGTCCCAGGAGAGCGGCGTGCCGACCAGCCGGCGACCGTCCAGCGTGACCTCGACCAGCCAGTGAGGCTCCGCCGCGCCGGCCACGTTGGTCGCGGCCAGGACGATCAGCGCCACCGTCACAATCGCCACGAGGATTCGCATGACCGGCTCCTTGCGGAAGGCGACGAGGGGACCGCTCCCGCTCGGGGATGTCCCGCTGCAAGAAGTCTAGGTCACGCGCCCGACGTGCCGCCGTGGCAAGCGAAGGCCTCACGCCGGTCCGCTCGCCCCACCTTCGAGGTTGCCCTCGCGGAAGGCCGCCGCCATGGCCTGCGGCACCTCGGCCTCGGCCAGCACGACCTCGGCGCGGTTGCGGGCCACGGCCGCCTTCATCTCCTGCTCGCGCGCGGTGGCCAGGGCACGCCGCTCCTCGGCCTTGGCCCGGGCGAACCGCGTGTCGGCCTCGGCCTGGTCGGCCTGGAGCCGGGCGCCGATGTTCTCGCCCACGTCGATGTCGGCGATGTCGATCGACACGATCTCGAACGCCGTCTGCGCGTCGAGCCCGCGCTCCAGCACGGCCTTCGACACCCGGTCGGGATTCTCCATCACGTCCAGGTGGGTCACCGAGGAGCCGATCGAGGTGATGATCCCCTCGCCCACCCGGGCGATGATCGTGTCCTCGGTCGCCCCGCCGATCAGCCGCTCGATGTTGGTCCGCACAGTGACCCGGGCGCGGACCCGCAACTCCACGCCGTTCTTGGCGATCGCGCTGAGGTAGGCCCGGGGCGACTTGCGCGGGTCGGGGCAGTCGATGACCTTGGGGTTGACGCTCGTCTGCACCGCCTCCTGGACGTCGCGGCCGGCCAGGTCGATCGCCGCGGCGCGGTCGAAGTCGAGGTCGATGTCGGCGCGGTGCGCGGCGATGATCGCCTGGATCACGCGGAGCACGTTGCCGCCGGCCAGGTAATGGGCCTCCAGGCGCCGCGTGCTGATGCCGGTCTCCCGCTCCGTGCCGATCCCCGCCTGCATGGCCATGATCTTCGCGTGGACGATCAGCTTCGCGTCCACCTGGCGGAAGCTCATCCCGATCAGGCTCAAGAGGCTCACGTTGGCGTTGGACATGTAGGCCTGGAACCAGAGGTTCCAGTAGATCAACACCACGATCACCAGCAGGGCCGCGAAACCGAGCAGAACCACCCCCCCGACGACCCACCACGGGTTCAGGGCGGCTTGGGCGAGCAGCAAAGTCGATCCTCCAGTCATCTCGTCCTCCAGTGCATGCGCGTGTCGGCAGGGGTGCTGGCCGGCCGTGCGGGCCGCGGTGCGTCAGCATACCGAATCGGTACCGCCCTGACCAGCACCTCGGACGGGCCTCGCCGGCAACCAGGGGCTTGGAGATCGGGAATCGGCGAAGACGCGACGAGATCGCGACTGTCCCGGGCCGTTCGCCTTCCTGCGCTCCCGCGATCAACGGAAACGGCCTTCGTCGGCTGGGTGCGGCGGCACCGGTCCGAACGGCGGCCCTGTTGCACCGCGTCTGCTATGCTTGCGTTATGACTGCCCCGGAACTGGCCCAGCTCGAGCTGCTCGCGGAAATCGACGCCCTGGCCGAGGATCTTTCGGCCTGGTCGGAGTCGGCCCCCGACTGGAAGCCTGCCCGAACCGCCCGCGCCCTGGTCCGCCGGCTGAGCGAACGGGTCGAGTCGCTTCGGGTCCGTATCGATTCCCCCCTGGTGGTGGCGACGCTGGGCGGGTCGGGCACGGGCAAGAGCGCCCTGGTCAACGCGATCCTGGGCAGCGATGTGGTGCGGACCGGCCGCCAGCGCCCGACGACGCACAAGCCGACCTTGATCTGCCGCCCGGACATCACGCCGGAAATGCTGGGCATCGACCGCTCGGCAGTTGAGGTCTGCCCGTGCGAGCTGCCGGCCCTGGCCGACCTGGTGCTCATCGACTGCCCGGACCCGGACACGAGCGAGCAAGCCGATTCGCCGGTGAGCAATCTCGCCCGGCTCCGCCGCGTTCTTCCCCACTGCGATGTGCTGCTGGTGACGGCCACTCAGCAGAAATATCGCAGCGGGCGCGTGGCGGACGAGCTGACCGCGGCCGCGCCCGGCGCCCGGATGGTCTTCGTCCAGACCCACGCCGACGAGGACGCCGACATCCGCGACGACTGGCGCGAAGTCCTTGCCGAGCGCTACGCGGTTGAACGCCTGTTTCGCGTGGACTGCCTGGCCGCCCTGGCCGCTTCCCAGTCGGGCAGCCCGCCCCCGGGCGACATGGCCGAGCTGCACGATCTTCTGACGCGCCAGCTCGCCGGCTCGGCGGCGGCGCGGATTCGCCGGGCGAACTTCCTCGATCTGGCCGCGGAGACACTGGCGGCGTGCCGCCGGCGCATTGGCGACGGCCGGCCAGCCGTCGAGCGCCTCGAGGAGGCGGTCGCGGAGCAGCGCATGAAACTGGCCGCGCCGCTTGCCCTCCAGACCCGCGACGAGCTGCTGGCCAGCCGGCGGCTCTGGGAGAACCGGCTCCTGGGCCAGGTCGCCTCGCGATGGGGGTTCAGCCCGTGGACGCTGGTGCTCCGCGTCTATCAGGCCCTGGGGTCGCTGGCCATGGGCGCGCTGCTCACGCGGGTCCGCTCGCCGGCCCAGTTGGCCCTGTGGGGTGCGGTGGAGGGCGCCCGGACCTGGCGCCGCCGTCGCCGGGAGAAGGTCGCCCAGACCAGCGTCGCCCGTGCGGCCGCCGGGAGCTGGGACGCGGCCGAGCTGCGCTCCGCCGCGATCGTGCTGGAGGGCTACGCCGCCGAGGCCGGGCTGGACCGCGAGGCGGCCAGCCCCGAGACGGTGCGGGGCGAGGCGCAGCAGGCGGCCACGGCCTTTGCCGCGGGGGTATCCGGCGAGATCGACGGCTTGATCCGCCGGCAGGCCGATCGCCACTCCCGCTGGTACGTTCGCTGGTGCTACGAGCTGCTCATGCTGGCGGCGCTGGGTGCCATCCTTTTTCGGCTGGGCAAGAACTACTTCTGGGATACCTGGCTCGATCCCACGCCCGACTCCCAGCCGTACGGCCTGGACTTTTACCTCTCCAGCCTGTTCTGGCTGCTGCTGTGGTGCGGGCTGCTGCTGTGGGGCTTCATGCGGCGACTGCGGCGGGGGTTGCGGGGGCAGATCGTGCAGTTGGCTCATCAGTGGGCCGGCCCGGCACCGGCTGCCGGGGTCTTCGCCCGGTTGGAGGAGGGCTGCGCCCGAATCGATCGGTTTGACAAGGAACTCCGGCGTCTGGAGGAGCAGGTGGCCGAAATGCGGCGGCACCTGGCCCTGCCCGATGGCCGGCTCGGATCGCGCCGCTGAGAAGGGTAGCGCGGCGTTTCGCCTTGCCGCAACCGTCAATCTTGGCCTAGAATGCGCGAATTGCCGAGCGAGACCCCGAGCTTAGACGTCCAGCGCCCCGACGGGGCCGTGGCCGCCGCGCCGCTTCTTCCCGATATGCTTGCCGAGTCCAGCGATCGTTCCTACCGCATCGGTTTCGTCGCCACGCGGATCTCCGGAAACGACGGAGTCAGCCTCGAGATCGAGAAGTGGACCCGCGTCCTCGAGCGGATGGGCCACACGTGCTTCTTCATCTCCGGCCAGTCCGACCGGCCCCAGGACCGCTCGCAGATCATCCGGGAGGCGCATTTCAAGCACCCGATGGTGGTGGAGATCAATCGACAGCTCTTCGGGCGCGAGCGGCGCACCCCGCACATCAGCGCCGAAGTCCACGAGATGACGTGGCTGATCAAGGAGAAGCTCCTCTCGGCGGCCCGGTGGTTCGAGCTCGACCTGATCGTCGCGGAGAACAGCCTCACGATCCCCATGAACATTCCGCTCGGGCTGGCCCTGGTGGAGCTGGTCATGGAGACGGGCATCGGCTGCATCGCCCACCACCACGACTTCGTCTGGGAGCGCGAACGGTACCTGGTCAACGCGGCCGACGACTACCTGCGCATGGCCTTTCCGCCCGCCCTGCCGCAGATGCAGCACGTGGTGATCAACTCCCAGGCCGCCCGGGAGTTCAGCCGGCGCACGGGCATGCCGTGCCGGATGATCCCGAACGTAATGGACTTCGACTCGCCGCCCGAGCCCCCGGACGACTACGCCTCCACCTTCCGCGAGTCGATCGGCGTGGAGCACGACGACTTCATCGTCCTGCAGCCCACGCGCCTGGTGGCCCGCAAGGGGATCGAGCACGCCATCGAGCTGGTGCGTCTGTTGGACGACAGGCGGTGCAAGCTGGTGATCACGCACAACGGAGGCGACGAGGGGAACGCCTACCCCGACCGCGTGCGCCGCTACGCCAGTCTGATGGGCGTGGACTTCATCCACGCCGCCCCCTGGATCGCCGATCATCGCGGCACGGCCGCCGACGGGCGGCGCCAGTACACGGTTTGGGACGCCTACCAACAGGCCGACCTGGTGAGCTACCCTTCGTCGTACGAAGGGTTCGGCAACGCCTTCCTCGAAGCCGTCTACTACCGCAAGCCGATCCTGGCCAACTGCTACGCCATCTACCGCACCGACATCGAGCCGTGCGGCTTTCGGGCGATGCTCATGGATGGCTTCTTGACCGACGACCTGGTCGATCAGGTCCGCTACCTGGTCGCGCACCGCGACTCCTGGGACGAGACGGCTGACCACAACTACGAGATCGCGCGGCGGTTCTTCTCCTACGATCGCGTGGAGCGCGAGCTTCGCGCGATCCTCGCCAAGCCGAGCTTCTCCCCGTCGGCCGCGCACACGCCGCGGTAGCGTGCGGGGCGGCTCAGGTGGCACGGCGCGGCCGGTGATCGCATTCGGCGGCTTGCGGCGGCGGAACGGGCCGGTTGTTTGCGCCTGTGCCAGAGAGTATGCTGCGCCGTGTCGGCCTGCCTCCATCGACCCCGCCTGAAGTCTCCCGCCCTGTACGAAAGGACCCCCGCCATGAATCGCCGCATCTGGCGACGCGATTGCCTGAAGACCGCCGCGGCCGCCGCCGGAGCGTTTTCGATCCTGCCCGCCGGACTCGTCCGGGGCTATGCCGCCAACGAGAAGATCGACGCGGCCGTAGTCGGCAGCGGCATCGGCTCGTTCAACGCCAAGCGCCTGGCCGAGCTGGGCGAGAACGTGGTGGCCCTCTGCGACATCGACTCCGGCCGGCTCGCAGGCTGGGCCCGCAAGCACCCGGGGGCGAAGACCTTCACCGACTTCCGCAAGATGTACGACGAGGTGAAGCTCGACGCGGTGGCCGTGGCCACGCCCGACCACACCCACGCCGTGATCAGCATCGAGGGAATGAAGCGGGGCATGCACTGCTTCTGCCAGAAGCCCCTGACGCACAACATCCTCGAGGCCCGGCGCATGACCGAGGTGGCCGCGGAGAAGAACCTCGTCACGCAGATGGGCACCAACACGCAGAGCAGCTCGCACATGCTCCGTTTGCGCAGACTGATCCGCTCCGGCGCGCTGGGCGGGGTAACCGAGGTCCACCTGGGCACGAACCGGCCGATCTGGCTCCAGGGCGCCGATCGCCCCCAGGGCGAAGACCCCGTGCCGGCGGGATTGGACTGGGACCTCTGGATCGGCCCCGCGCCCATGCGCCCGTTTGTCGCCGAATGGCCCGACGATCATCCGGCCCGCAAGATGGCCACGTTCCGCCAGCAGCAGGTCTATCACCCGTTCGTGTGGCGCGGCTGGTGGGACTTCGGCACCGGGGCCCTGGGCGACATCGCCCCGCACTCGATGAACCAGGTGTACTTTGCCCTGGAGCTCGGCGCGCCGACCGCGGCCGAGGTCGTGCGCACCTCGGGCATGACCGCGGAGATGTTCCCCGAGTGGAGCGTGATCCGTTTCGACTTCCCCGCCCGGGGCGACCAGCCCGCGGTGAAGGTCTTCTGGTACGACGGCGACAAGAAGCTGCCCGAGGAGCTCGGCGGCGGCATGGGGCCGGTGCTGATCGGCACGAAGGGGAGCTACCCGGCGGGACTGGGGCCGTTCTTCGGCAAGAAGGTCGAGCGCCCGCCCCTGCCGGAGCTGGAGCCAGGCGCGTGGGACCGCGAGGAGGTCCACACCGACTGGGTCCGCGGCATCCGCCAGGGTAAGCAGCCGGGCTGCCACTTCGGCTACGCCGGCCCCTTCACCGAGGCCTACCTGTTGGGCAACATCGCGCTGAAGGTCGGCCAGCGCGTCGAGTGGGACGCCGCCGCCATGCGCGTGACCAACTGCCCCGAGGCCAACCAGTACGTGGGCCGGGAGTATCGCAAGGGGTGGGAGATTGAGTGATGCAATGACGAAGGATGAATGAAGAACGACGAATACCCTCTCCCGCCTCGCGGGAGAGGGTCGCCGCGCCGCGGCCGGGTGAGGGTGGCACGAGGCAACATCGCTCGTTCCCACGCGCCGCGTGGGGACGGCCTGTCATGCGGAGGAGGTATGCCATGCGCGCACTGCTTGGAGCGATTGGGCTCGTGCTGATGCTCAGCGCGGGATCCGCGGTCGGCGAGGAGGCGTTCGAGCTCGAGGAGGGCTTCGAGCGCCTGGATAACGGGAAGGACCTCGCCGGCTGGCTGGCCAAGGGCAAGGACAACTGGAGCGTGGTGGACGGGGCGATCCACCTTGACGCGAGCAAGAAGGGCGGCTCGCTGTTCTGCGAGAAGCGGCACAGCCGCGACTGCGTGATCCGCCTCCAGTTCCGCGCCACCCACGCGGCCGATTCGGGCGTGTTCATCCACGGGGCGCAGTTCCAGGTGCGCGATTACCCCAACTCGCTCCGCGACACCCGGCGGTTCGCCCCGCACGCCAAGGGGCCGGGCGAGTGGAACGCCCTGGAGTTGGATGTCTCCGATGGCGTGGCCGCCGTGCGGCTGAACGGCCACCTCATCGTGCCGAAATGGAAAATCGGCGACCAGCCCGACCGGGGAATCGGACTGCAGCGCGAGAAGGGCGACTTCGATTTCCGCTACATCCGCATCCGCGAGAAGTGAACCGGTCCGCGCTCCATAGACTCCCGAAGTCTTCGAGACTTCGGGAGTCTGGGAACGGACGTCCGCCCTCGCCCGCCTGGCGGGTGAGGGTGGCCGCGCCGCGGCCGGGTGAGGGCGGTACGAGGCACCGCGTCGGTGAGATCTCGAACGCGGAGCGTCCGGCCGGGCTTCCCGCTCCGCTCAGTCCGCGAGCGGCTTGACCTGGATGCTGCGGATGCGGACCTCGCTCTTCGGATCGTGGGCCTGCAGGGCGAAGGTGCCGCTGGACAGCTCGCGCTTGAAGTCCTTGGTGGCGTGGGAGCGCTCGACCTCGAAATCGACGACCTTCTTGTCGTCGACCATCACGGTCACCTGCTTGCCGCGCACCGTGATGTGGACGGTGAACCACTCGTTGTCCTTGGCCGGCGACTCGGTCACGTTGCGGACCTGGTAGATGCTGCCCGTCTTGATCGGGTCGCGGTGCGTGTTGTTCACCTGCACCTCGAATCCCTGGCGCGGCCAGCCCTTGTCCTGGTACTTGGTGTGGAAGTAGATCCCGCCGTTGGAGCCGGGCAGGGTCATGGCCTCGACCTTCACCTCGAAATTCTTGAAGTCGTGCCCCTCCACGTCGCCCTGGTAGAACAGGTGGCCCATGGGCTTGCCCTTGGCCACGAGGATCCCGTCCTCGACCGTGAACGAGCCGGGCGCCCCGCTCTCCTTCCAGCCGTCGAGCGTCCTGCCGTCGAACAGCGAAATCCAGCCCTCTTCCTTGGGCTTGTCGGCCGCCAGGCAGGCCGCGGAGACGAGAAGGACGATCGCCAGGGAAAGAACGTGTCGCATGGTGGACTCCTGAAGGAACGGTTTTCTCCAAGGGACTCGCGAGTGCCGGTCCAGTATAGTTCGACCCGGGACGGCTGGCGAGCAATCCACCCGCAGCAGACGCTCTGCGAGTGCCGTCCGCTCTCGCACGCCGCGGGAAGCAGGCCCCCGTCAATCGCCGGCCGCCCGCCGCACAAGCCGGATCACGATCGACCGGCGGAACTCGGGGAGGCGCACGCGGTCCCCTGCCAGTTCGGCCTCGGTCCAGCGGTCGGTCCACGGGTCGTAAACGCGAGCCGCCCCCCCTGGCTGCCACTGTTCCGGCAGCTCGATCGCCACCTCGGCCCCACGGATCGCCTCCGGCTGCTTGCGTTGAGCCAGTTCGCTCTGCCAGGTGTTCTGCTTGTCGCGGCACCAGGCGAGGATCGTATGCCTGCCGATCAGGGTGTAAACCCGCAGTCGCGGGTGCTCCACGGCGCCGGGCTGGAACCGTTCGGCAGGCGGGTCGATCCCCTCGACCGCCTCGGCGAACCGCGCGAACTGCCACCAGAGGTCGTTCTCATCGACGTACACGTTCCAGTGCCAGCAGTGTCCCGGCCCGGCCGCGCCGGCGAAGAAGGGGGCGAACAGCACGTCGTGAAGGATGATCCCCTGCTTGTCCCTGGCGTAGAGCTTGAAGGGCCCGGTGTGGCTCGGCTCCACGGCCCCGCTCTCGGCCAGCAGGATCGGCTTGTTCACCCCGAAGGCGCGGATCTCGGCCACGGCGTCCGCCGCCGCCACATCGACCGGGCCACGGCAGACCTCGAGCCTGGCCCCCAGGTCCAGGTAGCGATGGACCTGGAGGAAGTCGTTGCTCGCGATCCGGCACAGACGGCGGTAGCGGTCGCGCTGCACCGGGTGGTCGAAGCTCCCCAGGCTCTGCACGGCCATGTTTCTGGGGAACAGTCGGTGCAGTTCGGGCAGCATCACCTCGGTCCAGGCCGCCCAATCGCCCCCGGTGATGCAGTTCATCTCGTTCCAGAGCTCCCAGGCAAACACCTCGGGCCGGTCGCCGTAGCGTGCGGCGAACCAGCGGAGCTTCTTCTTGTAGTGCTCGCGGCACGCCGGGCTATCGAAGAAGTCGGCCGTGCTCTCGGCCGGGCCGCCGTGGGCCTTCCGGTGCAGCGGCCGGGCGGCCCACCGCTGGCGGCCCTCGCCCGTATGACGGAAATGCTCCAGGCACATCTTTACGCGGATGCGCCGCTTGCGCGCGATCTCGAGCAGCCCGTCGATCCGCTTCGCCTTCTCCTCGTCGAACTGGCCGCTCTTCTCATGCTCGACCTCGAAGAACGGGGTGCTCAGCCACACGCGGATGAAGTTGCCCCGGTGGCGGCTGAGCTTCTCCATCCACCGCTCCATGCCCTCCAGCCCGTCGCCCGGCGGCCCGACCATGTTCAGGCCGACGGGCAGATAGGGCGTGCCGTCGGTGAGCTCGAAGTACCGCGGATCCCGCGGGCTGACGCGGACGAAGGTCTCCACGTTTCCCGGCGCGGACGTTTCTCTTGCCGGCGCCGCGTGGGCGAGCCCGAGGGCCGCCGCCGCAACCAGCGTCGCCCAGGTGTTTCTTCTGGCCATGGTGTGCGCCTTTGCGGAGGGAGGGTTGGTACGGGGGCTTCACCGCGGGGCGGGGATGGCGACCGAGGCGGATCGAATGGTCGCCTATGCCGCCATTCTGGATGACCGCCTCGCGTCCGACCACCCCCGACGCGACGGAATCACCGGCGTTGAGGGGCCGACGTGCGCGGCCGGGTTTCCAGACAGGCGGCCGCGATGGGAGCCCCTCGGCCGCGTCGGGCTGGACAGGGGCTACGCCGCTTTGCGGCGGGAAGGAGCCGCGCTCGAAGTCGCGAGCCCGCCAAGCGTGGCAGGCTCTTCGTCCGGTTCCGACGCCGGCGAGCCGCTCTCCGCGCGGCGAAGGATCTGCGTCTTGCCGCCGCGGGCAAGGCGGTAGGTGATGCCCCGCCACGTGGTCACGCTCCCCACGCGCGACGACACGAGCACGACCAGGCTCGCGGCGCTGACCAGGGGGCCGGCCCAGATGTCGAACCACCGGGCGCGGGCCAGGCGGCGTCTCTGCTCCGGGCAATACACGCCGATCAGGCCCTGGCGCAACACGCCGCGGAGCACGTGCACGAGATAGAGCAGGACGAGCGCCGTGGCGGGAATCCAGGCCAGGGGGCTCCTCAGGGCCAGTCCCCAACACAGCATCGGCACGGCCGCGCCCAGCACGAGGTTGGCGTACACCAGCGTAAGGAAGCCGAGCCGCCACCAACTGGGCACGTAGAAGCGTCCCAGCATGTACTGCCGGCGGAGGAAGCTGAACAGCGGGGCGAAACCGCCTTCGATCGGCGAGACCGCGACGCACGCCGGCTCGAACTCGACTCGCATCCCGTGGCGCTGAACCCGGTCGGCCACGACAAGGTCTTCGGTAAGCATGCCGTCGAGGGCATCGCGTATCTTCAGGCGCTGAAACACCTCGCGACGCATGGCCCAGGAACCCCCCCATACGAGATTCGGGCTGCGCGAACGCAGCAGCACGGCCACGTTGCTGTTGATGCTGTAGAGGGCGTTCTGGACGAAGCTCGCCCGGGTAGGGACGAACCAGCGATAGCCGGTGGCCACCCCGGCCCGGGGCGAGTCGAGGTGACTGACCAGCGCGCGCAGCCACTGGCGGCGGACCCGGGCGTCGGAGTCGACGAAGGCCACGTAGGCGAATTGGGCCGGGACTTCGGCCGTGGCGACGCGGAGGTTGTGGACCTTCTGCCCGCAGCCCTCGGCCAGACCCGCGACCACCAGATGCGTGGTTACGCGGGGATACTCGGCCATCAACCGGCGGATGAGGGGATAGGCCGGGTCGGAGGTGCTCTCGACGACGAAGGTGACCTCGTAGTTGCCGTAGTCTTGAGTGAGAACCTGGCGGAGGTTGTCCTCCAGGTCGATGTCGTGCCCTTTGCACGGCGCATAGACCATCGCCCGGCCCAAGGGCCAGTAGCGATAGAGCTGGCAGAGCCTGTTTCGGGCGAACCGCCGGTGCTCCCAGGTCTGCAAGAGAATCAGGAGCGACTGAACGACCGCCAGACCGGCCAACACGCCAAAGACCGTAAACCAGATCGTCTCCATCCCCGGCCGGCCACGTCCCCAGAGAGCAAGCCAAAGCGACCGCGCAGCCTCCCCGCGCGGCGGCGGAGGATAGCCGCTATTCGGACGTCAGGTCAAGGGCAAGGCGCACGTTCCGCAAGCACCCAGGGCCACCCGCTTTTCCCAGGCGTCCGCATCTGACGCAGGGTGGCCAGGGCTAAGTCCGGACTTTCTTCTCTTGGGCCCCTTTCTTGCTGCGCGCTGGGGCAGGATCCTCCGCGCCCGATATCCTGGCGAAGAACGGCCGGGGAGGGGAATCCGATCGCGGAAAGAGCGCCCCTTCCAGCGAGTCGGGCCCTCTTGGCGACCCGTCCGGTTTGTCCGGACCCGGTGAGAGCGGACGCCTCGGTGAAAGCAAACGCCCAAGTCCGAACGCGGCAATCATCTTATGGCTCCAGATCGCAGTTCGCCGCGTCGCAACGCGAGTCGCGGCAAACGCCACGATTCCGGTAGCGACCGCGCCAACAACCAAACCCACGCTCCATACCGCAACGACAGACATCGACGACCTCCTGCTCCCGCCATGGTGGGGGGCCCGGCGGATTGCTACCCCGGGGAGGGTGACATCCTTGCCAGTCTTCCCCGCTCGACCGGCAAGGTCGGCGGCCGCACGGTGGGGCCGCCGGGGCATCCCTGCATGGGGCCCTCAACGCGATCCCTGCCGACCGATCGCAGGTTCCCCAGCAAGCGCCCCCCTCTTAACACTAATCGTGCCACTGGATCTTGCAGGGCCGGCATGAAGCGTCGCAAAGCTCTCAAATACAAACATTTAGGAGAATCCAGGCGGCGGATCGGCGGTTCGGGGGAGTCCCTCCGAACGGGGTGTTTCATATGAGTCCTTTGTCGAAAGGGATACAATTCGTGTCGGTCCCCAGGGAGGAAGCCGGCCGATGGCCCTATTGGAAGGCAGCGAGAGGGTGTTTCTTCGAGCCGTCTCTCGGTTCGCCTTCTCGAATCCCCTCCTGGCAGACTCGTACGACCATCTGCACAAAGCCCTCGGCGCGGACTACGTCACGGAAGCTTTGCCGTCGACCCGCTCGGGTGACCTTCAGCAGGCCCTGGACGGCGGCCCCAATATCCGCCTGCTTGGCCAGCGGGTCCGGGACGCCGTGGATCGGATCTACTGGCGGGCCGTCGGTCGGGGCGGGGCGGAGCGCCGAAGGCCGCCGTCGCGGCAGGCTCAGGGGGACGCGGGCTTGTACGAGGACGCGGTCCTGTACTACGTCTACAGCGCGTACCGCAAACTCCTTGAGACGGCGATCCAGTTGCATCTGGATCGGCCGGAGGCCCAGCCCTCGATCGAGTTCTGGCCCAGGTTTCGGGAGGATTACCGGAGGCTTCTGGCCGTGTCGCGAGACGCTCCGCCGAGCGACGAGGACGCGGCCAGCGTGCTTGCCGGTTTCTTCCAGATTCGTCGGGCCATGCGTTACATCCCCGCCTGCATCTTCGGCGAGTCCGCCCCGACCGCCCGCCTCCGCGCCGCGGCATGGCAGTCGATCTTCACGCACGACATGCGCCGGTACCGGAACGGCCTCTATCGCCGCATGTCCGACATCACGACGCTGGTGACCGGGCCCTCCGGCAGCGGAAAGGAGCTCGTCGCCAGCGCGATCGGGTTGTCGGGCTTCATTCCGTTCGATCCACGGAAGCAGCGGTTCGAGGCCAACTTCAAGACGTCGTTCCGTGCGCTCAACGTGACCACGCTGACACCGAGCCTGGTGGAATCCGCGTTGTTCGGTCACGTGGAGGGGGCTTTCAGCGGCGCCGTCCGCGACCAGACGGGATGGCTCGAGACGTGCCACGCAGGGGGCGCCGTGTTCCTCGACGAGTTGGGCGACCTCAATCACGTCATCCAGGCCAAGTTGCTCCGCGTCCTCGAAACCCGGGAGTTCACGCGCGTCGGCGATACCGCGGCGCGCCGGTTCCAAGGGAAGATCATCGCCGCCACGAATCGCAACCTTGCCGCCGCCATCCGCGAAGGTCGTTTCCGCGAAGACCTCTACTACCGTCTTTGCGCCGACACGATCCGCACCCCCTCGCTCCGGCAGCAGCTCGCCGATCGGCCCGAGGATCTGGACAGCCTCGTGCTCCACTTCTGCCGGCAGCTCGTTCCCGAGGACGCCGAGTCCCTCGGCCGGGAGGTCATGCAATGGATCGGCCATCACCTCGGCGACGACTACCCCTGGCCGGGCAACGTGCGTGAGGTCGGGCAATGCGTGCGAAACATCCTGGTTCGCAAGCACTACACACCCGTGCGCCTCTGCGAAGAGGAGGGCCAGCCCGACGCCCTCGGAAGCTTCCTGGAGGCCGTCGAGCGCGGCGAGCTGCCCGTCAAGGAGTTGACCCGGCGCTACTGCACGTTCGTGTATTGCCGGACGGGCAGCCTGAAGGAGGCGGCCCGGACGCTGGGCATGTGTGCGCGGGCGGTCAAAGGCAAGGTGGACGGGCAGTTGCTGGCTCGAATCCAGTGCGCCGCGGCGCCGCGCGGGTGACGCACCCAGCGGGGGCGCGACGTGCCCCGAGGAGATCGGCTCCCCCGACGGCAGGTTCGCGCAGGCTGCGGAGTCACGGGCTCCCGGCTCGACCGCGCGGAACGGCGGTGGCTGGCGCCGCAAGCGCGCGGCATGGATTCGCGCCTGGCTCGGCGACCCCGGCGTGCCCCGCGAGGTCCTGGTCGATCGAGGTCGCCTCGTCCGGTGGGGCGCGAGTCCCATTCATCCCGCGGTCGCGGTTGCCGATCCGAATCGGCATCACCACGCGGCCCTGGGACTGAATGGGGCCGGCCGCGATCGCCACGACACGCAGCTCGTGGGGGCCATCGTCCAGTTCGGTCGTGTCCCATGTGAATCGCGCGCCCGGCGCGCAAGCGTGGCGACGCCGCCCGTCAAGGAACAGCTCGAAGCGGTCGATCCGCCCTCCGCCCGGCACGACGGCCGAGGGAGTCACCACGATCCGGCCCGAGACCGTCGCCTGCGCCGCGACCCCTTCGACCGACACGCGGGGAATCCGGGCCCAGGGCCGGCAGAGCGGGTCGCCGACGACGAGCAGTTGGAACGGTCCGAAGACCGACTGGTAGAACGCCTCGGCCAGCGTGCAGCCGCGCGCGTAGTGGACGTGGATCGTGGCCAGCGGGAACTTGTCCTGGATGGCGAACGGCTCGCAGACGGTGCCGCTGGCCCCGGCCGCGCCGTGGCGGAGCCATTCGACCAGCGGCGTCTGTCCTGCGTCGGTTGAGAGATCGCCCCCGAAGCTCGTCAGGTGCTCGCAGATCGCACCGGGAAGGATGGTGCTTTCGCTCGAGGTCCAGTCGAACTCGGCCGTGCCGATCATCGCGCCCTGAACGTCCCTCTTTCCGCGGGGGAGTATGCCGTCCACGATCTCGGCGGCCACGCCCGCGCGCAGCAGCTCCCTGGCGGCCGGGGCGAACGCTCGCTGGCGCACGCGGGAGCGGATGTCGCCGCTTCGCAGAAAGTAGATCGTGCCCTTCGGACGCGATCCATCGGAGGCGGCGGCCCGATCGAGATAGCGGAGGATCTCTTCCACGGTGTTGCCCCGGCCGCCGGTGACGCCCAACACCACGCAGAGGAGATAGCTCGACCCGTGGTCCGCGATCTCGCCGTGCGGGCCGAAACGGAGACTGCCGCGGAAGCCGAGCGAGGGCGCGCCTTTCTGCTGGGGCACCGGTCGCCGCATGTATCGGTTGGTGTGCAGCCCGAGATAAGCCGGGTCGCGGTCCATGACCCTCTGGTACAGGCAGGTCAGGCCCGTGATGGAACAGGTGGGATTCAGGATCGGGGGCCAACCGGCCAGTTCGTCCGCATCGGCCTGGCCGACATCCCGCCAGCGCACGGGCGGGCCTTGCACGGACCGTTTCGCATCGGCCCGGGCGTCGATCTCGCAGGGGAAGCCGGGGGCGTAGGCCACGCAGTCGATCTGCCCGGCGAGCCCGCGCGATTCGATGGCGGCGAGCAAAGGCCCCAGGATTCCCATGCGGAACGTGTCCACGTCCGTGGAGAGCTGGTCGGGCGCCCACTCGATCTTCAGGACGTTGCATTCAGGAATCTGCCGCAGGCGCACGTAATGGTCGGCCACGGCCCGCGACTCCTCGCTCCGTGGATTGACCACGACCAGCACGTTCTCCGGGCCGCCACCGGCCCGAGCGGGATTCGTGCAGAGACCCGCGCACACCATCACGGCTGCGACGGCCGATCGACAATACGTTGAGGAACCGAGGAACCTGGGCATGCGTAAGGGGCTGGAGGAACCCGCGGCCGGCCTGAGGCCGTCATGCGCCTTCTCCGGCCTGGTGGCGCCGGGACGATGCGGCCAGCCCTTGAGGTTACCGGTGCCGGCCGGGAGCAGGAAACCGCCCCTGCGGGTGGGTTGCGAATGGCGCGTGCAGCGAGCATGATTGGCGATCCATGATCCGTCGGCGGAGTGGACGCGGAAAGGAGGCGGGAGTCGCTGCCTCGACGGCCCGGTGCTTGTGGCGGACTTCTTGGCGAGAGAGAAAGCCCGCCTCGTTGATCCCACTCGTTGAAGACCCCACTTGTTGACCTCTTGGGAGAACGCGCGATGTTCAAGCGAACAGCCTGGTTGTGGTTGCCCGCCGCCCTGTCAGTCCTCACCACGGCGGCGTGCACCTTTGGCAAGGGCAAGGAGATCATCGACCCGGAAGTGGCGGCCGAGGATCCGGACTTCGCCGTCCAGGGCGAGTATGCGGGCGAAGGCACCAACGCCCAGGGCAAGGCCGAGAAGGTCGGCGCCCAGGTGATCGCCCTGGGCGACGGCCAGTTCCGCGCCGTGATCTATCGCGGCGGGCTGCCGGGCGACGGCTGGAAGCGCGGCGACGAGAGCTTCGCCATGGACGGGCGGCGCGACGGGGACGCGGTCAAGCTCCAGGGCCGCAAGCTCCGCGGCCAGATCGCCGAGGGGAAGCTGAGCGTCCACTCCGAGGGCGACGCAGGCAAGATGTCCATGACCCGCGTCGAGCGGACCAGCCCCACGCTCGGAGCCAAACCGCCGGCCGGGGCCACGGTGGTGTTCGACGGCAGGAGCGAGGAGAACGTGGACGTCGCGGGACACCTCACGGAGATGGATACCCTGCTGGCGGGATTCACCACGAAGGACGAGTTCGGCGACTGCCAGGTGCACATCGAGTTCCGACTCTCCTGGATGCCCCAGGCCCGCGGCCAGGGACGCTCCAACAGCGGCGTGTACATCCACGACTGCTACGAGCTTCAGGTGCTCGATTCGTTCGGTCTGGAGGGGAAGGACAACGAGTGCGGCGGCTTCTACAAGTTCCGTCGGCCGGACGTGAACATGTGCCTTCCGCCTCTCCAGTGGCAGACGTACGACATCGACTTCCAGGCGCCGAAGTACGAGGGCGGTAAGAGGGTGGCCAAGGCGCGGATCACGGTCCGTCACAACGGCGTGGCGATCCACGACGACGTGGAGCTGCCCGGCGCCACCCCCGGCCGCAAGGGGGAGGGCCCGCCGCCGCGCCCGATCCACTTCCAGGGCCACGGCAACAAGGTGAATTACCGCAACATCTGGGTGAAGGAGAAATGAGCCTCGCAGGGACTGCCGCCGCGCGGCCTGCGAGCTTCCCGAGACCATGGAGTGTCGGCGGGGGACGGGGCGAGACTTGCCTTGGGAACGCGTTTTGCTAAGGGCCATGTTGGCACGGCGATTGCCATCCCAGGTCAGGGCGATCGGCACGATTTCGCCCTTGCCACGCGCCGCCGCGATGTAAAATAGAGAGGACGGCCTGAGCGCCGCCGGGCCGGTGCAGTGCGGTGGAAAAGTCCCGCAAGTCGGGCTGAGTTTCCTGCCGATACTCAACAGGCCAAGCGTAAGAGACGAACCAAGCCTCCCGTACCCGTAAGTATTCCGACGGAGGTGCCAACCCTTGAGCGTGAGCCGGGGTCCCTGAACGGCT
>CAYSUS010000004.1:0-134539 GCA_964434165.1 uncultured Pirellulales bacterium
ATCAACCGCGCCACGCCCAAGACGCAGTCGGCCATGCTCGAGACGATGCAGGAGGGGACGGTCACGGCGGCCGGCACCCGCTACCAGCTCGAGCAGCCGTTCATGGTCCTGGCCACGCAGAACCCGATCGAGCAGGAGGGGACCTACCCCTTGCCCGAGGCCCAGCTCGATCGTTTCTTCTTCAAGCTCATCGTGGGGTATTCCAATCACGATCAGCTCTCCACGATCATCGAACGGACCACGCAGCGCCAGATGCCCGAGCCGGCCAGGGTGATGGACGGCGGCGAGATCATCAACTGGCAGGGCCTCGTGCGCGAGGTGATCCAGGCCAGGCACGTGCAGGACTACGTGGTCCGCCTCGTGCTGGCCACGCATCCCGAGGGACCGTTCGCCGTGCCGGTGACCAACAAGTACGTGCGCTGGGGCGCCAGCCCGCGCGCAGGCCAGGCCCTGACGCTGGCGGCCAAGGTGCGCGCCCTGCTCGACGGGCGCTACAACGTCAGCTTCGAGGACGTGCGCCGCGTGTACCTGCCGGCCCTGCGGCACCGGATCATCGTCAACTTCGAGGCCCAGGCCGAGGGCATCGAGTCCGACGCCGTGCTGCTGGAGATTCTCGAGAAGGTGCCGGAGAAACACGAGGGGAAGTGACGAGTGGTGAGGCGCTAGTGCTTAAGCGCCCATGCTGCTGAGCCCCGTAAGGGGCTGACGACTACGGAATCCTGACTATTGACGATCGCCCCTGACGGGGCTGATGACTACGGAACTCGACTTGTTTGCAACGCATCATTCGTCATTCTGCATTCCCCATCCACTCTCCCATGTCCACCACCACGACGCTGCTGAGCCCCGACCTCCTCGCCCGGCTGGAGCGCCTGGAACTGGTCAGCCGCAAGATCTTTCGCGGACGCATGAAGGGCGAGCGCCGCAGCCGCCGCAAGGGGCAGAGCGTCGAGTTCGCCGACTTCCGCAACTACGTGGCCGGCGACGACCTGCGGTTCATCGACTGGAACACCTACGCCCGGCTCGACCGGCTGTTCCTCAAGCTGTTCATGGAGGAGGAGGACCTCCACTTCTACGCCCTCGTGGACGCCAGCGCGTCGATGGACTTCGGCACCCCGACCAAGCTGGAATACGCCCGGCAGTTGGCCGCCGCGCTGGGCTTCGTGGGGCTGGTGCGGGGCGACCGCGTGAAGATCGAGACCCTGGGGCAAGCGCCCTTCGACCCGGCCCCCGTGTTCCGCGGCCGGCGGAGCCTGTGGCGGATGCTCGACCAGGTCGCCACCTTCGAGCCCGGCCAGACCGCCTCCCTGGCCGAGGGCGTGAAGAGCTTTTGCATGCGCAATTCGGGCAAGGGCATCGTGATCCTCATCTCCGACCTGATGGACAAGGGGGGCTACGAAGGCGCCCTGCGCTATCTCCTCGCCCAGGACATGGACATCTACGTGGTCCAGGTCCTCTCGGCCGAGGAGTTGGACCCGGAGCTGCAGGGCGATCTCCGCCTGGTCGATTGCGAGGACGGCGACCAGGCCGAAGTCACGGTCAGCCCCCTGGTCATGAAGCGCTACAAGGACACCCTGGCCGCCTTCGTCAGCGGGGCCAAGGACTTCTGCTCGCGGCGGGGAATGACGTATCTCCTGGCCAAGAACGAAGTCCCGGTCGAGGACCTCGTGCTCGGGTACCTCAGGCAGCGAGGGCTGGTGCGATAGCAGTCGGCGAACACGAACTATGTTGAACTTCATCAACACCCTCACCTGGTGGCAATGGACGATCCTGGCGATGGTGCCGCCGGCGATCGTCGCGCTGTACTTCCTGAAGCTCAAGCGCCGCCCGGTCGAGGTGCCCAGTACCTATCTGTGGAAGAGGTCGATCGAGGACCTCCACGTCAACAGCATCTGGCAGCGGCTGAAGAACAACCTGCTCCTCCTCTTGCAGCTCCTGGTGCTGTTGCTCGCGGCCTTCGCGCTATTGCGCCCGCACTGGCGGGGCGAGGAGCTCATTGGCAACCGGTTCGTGCTGCTGGTGGACAACTCGGCGAGCATGCAGGCGACCGACGTTGCGCCCTCGCGTCTGGACGAGGCCAAGCGCCAGGCCCTGGAGGTGATCGACCAGATGGAGAGCGGCGACTCGGCCATGGTCGTCAGTTTCTCCGACGCCGCCGGCACGCGCGTGGAGCAGACCTTTACCGACAACCGGGCCGAGCTGGCCCGGGCGATCGAGAGCATCCAGCCCACGCCGCGGCGGACGGACATCATCGAGGCCCTGAGAGTGGCGGCCGGTCTGGCCAATCCCGGGCGGAGCAGCTCCGACATCACGGACTACCAGGTGGCCGAGGCCCGGCCCGCCACGCTGCTGATCTTCAGCGACGGCTGCTTCGACGAGGTGCAGGGGTTCGAGCTCGGCAACCTCGAGCCCGTGTATCACCCGATCGGCGACCCCAAACCGGCCAACGTGGGCATCGCGGCGTTCAGCGTGGGCAAGAACGAGGTCCAGCCCCAGAGGCTTCAGGCCTTCGCGCGTTTGGAGAATTCCGGGCCCGAGGACGTGGACGTGTCGGTCGAGATGCTGCTGGACGGCGTGCTGAAGAACTACGACACGCTGCGCGTGCCGGCCGGAGAGGGACGCGGGGTGGCGTTTCCGCTGACGCCGATCGACTCGGGCGTCCTCCATCTGAAGGTCAAGACCCGCGACCATTTGGCCGTGGACGACGAGGCCTGGTGTCCGGTCAATCGCCCACGGCGTGCCAAGGTCCTGGTGGTGACGGCCGGGAACGAGAAGCTGCTCGGGGCGCTGACCACGCAGGCCGCCGCCGACCTGGCCGAGGTGACGGTCGAGTCGCCCGCCTACCTGGCCACGCCGGAGTACGAGGCCCTGGCGTCGAGCCGCAGCCTGGACGTGATCGTATACGACCGCTGCCAGCCGGAGGAGATGCCCCAGGCCAACACGTGGTTCATCGGGGCGGTTCCGCCGCCGCCGAAACCGCCGCCCGGCCAGGAAGGCGCGAAGGTTGAGCCCGACGCGGACGCGGACGAGCCGGACGGCGCGGTGCGCTGGTGGAAGGCCGGCGAGTCGGTCGTGCTGCCGGGGATCATCGACACCGACATCAGCCACCCGCTGATGCGGTGGCTCGACCTGGGCAACGTGCGGATCGCCGAGGGCACCCCCCTGGAGTATCCGCCCGGCGGCAGCGTGCTCATCGACACCGATGCCGGACCGATGCTGGTCATCGCGCCGCGGGAGGGCTTTGAGGACGCCGTGCTGGGGTTTCTGGTCGCCGTGTATCAGCAGCGGGACGAGGAGGGCAGCTACCAGGGCCTGCTGGGCTGGCCGATCCGCGCCAGCTTTCCGGCCTTCGTGATGAACCTCCTGCAGTATTTCGGCGACCGCCAACTGGGCCAGGGGGGCGGCACCGTGTTGCCGGGTGGTACGGTGCGGCTGGATTCGCTCGCCGGCGGCGCGGAGATCTCGGTGCGCGCGCCCGACGGCGAGACCGTCAAGCTGGCCGAGCAGAGCGGCGCCCGGATCAGCTTCGCCGACACGGACGCGCTGGGCGTGTACGAGGTTCTCCGGGGCGGAGACGTGGTCGAGCGGTTTGCCGTCAATCTGACGCACCCCTCCGAGAGCGACATCGCGCCGCGTCAGACCGTGCAGCTCGGCTTCGAGAAGGTCGAAGGCCAGTCCGCCTGGGAGACCGTGCGCCGCGAGCTGTGGAAGCTGCTTCTGGCGGGCGGGCTGGTCGTGCTCGTGGTCGAGTGGTATATCTACAATCGTCGGGTGTGGATCTGAGGGGCATCGGGTATCGGCGGTCGCGGGGGGCGAGCCGCCCGGGGGCCTCCTCTTCACACCAGGGCTCCCAGGAGGACGTCATGGCCCCGCCGTCTCCGACTTCGCGACGCAAGCGGGGCAAGCGACCGCGCCGCGATCGGCGACGCAACTTCTTCACCTACTTCCTGGAGAACCGGCTCCCCGACCGCGTCAGCTACGACGAGTACCGCGGCAAGGTCCGCCGGGTGTACGACGGGCCGCGCGGGGCGATCCTGGCCACGTGCAGCATGATCTCGGGGCATCTGGCGCTGGGCGAGCGCCTGCTGCGCCGGCGCGCGTTCGATCTGGCCGGGGCGCGGCGGGTCCTCGACGTGGGGAGCGGGGCGGGGCAGATCGCCCAGCACCTGTTGAAGTACGCCGACGCCGAGGCCCACGTCACGTGCACGGACCTCTCGTGCGAGATGCTCCGCCGCGCCCGCACGCGGCTGCGCAGCGGCCGGCCGCGGTTTGTCGCGGCCGACTTGAGCCGACTGCCCTTCGGCGACGGTGCGTTCGACTGCGTCACGTGCGGCTACGTGCTGGAGCACGTGCCCGACGCCCGGATGGGCCTGGCCGAGCTGGCGCGGGTCATGCAGCCCGGCGCGCGGATGCTGCTGTTGACCACGGAGGACAACTTCTCGGGGGCGTGGACGAGCTGTGTCTGGTGCTGCCGCACCTACAATCGCGGGGAGTTGCACGAGGTGTGCAAGGGACTGGGGCTCCACTGGAAGCAGGAGCTGTGGTTCAGCCCCATGCACAGGATGCTGCGGGCCGGCGGCATCTGCGTGGAGATCGAGAAGAGGGATTAGGGGGCAAGAACTCGGGATCAGGGGGGTGTGAGTGCTAAGACACCAAATAGGTGCGGGATTCCCATTCCTCAATCCCTTTCCTCACAGCCATCCTTCCTGCCGGTACCACGCGGCCGTCTGGCGGACGCGCTCTTCCAGGGGCGTGGCGACCTGGAAGCCGAGCTCTTCCGCGGCCTTGCGCCCGGAGCAGACCCAGTCGCCGGCCGTGACCTCGCGGATTTTGTCCAGGTTCAGCGGCTGCATGCGGCCCCGCGCGCGGGAGACGGCCTCCACCACGGACGCGGCGGTCCACACCCAGGGCATGGCCAGGTGCCAGACGAGCACCCGACGGTCCACGGCCCGGGCGATCATGCGGCCCAACTCGCCCAGCGCGGGGCGCTCGCCGCAATCGGCGAGGTAGCATCCCGCGGCGAAGCTCGCCTCGTTCGCGCCACGCTCGACGCGCCCCCCGCGATCGGCGGCGAGCAGGAGCAGCCGGGCCAGATCGCCGCCGTGGATGATCGAGTAGCGGCGGCGGCGCCATCCGGGAACCAGGTGGACGCGGAATCGGCGGATGGCCTTGAACCACTCCAGGCAGTCGCGATCGCGCGGCCCGAAGACCATCGGCGGACGCACCACGGTGATCGGCACGCGGTCGGCAAGCTCGGCCACGGCCAGCTCGCCCCCGCGCTTGCTGCGCCCGTAGTGGGAGACGGGCCGGGCGGGGTCCTCTTCGGTGCGAGGGCGCTCGGCCGGCGCGGGGCCGGCCGCGGCCAGCGAGGAGACGAGCACCAGGACCGGCGGGCTGGGGCGCCGCGCGCAGGCCTCGGCCGCGTGGCGCGCCCCCTGCACATTGACGCGGTGCAGGTCCGCGACGCGCAGGGCCCGGGTGAGGCCGGCCACGTGGAACACGACGTCCTGGCCGGCCACGGCCGCGGCCAGCGACTCCGCGTCGGCCACCTCGCCGAGGGCCAGGCGCACGCCGAGATCCTCCAGGTGCCCGGTCCGCGAGGTCGCGCGGACCAGGCACGTCACTTCGTCGCCCCGGGCGACGAGAGCCTCCACGAGGTGCGAACCGACGAAGCCGCTTGCTCCGGTAACGAGGGCTTTGACCATTCCTTGCTGGATTTGCGAGACGGCGAAACGGTTGCGCGACGCCCCCCGGATTCGGTGGCTCGGCGGGCCCGCGATGGCCGGCACCTCCGTGCCGGCCCCCCATGCCCTGTCATTGTCGGGCGTCGGGTAATAGAATAGCCGCTTGCCCGTCAGGGTCCAGTGCCCGGGAGGCCTGAGGCTTTCCCGCCCCTCCCGATGACTTCGCCCGCTTCAGTCTGCACCTGCCGTATGCCGGACCTCGTCGTCAAGCCCGTCGCCACGCGGCGCGAGAGGAAGCAGTTTCTCCACTTCCCGTGGACGGTCTATCGGGGCGATCCGCTCTGGATCCCGCCGCTTCGCATCGAGCAGAAAGAGTTGGTCAACTTCCGTCCCCACCCTTTCTACCTCCAGAACGAGATCCAGACGTTCCTGGCGTTTCGCGGAGGCGCGGTGTGCGGGCGCGTGGCCGCCATTCTCAACCACGGGCACAACGAGCGTCACGGCGAGCGCCGCGGGTTTTTCGGCTTCTTCGAGTGCCTCGACGACGTGGAGGCCGCCCGAGGGTTGCTCGGCGCGGTCAAGGACTGGCTCGCGGCGCGGGGCATGCGGAGCCTGCGAGGTCCGACGAATCCCTCGCAGAACTACACCCTGGGGCTGCTCATCGACGGGTTCGATTCGGCGCCGTGGTTCATGATGACCTACAACCCACCCTACTACGAGCGGTTGCTGGAGGAGTGCGAGCTGCAGAAGACCCAGGACCTGTACGCCTTCTGGGGCAAGCGGGAGATGCTCCCGCCGATCTACGAGAAGCTCAATCCGATCTGCGAGCAGATCCGCGAGCGCGTGGGCGTGACCATCCGGGAGCTCGACCCGTCGCGGTTCCAGAAGGAGGTCGAGGCGTTTCTCTCCATCTACAACCGCTCGCTGGAATCGACGTGGGGATTCGTGCCCATGTCCCGGGAGGAAGTCGTCCACATGGCCAAGGGGCTGCGCTGGCTGATCGTCCCGCGCCTGGCCGTGGGGGCCGAGGTGGACGGCGAGTTGATCGGCGCCAGCTTCGGCCTCTTGGACTACAATCCCCGCATCCGGGCGATCAACGGCCGGCTGTTCCCATGGGGCTTCCTTCGCCTGCTGTGGAACAAGCGCAGGATCAAGAGGATGCGGATCATCAGCACCAACGTCCTGCCGGCCTTCCACCGGCTGGGCGTAGGCATGGTGCTGCTCAACGGCATGGTCCCGCGGGGGCTGGATTGGGGCCTGGAGGAGGTCGAGTTCTCCTGGGTCCTGGAGTCGAACAGCCTGTCGCGGGGGAGCCTGGAGAAGGGCGGGGCCAGGCGGACGAAGACCTACCGGCTGTACGATCTCGACTTCCGGTGAGCCCGGAAGGCAGATGCCGCGAGGGCGAACCGCAGCCCGGCCTCGCCAGAGAGATCGCCGGGATCGCCGGGCGCTGGGGGCCGGGCCATCGACAAGGCCCCCTCGGGCGCCGGTCCGCTGCAAGCCGGGCCGGCGCAGCCCGGCTCGAAACCGGCCTCGGACGGAAGCCCCCTCGCCGTTCCCCGTCCGCGCGCAGGCCCCCTTTCCGCCCGGAAAAGCCGCGGTTTCGCGCGGCGGCGCTGCGCTTGTCCGATCGCGCAGCCGAAACTAGGATAGGAGGTTGCGACGAGTCGTCACTCGACGCACTCGGCGGCGGGAGCCGGGGAGCCGCGTCAGCCGGGCCCCGCGGGACGGCCGGGTAGCTTCCTTCTTCCCAGGGCGGCGCGGGGGTACCGCGCGGGGTGCTTCGGACGGTCAGGCGGACGCGGGTGTCGGGTTGCTTGTAAGTGCATGGCGGACGCGAAAGACATCGTCATCACCGGGCTGGGAGTGGTCAGCCCGATCGGCACCGGGAACGACGCTTTCTGGTCCTCGCTGATCGAGGGCCGTAGCGGCGTCCGCCGGCTCTTGCGGTTCGACAACGGGTGCCCCGACGGCCCGTTCGGCGGCGAGATCGTGGATTTCGATCCCGTGCCGTTCGTGCGCCCCCGCAAGAGCCTGAAGGTCATGTGCCGCGACGTCCAGCTCGGCTTCGCCGCCGCGGAGCTGGCCTGCGACGACGCCGGGCTGCCAGAGCAGCCGACCGACCCGGACCGGCTGGGCGTGGTCTTCGGCGCGGAGCTGATGCCGTGCGAGCCGCCCGAGATGACCGCCGCGTACCGCGCCTGCCTGGCCGAGGGGCGGTTCGACTTCGGCCGCTGGGGCGACCGTGCCATGTCCGAGCTGTATCCCTTGTGGATGCTGAAGTACCTGCCGAACATGCCGGCCTGCCACATCGGCATCGC
Organism: uncultured Pirellulales bacterium; assembly: GCA_964434165.1. Classification (GTDB taxonomy): domain Bacteria; phylum Planctomycetota; class Planctomycetia; order Pirellulales; family Thermoguttaceae; genus CAYSUS01. The sequence continues at coordinate 8,006 of CAYSUS010000004.1, forward strand.
GCGCGACGCGCGGGGGCCGAACAACTCGCTGACGCTCGGCGCGGTCTCGAGCCTGTCGTCGATCGCCGAGTCGATCCGAGTCATCCAGCGGGGCCAGGCCGACGTGGTGATTGCCGGCGGGGCCAGCTCGCGGATCCACCCCACCATCTACGTGCGCAGCGCCGCGCTGCAGATGTCGCGCCGCGCGCGCGACCCGGCCCGGGCCTCGCGCCCGTTCGACGCCCGGCGCGACGGGCTGGTCAACGGCGAGGGAGCCGGGGCGCTGATCCTCGAGACCCGCGCGCACGCCGAGGCCCGCGGCGCGCGGATCCGCGCCCGCGTTGCCTCGTTCGCCGAGGCCTTTGAGCCGCGCGCGCGGGGCAGGCCGCTGGAGGGGCGGGCGGTCGCGAGGGTGATCGAGACGGCCCTCGGCAAGGCCGGCCTGCGGCCCGCCGACCTCGACCACGTCAACGCCCACGGGATGAGCACGGCCGAGGACGACCGCATCGAGGCCCAGGCGATCCGCCGGGTGCTGGGCGACGTGCCGGTCACCGCGCCCAAGAGCTTTTTCGGCTACCTCGGGGCGGGCACGGGGGCCGTGGAGATGGCGGCCTCGCTGCTGGCCTTCGAGCGGGGGCGGGTGCCGGCCACGCTGAACTACCAGCGCCCCGATCCCGACTGCCCGGTACGGGTGATCGCCGGGGCGCCGGCCACGCTCGGCGCGCCGACCGCGCTGGTGCTCAACCACGCTCAGCTCGGGCAGGCCGCCGCCGTCGTGGTGGTCGCGGAGTGAGGCCCGCGGGCCGAGGCGATCGCCCCCGTCCCCCTACCGCGCCACCGCCTTCTCGCGGAGCGTGGGGATGTAGCCGGCCGGCTTGACGGCCGTGGCCTTCTGCTTGGGCTGATGGACTTCGCCGGCCAGGTAGTTGTCGATCGACGCCGACTCCTGGAGGTTCTTGAAGTACTGCCCCATGGCGATCCGCAGCTTCTTCTGACGGATGTCCGCCGCCAGCTCCTCGCGGACCTCGTCCTTGCCGACCGCGACCGGCTCGGTGAGCCCCTCGCAATAGAGGATCACGTACTTGCCGTCCATCTGGAACACGCCGGAGAGCTGTCCCGGCTGCAGCTTGAACGCCTGCTCCTCCAGCGCGGGCCGGCCGCCGTAGCGCTTCACCGGCGGGATCTGCCCGCCCATCGATCCGCTCGCCGCGTCGATCGAGTACTGCCGGGCGAGCTCGCCGAAGAACTCGGGCGAGAGCCGGCTGCGGGCCTTGTCCCACACCTCCAGGGCGCGGCGCTGGTCGTTCATCACGATCGCGCGGCACCGCACGCGCGGGCCGAAGTTGGCCAGGAATCCGCGGTCGACGTCCTCCTCGCTGACCTCCACCTCGCCCACCAGCTTCCGAAGCGCCGCCGAGGGCCAGACCGAGTCGCGGCGGAAGATCTCGGGGGATACGCCCTGCTCCTCGGACGCCCGCTCGAGGTAGGTCTCGACGTCCGGCGAGCCGTCGGCCAGCGGCGGGACCGACTGCGCGGCCGCTTCGGCGATCTCGCGGTCCAGGTCCGCGTCGGTCACGGTGACGCCCCGCCGCTTGCACGCCTGCTCGATGAGCCGGCGGTTGATCGCGCCTTCCAGCACGTCGTGGCCGTGCCGGGCGATGCATTCCTCGGCCAGCTCGGCGAGCGTGATCTGTTGCCCGTTGATCAACGCGGCCACGCCCGGCATCTGCTCGCGCCGGGCCGGGTCGTTGAACACGATCTGCACCTGGGCCGCGTCCTGGAGCTTGCGGAAGATCGTGTTGGCCACGTCGCGGAGCTTCTGGTCGCGAATCGCCTCCTCCATCTGATTGAGGATGCTCTCCTTGTACTGCGGTCCCAGCTTGGCCAGTTGCTCGGCCCGGCCCGGGATGAGACGCTCGCGTTTGAGGATCACGAACTGGTTGCCGACCTTGAGGACGGGCGAGATCTCGCCGTCCTTCATCGAGAACGCCGCCTGCTCGATCTCCTTGTACCCCACGTGCCGGCGCACCGGCTGGATGAGCCCCTCGGCGCTGGCGCTGTTGACGTCCTCGGAGTGCTGCTTGGCCAGGGCCCCGAACTGCGCGGGATCGGCCTCGGCCTTCGCGCGGATCTGGCCGGCCAGTTCCGCCGACGAGCACATGATCAGGCGGACCTGGACGGAGGGGCCGTACTGCGTCTCGAATTCGCGCTGCAACTCCTGCGGCGTGACCTCCACCTCCTTGCCGGCCAGCTTGCGCAGGGCCAGTGTCGGCCAGATGATCTCGTTGGCGTACTGGTCGGGCGTGATCCCGCGCTCCTGCTCGAGCATCTTCATCCACCGGTCCACCGGCAGGTTGAACCGCGACGACATCCGCTTGATCTCCGTATCGACCTCCTCGCGCGTCACCGTGATCTGGTGCCGGGCGCACTGTTGCACGATGAGGTGCTTGTTGACCATGCTCTCCAGCACGTCCGTGCCGTAGTGCCACAGGCACTCCCGCGCCAGGTCCTCCCGCGTGATCTGCTCGCCGTTGACCAGGGCCACGACCTTCTTGTTCCCGGAGGCCGCGGCGCCGGGGGCTGCCGGCGTGGTGCCGGCCCGGGCGGGGGCCGCCGCGGCGGTTTGCTGCGGCGCGGGCCGCGCGGCTGGGGCCGCCCGCCGCGAGAGGCGCGAGGGAAACTGGGCGTCGGCCCGATCGGCTCCCCAGTACGCGCGGATGGCCACGCACGTGGCGAGCACGCCGACGCCGCCTACGATCATGCCCCACCGCCAGCGGCGCTTGGGGGGCTGCGAGCGCGCGGGCTGCTTCCGGTCCTGGGTCATCGCGGTTCCTCCGTAAACCGTTCGAGTGCTTTGGCTTCGTGCGTACCGCCCCTCTGCGGGAGAGGGCCGCAAAGGGCGGGGAGTATAGAGAAGGCACTCGCTCGTGGTCAAGGGCGGTCTTGATTGGCGAAATCGCGTCAGACCGCGCTCCGCGGCGGCCGAACGCGTCCGCTGAGCTGACGCGCTCGGGCTGGCTTGCCCCCTTGGCCCCGCGCTGATAGGGTGGCGGGTCCGTGACCCCGCGGCGCGGGGGAGAGAAGGCCGTTCCCGGTGCTCACGGCGGGCCGGTCCGCGCTGGAGGAGCGTTGGAGGAATCAGCCATGCCCGAGGAAATCGCCGGTAAGGTGGCCCTGGTGACCGGGGCCAGCCGCGGGATCGGCCGCGCGAGCGCCGTGGCACTCGCCCGCGAGGGCGCCGACGTATGCGTGGGATTTCTTGCGCGACGCGCCCCGGCGGAGGAGGTCGCCGGGGAGATCCGCGGCCTGGGGCGGCGCGCGATCGCGCTGGCGGCCGACGTCTCGCGGTCCGATGAGGTCGCCCGCCTGGTCGCTGAGTCCGAAGAGCAACTCGGCGCGGTGGAGATCCTGGTCAACAACGCCGGCCTCACGCGGCCGCAGGAGCTGGAGGCGATCACCGAGCGCGACTGGGACGAGCTGATCGCCGTGAATCTCAAGTCGGTGTTTCTCCTCACCCAGGCCGTGCTGCCGAAGATGCGCGCCCGTCGCTGGGGGCGAATCGTCAATCTCTCGTCCGTGGCCGCGCAGACCGGCGGGGTCGTCGGTCCGCACTACGCGGCCTCCAAGGCCGGCATCCTCGGCCTGACCCGGTCGTACGCCGCACTGCTGGCCCGAGAAGGCGTCACGGTCAACGCGATCGCCCCGGCGCTGGTCGAGACGGAGATGGTGACGGGCAACCCCCGCGCCCGGCCGGACCTGATTCCCGTGGGTCGTTTCGGGCACGTCGAGGAGGTGGCCCAGATCGCCGTGGCCCTGGCAAAAAACGGCTACGTCACGGGACAGACCATCCACGTCAACGGCGGGTGGTTCATGACGTAGAAGCACTTAGCCCTTCACGCGGAACACGGTCTGGCACGGGGCGTCAGGCCGACGCTGGCGCTACCCTCCCGTTTCGGTCGTGGCGGGCTGCTGATGAGCCAGTCGCTCGAGCAGTGCAGCCAGCGCTTCCAGCTTGACCGGCTTGAGGAAGTGTTCGTCGAACCCGGCCTGGCGGAACCGCTCGGCGTCGTCCTCCTCGCGGAACCCCGTCATGGCGACCAGGCGCAGCCCCGACCCGTGCTCCCGGCGGAGCCGCTGGGCCACCTCGAACCCGTTCATGCCCGGCAGGCCGATGTCCAAGAGGACGACCTGGGGGCGCCCGCTCCGCGCCGCCTCCAGGGCACCCGGGCCGTCGGCGGCGGTGACCACGCGGTGTCCCAGGTCCTCCAGAAGCAGCGACAGCGTGCGCGCGGCGTCGGTGTGATCCTCCACGAGCAGGACGTCGCATTCGCCGCGGGCGGGCGCGCGCGAAGCGAGGGGCGCGGGGGAGGGCCGATCCGGCGCTGCCAACCGCGGGCCGGGCAGGGCCGGCAGCCGCACCTCGAACTGGCTGCCGCGGCCCGGCCCGGCGCTTGCCGCCTCGACCGTCCCCCGGTGCATGTTGACCAGGCTCTTGACCAGGGCCAGGCCCACGCCCATGCCGCCCTGCGACTCGCCGGACGACTTGCCTGCCTGGACAAACGGGCTGAAGATGCTCGCCCGGGCCTCCGGCGCCAGCCCCATGCCGTTGTCCTCCACGCGGACGACGGCTTGATCGTCCTCGCGCCGCAGGCGCACCGTGATGCGTCCGCCGGGCTCGGTGTACTTGGCCGCGTTGTTCAACAGGTTGGTGAACACCTGCGTGAGGCGGTCGGCGTCCCCCTCGACGTACACCGGTTCATGGTCCATTTCCACTTCCAGCCGGTGCCTGCGCCGATCGATCCAGGGCCGGCTGGCGTCGATGGCCTGGCCGACGACGGCGGCCAGGTCCATGCGGCGGCGCTTCAGCTCCAGCTTGCCGCGGGCGATGCGCGAGACGTCGCCCAGGTCGTCCACCAGGCGCGTGATGTGCTCGAGCTGTCGCCGGATCACGTCCGCGGCCTCGCGGGTCTGGGCCTCGTCGAGTTCCCTGCGTCCCAGCAAATCCACGGCGCTGCGGACGGGGGCCAGCCAGTTGCGCATCTCGTGGGCGAGCATGGTGAGGAAGTCGTCCTTGCGGCGATCGATCGTGCGGAGGGCCTCCTCGTCGCGTTTCACTTCGCGCAGCAGGAGCGAGAACGGCTGTGTCAGCCCCACCTCGACGAACGCCTTATACGTCAGGTAGAAGGCGAACAGGCGCAAGAGGTGCCCCCCGAAGTTCGCCCACCCGAACGGACTGTCGTAGAGCGTGAACACCAGCTCCGCGGCGATCGTCGCCGCGATGGAGACCGCCAGGAGCACGAACACGCGCCGGTCGAGCTCCCGGCGGCGGAGGCACAGCAGCCCCAGGGCGGCCAGCAGGATGCCCGAAACGGCGTACTCGCTCCAGATCTTGAAGGGCGTCAGCCCGGTCGCCTCGTCGAAGCATACGGGGAAGACTCCCCACTCGCCGATCATGGCCACCAGGACGGCCGTCACCACGGCATAGCAGGCCATCACGCGGAACGGCTCCAGGCGGCGGCGGAGGAACATCGGCGCGATCAACAGCGCCGTGCTCTGAAGGAAACGCCCGGCGATCCAGTACTGCGTGGCCAGGTTGGCCCCGGAGACCGCGAACACCCCCATTCCCTGATAGGCCAGCGTGTGAAGAAGATCGACCAACCCGACGAACAGGTAGCCGATGCCGATGAACAGGTAGAACCCGGTGTTCAGAAGCCGCCGCGCGTTCCAGAAGATGCCGAACACGCTCCACGCGACCACCACGCTGAAGACTTCGACGAGGGTGTGGAAGAGTAGGTAGTTGCGCGTGATGGCCAGCAGAGTCGACAGGCCCAGCGCGATCGCGCAACTGCTCAGAAGGGCTTCAAGCGCGACACGACTGCCTGCGAGTCCGCGCATGGAAACGATCCCTCGTCCGCGGCACGCCCGGCGCCTGCGACCCCAGCCCCCGCTCAGGCCTCGTCCTGCCGCGCGCCCGCCCTGCCGTGATGCCCCTAACATCCTAACGCAAAGTCGGTCGCTGACAATCCTTGCGCCGCCGAACGTACGGAAATGGCCCGCTGTTTAGATTGCACTCGCCCCCGCCAGGGCCCACAATGGCAGCAGCCAGCCCCCCCTCTGCAGGCGCGAGCAGAGAGTACCAGGATCTCTACCCGTACCCCCCCATGCCGAAGAAGAGCTGCTTCTTCAGGAGCCGGTAGAACCAGAAATCCTCCGCGATCTCCTCGCCCGGCAGGTGGTGACTCGAACGCTGGCGGGAGCACGCCAGTTCGGCTGCGGCGTCGCGCCCGCTGGTGTCCGCCGCGCCCTGCTCGGCCAGGAAGGCGGCCAGCTCCTGCGGGCACTCAAGGATCACGCAGCCCCGCGTCCGCTCCTGGACGAACTCCTGGAATGCGCGGAGGAAGCGGCTGTGGTTGATGGTGGCAAACAGATCGCCGTCGCGGATCGACTCGCGCGCAAACGACAGCGGCGGGCAGGGCTCGATGTCGCCGCCCGGACCGATGTGAAACCCCAGGCCCAGCGCGGCCGGACACACGGCCTCGCCCGCCGCGTTCCAATAGGTGTCGATCAGGATGATGGGGTGCCTGCGCCTTAACGCGAGCAACCGCCGTCGCAACTCGATCATCTGCTCGCGCGAGACACACAACTCGGGCGAGGGGTCGGCGCCGACCGGGCGAAAGACGTAGTACCACAGGTACATGGCCCCGCGGCGGATGAAGTCGCGCACGTAGTCGTCGGCCGTCACCTGCTCGAAGTTCGTGCCGGTGATCGTCGTTGCCACACCGAAGAGGACCTTGCGCTGCTTCAGCCGCGCGAGGCCCTCGACGGCCGCCGCATACGTCCCCTCCCCGCGCCGGAGGTCGTTTTGCTCTTCCATCCCGTCGATGCTGATCAGGGGAGTGACGTTGCCCAGGGCGCGGAGCCGATCGGCGTTCTCCTCATTGAGGAACATCCCGTTGGTGATGATCTGGAAGTAGCAGTCGGGATGGCGCGTGATGAGATCCCACATGCCCGGATAGAGGAACGGCTCGCCGCCCAGAAGAGTGTAGAAGTGGGCCTTCTGTCGCTTGCCCGCCTCGATGAGCCGGTCCACGTCCTCCGGCGGGATGCTCCGTGGACGGCCGTCACTCTCGATCCAGCAGCCCCGGCAGCGGAGGTTGCACGCGCTGGTCAGGGCGAGGAACAGGAACGGCGGAAACAGCTCGCCCCGCTGCACGCGCCGCTTGTACGCGCCCACCGCGCGCATCCCCTTATAGGCCCAGAGGTAGCCGGCCTTGGCCGCAAGCCGCGGCGAGATCTCGGTGGCCATGCGGTAGGCGAGACGAAGGAGCACGGGCAGGGTCGGGGCGGCAGGCAGGCAAAACGAGGTCGGCAGGGCCGGGAGCAAGGAGCAGCTTACGATTATACCCCGTCCGGCGGCGGGTCAGCAGAGGCGACCGAGTTTCGGGGCGAGGGGGATGGAAACCGTTCTCCCGAATCTAGCATCTCCGCGGCCGCAACGGCGGGCTGCCTGGCACGATCTACCAGCGGCGGCAGGCTCGCGAAGCGCGGTTCCCGCCTCCGGGGCGCCATGGGTGTCTCTGCCTTCAGGTCGTGCCTTTCAAACGGGGTTTCGGCGTGCCACAATGATGCTTCGGGCATCACCTCCATCCGTCAAGGGAAGGCCGACCATGGTTCGACAACTGCCGCGACTGCTCCTGTTGTGCCTGTTGCTCGCCGCGATGGGGCTCCCGCCTGCCGCGGCCCAGAAGCCCAAGGCCCCCGAGGCCAAGGCGAAGAAGAGCCGCAAGGACGACTCCAAACAGCGGGCCGAATCGCTCCGCAGGCTCGCCGCGCATCTGGCCGTGGGACGAGGCTCGTCCATCGCCGACATCGGGGCCGGCCGCGGGCGCGATACCTGGGTGTTCGCCGAGATCGTGGGCGAATCGGGCACCGTCTATTCCGAGGAGATCAAGGAGGAACTCACCGGCGCGATCACTGCGGAGGCCAAGAAGCGGGGCCTCGGGCAGGTCAAGGCCGTGCTCGGGACCGCCACCGAGCCGAAGCTGCTGGAAGCCAGCGTGGACCTGGCGTTTATGCATTATGTCTATCACCACATGGCCCGCCCCCGCGAGATGCTCCAGGGGATCTGGAAGGCCCTCAAGCCCGGCGGGCGCCTGGTGGTCGTCGATCGGCGATTCGGCACGCTTCAGGACTGGGTGCCGCGCGAGCAGCGGGCGAAGAAGCACTTCTGGATCGCGGAGACGACCGTGGTCCGCGAGGCACGGGAGGAAGGCTTCGAATTCGTCGAGTGCGCCGAGTCGTGCTGGCACGCCAAGGACACCTTCGTGCTGGTCTTCAAGAGGCCCGAAGACCTGAAGTCCCCGGGTCGCGACCCGGACCCGCTCCCGCCGATCCCCGAGGACGCCGTGGACCACCTGCTCCCGCAGGCCGGCGAGAAGTTCCAGCGCGTGGCCTTCATCGCCCTGGGCGAGGGCCGCAAGCTGATCGGGCCAGTCCTCAAGGGCTCGTCGAGCGAGGCCGTGGACCTGGTGCTGGAGGAGTGGGCCACGCGCAAGGACGAGCGCCCCGAACTGCCCTCGGGCGTGAAGATGCCCTCGGCGCTCACCGACAAGGGCGATCCGAAGCTCGGCCCGGAGCCGCTCGACGCGGTTTATTTCCTCGACACCTATCACCTGCTGTTCCACGGGCCGGCGCTGCTGGAACACCTCGGCGATCGACTCGCACCGTCCGGCAAGGTGTTCGTCCTGGACCGCAGGGCACCGCGGAAGATGCCCCACCGCGAGGCGAGCCACCGCCGCATGATCCACCCCGACACGGTCAAGGAGGAAATGGCCAAGGCGGGGTTCGTCCTGCTTCGCGAGGCCCCGGCCCCGGGCGACCGCCGCTTCCTGCTGGTGTTCGGCAAGCGCGGATGATCGACACGCAGGCACTTGCCGCCGCGTACCGAGCGGCCCGCGACGACCTGCTCGCCGAGCGCGCCCCGGAGGGACACTGGGTCGGCGAGCTGTGCAGCTCGGCGCTATCGACGGCCACGGCCGTCAGCGCGCTCGCGGTGCACGCGCGGCACGCCGAGCTGGCATTGCCCGAGACGCCGCGGCTCGTGGCCGGCGGACTCCGCTACCTGGCCGGGCAGCAGAACCCCGACGGCGGCTGGGGCGACACGGACAGGAGCCTCTCGAACATCGCCACCACGATGCTCGTGCGCGCCGCCTTCCATCTGGCAGGTGCGGCCGACGGGCACGCGGCCATGCTCGGTCGGGCCGAGGCGTACCTCGAGACCCGGGGCGGCGTCGCCGGGCTGCGCCGCCGCTACGGCAAGGACAAGACCTTTGCCGTGCCCATCCTCACCAACTGCGCCCTGGCTGGCCTGGTGCCCTGGAGCGACGTGGCGCCGCTGCCGTTCGAGATGGCCTGTCTGCCCCACGCGGTGCTGGGGCTGATGCGCCTGCCCGTGGTCAGCTACGCCATCCCCGCGCTGGTGGCGATCGGCCAGGCACGCTACTTCCATCGGCCGCCGCGGAATCCGGTCGCGTGGCTCGTGCGCCGGGCGTCGGTCGCGTGCAGTCTCCGGGTGCTCCAGGACAAGCAGCCCGCAAGCGGCGGCTTCCTCGAGGCCACGCCGCTGACGAGCTTCGTGGTCATGAGCCTGGCCTCGATCGGCCGGGCCGGTCATCCCGTGGTGCGGCGCGGGCTGCGGTTCCTTCTCGATTCGGCGCGCGGCGACGGCTCCTGGCCCATCGACACCAACCTGGCGACGTGGGTCACCACGCTCTCGATCAACGCGCTGGCCGGCGCGGGCGAGAAAGCCGCCGCGCACGCGCCTGTCGAGTGGCTTCTCGCGTGCCAGCACACGGGCGTGCATCCGTTCACCCGCGCCGCGCCCGGTGGATGGGGATGGACCGACCTGTCCGGGGCGGTGCCCGACGCCGACGACACGCCGGGCGCGCTGTTGGCGCTGGCGGCCATCGCCCATGGTGCCGGGGAAGAAGGGGACAGGCAACGTTTGTGCGGCGCACCCTCCAAGCCGCTTCGCGGCAAACGGGGCCAGTCCCCTTGGCCATCCCCGATCGAACGGGCGGCGCGGTGTGGTTTGGTGTGGCTGTTGAGCCTTCAGAACCGCGACGGGGGATGGCCCACCTTCTGCCGCGGGTGGGGCGCGCTGCCGTTCGACCGCAGCGGCAGCGACTTGACGGCGCATGCCCTGCGTGCCTTGGCCGCCTGGCGGGGGCGCGCGGCAGGGTGGCCCCAATCGATCCGTCGCACGCGGTTCGACGCGGCGATCGCGCGCGGGCTGGAGTATCTCCGCCGTCAGCAGCGGCCCGACGGGAGCTGGCTGCCGCTGTGGTTCGGCAATCAGCACGATCCCGGGGAGGAGAATCCGGTGTACGGAACGGCCCGGGTGCTGCTGGCCTATCGCGATCTGGGACGGCTGGACGACGAGGCGCCGCGGCGCGGCCTCAGGTGGCTTGGCGCCTGCCAGAACGCCGACGGCGGCTGGGGCGGCGGCCCTGAGGTGTCGAGCGTCGAGGAAACGGGGCTGGCCGTCGAGGCGCTGCTGACGGCCGAGGGGGGAGCGGCGCCTCAACCTGCCGCCGCCAAAGGACTTAACTGGCTGATCGAGGCGGTCCGCTCGGGCGAGCACCGCCGGGCCTCGCCGATCGGTTTCTACTTCGCCCGGCTGTGGTATTATGAAAGGTCGTATCCCTTGATCTTCACGGTTGCGGCCCTGGGCGCCGCGGTCGCTCGCTGGTCTCCGGCCCGCGAGACGACCTGACGCGCCGGCCCGGGGCTCCGGCCGCCTTCCGCTCGCCTTCCCCCCTCCGCGCCTGAGCAGACACCTTCGGATCGCACCCGTGGCCGACGCCCTTTCCCAGTCGCAGGCAGCCGCATCCAAGGCTTCGCCGTCCGCCGTGCGGGAATGCCCCAAGGCGGTGCCCGCCGACCGGGCGACCCGCGCGCGGATTCGCGCGGCGGCCTCCAAGGTCGCGTCGGGCCTGGACCGGTCGCGCCCATTGGCGCGCCACCTGGTCGAATCGCTCGCCAGACAGGTGCTTGCGGATTTAGGGTCTTCCGATCAGTACGCGGGCTGGACCATGGTCATGCTGGGCTCGGCCTTCTGGCGCGACCAGGTGGCGTCCGTCCCCTTCGACCGCCGCCTGCTGCTTCTGCCGCATTGCCTGCGCCAGGCCGAGACCTGCCCGGCCCGGTTCAGCCCGCTGGGGCTGTTGTGCGAGGACTGCGGGGCGTGCCGGTTGACCGAGCTTCGGGCGGTGGCCGAGCAGATGGGCTACCGGGTGATGATCGCCGAGGGAACGCCCGTGGTGATGCAGATCATCCTGGCCGGCGAGGTGGATGCGATCCTCGGCGTGGCCTGCCTGAACGTGCTGGAGCGGGCCCTGGACAAGATCCTTCTGGCCGGGATCCCGTGCATGGCGGTGCCGCTTCTGGACAGCCGCTGCCGCGACTCGGAGACCGACGAGGATTGGGTCCTGGAGATGATCCACACGCCGCATTGCCCGGCGGCCGTGCCCACCGAGACCTATCTCCACCTGTTGCGGTGCGCCGCCGCGATGTTCGAGCCCGAGGAGCTGGACCGGCTGGCCCCGCGGTCGCGCGGCGGGCCGCTGGGGTCGGAGACCAACGGCGACGGCCTCGCGGGGCTTTCGCCTCTGGCCTCGACCGAGGCGGTGGCCTACGACTTCCTCCTGCGCGGCGGCAAGCACACCCGGCCATTCATTACGCTGGCCGCGTACGACGCGATGATCGGGGCGCGGTGCACGCGGCCCGACGGCCCGGAGCACGTGGCGGCTCTTTCCGACAGCGTGCGACGCGTGGCCCTGGCCATGGAAGTCTTCCACAAGGCGTCCCTGGTGCACGACGACATCGAGGACGACGATCCGTTCCGCTACGGCCACCAGACGCTGCACCGCCGCTTCGGCCCGGCCGTGGCGATCAACGTGGGCGATTACCTCGTCGGGCTGGGCTACCGGCTGGTGGCCGGGGAGCGCGGCCGGCTGGCTCCGGACGTGGTGGCCGACGTGCTGGGGCGGCTCTCCGAGGCACACACCCGCCTCTGCGAGGGCCAGGGCGCGGAGCTGGCCTGGCGCGATCGGGCGGACAAGCGAATCACGCCGCTGGAGGCCTTGAAGATCTACGCCCTGAAGACCGCGCCGGCCTTCGAGGCCGCGCTGTACGCCGGGATCCGTCTGGCCGCGCCTGCCGAGGATTACGAGGAGCCGATCGCCCGCTACGCCCGGCACCTGGGCGTGGCCTTCCAGATCCTCAACGACCTGGAGGACTGGGACGCGGAAGAGGGGAACAAGCGGTCGTCGGGGCGCGACGTGCTGGACGGCCGTCCCACCGTGCTCTGGGCCCTGGCCCTGGAGGGCCTCGACCACCACGCCGCCGACGCGCTGGAAGCCGCCCTGCGGAGCCCCGGCCGCGACGAGGACACGCTCGCATCGGTGCGGAGCTCCTATGAGCAGGCGGACGTGTTCGCCAAGGCCGAGGGGCTAATCGACAAGCACCACGAGCGGGCCAGGCAGGTGGCCGACTCGCTGGACCCGGCCCCCTTGCGCCACCTGCTTCACTACTTCGTCGATACGGTGCTCAAGCGGTAAAGGGGAGCGCACGGTCTTCCGAAGTCTTCGAGACTTCGGAAGTCGGTTCCAGGGAACAGCCGCCTATGAAGGTCGTCCATCTCGTGGCCGGGGCAGGCGGCATGTACTGCGGAAGCTGCCTGCACGGCAACACCCTGGCCGCCGCGCTGGTCGAAGCCGGCTGCCAGGCCTTGCTGGTCCCGGCCTACACCCCGCTGCGCACCGACGAAGAAAACCAGGCCGTCAACCACGTGGTCTATGGCGGGATCAACGTCTATCTCCAGCAGGCCTCCGGGCTCTTCCGGCGCATGCCCCGGCTGGTGCAGCGCCTGCTCGACCGCCCCGCGCTGCTGCGCCTGGTGGGGCGTCTCAGCGCGTCCACGCGGCCCGAGACGCTCGGCCCCCTGACCGTGTCCATGCTCCAGGGCATGGACGGACGCCAGGCCGCCGAGCTCGACAAGCTCTGCGACTGGCTGGCGGCCGACGTCCAACCCGACCTGGTCCATCTGAACAACGCCCTGCTGTCCGGCATGGCCGGGCAGATCCACGCGCGCCTGGGCGTGCCCGTCATGTGTGACCTGTCGGGCGAGGACGTGTTCGTGGAGAAGTTGCCCGAGCCGCACTACTCCCAGGTCCGCCACCTGCTGCGCCGGCAGTGCCGCCACTTGGCCGCGCTGGTCGCCATGAACGGCTACTTCGCCGACTTCATGGCCGACTATCTCGACGTCTCCCGCGAGCGGATTCACGTGATCCGGCCCGGGCTCGACCTGCGGGGATATCCCACGCCCGCCGCCGCAACGGACCGGTTCGCCGAGGCGGGCGCCGATGGCCGCGGGCTGGCGGTCGGCTTCCTGGGCCGCCTCTGCGAGGACAAGGGACTGCACGTTCTGGCCGAGGCCTTCGTTCGGTTGTGCGCTGAGCCGGCCATGCCCCCCTTGCGCCTGGAGGCAGCCGGGTGGATGAGCCCGGCCGAGCGGCCCTACCTGAGCCGAATCGAGAAACGCCTCGCCGAAGCGGGGCTGGCAGATCGGTTCCGGTACGCGGGCGAGGTCGATCGGCCGGCCAAGATCGCCATGCTCCGTTCGTTGTTCGTGTTCGCGGCCCCGGCCGTGTATCGCGAGAGCAAGGGGCTGCCGGTGGTGGAGGCCTGGGCGGCCGGCACTCCCGTGGTCCTGCCCCAGCACGGGGCCTTCTCCGAGATGGTGGCCGACTGCGGGGGCGGTCTGCTGCACGCCCCCAATGACCCCGATGCCCTGGCGGCGGCCCTGGCGCGCCTTATCCAGGATCGGAAGCTGGCTGCCGAGCTCGCCCGGCGGGGTCACGAAGCGGTCCACACCCGCTATACGGCCCAGCGCATGGCCGCCGAAGCGATGAATCTGTACCAACAGGTGCTCATGGGATGAGCCCCGCGCGGCTCCGGGCGACATGGCCGGCATGGGCAGACGCGGGAAAAGCCCTCATCTCAGGGGGGCTTGTTGGCCCTGGGGTGAGGAGACCCTGTCCCCCCTCTAGTCGAAAAGAGGGTCATTTCGCATCAAGTTCGACACCCAATAGGATGAATCGCCGCGCGCGATCCTGGGGGGAAAAGGGGTCAGGGCTTTCTTGTGCGAATCACCCTTCGGGCCGCTTGGGCAAAGGGGTCCTGACCCCACTTCCCCAATCACGCCAAGGGATTTGGTTGTGAGGAGCTGTTTCCGCACCCGTGGTGAGAAAGCGTGGGTTGATGCCGTTTTTCTTCTATGATGGCTTCACACGAGCGGGCGGATGAGTACAATGGGGACTCGATGGCGGTCCCCTACTTTGAGCTCCGGGAAAGGCATCCATGGCCAAAGCGAAGGAAGAGCCCGTTGCGGAAAAGCATCTGACGGAGCGGGAGAAGGAGGTTGTGCGGCTCATCAGCTTGGGCTGCACGGTGCGCGAGGCGGCGGCGATTCTCAAGCTGGCCCCGCACACCGTGGATAACCACAAGGCGCGGGCGATGGGCAAGTTGGGTACGGACAAGGCTGCCCTGCTTACCCGCCTTGCCATTAGGCTCCGCCTCAGCTCGCTGAACGACCGCCTGACACCTGCCGAAAAGCGCCGTAGCGGCCGAAAGAACGACGGCTGGAATTGACAGCCCGGCACATCGCGACTGCCCCTGGGGGGGCAATGCTCAAGTCACGACTGGGACACTTGAGCTCGCCGACATCGCGTACGGGTCGATCTTGACCCGTTTTTCATTATTGCCTAACTTCTGGCCCGTCTTTCTCGTCCCGTCCCCGGGCCGCCATGCGCCTGCGGGGACACGTCTGCCAGAAGTAGGTGTTGTGCCATGACTTCCAGCACGCGCGGCCCGGACCAACCCGTCCCCGAGCCCCAACCGGTCCCACTGCTCGACCTGGGGCGCCAGCACCGACCGCTCCGCGAGGAGTTCCTTGCCGCCCTGGCCCAGGTTTGCGATTCGGGCATGTTCGTGCTCGGGCCGGAGGTCAAGCAACTGGAAGCCAATCTGGCCGAGGTCTGTCAGGCGCCGCACGCGGTGGCCTGTGCCTCGGGCAGCGAGGCTCTGCTGCTGGCGCTGATGGCACTGGACATCGGGCCGGGCGATGAGGTGATCTTGCCCAGCTTCACCTTCTTCGCCACGGCCAGCGCGGTGACGCGCTTGGGGGCCAGGCCGGTGTTCGCCGACATTGATCCGGCCACGTTCAACGTGGACCCGCGCCACGTGGAAAACCACGTCTCCGCGTGCACCAAGGCGATTCTACCGGTCCACCTGTTCGGCCAGTGCGCCGACATGGACACCTTGGGCCGCGTCGCCGCGGAGGCCGGCGTGGCGATCGTCGAGGACTGCGCGCAAGCGATCGGCGCCGAGTGGTCGGGCCGCCGCGCCGGGTCGATCGGCGATGTGGGCTGCTTCAGCTTCTACCCGACCAAAAACCTCGGCGGGGCCGGCGACGGCGGCATGCTCACCACGCGCCGCGACGACCTGGCCGAGAAGCTCGCCTTGCTTCGCGTCCATGGAATGGCGCCGCGTTACTACCACAAAGTGGTGGGGATCAACAGCCGGCTCGACTCCTTCCAGGCGGCGGTGCTCAACGTGAAGCTCCCTCACCTCGACCGCTGGACCGAGATGCGTCGGGCCAACGCGGCGCGGTACGCCGAGCTGTTCGCCGCCGCGGGACTGGACGGCGTCCTGGGGCTGCCGACCCATGACCCCCGTCACCGTCACGTGTGGAACCAGTACGTCGTGCGCGTGCCGGGCGGCCGGCGCGACGCCCTGCGGGCGCACCTGGCCGAGCACAAGGTGGGCAGCGAGATCTACTACCCGCTCGGACTGCACGAGCAGGAGTGTTTCGCCTGCCTGGGCTACAAGCCGGGCGACCTGCCCGAGACCGACCGCGCTGCGCGCGAGGTCCTCGCCCTGCCGATCTTCCCCGAGCTGACCGCCGCGGAGCAGGAGATCGTGGTCGATCGGATCGCGGCCTTCTTCAGCAGGCCGTCCGGCGGGCATCCGATTCCGCCGCCCAAGTACCTCAAGCACGGCGAATCGGCCGACCGGGTCGTCGGGAGGTAGGGCTTGCGAACTCCGGGCGTTGGGGGGCGCACGGGGTCGGGAGTCCGCTCACGGCCAGTACTCTTGCGACAAAGAAGACGCGTTCGAGAGAAGACTCTCGATCCCCTCCCCTTCATTGCACGATTTGTCGCGGCGCGGGACAATCGCCTGATGGTCCCGTCCCCCGAGCGAGCCGCGCCATGTCCGATTCGACGCCGGACGCTCGCCGGCGCTTCACCCGCCGGCTCCAGTTCAACCTGGGCACGCTCCTGCTGGCCACGGCCGCGACGAGCCTCTTCCTCGCCATGTGGGCGTGGCGCGGGGAGCGCGGCGTGTTCGAGTGCTGCCTGGCCGCCCCTGCCGCGGTGATCCTAGCCGGCGTGTATCACCGCAGCGTGCGGCTGGTGCTTCTGGGACTGCTCCTCCTGGCGGGTGTATTTTTCGGGCTGCGGTACTCGGCGGAGAACACGTCTCTGGCCGCGTTCACCGTGAGCATGCCCGTCCAGATGCAGGTGCGGGTCGTGGATGCATCGACCGGCCAGCCGATTTCCGGGGCCAAGGTCCGGCTGCCCAGCGCCGTGTCGCAGCCCGGCGTGGCCTCCACCGCGGGCGACGGCACGACCGACCTGCTCGTCGAGCTGCCATGCACCGTGTGGCGCTACCGGTCGCTGCTTCTGTCGCGCACGGAGCGGCGCGTGCTTTTGCGGGGCATCATGCTCCGGGTCGAGGCCGAGGGCCGGAAGTCCGTGCTTCACGCGATCGAGGTGGACCTGGGGGCGAAGCTCAAGCTCCAGGACGACCGCCTGCCCGAGATCACGGTGTTTCTTCACCCGGAGTGAAGGGGGTCGGGAGTTTTCTCTCGGCCGGTGCTCTGGCTGCACGCAAGACGCGTTCGAAAAGGGGCTCCCGCCCGCCGTCCTCAGCCATCCAGCACCGCCAGGGCCGTGGCGATCTTGCCCAGCGGCGCGCTGACCTGGATACCCGCCACGCGATCGCGGATTCGCTCGACCGATTCCCGCGCGATCTGGACGCCCATCTGGAGCTGGTCCTCGCGGCTTTCGACCGAGGCCATGCGCTGCATGATCGCTTCGGGGATCTCCACGCCCGGCACTTCGTTTTGCATGAACTGGGCGTTGCGCAGACTGGCCAGCGGCCAGATGCCGGCCACGATGGGCACGCCCAGCGGCTGCACGTCGTCGAGGAACCGCAGCAGGGCCTCGGGGTCGAACACCGGCTGGGAGATGGCGAACTCGGCGCCGGCCTCGGCCTTGCGGCGGAAGCGTTCCAGTTCGCGCTTGCGGTCCAGGGCGGTGGGGTCGAGCCCCACGCCGATGACGGCCTCGGTGGGCGGCTCGACGGCCTGCCCGCCCAGGTCGATGCCGGCGTTCAGGCGGCGCTGCACGGCGACCATGCCGATCGAGTCCGTGTCGAACACGCCCGTGGCGTGCGGGTACTTGCCGAGCTTGGGCGGATCGCCCGTCACGAAGAGGACGTTCTTCAGTCCGCACGCCGCGCAGCCCAACAGGTCGGCCTGCATGCCGATCAGGTTGCGGTCGCGGCAGCAGAAGTGGAGGATCACCTCGATGCCGGCCTCCTCTTGCACGCGGGCGGCCGCCACCAGGGGAGAGATGCGGGCGCTGGCCCGGGGACCGTCCGGGATGTTGATCGCGCCCACGCCGTGCCGCTTCAGCTCGCAGCTTCGGGCCACGAGGGAGGAGAGGTCGTAGCCCCGCGGCGGCACCAGCTCGACGCTCGTCACCCACTGGCCGGCGGCGAGGCGCGCGGCCAGGAGCGAGCGCCCGGCAAACGGCTTGGGCTCCTTGGGCTCCACTTCCTCGGCCGGCTCGTGGACGATCGTCTGCGCCCGCGCCCGCGCCAGCGGCTTGACCGCCAGGGCCATCTCGCGGATGTGCTCGGGCGCCGTGCCGCAGCATCCTCCCACCCCGGCCGCGCCCAGGCTAACGAACCGCTTGGCGTATTCGGTGAGGTACTCGGGTGAACAGAGATAGATGCGCCGGTTCTCGACTTCCTTGGGGACCCCCGCGTTGGGCTGCACGACCAGCGGCAGCGGAGTCCTGTGCACGGCCTGCTCCACGATCGGCAGCAGCGCGCTGGGCCCCGTGCCGCAGTTGATGCCCCAGGCGAACGGCTCCGGGGCGTCTTGGGGCAAGGGGGCCATGAGCCGGTCGATCGGCTCGCCCGAGATCGTCTCGCCGTCCTCGGTCACGGCGAAGGAGAGCATATACGGCACGTCGCGGAGATTGCGCATGGCCAGCGCGCATTGCTCCAGGGCCCTGCGTCCGGGCTGCGTCTCGAAGAGGATGAAGTCCGCGCCGCCGTCCATCAAAGCCCGGGCTTGCTCGGCGAGCATGGTTTCGACCTGGTCCTCGAACTCCGGTTGCGGGGGCGGCGGACCGATCGACCCGGCCACCAGCACGGGGCGTCCCGCCTCGTCGGCCACCTGGCGCGCCAGTCGGGCCCCGGCCGCGTTGATTTCCTCCAGCCGTTCGGCCAGGCCGAAACGCCCCAGGGCCACGCGGTTGGCGTTGAAGGTGTTGGTCGTCAGCACGTCGGCCCCGGCCTCGCAATACGCGGCGTGGATCTGCCGGATCAGCGTGGCCTCGCAGACGCAAAGCTCGTCGAAGCAGCGGTTGGTGAAGATGTGATGGCGGTAGAGCTCGGTGCCCATGGCGCCGTCGAAGACGACGATGCCGGGCCCTACGGTCTTCTGAAACAGCGACGTCTCGGCCATGCTAGCGGGGGTGCAAGAACAATCGGCCCACTTCCCGGAAGAAGGCCGGCGGCGGACTGGAAACCCTTTAGACTACCCGATCGCCGGGCGCAGCGAAATGGGACGCGGTCGGGGCGTGGGGAGCCTTCTCGCGTGGAGGTTCCGAAGCGAGCGGAAGCCTGTTCGAGACGACTCCCGATCCCTCGCCCCGCCCGACCCCCTACGGAATCGGCTGCCGGGCCTCTTCCGAGACGAAGTGCCCGTGCTGGAGGAAGGACAGGGTGAGGTCCGCTACGCGGGGATCGCGCGTGGCGACGCCGTGGAGCACCGGGACGACGACGAAGTCGCGCGCCCCGCTCAGTCGCGTGCCAGCCACGGTCACGGTGCCGTCGTCGTCGCCCGGCAGAAGGGGGTTGTAGCCCTTGCCGTTGCCGCGCCCGCCGGCGATCACGCCGAACTCGAACTTGGGCGTGGCCAGCCTGGCTTCGATCTTGGCCCAGTCGCGCCCGAGCTGCTGGCCGGCCTCGCCGGCCAGCGCGGCGAAGACCTTGTTCTCGCCCACCACGTAGGCCAGCAGCGAGCCGTGGTTGGGCGGGGCGAGCATCACGAAACGCTTGATCCGCGGATCGGCTGGACGGTCCTTGTCCCGGTAGCGGTCGTGCAGGTAGTGGCGGACCACGATGTTGCCCATGCTATGGGCGACGAGGTGGATCTCCTCGACGCCGTCGAGGTTCTGAAGCACGCGATCCAGGGCCCGGGCGTGCGCGGCCACGTCGTGCTGCCCGCTGGCGTAGCCCATGTTGCACACGCTGTATTTGCCCTGGCGTTCCAGGTGTTCGCAGAGCCCGGCCATCGCGCCCCGGCTGCGGAGCAGTCCATGCAAAACCACCACGGCCGTTCCCCGCATGGGCGGAAGCTCCTTCTCCCGCTTGATCTCCTCGAGCTTCGCCCGACAGGCGTCGAAGCTGCCCCGGGCGTGCTGGAAGTCGCGGGCATCGAGCAGGCGATACACGCCCGAGGAGGCGTTGCGCTGGATTCGCCACTTGTGGAAGAACAGCTCGTCGGTCCAGAACTGCCAGCCGCCGAGCGTGGGGAGCGGCACGTCGAGGTTGGGGACCTTCAGCCCCGGCGTGCGCGGCTCCCCCCCTTGAAGCGGGACGGCGAGCCAGACGGCCGCGAGCAGGGCGAACCAGCCGTGTCGTGGAAGCATGGCGTCTCCGGAGGCGATCGGCAGAAAACCCGAAGCGTGCGCTCTGGCAACCATTCTCAGCCGGGGCCCCGCGCAGGGCAATCCCGGCCCTGGCCTCGGCGCCGCTTCCAGCCCCCCTTCTTCAGCGCCTTGACCAGCAGCCACGCCATCGCCGGGCCCGCCGGCGCCAGGAGCCATGCGCGGGGAGCCGCCGCCGCGGCGCGCCACGGCAGCCAGCCGCAACTCAGGCCCAGGATCGCCCACGCGCCCAGCACGAGCAGCAGCAGCGTGTCGGCCTCGCGGAACAGGGCCCGCCGCCACGTGAACCCCGGCGCGGAGGGCCGCGGACACCTCCGGCGCGCAAGGGCGAGCCCCGCCAGCCATCGCGGCACGCGGCGGCAATAGGCCGCGTAACGCTCCCCGTAGCGCCGCGCGAGGTACTCCTCCTCCGCCAGGATGATGGCGTGGTACTGCGCGGCGGCAAGTCCGGTCATGCAAAGGGCTGCGATCGGGCAGCCCGCCGCCAGGCCCAGGCCGAACCAAATGAGCAGGTTCGCCACGTACAGCGGGTTGCGCGTCCAGGCGTACATCCCCGTGGTGATCAGCTCGCCGGCCTCCAGCGTCACGCCTCGGCTGGAGGTACCGGGCCGCGCGCGCCCGGCCACGTGCAACCGGACGATCGCCGCCGCAAGCAGCAAGGCGAAGCCCGCAAGCACGTTCGCACCCAGCGCCATGCCCGGTTCGGCCGCGCCCGATGCGCGGATCCACGCGGCGGCGGCCGCCGCGATCGCCAGCGGCGCGAAGGTCATCGTGCGGTTCCGGAACAGCCACCGGCCCAGGCGCACGGAATAGGGACTCCTCCGCACCTCCGCATGGCGCCGCGCTAGATCGATCGGGCCCGGCCGTCGCACGACGAAGCGGGACTCGCCGATGCGCGAACGCGGCAAGCGGGGTTCGACCGCGTCGCCATCGGCCGGGCGAGGCTCAAGCAACGTGGGATCGCGGCGATGAGTCATGAATCGATGGGGCAGAGTCTTCAGTCGTGTCGTGCGCGGCCACGGCGCCGCCGGCAGGCGGGACATCACGGCATGCCGCGGCCCAGCGGGCTTCGAGCCGGTCCAGCCACGCGGAGCGGAATCCGCCCGGCAGGAGCGTCGCCCCGGCCAGCAGGCCGCAGGCGGCCCCGGCCAACGTGTCGCTCAGATAGTGGGCGCTTCCGCACATGCGCTGGCACGCGACGAGTACGGCCAGCATCGCCACGAGCCATCGCGCGCGGGGATAGAGCCAGGCCAGGGCCAGGGCCAGTCCCACGGCCGTGGCCGTATGGGCCGAGGGAAACGCCTGTTGATCGCTCCCCCCCGCCCCCAGGGGGAGCCAGCCCGTGAAGCTGGCCAGCACCTCCCCGCCCAGATCAAAGGCCCGCGGGCGCGTGCGCGCCACCGCGAGCTTGACCACGTCGGCCGCGAGGCCGGCCGCCAGAGCCACCAGGGCCACGCGCGGCAAGCGCACGCGCCGCGGCGGGTCGAGCCAGGCGATGGCCGCGAGGATCAGCATCGCGCCCAGGCCGTGGCCGAAACACTCGGACCAGGCGAGCATGCGGCGCAGGTCGCCCGGCAGCGGTTCGGCCGCGGCCCATCGTGCAACCGCCAGGTCCAGCGGCAGGACCACAAGGGCCCCGACAAGAAGCAGCCCGGCGACCGCAACGAGGCGGCGCGCGGAAAACGGCGGCGGCGGAACGTGCATGGGAAGGCAGTCGTGGCGCGCGTTCATGGCAACCTGGGTCGGCAGGGCACGGCGGCGTATCGTAGCCATCGCGTGTCGGGTGGCCAAGATCAGTCGCCTCGACCGATCTCCCGAGCGACGAGCGAACTGCTGTTGTGGCAATCTGGAGGATGCCCTAGACTGCCTCTCCTGACTCGTTTCGCGGGACTGGAAACAAGGAGGGACCCATGCCCGCCGCGCTCCGGCACCAGCTTTGGATCGTCCTGGCCGCTTCGGCGGTCTTTTTCCTGAACCTCGGTTCGGCGGGTCTGTGGGACGAGGACGAGCCGCTCTACGCGGCGATCGCCCTGGACATGTTCGAGCGGGGCGACTGGGTGGTTCCCCGCTACAACGGCGAGATGTTCCCCGAGAAGCCGCCCTTGGCCTACTGGCTGATGATCGCCGGATACGCGATGTTCGGCGTGGGCGAAATGGGGGCGCGGTTCTGGTCGGCCGTGTTCGGCGTGGCCACGGCGCTGGTGACCTATCACCTGGGACGCCGGCTGTTCAAACCGTCGGTAGGCCTCTGGGCCGGGCTGGCCACGGCCACGACGCTGATCTTCACCGTCTCGGCCAGGGCGGCCACCACCGATTCGGTCTTCGTGTTCTTCACCGCGCTGGCCATGCTGCTGTTCGTCGCCGCGGGCATGGTACCTTCCAGCCGTGCGGAGGTGGAGCCGGAGCCGCGCAGCGGTCCGCGGGCGAAGCACCCGCCTCGACCATCGGGGCTCTTCAAGAGCGGTCCGTGGCTCGCGTTCGTGCTCCTCTACGCCTGCCTGGGACTGGCGGTGTTGACCAAGGGGCCCATCGGCGTGTTGCTGCCGGTGGCCATGCTGGGGTTTTTTTTGCTCGTCTCCGCGCACCTGCGGTCGGGCGACACGTGGTGGCAGGACCGCCGGGCCGGGCTGCTGGCCCGGTACCCCAAGGCCCACCGGGGCGAACACCTCCAGCCCGGCTGGCAGGCCCGCACCCTGTGGGCGATGCTCGTCACCTGGGGCGTGGGGATCGTGGCCCTCTTGCGGCCTTTCCGCCCCGGCCGGCTGCTGCGCGCGGCCTGGCAGTTGCGGCCGCTGACGGCGGTCGTCGTCGTGGGCGCGATCGCCGTGCCGTGGTACGTGATGGTCGGCATGCGGACCGACGGCGAGTTCCTCACCAGGTTCCTCTACGAGCAGAACGTCGGCCGGGCCCTGCAGCCCATGCAGGGGCACAGCGGCCCCTTCTGGTACTACGTCCCCGCGATCCTCATCGGGTTCTTCCCCTGGTCGGTCTTTATGGGGCCGAGCTTGGTCGAGCTGTTTCGCGGATGCGGGCGCAGGAGCCCCTGGCGCATGGAGCACTGGTTCGTGGCCTCGTGGGTCTTCTGTTTCGTGGGGGCGTGGTCGGTGCCCAGCACCAAGCTTCCGCACTACGTGCTCACGGCCTATCCGGCCCTGGCCCTGATGACGGGCTGGTTCATCGACCGCTGGATCGCCGAGCCCGCGGCGATCCACCCGGGCTGGATCCGCAGCGGCGTGACCACCACGGTGCTCGTCGGAGCGGGGCTGATGGTAGCCTTCCCGATCGTGGCCATGATCCTCGCGCCGGGCGAGGAGTTGCTGGGGCTGCTGGGACTGGTGCTCATCGCCGGGGCCCTGGTGTTCTCGGCGCTTTTCAGGCGTGGCCGGCGGCTTGCGGCGGTGGTCTCGTTTGCGGTGACTTCCGTGGTCTTCCTGGCCAGCATCTTCGGCGTGGCGGCCGTGCGGATCGACCGCTTCCAGACCGCCAGACCGATGCTGGCCGAGCTGCGTGCGGCGTGTCCGGGCGACTGCCAGCTCGCCGGCTACCACTTCGTGCGCGAGAGCTTCGTGTTCTACGCGCGGCAGCCGATCGCCAGTTGCGAGAAGCCCGACGAGCTGCGGCGGTTTCTCGATGAGTCGGAGCGGCCCTACGTTTTCGCCACGAGCAAGCAGGAGGAGGAGCTGCGCGCGGCCTTCGGCGAGGAGCTGGAGGTGGTGGCGCGTCGGCCGCGGTTCCTGCGCCGGGGCGAAATCCTGCTTCTTGCGCGACGCCGGTCCGACCCGACCGCCACGGTGGCCGTCAGCGGGGACGCGACGCGGCGGTGATCGCGCTAGCGGCTCCTTTCGCTGGGCGGCACCGATCGGTTATCCTGGGGGAGCTTTCGCCGCCTCGATCGAGCGGCCGCGACGATTCTCTCTTTGGAGGAAGAGATCCCATGCCCCTGGAAGACGACCTGCGGGCCCAGCTCTACGACTCGTTTAAGAACCGGGCAATTCTCTACTACCTAATCTTCGACGAGATGCGCGCCGAGCTCGGGGC
Source organism: uncultured Pirellulales bacterium (assembly GCA_964434165.1). Classification (GTDB taxonomy): domain Bacteria; phylum Planctomycetota; class Planctomycetia; order Pirellulales; family Thermoguttaceae; genus CAYSUS01. The sequence goes on from CAYSUS010000004.1 coordinate 32,113, forward strand.
CGAGCGGGCCGAGGCGATCATGACCCGGGCCATCTACCGCCGCGGCCAGCAGAAGGGCCGCCAGAAGTACGCCCGATTCGCCCCCGCGGACCTGGCGGGGTTGAAGGAGGCGTTTCTGGGCGGGATCCCCGATCGGGGGAACATGTTCCAGCCCGAGGTCGTGCGCGACGACCCCGAGGGCCTGGACATCCGGTTCCACGGTTGCCCCTTGCGCGACGCCTGGCAGGAGGCCGGCCTGCCCGACGAGGAGGTCGCCACCATGTGCCGCATCGCGGCGCGGATCGACAACGGGACGTTCGAGGGCGCGGGGTTCCGCTTCTCGGCCGACACCTGGCAGCCGGGCGGAGAAGGGTGCTGCTTCCTGCACATAAGACCGGGGGAGTAGTGGAGTGGGAAGGAGGCATGACGCCGGAGGCAACGGCGCGGCGTGCCTCAGACTTCCGAAGTCTTGAAGACTTCGGAAGTCTCTGCCTCCCTGCCCCCTGACTCCCACCGGGCGGCTTGACGGGAGTCCATTGCTACAGCACGTCGAGATCGCGCATCTGCTCGAGGAGCTGGGCCTGGTGGACGGGTTTGGTGAGGTAGCTCTCGCAGCCCTCGCGGAACGCCTGGATGCAGTGCTTGGCGTCGCACAGGGCCGTGGTCATGATCACCTTCACGCCGTCGCTCCCCAGGCGGCCCCGTTTCTTCTCGAGTTCGCGGATGGCCATCAGGGTCTCGTGGCCGCTCATGCCGGGCATCATGATGTCCAGGCAGATCATGTCGTAGGGCCGGCCGTCCTCCAGGGCCAGGCGCACGGCCTCGACGGCCTCGCGCCCGCTGTAGGCCAGATCGCACTGGCCGAACGAGGAGAGCATGACCCGCAGAAGCTCGCGGCAGACCCCGTCGTCATCGACGATGAGGAAGCGGCCCTGGCCCGAGGCCATGCGGGCGCTGATCTCCGCCCCGGCCAGCATGGCCGCCGGCAAGGGCGGCGGCGGCGGAGTCTCGGCGGCCACCTCCTCCGGAGGGCGCGGCTCGGGCAGTCCGCCCAGCAGCTCGCCCACCCGCTCCAGGAGGAGCTTCTCGTCCACCGGCTTGGTGACGTAGGCCTCGCATCCCTCGCGGAAGGCCCGCATGCAGTGCTTGGAGTCTTCCAGGGCGGTGGTCATGATGACCTTCACCCCGTCGCTGCCGCCGATGCCGTGGTGGCGCTCGACGTCGCGAATCGCCTCGAGCACCTGGTGCCCGTCCATGTTGGGCATCATGATGTCCAGGCAGACCAGGTCGTAAGGCTCGCGGTCCTCGACGGCCAGGCGGAAGGCGTTGATCGCCTCGTTGCCGTCGTAGGCGGTATGGCATTTACCGTAGGGCGAAAGCATGCCCTCGACCAGCACGCGGCAGAGCCGGTCGTCATCGACAATCAGGAACTTCACGAAGACGGATCTCCTTCATGCTGGGTCACCCGAATCAGGTGCAGGGACTGAGTTGTCTCGGGCCCCCGGTACCCCGGCCCGAAGCCTCTCCGAGAAGTGTCTCCAGCCTTCCCAGGGCGGCCGAGGCCCGGTCGCGCTCCTTGGCCCGGGCCGCCAATTGAATCCGCAGGGCCTGGTCGGCCACCGGCTGGTGGCCGCTGTCCAAGGCCAACGCCCTGAGCCGGCAGGCATAGCCCTCCAGGTCCACCCATTCCTGGGCGGCCAGGGCGTTCCAGAGCCCCTTGAGGCAGTCTTCGGCCGTGCTGGGCACGTCCAGGTCCGAGAGGGCCTCGGACCGGGCCTCCTCCGCGCCCGCCTCCAGCAGCTCGGGCATGCACTGCTCGATCGAGGCGAACAGGTCCTCGTGCGACAGCGGCCGGGCGACGACGTGTTGCGCCCCCGCCTCCAGGCACTGCTGGCGGAGTGCGGGCCCGGTGTCGTCCGCCATGCACACCACGGCCGCGCGCTTCGAGCCCGCCGCCTCGCGGCGGCGGCACTCCTGGACCAGCTCCGGGCCGCCGCGGTCGGGCAGCCCGAGATCGAGGAACACCATGTCGTACTGGCGTCGGGCGACCAGGTCGAGAGCCTCCTCGCCGCGGCTGACGACATCGACGATCGAGCCGGTGCGGGACAGCAGGGCCTCCAGCAGGATGCGGTTCATGCGGTCATCCTCGGCCACCAGCAGCCGGGCCCGGCCGTCATGCTTGGCCCCGTCCTCGGGACTGGCCTCCAGGGGCGGGGAGAGTTCGTTCTCGCCCTCCGGGGACCCCGGCGAGGCGTCGGTCCGCGCCGCCGCGGCCGGCACCTTGCCGAACGCCAGCGAGAGCCAGAAGCTGCTCCCCTGGCCGGCACTGGATCGGAAGCCGAGCTGCCCGCCCATTAGGTCGACGATCTGCTTGCAGATGGTCAGCCCCAGCCCCAGGCCGCCGAACCGTCGCGTCGAGGAGCCGTCGGCCTGGCTGAAGGCGTCGAAGATCACGGTCTGGCGGTCGGCGGGAATGCCTACGCCGCTGTCGGTGACCACGATCCGCAGGGTGGCCGTCTCGTCGGTCTCCTCGTCGAGAGTGGCCTGGAGGTGGATCGCGCCGTGGTCGGTGAACTTCACGGCGTTATCGACCAGGTTGATCAGCACCTGGCGGAGGCGGCTGGCATCGCCGATCAGGCGCCGCGGCACGGCCTTCTCGACATGCCAGTCCACGGTGAGCCGCTTTTCCTGGGCCCGCTGTCGGGTGGCGCGGAGGACCTCGCGGAACACGCCGTCGAGGTGGAAGGCCTTGGCCCGAAGCCGGACCTTGCCCGCCGCCAGCTTGGAGAAGTCGAGGACGTTGTCGATCAGCGTCAGCAGCGACCGGCCGGCATCGTGGACGAAGCGGAGCTTCTCGTGCTGTTGGGGCTGAAGGGGCTCTTTGAGCAGGACCTGCGAGAAGCCGAGAATGGCGTTCATGGGCGTGCGGATCTCGTGGCTCACGTTGGCCATGAACTCGGTCTTCGCCCGCTCCGCGTCCTCGGCCAGCTCTTGGGCGCGGCTCAGGGCCCGGTGGGTCGATTCGAGCAGGGCGCTGGCCCGCTCGGCCCGGGCCGTGGCCAGCCGGCGCTCGATCTGCGCCGTGACGGCCTGGCGGAGCGCGAGCGGCTCGGCCGGCTTGCAGAGGAACTGGAATCGCTCGTGCCGGCCGATCTCGTCGGCCAGGGCCGGTCGCGGCGCGTCGTCCGGTCCGTGCAGCACGAGGACGAGCAGCTCGGGATCGATCTGCCACAGTCCCCGCACCGTGGCCGCGCACCGCATCGCCCCGGAAAGCCCCGCATCGACCACCGCCAGGGCATAGGGCTGGCGATGCTGCATCGCCACCTGCGCGAAGGTCAGCGCCGCGGGGCCGTCGGAGGCCGTGTCGAGCGTCGCGCCGCCGAACAGTCCCGACCGCGGCGGCTCAGCGGCCTCCTCGCGCGCAGCAGGGAGGTTCGCAGCGCGGCCGCTTGAGCGAAGGGCCGACTCCATGATCGCGCGGACCGCGGTGGCCCGATCGCGATCGTGGTCGATCAGCAGAATGCGCTGGGTGGGCGGTTCGTTCATGCATCGGTCCTCAACAAGACGCGCCGCGCCCTGGCGCGGCCAAGAGATGGTCCCCTGTCTCCACCCCCCCATCTCCGATCGTCTCACGACCATTGAAAACATAGTTCGCTGTTGCGGCCCAAACGGGGGAGAGCAGGGCAATTCCGGGGTTTTGCCGAATGTTCAGATCGCTCCGCAGCCGCGCGTCGGATTGGCGCGCAGACCAAGGCCGCGCGCGTCCGGCCCGGGCTCTCGGTTCGGGCGTTCCGCGACCCGGTTTGCTCACGGCCGCGCGGCGATTATCCTGAAAGGGTGGGGGCTCGGCGCCACGCCCCCTGCCGCCCGGACTCGCGGCGGCACACCCCCCGCCTGATCAGCCTCGTACCCTTCCCACTTCCAGGAGACTTCCGACCATGTCGCGCTTGCGTCAATTCATCACGGCGGCCGCCCTGGCCGCGCTGGGTCTGGCCCTTACTGGCTGCGGCGGCACCACCGAACAGCCCGACGAGCTGGTCGTCCTCTGCGGCACGTCGTTCCGGCCTGCCACCGAGGCGCTGCAGAAGCAGTACGAGGAGGCGACGGGCAACAAGCTCGTGCTCTCCTTCGGCGGCTCGGAGGACCTGCTGCCCCAGGTGAAGGCCAAGTCCACCGGCGACGTGTTCGTCACCCACGACCCGTACCTCGAATACACCGAGAAGGCCGGGGCCCTGCACCGGGCGATCCAGGTCGGCCAGATGGGGCCGGCCCTGGTCGTACAGAAGGGCAATCCCAAACAGATCAGGAGCATCGAGGACCTGGCCAAGCCGGGCTTGAAGGTCATGCTCACCAATCCCGAGTACTCGACCTGCGGCGAGATGGTCTATGCCCTGCTGGAAAAGAAGGGGATCAAGGACGAGGTGCTGGCCAACGTCGAGGACCGCCTGTTCCGCAGCCACGCCGACGTGGCCAACAAGATGAAGCTCGGCCTGGCCGACGCGGCGATCATCTGGAACGCCACGGCCTACACGTTCCGCGACGACCTGGAGCTGGTGCCCGTCCCCTACGAGTACGACACGGATATCCGCGTGCACGTGATCGGTCTCTCCTACTCGGAGAAGAAGGACCTGCTCGACGAGTTCCTCAAGTTCGTGGACGAGCACGGCAAGAAGCTGTATGCCGAGCACGGGTACGTGAAGGAATTCGACGAGGACGACTCGGCGACGAAGACGGAGAGAGGGGAAGAGGGAGAGAAGGAAGAGGGCAGCCCGGAATGATGGGGGTCTCGCTTCACGCGGCCGATGCCCGGTTGCGATCTTCCCATGTTCCCGTGTTCCCACCAGGGGCATCCCGGGTCGGAGAAAGCAGCCGCCGATGCGGGTCGAGGGTCACGCTGCCCTTCGCCCTCGGCGGCGTCTGCCTGCTGGCCCTGCTGGCCGGCTGCGGCGAGAGCCCGCAGTTGACGCTCTACTGCGGGGCCGGCATCCGGCCGCCCGTGGCCGAGGCCGTCGAGGAGTTTCGCCGCCGCGAGGGCGTGACGGTCGAATGCGACTACGCCGGCAGCGAGGTGCTGCTCAGCCGCATCAAGCTCGCGGAGCGGGGCGACCTCTACATGCCGGGGGAGGTCTACTACGTCGATCTGGCCCGGGAGCAGGGCCTGGTCGCCACGAGCAAGACCGTGTGCTACTTCGTGCCCGTCATCCTGGTGCAGAAGGGGAATCCCAAGGGCATCCAGGGGCTGGAGGACCTGCTGCGTCCCGAGCTGAAGGTGGGGCTGGGCGACGCGGAGGCCTGCGCGATCGGGCGCCAGTGCGCGATGATCTTCGAGAAGAGCGGCATCGACGCGGAGCAGATCGACCGCCACGTGGACTTCCGCTCGATGACCGTCAACGAGCTGGCCAACAGCGTCAAGGTCGAGGCCCTCGACGCCGCCATCGTCTGGGACGGCGTGGCCGCCACCGTGGCCGACACGACGGACGTGGTGCCCATCCCCCTCCAGCAGAACGTCGTTTCCACGGTGGCAATCGGCATGCTGGCCAGCTCGGACCGCCCGGAGCGGGCCGCGCGATTCGTGGAGTTCCTCACGTCCCCGCGCGGCCGCGAGATCTTCCGCAAGCATCACTACACCGTGGACCCGCCGCCGGGAGCGGACGCCGCACCGTGAAGAACCCCACGCATCACGACACCCTGGACCCGCCGCCGGGAGCGGACGCCGCACCGTGAAGAACCCCCTTCTCTCCGACGCCCGGGTGAGCGACCCGGTCGGCGGGCCGGGCAGCCGCCTGTTCGCCGCGTCGATGCTCGGTTTCGTGGCCCTGTTCGTCGTCGGGCTGGGCCTGCTCATCGCCGCCGACATCGGTTACACCAATCGCCAGGCCCTGCTGGAGGTGCTCCGCGACCCGGCCATCCGCGCCGCGTTGTGGCTGTCGCTGTGGACCAGCGCGCTGGCCGTGCTGGTGGGCCTGGTGTTCGCCGTGCCGATGGGCTACGCCCTGAGCCGCTACCGCTTCTGGGGGCACACGCTCGTCGATTCGGTGGTCGATCTGCCGATCATCATGCCGCCGTTGATCGTGGGATTGACGCTGCTGGTGTTCTTCCGCACGCCGCTGGGCAAGTGGATCGAGGACGACCTCGGCCTGCGGTTCGTGTTCCACCGCAACGGGATCATCCTCTGCCAGTTCCTCGTGGCGGCCTCGTTCGGCATCCGCGCGGTCAAGCTCACGTTCGACGGCATCGATCCCCGCCTGGAGCACGTGGCCATGACGCTGGGCTGCTCCCGGGCCGGGGCCTTCTTCCGCGTCGCGCTGCCGCTGGCGCGGCGGGGGATCGTCATCGGCGGCATCCTCATCTGGACGAGGGCGTTCGGCATCTTCGGGCCGCTGCTGGTCTTCGTGGGGGCCGTCCGCATGCGGACCGAGGTGCTGCCGACCACGATCTACCTGGAGCAGTCGGTGGGGCGGATCGAGGTCGCCCTGGCCGTGGCCATGCTCATGCTCGCCCTGGCCGCCGTGGCCCTGGTCTCGATCCGCGTGCTGGGTTTGAGGCAGCGATGATCCGCGTCGAAGGTCTCCGCTACTCGGTAGGTGCGTTCGCACTCGACAACGTGTCGCTCGACGTGCGGCCCGGCGAGTACTTCGTGCTCCTGGGGCCCAGCGGGTCGGGGAAGACCCTGCTGTTGGAGTGCCTCTGCGGGCTGAACCGCGTGGCCGCGGGGCGGATCGCCATCGGCGGCCGCGACGTGACGCACCTGGAGCCGCGATCGCGCGGCATCGGGTATCTGCCCCAGGACTACGCCCTCTTTCCGCACTGTACGGTGCGCGGGAACGTGGCCTTCGGCCTGGCGTCGCGCGGGCTGGCGCCCCCGGACGCGGCGGAGCGCGTGGACCGCATGCTGCGCCTGTTGGGGATCGCGCCGCTGGCCGGTCGGCTTCCGGCGCGGCTTTCCGGGGGCGAGAAACAGCGCGTCGCGCTGGCCCGGGCCCTGGCCATCGGCCCCCAAGCGCTGCTGCTCGACGAGCCGGTCAGCGCCCTGGACGAGCAGACCCGCGACGGCGTCCTGCGCGAGCTCCGCCGCTTGCAGCAGAAGACCGGCACCACGGCGGTGCACGTCTGCCACAGCTTCGCGGAGATGCTGGCCGTGGCCGACCGCGCGGCCGTGATCTATGGGGGGCGAATCCTTCAAGTGGGCACGCCCGACGGGATCCTCCGCCGCCCCGCCACCGCGGCCATCGCGCGGTTCGTGCAGTCGGGCAACATCCTCCCCTGCCGCGCGTCGGCCGACGGCGACCTGGTGCGCCTCGACTCCGCCGAAGGGTTTTCGCTCCTCGCCTGCCGCCGCGAGCCCGACCCGAGCGACGGCGAGGTCCAGGCCGTGATCCGGCCCGAGCACGTGGCCGTCTGGGCCGAGCCGCCCGATCCGCTTCCGGCCCGCACGGCGGTGCTGGAGGGCCACCTTGGCGAGGCCACCGACCAGGGCGCCGTGGTGCAACTGACCGTGGACTGCCGCGGTCGCCCACTCACCGTGGCCCTGGCCCGCCGCGAGCACCGGGAGCTTGCGCTTCAGCCCGGCCAGCGCCTGTGGCTGGCCGTGGCCGCGGAAGACGTCCACGTGGTGACGCGCTGAGACGGCGACGCGCCGGCCAGGGGTGGGCCCGCACGGCGGCGCGAGGCGGCCCGCCGCGGCCATCAGGCGCGGTCCTTCTCCGGCAGGGTCTGGTAGGATTTGAGCCCGCCCGAGAGGTTGGCCACCTGAAAGCCGTTCTGCCGCAGGATCCGTGAGGCGTAGTAGGACCGCTGGCCCACGCCGCAGTGGACCCAGATGTCGCGGTCGCGGGGCAGCTCGCCCAGCCGGTTGCGGAGTTCGCCCAGGGGGATGTTCACGCTGCCCGGGACCGCGCCGACGGCCACCTCACCGGGGTTGCGCACGTCCACGATCAGCGGGGCGGAATCGCCGGCCTCCTGGCTGGCCAGCCACTGCTCCCAGTGGGCCACGGAGACGTCGCCCCGGAGGATGTTGGCCGCCACGAAGCCCGCCATGTTCACCGGGTCCTTGGCACTGCCGAACTGCGGCGCGTAGGCCAGCTCCGCCTCTTCCAGGTCGTACACCGTGGCCCCCTTCTGGATCGCCATCGCCAGCACGTCGATCCGCCGCGCCACGCCGTCCTTGCCCACGGCCTGCGCGCCCAGCACGCGGCCGTCGTCGGGCGAGAAACAGAGCTTGAGGTTCATCGGCTCCGCGCCCGGGTAGTAGGTGGCGTGGCTGAAGGAGTGGGTGTAAACCTTCTCGTAGGCGACGCCGGCTCGGCGCAGGGCTTGCTCGCTGGCCCCGGTCGTGGCCAGGACGAGGTCGAAGACGCCGACGACGGCCGTGCCCTGCGAGCCGCGGAACGCGCTCGGGCGACCGCAGATCGAATCGGCGGCCACGCGGCCCTGGCGGTTGGCCGGCCCGGCCAGCGGGATCAGCGCGGGCTGCCCCGTGATCCACTCGCGGACTTCCACGGCATCGCCCACCGCCCAGATCGACGGGTCGCTGGTCCGCATCTGGGCATCGACCTCGATGCCGCCAAGCGACCCGATCTTCAGCCCGGCCTCCTCGGCCAGCCGAACGTCGGGCTTCACGCCCACGGAGAGGATCACCAGGTCGGCGGCGAACCGCTTGGCGTTCTCGGTGACCACGACCAGGCGCTGCGGACCGGCCGGCTCGAACCCGGCGATGCCGCTTCCCAGGCGCAAATCGATTCCCTGGCGGCGGAGCTCGTCGTGGACCGGGGTGACCATCTCCGGATCCATGGCCCCCATCACCTGGTCGAGCTTCTCGATGAGCGTCACTTCCAGGCCGCGGCGCGTGAGGTTCTCGACCATCTCCAGCCCGATGTAACCGCCGCCCACCACGACGGCCCGGGCGGAGCCCGCCTGCGTGATCCAGTCGTGAATGCGGTCCATGTCCTCCAGGTTGCGGAGCGTGAACACGCCGGGCAGGTCGAGCCCCGGGATTTCCGGACGCACGGGCACGGCCCCGGGCGCCAGGACCAGGGCGTCGTACTTTTCGGTCGAGGTGGCCCCGGTCTGCGTGTTGGCCACCTCGACGACCTGGGACTGGCGGTCGATGGCGCGGACTTCGTTGCGCGTGCGGACCTCGACGTGGAACCAGTCGCGGAACCGCTCCGGCGTGGCCACGAGGAGCTGCTGCCGGCCCCGGATCACGCCGCCGAGGTAATAGGGCAGGCCGCAGTTGGCGAAAGAGACGTCGGGCCCCCGCTCGAAGAGGAAGATCTCGGCTCCCTCGTCCAGCCGCCTCAGCCGCGCGGCGCACGACGCCCCGCCGGCCACGCCCCCCACGATCAAAACCCGCTTCGACGCCATGCCATCCCTCCCGTCGTGAAGTGCCGCTGGGCACGCGAAAGCGTAATTATAGCGGGGGGGTAGGGCGGAACAAGCGGCCGGCCGCCCCGCGGGTCAGGGCCCGCGGCGGGCCCGCCTCGCTCATTCGCTGAGGTTGCGGTTCACGCGCGGCAACTTGCGGAGGAGCCGTTCCACGCCCCGGTCCGTCACCCGGGACCCGCGAAGCACGATGCCCTTCAAACGCGTGAGCTTCTCGAGGTGGCCCAGCCCGGCGTCGGTGACCTGCGTATTGGCCAGGAACAGGTGCTCCAGTTGCGCAAGCCGCGCCAGCTCGACCAGCCCGGCGTCGGTGATCGACGTGCCGTCCAGCTCCAGGTGCGTCAGCCGGCGAAGCCGGGCGAGATGGGCCGTCCCCGCGTCCGTGACCTTGGTGCCGCGGAGATCGACCCGCTCAAGCGACGTCAGCCGCGCCAGGTGGACCAGGGCGGCATCGTCGATCGGCGCGTGGTCCAGATCGAGTCGCGCAAGATTCCGCAGCCCCGCGAGATGGACCAGGCCCGCACCCGTGACCTGCTTGCGGTCGAGCTCCAGCCGCGCCAGCGCGGTGAGGCCCTTCAGGTGTTCCAGTCCAGCGTCGGTGATCGGCGTGCGCGCAAGACGCAGCTCCTCCAAGCCGACGAGGTCGGCGATCGCCTGGAGTCCCTCGTCGCCGACCGCGGTGTAGGCCAGCGAGAGCCTCGCCAGCCCGTACATCTCGCCCACGTCGGCCATGCCCGCGTCGGTCACGCGCGTGCCCGTCAGGTCCAGCTCGCTTACGCGGCGCAGCGACTTGAGGTGGCCGAGGCCCACGTCGGTCATGCGCACGCCCCGCAGATGGAGTTCGGCCAGCTCCGACATCCCGGCGAGCTGCGCGAGCCCTTCGTCGGTCACTTCGGTACCTTCCAGCCCGAGGCGCCGGAGCCGTCGGAGCCGGGCGACGTGGATCATATCGTCGTCGGTCAGCGTCCATTGGTCGATGCCGAGGATGGGATGCTGAAAGACCAGCCCGACCACGTCGCCGTCCTCGTTCCACTGGATCTCCACGGCGAACTTCTTCAGCTCGGGCACGCGCTCGCGCCTCAGCGTGATCCCCAGCCAACCGAAACCCAGACTGGCGACGATCATGAGCACCAGCAGGGTGCGGAGCGAGAACTGCGGACGCAGCCAGCGTCGGCGCGTGCCGGCGACAGGGGGTGATTCGCACTTCATGGCAGCCCACTGGGCCGGCGGATTTGCCCGCCGGTTGTCAGGGGGCCGGAGGCCGGAGTCAGGGGTCAGGAGAAGAGGCCCCCTTGGCCGGTGGGCTTGCCCGCCGAACCGTCGCAGCGTCCCACCCTCTCATCTGTTCGCTTCCGCCCGGCCCACGATCCGCAGAGCCATGTCGTCCGCAAAGGCGGGCGACTTCAGCACGCGCTCGCCCCCCTCGTGCCGCAGCGACTCGCCGCGCTCCACTTTGCCGCTGAGGGGATTGACCCATTCGCACCGGTACGGGCCGGCCGGCAGATCGATCGCCACCTCCACCGGCCCGCGCCCCACAAGGTGGATCGCGTACTGCCGCCCCGGCTCGACCAGGGCCGTGGCCCGGCTTCCTTTGCCGGAGACCCCCTTGATGACCGATCGGTCCGGCCTCATGCTCAGGAAGTCGAAGCCTTCGACGAAGCCCTTGAGCACCGCAAGCTGTTCCTGGATGGCCGGGCCGCCGCTGCCCGGGGCGTCGGTCGTGGCCGAGCCGTCCTCGTGCCCCACGCTGAACGAGTAGTCGAGGTTGCTGTACACGGCGCCGCCGGAGAGGAGGAACTCCCAGCCCTCGATGCGGTAGGGCGTCGGCGCCCGACCGCGAAAGCCCGTCTCGTCGTCGCCCAGGGCCTTGCCCAGATGGTAGTTCTCCGCGGCCGCCCGGGCCTCGGCGTAGTGGAAGTTGAAGATCGACACGCGCGGGTCGGGCTTCTCGACCTTCCGGAACTTGTTGGCGATGTTCTGCGCGATGAGGTGCTCGACGCCGAGCTCCTTTTCCGTCTCGGCGATCACGCGGGCGATCTCCGCCTGCCACGGGTGCGTCACGCCCCCGAAATACGGCTCGTTGCAGATCTCGTAATAGAGGTTGTCGAAGTCGCGAAGCTCGGCCACGATCTTGCGGACCATGCGGCGCTGCACGTCGGTGAGCTTCGCGTCCTTGAGGGCATAAACCTCCTCGCGCTTCAGGCGGCCGATGCCGCCCGTGTTGTTGGCCGCGTTCATGGGGCTGAGCTTCCACTGGTCGTCCTTGTAGAACGGGCAGAAGAGCACCAGCTCGACGACCACGCCGCGCCGGCCCGCCTCGGCCACGAAGTCCTTCAGCCGCGCGAAGTAAGCCTCGTCCCATCGCGCCAGGTCGAACTTGTTGCCGCCCCGCGCGTAGCCGGGCGTCTCGCTCCGCGCCCAGGGGCAGAGGAGCTGGCCCTGGGCCGGGGCGAGCGGATTGTCGGCGATCTTGAATGCCCCCGGCTGCTCGCAATACACGCCGCTGAACGTTCGCGTGAGGTTGAAGCCGCACTTCTCGAGCCTGGCCAGGTACTTCTTATAGTCGAAGGCCCGGTTGAGCACGGCCCCGTAGTGTTCGCCCGAAGTGACGAGGATCGTCGGCTTGCCCCGCCACAGGAAGTAGTGCGGGTTGTCGGGGTGCAGGCGGATCGGCTCGGCCCCGGCGGCCCTCGTTTCCCAGGTCGGCCAAGCCGCGATCGACACGCAGGTGGCCAGCAGGACGGCGCAGCATCGCATGGCGAGAACCTCCGTCGGGGGGAAGAGAAGCGCCGCCTGAAGGCGGCCGCCCGATCCTAATCCGCCACGGTGTGCGATGCAATCGGGACCATCTGGAAGTGGCGGCCCGTGCCGAGGAGCGTGGCATGCCCTCGCGCTGCGTGGGCATGCTGACTGGCCGGGAGCTGCCCGACCATCGTCAGCCCGGCTGCGGGGTGAAGGGGAGCGCGGCAACCCAAGTTGTTCTCGTCCGACGGATGCACTTGCCGGACGAGCCGCCGGGAGGGGTCGGCTGCCCCGCCCCGCCTCTAGCCCGAGGTCGTCAGCTCCCAGGCGAGCGAGGCCACGGTCGGATCGACGAGCCGCGCGAAGTCGGCGTAGCTCAACTGGATCAGCTCCTCGTGCGATCCGGCGTTGAACGCGATGTGCTCGTCGTCGGTGAGCGTCCTATCGACCAACACCTTCAGGCCGTAGAGGTTGCCGAACGGCGGCATCGCGCCCACGTCGCAGTCGGGGAACATGTCGCGGAAGTCCTGCTCGGTGGCCAGCTCCGCCTGTTGCACGCCGGCGGCCTCGCGGAGCCGGTCCAGGTCGAGCCGGCGCGTGGCCGGAAGCACGGCCATGGCCACCTGGCCGTCGAGCTTGACGATCACCGTCTTGGCCAGATCCCGGCCTCGCACGTGGGCCGAGGCGGCCGTCTCCTGCGCCGTGTACGTGGCGTAGTGAGGGATGGTGGAGTACGCGACCTGGTTGTCCTCCAGGAACCGCTTGAGCTTGCGTGCGGGCATGGCCGTTCTCCTTTGCGTCCAAAGAGTTCGCGCGGGTGCACCAACGAGGAGCGGAAGCGGCCGGCGGTCGGCCGGTGGCTGGCTGACGAGAGGAGTACCCGATGCCCTCGTGCGCATTCTATACGTCGCGGCCGGCACCGCGCACCCGCCCGCGGAGGCATGCTCCGACGGAGGACGCAGTGGGACTTCTCACGGCCACGGGACGAAGTGGCACTTTGTCCTGCGAGCAAGGCGACCCCGCCCCCGTCCCGAAGACGGCCCAATTTCCGCCGCTTGATCCCCGGCGGCGGCGCGGCAGAATGCGGCCAAGGAACGTTCCCGGCCGGTCGAGGCGGGTCGGGCAACGCCGGGTAGGTTGGAGAACCGTTTGCTGCGTGGTCAGAGAAGCATGAGCCCCCAGCCCCGGAAGTGCGATCGACCCCACCCCTTGCAAGGCTGGCCCTTGCCGCGGTCTCGGCGCACGACTCCCCTGACAGAGGGGTATCGGTTGGAAAAACTCGCTTCGGTTGACCAACACGCTGCCCTGCGGTCCGGTCGCGTGATCGGCGCAAACGGTTGTCCGCTAGGGAGAATCTGGGCCTGCGCCCCGGCCCACTCCGCCAGGGAAACGAGCGCCGCTGCGCGCCCCAAGACCCGCTGTGCAGAGGGGTACCCCGCGGTGGGCGCAATCCTGGCTCGCGCCCGGTTCCCACGCCCTGGCGTGGAAAGCAGGGCCGCAGCCAGTGTGGCAATGGGATCACCGGTCGGGCTGTGATGTGTCCGCGGCCAGGCGGTCTGCGGCGTCGCCGGTTCGGAGCCGGTCAAGGAACCCGGCCAGCCGGTGGTAATAGTCCTCGCCCAGGGGGTCCATGTGGTCGTGGCCGTGGAGGGTGACGAATTCCTTGGGTCCGGGTGCCGCGCGGTACAGGCGCCGGCCCAGCCGGTAGGGCACGATCGTGTCCTGATCGCCGTGGGCCTGAAGCAGCGGTCCGCGGTAGCGGCGGATCTTGCCCAGCGAGTCGAGCTCGGTCCTGGCGACGAGCCGGACCGGCAAACGCGGAAAGTAGCTCTCGCCGATGTCGGGGATGGAGGTGAACGCACTTTCCAGGACAAGGGCCTTGGCCCCCTCGCGCGCGGCCAGATCGACCGCCACGCCGCTGCCCAGGGCATGGCCCAGAAGCACGATCTGGTCCTCGGGCACGCCGGCCCGCCAGGCCAGCCACGCGCGGGCCGCCCGGGCGTCGGCCAGGAGGCCCTTCTCCGAGGGCCGGCCGCCGCTGCGGCCGTAGCCGCGGTAGTCGAAGATCAGCACGGTCACGCCGGCCACCTCGTGCAGCGCGCGAAGGATGTCGGCCCGGTGCGTGACGTTGCCCGAGTTGCCGTGGAGGTACAGGACGACGGCCCTGGGGTTTTCACGGGGAACGTACCAGCCGTTGAGGCAGGTGCCGTCGAGGGATGGGAAGAAGACGTCCTCGTACTCCAGGCCGGCAGGGCACCAGTCGCCCTCCGGGTACTTCGAGGGATTGAACACCCGCGAGCGCTTGAACTCGGGGAAGGACGACCCGTGCGTGGAGACCGCGTAGCCGAACAGGCCCGGGCGGTGGCGGCAGCAGCATCCGCCCTGGCCGGCGGGGCGGCAGCCTGCCGCTGCCGCGGTGAGCGCGGAGGCGAGGGCCGCCAGCCGCGCCAGGTGCCTTGCTCGATCCATCGGAAGCCGGTTCCTCGGGTGCCGTCGTTCGCGCCCCCTTCGATGTAGATCGGCGCCGAGGGGAGGAGAAATCCAGGTCGCAGGACGGGCCCTGCCTGGCGAGGCGGGGACGCAGGCAGCGCAGCCACGCTCCGACGCGGGTTTCCGGGCCGACATGGCCCGCCTCGGATTGAGGGCTCGTTTGGCGCGGGGGGTGCGGAGTTGTTGCTTCATCCGCAGATTGGACTATCCTGAGGCTGGGGCTGGGCTCGGCGTCCGCCGCCCGCCTCGATGGCAACATGCACCTATGGGGGGCTTGCTCGTGAGAACCGCCACACTGCTTCGCGCCGCGGCGGTGGGGGCCGCGATCGCCGCGCTTCCGTTTCTGGCTCCCGCGCCGGCCCGCGCCGCCCTGTTGGGCCACTGGAACTTCGACGAACCGACCGGCGTCACCGTGGGCAGCGCGTCGGGCATCGCCGCCCCGGGGGAGATCCAGGGCGGGGCGGCCCACGTGGCCGGGCGCTTCGGCGGCGCCCTGGCCTTCGACGGCACGGACGACCAGGTCATCGTTCAGAACGCGGCCAACCTCTTCAATTCCCTCTCCGACCAGGCGACGATCTCCCTCTGGGCCTACGGCGGCGATGCGCAGCCGCAGTCGCGCACGGCCTTCTCCGCGCAGAACGCCGGCGGCGGCAGGGTCCTGCAAACGCACCTGCCCTGGGGCGACCGCCGCGTGTACTGGGACGCCGGCAACTCCTACGACCGCATCGACCGCGGGGCCGACACCGCGGAGATCAAGGGCCAGTGGAACCACTGGGCGTTCACCAAAGACGCCGCGGCCGGCGTGATGAGGATTCACCTCAACGGCGAGTTGTGGCAGATCACGGCCCCCAGCGGGGCCTCCAGCGCCGCACTGGGCATGCCGGCCACGCAGTCGAGCACGAGCAACGCCGCGCCGGCCAGCCGCGCCGTGGACGGCGACACCAACGGGGCGTGGTCCAACGGATCGGTCACGCACACCAACAAGGAGAGTCAACCGTGGTGGGAAGTCGATCTGGGAACCATGACCCCGATCGAGGAGGTCGTGCTGTTCAACCGCACCGACTGCTGCTCGGGCCGCCTGTCGAACTTCCACGTCTCGGTCTTCGACGAGGGCCTCAACGAGGTCTTCCGCAAGGACTTCTTCACGGCCTCGAGCAACCCCAGCTCGAGCCCGATCGCGCTGGACGTGGGCGGCCTGGAGGGACGCTACCTCCGCGTGCAGCTCAACGGCAGCGAGGTTCTCTCGCTGGCCGAGGTCGTGGTCAACGGCACCCCGCAGCCCCTTCACACCTTGCCGATGACCGGGATCGAGTCGTTCGTCATCGGCTCCGCCGGAGACGACCAGTACTGGCCGGGCATGATCGACGACGTGGCCGTATGGGACGAGGTGCTCAGCGACGCCCAGATCGCGGCCCTCGCCGCCAAGGCCGTGACGATCTCCGAGCCGTCGATCAACGGCTCGATCGTCAACTCGGGCGGCGACCTGAACCCGGGCGGGGAGGGCGCGATCGGCACCACGGAGCTGGCCGGCGGCAACCTCGCGCTCCAGGCCCGGGGCTCCACGGCCACGCAGTCGAGCAACAACTTCGGGTCGCCCACGGGTTACGCCTTCAAGGCCATCGACGGCGACACCAACGGGGCGTGGAACCACGGCAATCCTCCGGCCGGCTCGGTGACCCACACCACGAACCAGGCGCAGCCCTGGTGGGAGGTCGATCTGGGCACCACGGCCACGCTGGAGGACCTCAGCCTGTGGAACCGGACGGACTGCTGCGGCGACCGGCTCTCCAACTTCCGCGTGTCGGTATTGGCCGAGGACGGCGCGACCGAAGTGTGGGGCGAGGACTTCTTCACCGGCGGCGGGCAGCCCAGCCCGAACCTGGACATCACCCTGCCCGACGGCGTCCGCGGCCGCTTCGTGCGTGTGCAGCTTCTCGGAATGAACGTCCTGTCGCTGGCGGAGGTCCAGGCGTACGGCGGGCTGGACTACACGCAGGCGGGCGACGGCGTGCTGGCCATCGACATCGACGCCCTGGCCGACGCGGCCGACAAGCTGGTCGTGCCCGGCACGCTGACCCTCGGCGGCGCGCTCCAGGTGAGCCTGCTCACCGGCGATCCGGCCCCGGGCTCGGCGTTCGACGTGCTGGACTGGGGGACCCTGGTCGGCGAGTTCGACGTGCTGAATCTGCCGGCCTTCTCCGCGCCCGGGCTGTACTGGGAGACGTCGCAGCTCTACACCGAAGGCGTCCTGGCGGTGGCGGTGCCCGAGCCGTCGAGCCTGGTGCTCACGGGACTGGCCGCGCTGGGACTGACCGCGTGGTGCGGCCAGCGACGGCGCGCGGGACGCCACAGCCGGCTTCGTCGAGCAGTCGGGACAGCTCCTCGTAGTAGCTCTCCGGCGGCGGGTCGTTGTGGCCGATTCCGCGGAGCGTGACGAACCGCTTGGGCGGATTGGCCGCCTCGTGGAGCTTGCGCCCCAGCGCGATGGGCACGACGCGGTCCCGGTCGCCGTGGCTTTGCAGCAGCGGGCCGTGGTAGGCGGCGATCTTCGACTCCGAGTCGAACCGCATCCGCATCATCGAGCGCACCGGCAGGAGCGGCGCGTGGGCGGCTGCGGTGTCGGGCAGCGTGTTGAAGGTCCGCTCCAGGACCAGGGCCCTGGCCCCGTCCCGGGCCAGATCGACGGCCACGGCCCCGCCCAGCGACCGGCCCAGCAGCACGATCTCCCGCTCGGCGATGCCCTCGCGCCGGGCGAGCCACGCCCGGGCGGCGCGGGCGTCGGCCAGCAGGCCTTCCTCGGTGGGGATGCCCTCGCTGCGCCCGTAGCCGCGGTAGTCGAACGCGAGCACCGACACGCCCACGCGCCGGCGAAGCTCGTCGGCCTCGACGGCCCAGCCCGTCACGTTGCCGCCGTTGCCGTGGCAATGGAGCACCACCGCGCGGGGCCGCGGATGGCGGAAGTACCAGCCGTGCAGGCGCGTGCCGTCGGCCGCGGTGAAGTGGGCGTCCTCGACATGCGCGGGCCGACCCTCCCAGTCGCCCTGGGGATAGGGGTGGGGACGGAACACGAGGCTCCGCTCCAGGCAGTGCCACGGCGCTACCGGCGCCGACTTGCAACCCGGCGCAAGCACCACCGGAAGCAGGGCGAGAATCATGCAGCGCATCGACAAGAGCGACTCCTCCGTTCCCCCTCAGGGGGCAAGGCCGGCGGGATTGTAACGCCAGGCGCGGCTGCGACCCAAGGGCAGTGTGCGGGGCGCCCGCGGCGAAAGACGGGCCAGGCTGCTCGACGCAAGTGGCATTGCCCGGCTGGGAATTGGTCTCTATGATCCGGCCGCTTCGCCAGCCAGTCACGCGCGGCGCGCGGGTTGCCGCAGGGACGCGGCGAAACCGCCCAGGACAGCCACGCGAAGGGGAGGGAGCCCCGGTCCATCATGCAATCTCCGATCGCCGTGTACCTGCGCGTGCTGGTGATGCTGGGCTGCCTGGTGGCCCTGCCGATGGCCGCGTTCTTTGGTACGTCGGCCCTGCCCGAGGTGGCCGACCTGATCTTCGAGGGACGATGGTCCGCGCAGCATGCCTCGGCGCGGGAGTCGGGCTCGCAGCCCTTGAGCAATGTGGCGCTGGACGGCGCGCCGGCCGCGACGTCGGGCATGCCTTCGTACTTGCCGATGCTCAAGAACCCCGGCGAGGTCGCCCGGGAAAGGGCCGCGTTGGGGCTCGTGCGCCTGCCCATGCCTACCACGGCGATCCGCTGCTCGCAGCAGACCCCGGCGGCCCGGCACGGCTCGGACGTGGCCCTGCTGGCGACCGTCTTGAAAGGCGACTGCCGGGAAGCTCCCGAGGAGGCGCGGTCGCGCGAGTCCCGGCTGGCCGCGCTCAAGGCCCGTCTGGACCGATTGGGCGCCAGCTACCAGCCGCTGCGTCCCTGGGGCAACCAGGGGCTTCTCTACCGTTTCGAGTGCTCGATGTCGGTCCCCGACTACCCGCAGTGGGACCGGCATTTCGAGGCCACGGACCCCGATCCGGTCAGCGCCGTGGCCCGCGTGGTCGAGGAGATCGAGTCCTGGAAGGGCGACGTCCTGCGCTGAGCCGCCCCGGCGCCCGGTCCGTGGCGGTCGGTCAGCGTCCCCCCTCGGCCCCCTCGATCGGCGCCTCGCGCTGGCGCGACTCCAGTTGCCGGAGCAGGGCCCGACGCCGCCCGTCGTAGGCGGCCCTTTCCCGCTGGTACGTTTCCGCCTTCCCCAGCGCGGAGACGCCCGCGAAGATCGCGCCGACCACGAACAGCACGCCGAATAGCGGGAAGACAACGCCGACCAGTGGAAACGGGCTGTTGCGGGTGATGGCCAAGGCCATCACGGTCCACAAGACGCCGAACCCTGCCACGAGAAACGAGCCGATCAGAGTCCCTCCCCGCGTGGGCACGTGCGCGTTCCCGCGCTTGTCACGGATCAGCAGCGCGGCGCGGCGCGCATCCCACTGGCGGTCGATCTCCTCCAGCTCGCTGTGCAGCTTCAGCGCGGCCACGTCGTCGGCGATCTTTCGGGTGCGGTCGTCGATGGACTCCAGCGTCTCGGTGTAGGCGGCGCTGCCGGTTCGATGGACCTCCAGCCGCGTCGAGCAATAGGCGCAGGTGAGAAACCGAGTCTTGTGGGGCACCTCCAGCGGCGCCCCGCAATGATTGCAGTTGAGGCTCAGCACGCGCATGGGTCGTTGTCTGCCCGAGACGCTACGGCCGGGTCCGTGGGATCGCGGAGGAGCCGTGATGCCGATCCGCGGGGTGCGGCTCCGCCTACTTCGATTCCACCTTGATCTTCACCGGCGGGCTGGTGACCTCGATGGGACTGGTCTCGCCCGACTCGGTCTTCTCGCGGGCCTTGAAGGTGGCTGTCAGGGTGTACTCGCCCGGCTCGGTCCAGTAGCTGCCCTTACCGCCGTTGGGGCCGTGCTGGAGGCGGCGGATGGCGATCGTGTGCACCTTGTCCGGGCCAAGCGTGATCTCGTTGGGCCTCTCGACGATCGCGGGAAGACCGCCCTGGACGGTCATCGCGCCGGGACCGTCGAGCTTCAACTCGACCTCGGACCTGCCGCGTCCGACAAGGAGCGTCATCTCCCGCCCGCTCGTGTTGCGCACTTCCAGTTGCATGTCCACCTCGGGCGGAAGCGGACGTTGCGGCCCCTGTCCGAGCGCGAAGATCTGCACCTGGGGGGGACCGCCGGGCACGCCTCCTTGCATCTGAATCCGGCCCTGGATCTGAATACGGCCGCCCTGGGCCTGGATGCGAAAGCCCTGGCCGTTCGCATCCTCCTCGCCGTCCTTCGCCCTCTCGCCCTCCTTCTTCTCGCCGCTCTTGGCGCCCCCTTTTTCGTCTCTGGCGGGAGCGGCCTCCTTCCTGACGGGCTTGTCGCCGGGAAGGATGTCCTTGACGACGCGGTTGCCCTGGCCGTCGTCCACGATGATCACGCCCTGGACCTCGCCCTCGACCTTGACGTCGAGGTCGCCACCGTCCTTCTTCTCGGCCTTCTTGTCCTCGGCTCTTTCCGTCTTGGTCTTGGCGGGCTCGGCGGCCTTCGTTGCGTCCTCCTCCTCAGACTCCGACTCGCCCCGCTTGCTCTCGCCCTGGGCTTTGGGAGGGGCCTTGCCGGCCGGGTCGGGCCGCAGGGGGATCTTCTTGGCGCGGCGGGCCTTGGGGGGCAGCGGCACCGCGCGGCGGGCCGGGATCGGCACGGCCTGAATCTGGATGTTGGGCTGGATGAGGGCGCGGCCGGCCTGGGCCGGGGCCTCGCGGAGCTTCTTGCGGAACTCGGCACCCTGCTGGCCCGGATCGAGCGTGTAAGTGGCTTTGCCCAACACCAGGCGGGCCTTCAGAGGCGAGAAGTCCTGGGGGATCACCACGCGCGTGTCGGCGGCCAGGCCGACAGACGCTCCCCACGATGCGGCGACCAGCGCGACGATCAGACGTGCCATGACGTGTCTCCTTAAGTCGGGCGAAAGGACCGGTGCCGGGAGCCCCGGTCCGGCGGAACGGTTACCAGGTCGCGGACATTCGGGACGGCCTCTCATCATACGCTGCGGGCAGCCCCCCATCCAACGAGTTCCCTCGCCAAGAAGTCGGGGGGAATGCCGGTGCGCCGCAGACGCATGCCCCACGGCCCATGCGGCGGAGCCGGCCGCCCGAGCCCCCTCCAGGCTATCCTGCACGTCCCCATCCGTTTGAACCCCTGACGCCGCGTGAAGTTCCATCGCGCAGGCACTTCTTCTATGCAGGTTCGGTCGGGGGCGCGCTGTCGCCGGCGGGCTCGTGCCCGATCGGCGCGGAGCGGGCGGCGAAGCGGAGCAGCACGCTGGAGGGGCTCGCGTGAACCTGATCGAGTTTCAGGTCGAAACGCGCGCCGTAAGGGAGCAACTGCGTGGTCTTGATCCGCGCCGGCGGACCGCCCAACTGCTCCACGGCGAGTTGCGGGGTGTGCTCGAAGGGTGGGCAGAACGCGACGTGCAGGTTCGCAATCCGCTGTCCCGTGGCCAGATCGACGCGCAGCCAGCCGGCCAGAACGTCGCTCCCGTCGGCGCCGTGACTACGGGTAAGCTGCTGAACGACGTCTTCCGCCGCGACCTCCATGCCCAGAAACGCCAGCGAACTGGGTTGCGGATTCTGGGGCGGATCGTAGCGCAGCCCCTCGGCGGCAGGACGCGCGGCCGGGGCCCGCGTGGGTGGCTGCTCGGCGGGCCGCGGAGCCGGCTTCCAGAGCACGCAGGTCGCCCCGGCCAGCAGCGTGGTCCAAAGCACCGCCAGACCCAGCGAAGGAGTTCGCGGCACGGCCAGCGACGCGCCAAGAATCGAGAGGCTGACCAGCCCGGCCCAGGGCAGCCCGCGGCCGAGCCACGGCGGGCTCCCGCCCCGATCGTCCGACCGCACCAGGAGGCTCGCCGCAGCGGCCGCGGTCGCCGCGGCCAGGCCAGCAACGGCCAGACCCGCCGTAGGGAGCGGCTGGGCAAGCCCCCCGGCAAGGCGACGCCACGCCACCACCAGCGCGGCAAAGGCGAGAAGGGTGCACAGCGTCAGGGCTGCCGCCGGGGCGGGAGCCAGGTGCAGCGATCCCTCCTCCGGCCAGGCCGCGCGCCGCGCGGCCGTCGGGTTGTCCGAGTGCATCGCTGTCGGCTCCGCGCTCGAGCCCGGTCGGACGATCTACTTGGCGGCCGCCTGGAGGCCCACCGCCTCGGCCAGCTCGTCGGCCCGGTCGGTCTTCTCCCAGGTGAACTCCGGCTCGCACCGTCCGAAATGCCCGCCCCAGGCCGTCTTGCGGAAGATCGGCCGCCGCAGGTCGAGGTACCGGATGATGCCGCCGGGCGTGAGGGGAAACATCTCCCGGGCCAGCTCGCACAGGCGCACGTCATCCACGCGCCCGGTGCCGAACGAATCGATCAGCACGCTGACGGGCTCGGTCACGCCGATCGCGTAAGCCAGCTCGACCTCGCAGCGGTCGGCCAAGCCGGCCGCCACGAGGTTCTTGGCCACGTGCCGCGCCATGTAGGCGGCGCTGCGATCGACCTTGGTGGGGTCCTTGCCGCTGAACGCGCCGCCGCCGTGGCGGGCCCAGCCGCCGTAGGTGTCGACGATGATCTTGCGCCCCGTCACGCCCGTGTCGCCGTGCGGGCCGCCCGTCACGAATCGGCCCGTCGGATTGACGTGGTAGATGATCTCGCCGTTGACCAGCTCGTCGGGCAGAAGCGGTCTGGCGATCTGCTCGATGACGTACTCGCGGATCTCCTGCTGGCTCACGGAGGCCGCATGCTGGGTGGAGACGACCACCGTGTCGATGCGGACCGGCTTCGGCCCGTC
This sequence comes from uncultured Pirellulales bacterium, assembly GCA_964434165.1. GTDB lineage: Bacteria > Planctomycetota > Planctomycetia > Pirellulales > Thermoguttaceae > CAYSUS01. Next base: position 54,546 of record CAYSUS010000004.1, read on the forward strand.
GAACTCGACGGTCACCTGGCTCTTGCTGTCGGGCCGGAGCCAATCGACCTCGCCCTGCTGTCGGGCCTCGGTCAGGCGGTTGAGGATGCGGTGGGCCAGGCAGATGGGCAGGGGCATCAGTTCGGGCGTGTCGTTGCAGGCGTAGCCGAACATCATCCCCTGGTCGCCCGCGCCGATCTCCTTGCCCCTGGCCGCGTCGTCGTCCACACCCATGGCGATGTCCGTGCTCTGCCGCCGCAGCGAGACCAGCACCCCGCAGGTGTCGGCGTTGTAGCCCATCTCGTCGGAGGTGTAGCCCACCTCGCGGATCACGTCGCGGACCACGTCGGAATAGTCCACGCGGGTCTGGGTGGTGATCTCGCCGGCCACCATGGCCAGGCCGGTGGCCACCAGCGTCTCGCAGGCGACGCGGCTCATCGGGTCGTCGGCGATCAGCGCGTCGAGGATCCCGTCGGAGATCTGGTCGGCCAGTTTGTCCGGGTGGCCCATGCTGACCGCTTCGCTGGTGAAAAGGAACTTGCCTTGTGCCACGGAACACGCCCTCCTGAAAGCCACGTAAGTACAATGCCCGCTTCGGGTCCTGCTATGCCAAGCGGGCCATTATAGACCGGCTGGCCGGCCCCCGCAATCGCGTGGCGACCGTGTGAAAGCGGGCCGCCGCACGACGAGCCGACTTCCACCATCGCAGGGCCGTCGCCCCAGTGGCGCCGCGCCACCGCTCAGGGGTGGGGCCCGTCGATTGCATCGCGTTTGGCCTTGAAACGACCGTCGCAATCCGTTACAAGCCCCCCCACGCTGCCTTTTCCCTGCGGGATTCCGCGCCTGCGCACTATTCGGGCTCGCCCCAGGAGGCGTTCCATGCGCCCGCTCCAAACCGCCCTCGGCCTGCTGCTCGTCCTGCCTCTGGCTGCGCCGACGGCCGCGGACCCGTCCGCTTTTCCGTACAAGGCGTACATCACCAGCGATGAGGTCTATGTGCGGAGCGGGCCGGGGCAGGACTACTACCCGACCGACAAGCTCAACGCCGGCGACGTGGTAGAGGTCTATCGTCACGATCCGGGGGGATGGTACGCCGTTCGGCCGCCCAAGCAGAGCTTCTCCTGGGTGTCCACCCGGTATCTGAAGTTCGGGGACGACGGCCTGGCCGAGGCCCAGGGCGATCGCGTGGCCGTGCGCGTGGGAAGCCGCTTCAGCGAGATCCGCGACGTGATCCAGGTCCGGCTCGACCGCGGCGAGCTGGTCGAGGTGCTCCAGAGCGGCCGGCTGGCCAACGGAGAGCAGGTCGCGCCCTGGTGCAAGGTCGCGCCGCCGGCGGGCGAGTTTCGCTGGGTTTATGGCAAGTACGTGGATCCCGACTTCCCGGCCGACGGCATCCGCAAGACCTCGGGCGGGCACAGCCCGCTGGTGCAGGATGCGGCCATGGTGACCGAGACCGGCACCGGCGATGTCCCCGCCGAGGCCGACCGCATCGGCGTGACGGACGACGGTCCTTCCGACGTCGAGCAGGTGTCGGACGAGGCGGCCGCGCCCGCCGCGGCGAACGGCTCGCCCGCGGCCGCGCCTGCATCGCCCCGGCTGTCGCCTGCGGAATTCCAGTCGGAACTGCAGGATCTGGAGTTGAGGCTTTCCATGATGGTCGTCGAGGAGCCCACGGTTTGGCACTTCGAGGGGTTGGCCGAGCGGGCCGATGCGCTGCTCGCCCAGGCGCGGACGGCCGTGGAGCGCGGCAAGGCGAGAATCCTGACGCGTCGGATTGCGCGGTTCTCGGAGATCAAGCGCCGCTACGACGAAGTGGCCGCCGGACGCCGGACCAACGACCTGAGCACCACGTCGCGTGCCGCGGCCGCGAGTGCTTCCCCGCCGACGGCCGCGGCGGCAGCCGACGAACGCTTCGACGGGGCCGGGCGCCTCACGCGCGTCGTCTCGCCCAAGGTCGGCGCCCCGACCTACGCCCTGATGAACGAGCAAGGCGACGTCTCGTGCTACGTCACCCCGGCTCCGGGGCTGAACCTGAGGCCCTTCGAGGGAAAACGGATCGGCGTGACCGGCGTGACCGGGCTGATGCTCGATCCCCGGGCCAGGCACGTGGCCGTCAAGCACGTCTCGCTGCTCGACGACCGCCGCATGCGGTGAGCGGCATGCGCAACATCGAGCTGAAAGCCCGGCTGACCGATCTGCCGGCCGCGCGCCGGACCGCCGCGGCCCTCGCCGCGGATCACGCAGGCACCTTGGAGCAGGTCGATACGTACTTCACCGGCCTCCACGGGCGTCTCAAGCTGCGCGAGACCGTCGGGGGCTCCGCGCAACTGGTCTGGTACTCCCGGCCCGACGAGCGGGGCCCCAAGGCGAGCGACTACCTCCTGGTTCCGACCGAGGCGCCCGAAGCGCTCAAGGCGGCCCTTTCGGCCGCATGGGGCGTGCGCTGCGTGGTTCGCAAGCGCCGGGAGGTTTACCTCTGGGGCAACGTGCGGATTCACCTGGACGAGGTCGAGTCGCTCGGCGCGTTCCTGGAGTTCGAGGCCGTGCTTGGCGAGGAGGTCGGCGACGCGGCAGGCCTCGCGCAGGTGGAGGAGCTGACCGCCCGGTTCGCGATTCGTCCGCAGGATCTGCTGTCCGGCTCCTACGCGGACATGCTGTCGCACGAATAACGCCCCCCGGCCTTGGAAGAGGCATTGCAGTCTGGGGAGGGCCTTTTTTTCGGAGCGGCTGCGCGTTCTAATGGGGGTGATGCCGGCGGTCCTCGGGGGGTTTCGCCGAGCCGGAAGGGAACGGCGGGTCGGCCGGGTCAAGGCACGCCCGCGGTCGATCGCTGCGCCGATTCGCCTTCTCGCGCGTACAGGAGGTGATCCGATGCAGTACGTCGTCCACCTCGAGCACAGCGAGGTCATTCAAGACCAGTTCGCGCGCCTGCTCGGCGTCCAGGAGGGCAGCCTGGACGAATACCACTACATGGCCACGGACACGCCCGCCGACGCTCGCCGCCAGATCGTCGCCGACCGCGTCAAGGCCCTGGTGTTCGACTTGGGCCTGAAGCCCAAGTGGGACAACAAGCACCTCTATCCTCTGCTGCGGCATCTGGCCCTCGGCGAAGACCTGCCGGCCGGGCTCCGCGCCGCGGATTGCGCCGCCCACACCGTCGCGCTGCTGGCCCACCGGCATCACGTCCCCAGCGCGGTGCTCACGCACTTCGCGTCCTTCCAGACCGGCGACGTGTCGATCAACGACGAGAAGCTCCGCGAGGTGTTCCACGCCCAGGCGATCTTCCGCAAGGACGGGCCCGGCCTGGCCCGCTGCGCCGACTGGGTTCGCAAGACACTGGGGATCTCCGCCACGGAGTGAGTCCGGCGTTCCGCGGGCGGCGGAATGCGCTACGAGGCAGGATTGCCCTGCAAGTACGTCACCGACTCCAGTTCCCGCCGGATTGTCCTGCGGTGCTCCACGGCCGGGTAGCCGAGGGCCAGGATCAGGCCGGTCTTGTTGCCCTCGGGGATCGCGTACTTCGCGCGGAGCTGCTTGTCGTGGCCGATCGCCACGCCCGAGCCGATCATCACGCTGGCCAGCCCCAGGCTCTCGGCTGCCAGCATCGCGTAGGTGGCCACGATGGTCGTGTCGGCCGCGTCGGCGTAGGCGTTGTGGTGGAACAGCAGCACCACCGGCGCGTCGTACACGAAGCAGTCCTCTCCGGCCTCGTGGCGCTCGGCCAGGAACGCCATCAAGGGGCGGACGAAGTCCCGCATCATTGTGTACTCCTCCCTGCTCTTGAAGAGGCACACAAGCCGGAGCACGAGGGGGTTGAACATGCGGGCCATGCGCCCGAACGACCGGCAGCAGTCGGCGACGAAGGGGCGGACCTTGTCGCGGCCGGCGATCACGACCACGCCCGTCGGGTGCGGCGGGATCCCCATCGGCGCCGTGGCCGCCATGCGGAGCACGCGGTCGATCAGCTCCCGCTCCACCTCCTGCTTCTTGAAGTGGCGCGCGCTTCGGCGGCGGAGCATGAGCGCTTCGAGCTGTTCGCCATCGGATGGGCGCTCCCGCGGCGGCAGATCGACGATCCAGTCGGGCTGGAAGCCGCGCCCCGAGACGCGGATCGCGTCGGTCGGGCAGACCGTCATGCACTGCCCGCAGGCGATGCAGCCCATGAACTCGGCCCGGACCACGGCCGCCTTGCCGCCTTCCAGGGCCAGGGTCTTGGAGGGGCAGATCTGCACGCAGCGGGCGCAGCCGTCGCACTTGTCCAGGTCGATCGTCGGGTTGCCGAACTGGCGGAAGTCGTAGGGCATGGTGGCAAGTGGCCGGTGGTCACGGGCAGGTGGTGTGACACGCCCTCGCGGAGCGTGGGCATGCCGCCGGGCGTCCCTGCTCCCCGGCCTCAATTCGCGGATTGTAGCCGTGGACCGAGCGCGGCGAAAAGGGACACCCTCCCGCATGGCGCTTGCGATCGGCCGCCTGGGAGCGGACAATGGGGACGCCGCCGCGGGGAGTCGGCCCACCGCGGCATGGGGTCGAGCATACCGAACGTCGATTCAGAAGGAGACATCGTGATGACGCGCATCCTGAGCTTTCCGCTCGCAGTCAGTCTGTTCTTCGCGTGCGCCGGCGGCATCTTGGCGGCGGACAAGAAGCAGGCCTTCACCGACCCGGCCATGGCGGGGCCCGATTTCGCCATCCAAGGTGAATACTCCGGCGTGATGAAGGGGGAGGACGGCGAGATGAAGTACGGCGGCCAGATCATCGCCCTGGGCGGCGGCAAGTTCCGCGGCGTCGGCTACCCCGGCGGCCTGCCCGGCGACGGCTGGGACAAGTCGGAAAAGTACGAGGCCGAGGCGGAGTTGAAGGACGGCAAGGTGACGTTCGTCGTCGACGAGGGGCGCAAGGCGGTCATCTCCGACGGTGTGATCCGCGTCATGGAGGCCGACGGCCGATTGCTCGGCACGCTCCGCAAGGTCCACCGCAAGAGCCCCACGCTCGGCGCCGAGCCGCCGAAAAGCGCGGTGGTCCTGTTCGACGGCACCACGGCCGAGCACTTCAAGGGCGGTCGCATGACCGAGGACGGCCTGCTCATGGAAGGCGCGACCAGCAAGCAAGCGTTCGGCAGCTTCACGCTCCACCTGGAGTTCCGCACCCCCTTCATGCCCCACGCCCGCGGCCAGGGCCGCGGCAACAGCGGGTTCTACGCCCAGGGCCGCTACGAGGTGCAGATCCTCGACTCGTTCGGGCTGGAGGGCAAGAACAACGAGTGTGGCGGGATCTACGGCGTGGCCGAGCCGGCGGTCAACATGTGCTTTCCGCCCCTGTCGTGGCAGACCTACGACGTCGATTTCGAGGCCGCCGAGTGGAAGGACGGCAAGCAGGTCAAGAAGGCCCGCATGACCGTGCGTCACAACGGCGTGCGCATTCACGAAGACGTCGAGCTTCCCGGCGCCACCCGGGCCGCGCCGGTCAAGGAAGGCCCCGAGAAGGGTCCGATCTTCCTCCAGAACCACGGCTGCCCGGTCCGCTTCCGGAGCATCTGGGTGGTGGAGAAGGACCGCTGAGCAGCACGCCGCCCCGCGGTGGAACCTGCGTCGGATAGGGGGGGGAAGGCGAAACCCGAATGTCGAAATCCGAAGCATACCAGAAGCAGCAAGTCCGCATGACCGAAACGGGTCCGCCCGGCCATCGCGGCCGCAGGTCGAGGATTCGGGTCCAACCCATGCGCCGCGTGTTTCCGACATTCGAGCTTCGGTAGTTTGAGTCTGTCTCGGATTTCGTGCTTCGGATTCCTTGCTTCGGCCCTGTCATAGGAAGCTTCATCCACACAAACACGCACGGAGGCAGCCATGGGACTGTTCCCGGTGATGCTGGTGGCCGCGGTCGTGGGGGCGGAGTGGGACTCGCAGTCGGGCAGGGCCGCGCACGGGCCGGCGCCCGCCACGGTCTGCATCCGTGTGCGCGGGGAGGGGTGGACGAACGACTGTTCGGGTACGATCGTCGAGCACCGCGAAGGCAGGACCCTTGTGCTCACGGCCGCGCATCCCTGGCGCGATGACCCCCGGGGCGAGGCCAGGATCGAAGTCACGGTCCCCGGGCCGACCGAGCGGCGCACCGCGGGTGGAACGCTGGTCGAGATGGACCTAGACCGCGACGTCGCCCTGGTCACGTTCGACTCCCCGGAGCCGCATGCGGTCGCCCGCGTGGCCCCGCCGAGCTCCGTGGTCCGGACCGGGCTGGAGGCCGTGATCGCCTGCTGCGGCGCCAAGGGCCCGCCCCGAACCTGGGCCGCGCGGATCGTAGGCATCGATCGCTACCTGGGGCCGCCCAACCTGCAGACGTCCGATCCGGGCGTGGTGCTCGGCTGCTCGGGCGGAGGGCTGTACGCCCGCGATGGAAGGCTGATCGGCGTGCTCAGCGCGGTCGATCCGGTGGATCGGGAGGTCTTCTTCACGGCCGTTTCCAACGTGCACCACATTCTCGACCGCGCGGGCAAATCGTACCTCTACCAGGCGCGGGACGGAGCGCGGGAGCAGACCGCTCCGGCCACGGTCGCCTGCCGCCGGCAGCCGCTGGTGGGGCTGCTGCGGATCCTCGTGCCCCGCCCCTGCCGGACGTGCGGCGTGCTGCCGATGCTGCGCCGTTATTGAGGTTCGAACGGGCCCCGACAAGTCACCACCGGCATGGTGTCTCATCCGCCGAGCAAGCGCACCAGTTGGTTGAGCAGCATGCCGGTCAGCCGCAGCGGCCCGGACAGTAGCGCGCCGCCGCTCATGACCATGAGGAACAGCAGGGCCACGAGGCCCAGCGGCCCGAGCCGGACCAGCCGCTCCCAGGCGGGCCGCAGGGCCCGGGGCATCAGCCAGTCGGCGATGCGGCTCCCGTCCAGGGGCGGGACGGGCAGCAGGTTGAACACCGCCAGGATCACGTTGAGCATGATCAGCATTTGCAGGAGGTGCCCCGCGGGCTGCCCCGGAGCCACCACGTCCGGGAAGAAGCGGATCAGCACGGCGTACACCGCGATCGAGAACCCGGCCAGACACAGGTTCGACACCGGGCCGGCCAGGGCCGTGAGCATCATCCCGTACCGCATGTTCACCCGCGGATAGAAGCGGTGCGGCTGCACGGGCACGGGCACGGCCCAGCCGAAGGGCACGCCCAACAGCGGCAACAGCAGCGTCCCGATCGGGTCGATATGCGCAAGCGGATTGAGCGTCATCCGGCCCAATAGCGCGGCCGTGTCGTCGCCCAGCTGGAACGCCATCCTGGCGTGCGCCCATTCGTGCACGCTGAGCGAGAACCACAACGGCACCAGGATCATCAGCCGCTCAGCCAGCCAGTTCTGGTCGAAAGGCATATGGGTCAGTGGTCAGGAGTCAGGAGTCAGGGGGCGCCCATTGACCTACTCACCTTGTCGCCCCGTCACCTCCTCACCGTGTCACGATTCACGCCGTTCCCGTCGGCTTGCCGGCCCAGAGGTCGGGCACGATTTCGGCCACCACGGCCTGTTCGGTGCCGCGGAGGGCCTCCAGGCGCTGGATCTGCGCCTTGGGCACCACGATCTCGGTCGCGTCGGTACGGATCTTGAGGAAGCTGGCGTCGGCCCAGACGAGATCGCCCTCGACGCTCGCGCCGCCGTCCTGGATCACGCGCACCACGGCGCGCCCGGTCGGCTCGGCCAACTGCGTGGTCGATTCGATCAGCACGGCGTCGAGCTTGTTGAAAAACCGGGCCTGCGTCTCGGCCGGCCGGAGGGCCTGCTCGAAGTCGGCCATCGACAGCTTGGGCAAGTGTCCGTCGCTGCCTGACGTGCGCCGCATGGCCAAGAGCGCCGCCTCGTTGGCCAGGCTCTCCAGTTGGGCTCCGGTGAAACCCTCGGTGCGGCCGGCCAGGGCCTCCAGCGCCACGTCGGGCCCCACGCGCTTGTTTCGCGTGTGGATCCGCAAGGCCTCCAGGCGTCCCGCGAGCGAGAGCTCGTGGATCGTCGCGCGGCGGTCGAAGCGCCCGGGACGAACCAGGGCCGGGTCGAGGATGTCCGGCCGATTCGTGGCCGCAATCACGACCACCGGTTCGGTGCTCTCGAAACCGTCGAGGCACACGAGAAGCTGGTTGAGCGTCTGTTCCCGCTCGTCGTGGCTGGAGCCGATGCCGGACCCCCGGCGCCGGCCCACGGCGTCGAGCTCGTCGATGAAGATCACGGCCGGGGCATTCTTGCGGGCCGTCTCGAAGGTGTCGCGGACGCGCGCGGCTCCCACGCCCACGAACATCTCCACGAACTCCGAGGCCGAGACGAAGTAGAACTGGGCGCTGGTCTCGCCGGCCACGGCCCGGGCCAGGAGCGTCTTGCCGCAGCCGGGCGGACCTTCGAGCAGCACCCCGCGCGGCAGGCGCGCGCCCGACTGGGCCCATCGCTGCGGATGGCGAAGGAAGTCGATCACGTCGCCCAACGGGAGCTTGGCCTCCTCGCAACCCGCCACGTCGGCGAACGTGGCCTTGGTCTGGTCGGGGATCAGCCTCGCCCGCGTGTTGCGCAGCGCCATGATGTCGCCCATGCCGCCCTGGCTCCTGCGGGCGAGCCACCAGAGCACGGCCACCACCACCAGCGCCGCCACCACGCCGTAGAGCAGGTAGGTGCCGATGCCCGTCCCCTGGCTCGGGAGGATGGGCACGCGCGCGGCCGACAGTTCGGCAACGAGTCCCTCGTCGAGCACGCCCAGCGTGTAGTAGTCCTCGCCGCGGGTCGTCTCGACCTCGATCCGGTTCTGCTTGACCGTGACGCTCTCGACGCGGCCTCGCCGGAGATCCTCGCGAAACGCCGCGAAGTCCCGGAACAGATCCGGCCCGCCCGAGCCCAGATACTGGAAGGCAAAGAAGAACGCGGCCACCAGGAGCAGCCAGACCAGCCAGGTCACGCTCCGCTTCTTCGCTTCGGCCACCTCGTTGCTCCTTGCCCGCAGAATCGCGCCCGAACAGGCCCCCGTCGAACGACCCCCGAAATCCTCGGCACGCGCTGAATTCTACGTCACGCGGGGGCGGGCGCCGAGCGCGCGGCGGTTCGGCCGCGCGCGATCCTCGACCGGCGGTCAGGCCAAGGCAAGTTGAGCTGCCCGGATATCCGCTCGCCGTGTGGACCCATCCCAGCTTGCCTTGTTACCGGCCCTCTTCTTGCTGTGAGCAACCTTCCCAGTCGTGAGTCAACCACCAGATGGCCTTGCCGACGGCCCAAAAGGTCCCCGTGACAAGCGCGTAGGCCGGACACACGAGCCCCAGCAGCAGCGGCAGCCTGAAGACCCATGGCCCGCCGACGAGTGGGAGGGGGGACATGTCCATCCATGGCATCTCGGCGAGCTGGCGCTCGCGCCGGTGTTGGTCCACGATAACCGAGACCACGACGCACAGCGTGGCAATCGCCACGAGGAATTCCTTGAGCGTGACTTGCAGCCGCGCAGGACGACTGCGAACAAGCCGTTCCACTGCGTAAACGGTGCTGGCGACCATCGCCAGCGGCTCTCCATACAGAAGCAAGTCCGTCAAGTCGAATAGACGGCATTGCGCGTGGGCGGTCAGAATGTACGGCGGCCCGCATGCCACGAGCACGGCGGCGAGAATGCCGCCCGCCCACCAGCTCACACCGTGGACGTCATCCAGGCGGCGGTGTCGGTTGCGGGCGATATCTCCCGGGGATTCTATCCGGCCGGAGAGAAACCCTGCAATCTTCCCGATCATGCCGGCCCGGCTCGAACCGATTTCTGCACGTTTGCTCACGGACGTTTCGGGCGTCGAATCGGGGCCCTATTCCACCCGGCTCTCCTAGCTTGTCTTGACCCGGCCTCCCCGCGCCTGCTACAACCCGCCGCCTCTTCCTTATCCGATCTTCCCAGTCGGTCTATTGCGGACGAGGGACGTATGTACCGGCGGCACGGCGACAAGCTCGGTGTGGTGTTCCTCCTCGGCGATCTGGGCGTGACCGCCGCGGCCTGGTTCGCCGCGTATCTGGCGCGGTTCGCCCTGTGGCCCTCGCCCGACGGCGTGCCCGACCTGCCCCTGGTGATCCAGGGTCTGCCGGCCGTGCTCGTGCTGGCCGCGGTGGCCTACCGGCTGTGCGGGCTGTACGAGGTCCATCGGCTCAAGCAGCTTCCGCGCGAGCTGGGCACGATTCTCAAGGCCGGCGGCCTGCTGTTCGTCCTGGTGATCACGCTGACGTTCTACCGCCGCGACCTGTACGAGTCGCGCCTCGCGCTGGCCCTGTTCCTCGCGCTGGACGTGGTCGCCCTGATCCTCGTGCGCCGCCTGGTGTGGAGGGCCCTGAAGTTTCTTCGCGGCCGGGGACTGAACTACGGGCGCGCGGTTATCGTGGGTACGGGGCGAACCGGCCGGCGCGTGGCCGAGACGATCCGCAACAACGGCTGGACCGGGCTGGAGGCCGTGGGCTTCGTCGATCGCCCGGGGCGCGTCGAGCCGACCGTGCTGCCGCGACTGGGCCAGATCGACGACCTCCACAGGATCGTGGAAGAAGAGAAGATCGACCACGTGTTCGTGGCCCTGCCGCTCTCCCGCTACGGCGAATTGCCCGACGTCTATAGGGCCGTCTCCGACGTGCTGGTCGAGGTGCAGCTCGTGCCCGAGGTGCCCAACCTGGCCGGCATGAAGCTGGGCATGCTCGACATCGACGGCACGGTGTTCCTCAGTTGCCGCCAGAGCCCGCACTACGGCCTGGGCCGCGCGGCCAAGCGGGCGATGGACCTGGTGCTGGGCACGGCTGCGCTGGTGGCCCTGGCGCCGCTGATGGCCCTGCTGGCGGTGCTCGTCAAGCTCTCCAGCCCAGGTCCGGTCTTCTTCCGGCAGACCCGCACGGGTCTGGGCGGGCGCACGTTCGACATGCTCAAGTTCCGCAGCATGCGGATCGACGCCGAAACGCAGACCGGACCGGTCTGGGCGAGAAGAGGCGACGACCGCTGTACGCCGCTGGGCCGCTTCATGCGGCGATGGAGCCTGGACGAGCTGCCGCAGCTCTTCAACGTGCTGGCCGGCGACATGAGCCTCGTGGGCCCGCGACCCGAGCGGGGCGTGTTCGTCGATCAGTTCCGCCGCCAGATCCCCGGCTACCAGCAGCGCCACCAGGTCAAGGCGGGCATGACCGGCTGGGCCCAGGTGAACGGGTGGCGCGGCAACACCTCGCTCCGCCGCCGCGTGGAGTGCGACCTCTACTACATCGCCAATTGGTCGGTCTGGCTCGACCTGAAGATCCTGCTTCTGACGGTCTTCTCCGGCGTGCGGCACCGCAACGCGTATTGAGCGCGACCGGACCCCTGCCCGCTTGCCGGCGGGTGAATCAGTCTCGGGGCCAACCGGCTGGCTCCCCGGACTCCTTCACCCGGCAGACAAGCTGCCGGGGGTCGGCGAGTGGATTCCTACGCTCTTCTACTGAAGATTCTGCGGCACGCCGCGCCACCCCGCCCGAAGCAGCTTGCTCAGCTCCTCGACCGCCACCTTGTTCGCCGGCTGCTCCGCCACGTTGACGTTCTCGGCCGGGTCAGTGTGGTGGTCGTAGAGCATGCGCGCGGCGAGCTTGCCCTGCTTGTCGCGCCACTCCGTGAAGAGGTAGCGATCGGTGCGCACGGAGCGCCCCGCGAACCAGATGCTGAACACGGCCTTCTTGCCCGCTCGCGTGGGGTCCTTCAGCAGCGGCACCAGGCTGCCGCCCTCCAAGGTATCGGGCAGCGGCAGGTCGCACAGCTCGGCCAGCGTGGGATAGATGTCGACGAACTCCACCAGGCCGTCGCACTTCTTGCCGCCCTCGATGCCGGGCACGCGGAACATCAGCGGGGCGTTGAGCGACGTGTGGAAGTTGCAGTGCTTGCACCACAGGCCGTGCTCGCGCAGATTCCACCCGTGATCGCCCCACAGGACCACCACGGTCCGCTCGCTCAAGCCCAGCCGGTCGAGCTCGTCCAGCACGCGCCCGATCTGCGCGTCGGTGTAGCTGGTGGCCGCGTAGTAGCCGCGGATCATCTGCCGGGCGAAGTCGTCGGGCAGCGGGCCCTTCTTCGGGATGCCCGTGTACGCGCGCAGCTCGCCCCAGTTGTGCATCGCCTGGCGCGGCGCGTCCTTGGGCGGGAAGGGATTGTCGGGCAGCTCGACCGACTCCGTGGGGTAGAGATCCCAGTACTTCTTTGGCGCATTGAACGGCAGGTGCGGCTTCAGAAACCCCACGGCCAGGAAGAACGGCTTGTCCCTCAGCAGGCGGAGCCGCTTGATGGCCTCCTGGGCGGTCTTGCCGTCGCCGTAGGCGTCGTCGTCCACGTCGGCGCACTCGAAGGGAGGCCCGTTGCCCCGCTTCGACTTCGATGCCCACTGGCGCGACTCGGGCAGCGCGTAGTCGCGCCAGTTGCCCTCGGACATCTTGGGGCGCCACACCGGCTCGCTCCAGCCCTGCGGGTCGTCGTTCTGGACATGATAGATCTTGCCCAGCGAGACGGTCGTGTAGCCGTGGTCCTTGAAGTTCTGCGGCAGCGTGACCACGTCGGGCAGGTGGTCGCGGAGCCGGTCGTTGTAGCGGAGACACTTCGTGGTGTCGGCCCGACACCCGGAGAGCAGGCTCGCGCGCGACGCCCCGCAGACGGGCACCTGGCAGTAGGCCCGGCTGAAGATCACGCCCTCTTGGGCCAGCCGGTCGATGTTCGGCGACTTCACGTGCGTGGCCCCGAAGCAGTTCAGCTCCGGCCGGAGGTCGTCCACGGCGATGAACAGGACGTTGAGCTTGTCTTTGGCCTGGGCGGAACAGAGCGAGCCCGCCAGGGCGATCGCGACATACAACACGGCGAGAAGCAGACGGCGCATGGGGGTCTCCTCGGGTGGGGGTGACTCGCGTGTCAGGGCGTGCGGGAAGGGGACAGGCACCATTCGTGCAGAGCACCCTTCGGGCCGCTGCGCGGCAAATGGCGCCAGTCCCCGACGGATGTCTATTGTCGTTGCCCCGCCGCGGCGTGCAACCGCCGGTAGGTCTCCAGGGCGTCGGGGAAGGGCTCCAGGGCGCGGTCGAAGATGCCGAGCGTGTAGGCGATGGTCATGCCGTAGTTGCAGATCGGCACGCCGGCCCGGCGGCAGCGGAGCATGCGCGTGAGGACCTCGCGGCGGTTCCACATGCAGGCCCCGCAGTGGACCACGAGTTGGTACGCGGCCAGGTCCTCGGGGAAGTCGCGCCCGGCGTTGGTCTGGAAGTGCAGCTCCCCGCCCACGTACTGGCGCAGCCAGCGGGGGATTTTCACGCGTCCGATGTCATCGCTGATCGGATGGTGCGTACACGCCTCTGCGACGAGCACACGGTCGCCCGGCTTGAGACGATCGATGGCCAGCGCCCCTTCGACGAACTGGCTCAGGTCGCCCTTCTGGCGCGCGAAGAGGATCGAGAACGAGGTCATCTTCACGCCCGGCGGCGTGTCGCCGGCCACCTTCAGAAAGGCCTGCGAGTCGGTCACGACCAGGGCGGGCGGGCGGATGAGACGGTCCAGGGCGTCGCGCAGCTCCCGCTCCTTGACGACCATGCAGTAGGAGTCGCCGTCGAGCAGGTCGCGGATGGTCTGCACCTGGGGCTGGATGAGCCGGCCCTTGGGGGCCTCCTTGTCGATCGGCACCACGAGCACCACCAGCTCGCCCGGCGGCACGAGGTCCGACACGATCGACGGCTGGTTGATGAGCTCCTCGGGCGCGGCGGCGATCAACGCCTCGCGGAGCGCAAGCACCCCGGTCCCTTCGGGGGCGACCGTCTCGACAACGGGGATCTTCGCCTGCGCGAGGCTCGACGCGACGGCCGGGTCGGGCTCGCCCTGCTCGGCCTTCAAGTCGGCCTTGTTGAAGACCACGATCGCCGGGACCTCGCGCGCGCGAAGCTCGTCGAGGAGCCGCTGCTCGAACTCGGTCCACTCTCCGGCCTCGGCCACGACCACGCCCACGTCGGTGCGGTCGAACACCTGCCGCGTCTTCTGCATCCGCATCTCGCCCAGGGCGCCCACGTCGTCGATGCCGGCCGTATCGATGAACAGCACCGGCCCGATCGGCAGCAGCTCCATGGGCTTCTCGACCGGGTCGGTCGTGGTGCCGGCCACGCCGGAGACGATCGCCACCTGCTGCCGCGTCAGGGCATTCAGAAGCGACGACTTGCCCGCGTTGCGGCGGCCGAACAGGCCGATGTGCAGGCGGAGACTCTTGGGGGCGGGACGCATGAGTGGTTAGCGGTTAGCGGGTGCAATCTCCCCTCTCCCGCTCGCGGGAGAGGGGTCGGGGGTGAGGGCGATTTCATTCGTTGGTGCGTCGGTCGCGAACGCCGTGATACCCAAGCGAACCGCACTGGGAAGAATGCCTGCTACTTCAGCGGTGGCTCGAATACGTAGAAGCCCTCGATCGTCACGGGGCCGTCGCCCGCGGCGGTCAACTCCAGCACGTGGGGAGCGTTGGCCAGGTTCTGCATCAGCGGCACGGCCAGGGATTGCTTGTCGCCGGCGAAGTCCACCTTCTCCTGGGCGCAGCGATAGACCTCGAAGATGAACTGGTCTCCTTCACTGTTGTTGTAGGTCACGGTGCCGTCCTTTCGGTCGGTCCTCTTGTTGTGCCGCCATAGCGCGGGGTCGAGGCGGATCTGCCCCGACTTGCTCGTGAAAGGCTCGTCGGAGCGGCCCTCGCCGTCCGGCCCCGTCACGCTCCCTTCGAGACGGAAATGGCCCGCGTCGTCCGTCATCGTGATGGTCCACGTCTGCGGCACGGTGCTCTGGCCCAGCTCCACGGCGTGTGGGGCGATGTCGCCCGGCCCCGGCCCCTTGAGCTTCAGCGGGCGCTTGGCCGTGGGTCGGATGAACGTGGTGTAGAAAGCCGGGGCCCCGTCGGCCGGCTTGCCGTCGATCTGGACCCGCATCGTGCCGCCGCCGGGCAGCGTGCGGCCCAGAAGGTCGATGCGGTTGCCCGTGAAGTGGACCGTGACCTTGGCGCCCTCTTCCGCCGTGCGCGCGATTCCGCTCTTGCGCTCCCACTTGCCTGCAAGCGCGACCTTCTCCTCGTCGTTCGTCGTGGGCGGGGCCACGGAGAGCCGCCGCTCGCGCGAGGCCGGGTCGTAGCCGAGCTCCTCCGGCGCCGCGACGTGGCGCGTGATGTTGTCCCAGATGCGGATGAACCCGTGGCGGTTCTGGTGGACCGAGTCGCCGACCAGCTCCGGCGGCTCCAGGCCGTGCTCCTTCATGTACGCGGCCAGCTCGCGGCGATTCTCGACGAACTCGGCCTGGTGCTTGCGGCAGATCGCGCGAATCTGCTCCCAATCGACCACGCCGCTTTCGATCTCGCGGTCGGTGAGCTTGCTCCGCTGGAAGAAGTGCAGGCTGGGCACGATCACGTCGGCCGTGGTGTGGCGGCGGACCTCGGTCAAGAGGCCGTCGAGCCCTTCCGGCGAGCCGTTGGTGTAGGTGAACACGAGGTCGGGCTGGTCGGCGATGACGAATTGCCGCACCCAGCCCCGCGCGTAGTCCCACGGCGTGCCGCTGCCGGCGTGCTTCTTGTAGATGATGGGCGGAGCTTGGGGGAACCGCTCACGGATAACGCGGATCAGGGGATAGCCGTCGCCCTGGAAGTTGGTCCAGCTCGATCCGACCGCCCAGATCACGAAAGGCCTGCCCGGCACGCCCGCGCGGCCCTGCCATTTGGCCACGGACAGGGCCAGGTTGCGCCCGTCGCCGGGCCGCGGCGAGACGTCGTACGGCGGCAGCCTGGCCCGGTCGGCCTCGTAGGCGGCCGACATCTCGGCCTCCGTGGCCGTGCGGAGGCGGAAGTCGTCCACGGCGATGGACTGCCCCTCGGGGCTGTCCGCGTGCGGCTGGATCTGCAGGTGCAGCGTCTGGCACTGAAGGGGCATCCACACGTAGTAGCCCACGCGCTTCCACCGGTTGTCGGTCCCGGGGATGCCCGGGTAGTGGCCGCCGAAGGTCCGCATCGGCTCGTCGGAGGAGAACCCCAGGGCCATCCAGTGCCTCTCGGGGCTCTTCAGCCAGAACGAGAAGAAGTGCGGCTTGCCGGGGAAGCCCTTGATGTCGCCGGGCGATCGGACGATCGTCCCCTTTCGAGCGGGGAACCTGTAGTAGTGCTTTCCCTGCGGGGCGTCGTCGGCCTTGACGATCTCGCCTCCGCCCAGGGCCCACCCCGGGGGGCGCTGGCCGTCGGGCTCGAAATCGGCCCCGGCCAGCGGGATCGCCTCGGTCCTTTCCGGCACGGGGAAGCAAGCGCTCCCGATGCACTTCAGTCCCGGCTCCTCGGGCGGCCGGGTCTCCTCGGCCGCTGCGTCCGGACTCGTCGTGGCGAAGAGGACGCATCCGAGAAGAAGCGTTCGCACGGTCATGGGGATTTCTCCGAAGCTGCTGAAGTACGGGAGTACGTAGCACGAGAGTACGGGAGTACGAAAGTACGTGCCAGACGACTCACCACTAACCACTCACCACGGGCCATTCGCCGATCACCGCCCCTTCATTCGCTTCGCCAGCCGGGCGATGCGGTCGCCGAGGCGGCGGGCGGCCTCCAGCTCATGGTCGCCCACGCCCGGGTCGAGCGGCCCGGTCACGGCCGTGGAGCCGGCCTCGGCCCACTTGTCGTCGCCCTCCTCGTCCTCGTAGAGCGGCCCGGCCACGACCATCCGGTTGTGGATCATGAACAGCAGGAGCGAGGCCACTACGTGCTCCTTGCCGCCGGTGTGGCCGCCGGCCGTGGCAAAGGCTCCACCGACCTTGTCCGTCAGATCGACCTTCATCTTCCACGACCAGTCGTCGATGGCCGTCTTCATCCTACCCGGGATGTTGGCGAAGTAGGTGGGGCATCCGAGGCAAATGCCGTCGGCCGCCACGAGATCGTCCTTGGTCACGTCCTGGACCTTCTTGAGCATCACCGACACGCCCGGCACGGTCTTCGCCCCTCGGGCCACGCCCTGGGCCATCTGCTCGGTCGTGCCGCGGAGCGTGTGGTACGCGACCAGGATGCGCACCTGGGGCTGCTCCGACTCCTCGCATCTGGCAGCGCGGGATGGAAAGCCGATCGCCATCAGGCCGGCTGTCAGCAGGGCCGGCAGAAACGGAACGCTCCGGAGCAGGACGCAAGACATGGGCGGGGCTCCTCAGGTGGGGGAAGGCTGGTGCACTGTCACGGTCGGAAATCGGGGCTGGTCGGACGAATCGAAGCCCGAAGCGTGCGCGAGGGATGCCTCGGATGGTGGATCCGCCTCGCTGACGCTTCGGGCTTTGATGCCATGCGAAATCCCAAATCCAGACACTGACAGGGCACGAGTGGCGAGGTGAGCCGTGGGCGCGCGGGCGCCGGCGGGTGCGCGTAGTTTACTACGCTGGAGAGGCCGCCGCGACCACTGGCACGCCAAGAACGGATGTGTCGGCGCAAGGACGCTCAGTCGTCCGGGCGCTCCAAACCCAGCTCGGCGATCCGCTTGTAGAGCGTGGTGCGGCTGACGGAGAGGCGCCGGGCCGCGCGGGCCACGTTCCACCCGGCGGCCTCCAGCGCGGCCTTGACCGACGCTCCGTCATGAGGCGGAGGCGGGGGCGCAGGGCAACTCGCGTCCTCCGCCACCGGAAGGGACCGGCCGTTGGAGGGCGGGCTGCGCAATTCGGGCGGCAGGTGCGCGGGCTGGATCTCGCCGCGGCGGGCCTTGACGAACGCATACTCGATGGCGTTCTCCAGCTCGCGCACGTTGCCCGGCCACGGATAATCCAGGAGTAGCCCCAGTGCCTCCGGCGAGATCCCCTCGATTGGCCGTCCCGTCTCGTCGCGGAAGCGCTCCACAAAGTGCTGCGCCAGGAGCGGCACGTCGTCGCGCCGCGCGCGCAAGGGGGGCATCTCGAGCGGCACGACGCGGAGGCGGTAGTAGAGGTCCTGGCGGAACGAGCCGGCCGCGACCATCTCACCCAGCGGCCGGTGCGTGGCGGCGATCACGCGGAGATCGACGGCGATCGCCTCTTCGCTGCCCACCCGCTCGATCGTCCGCTCCTGGAGCACGCGGAGCAGCTTGACCTGGATCGAGGGCGCCAGGTCGCCGATCTCGTCGAGGAAGATCGTGCCGCCGGCCGCGGCCTCGAACCGTCCCCGCTTGTCGCGCGAGGCCCCGGTGAACGCCCCCTGCACGTGGCCGAACAGCTCGCTTTCCAGCACGCCCTCGGCCAGGGCCGAGCAGTTGACGGCCACAAAGGGTCCCTCGCGGCGCGGGCCCAGATGATGGATCGCCCGGGCGACCAGCTCCTTGCCGGTGCCGCTCTCCCCCTGGATCAAGACGGTGGCCTCGGAATCGGCCACCTCCTCGATCAGCCGGAAGACCTCCTGGAGGGGCTTGCTCTTGCCCACGATGTTGTGCAGCCGGTAGCGCCGCGCAATGTCCTCGCGCAACTGGACCAGCTCGGTCACGTCGCGGAACACGACGACGCTGGCCCGGGGCCGATCGCCCTCGCGCCGCAGGATGCTGGTGCGGAGGTTGAGTACTTTCTCCTGGCCCGTGGCGGTACGGAGCCGAGCGTCCACGCTCTCCACCGCCTCGCCGCGCAGGAGGGCCTCGCGCACGGCCGCCGCCTGATGGCAGAACTGGGGCCCAAACAGCGTCTGGCAGGTCATCTGCAAGGCAGGGGCGCGATCGACCTCCAGCAGCTCGCACGCCGCGCGGTTGATGCCCATCACGCGGCCGGTGTCGGTCACCGTGACGATGCCCTCGGCCAGCGAATCGAGAATCGCCTCGAGGTCCTGGCTGGTGACGGTCGGAAGCGGGGTCGGCCGAGTCGGCGCGGTCATGGAGAACACTCCAAGGAGGGGACGACAGGAGTGTTCACATTGTAACCCGAGAATCAAAGCCGATCGGAGAGGGGTTCTCGGAGCGGCGGTCGCGCAAGAACGTGGAGAGCTCGCTGGCCGAGGGCCAGGTCGGCCGAGACGGGCGGGATGGGGGACTCGTGCGCTCCGAGCCGACGCGGCCCGGCCTTGGAATGGGGGGTACCCGGCGCGGAATGGGGGTTCGGGTCCGAAAAAAGTGCGCCTCAAGAAAAGCAAGCGTGCGTGAGCCGCGTCGGGGGACCTGACCGCGCGACGCGCCTCACGCACGCACCAGACGAGCCGACCTCCTTTCTTGGAAAGCCACCTTGCTCGAGGGACGAAGGGATTGAAAGGAACCGAATCTGGCGAAAAAGGGGCGCATCGTCTAAATCGCGCAGGCGCTGCTCTCGCCCGTGCGAATCCGCACGATCTCCTCGAGGTTCGACACGAAGATCTTCCCGTCGCCGACCTGCCCCGTCTTGGCGGTTCGCGTGATCGTATCGACGACCCCGGGAAGGTCCTCGTCGGCAACGATGACCTCGATCTTGATTTTGGGGAGGAAATCCACCGTGTACTCGGTGCCGCGGTACATCTCGGTGTGGCCTCGCTGGCGCCCGAAACCGCGGACCTCCGTGACCGTCATTCCCTGGATACCCTGCTGGCTGAGGGCCTCTTTGACTTCTTCCAGCTTCACGTGACGGATAATCGCTTCGATCTTCTTCATGCGAGGATCCCCGGACTCGGTGATGGCAAGGGGGCGGACTGGGTCTTGTCCAAGCGGCCCTCACGCCCTTCGTTGGCAAGATGCGTGCCAAGCCGGGTCGTGGGCGGGCCGATTCGCAGCGACACCGGACCTGCCGATGGCGGTGCGCCATGCGCAACTTGCGACGCTGCAACGGCTAAGAAGCACCGACCGCGTCGGCGGGAGGGAGGCGGGGCCTCATGCCACGCGGGCCGAGCGGGAGGTATTCTCGGGGGTTGCGGACCCGAAAAGGCCCTACGATGCCCGTCTTGCGGGCACGCGGGGCCTGTGATGCGCGCAGCCAAGCCCGGCGGTGTGGGCCATCCCGAAGCGGAGCCGGGACGGCAGGGCACGGCTCGGATTGGGCAGGGCGGCTCCGCATGGGCGGATCGGCCCCGACTGCGCCAGACGGCTCAGTCCAGCTTGTGGTCCGAGGGCTTCACGCCCTGCTTATGCTTGCCGAATCCGATCGGGGTCGGGTCATACTCGCCCACGAGGTCCGCCGTGGCCTTGGCCGGTACCTCCATGTCCAGCAGCCAATAGACGGCGTTGACCAGGAGACGGCGGAACCCCTCGCTCTTCAGGTCGCCGGCGTGCCCCATGGTCGTGGTCACGATCTTCGAGGTCTTGCCCTCCTCGCCCTGGTAGGTCTTGACCCAGACGACCGGGGTGAGCTTCTTGTCCGGGTTGGGCTCGTCCTCCGGGTTCATGCCCTTGAGCACCTGGCCCATGATCACCGGCTTGGAGTCGCCGTGCAGGGTGGTCAGCCCGTACACGTCCGATGGCCCCCAGACGTCCTCCACGCCGCGGACCAGCGGATGGTCCTCCATGCCCTCGGCGATAAGGCCGCGCGTGCTCTCTACCTTGTGACGGCCGTAGTGGCTGACCCAGGTCTCGCCGAGCACCTGCCGGCCGTAGCCGCCCTTGAACTCCTCGTCCTTGTTGTTCCAGGTGTACTTGGCGTACGGGCTGTCCTTGTTCTTCTTGTAGAAAAACGGGTGCGTGGCCGTGCGCAGGGCGATGATCGGCCTGCCTGAGTTGGTGTACTCGATGATCTTCTTCATCTGTTCGTCGGGCAGCTCGCGGAAGCGGGTGAAGAGAACCATCAGATCGGCCGTCTCCAGGGCATCGAGGCCCGGGATGTTGTTGACCACGGTCGGCTCGATCTCGCCCGTCGCCGGGTTGACCGCGAACAGCACCGTGCACTTGAAGCCATGGTGCCTGGCGAGGATCTTGGCCAACTGCGGCATTCCCTCCTCGCTGCGGTATTCCTCATCGCCGGTGACGAACACGATGTGCTTGCCCTTGCCTGGGCCGTCCTTTCCTTCCATCACGACCCAGGGATCGTCCGCCAGGGCGGGGACCGCCAGGGCGGCGAAAAGGAACGAGGCAGCGAGACTTCCAGCGGCGGGGATCGTTCGTCGTCTCATGGCGGCGGCTCCTCGAAGAGCGGGGCGTGCGCGGAGGGTGGGTCCAGGATGATCCCCTAGTCTATCGCGCGGCCAGAGCGGATTCCATTCTGCCGAACCCCCTCGTTCAGGGAGGATGAATGGCACCTGGTCTCGTAACGCGGTTGCTCACGGGCGCACCGCAGGCCAGCGGGCTCAAGAAGAGAGGGGGCTGCGCGGACCGACGCGCGCAGCGGGCGTTTTCCGGGCCGCGGGGCACCGACTCGCCGCGCGAAACGGCGCGAAGGTGCATTTGGCGGTGCGGCCGCCGCGATCTACTTCCGATAGCCCAGCGACTTCATCACGTCGAGCATCTCCTCGTACGTAATGAAACGGCGGCGGTGGCGGAGCTTGTAGGCGTCGATGGCCTGGGCCAGCTCGCGGGCATCCGGCGACAGCTCGTCATGGCTGTTGGTGAACTGGCGCCGCTCGACGCCGGGCGCGCCGACTTGGGGATCGTAGGTTCGCCGATCGATGAACGCCGATTCGGAGGTCTGGAAGGTCGCCGGCATCGGGCTGGTCCTCGCGAGCTGTTGGGAGGATACGAAACGCGGGTCCCGTATCCAAATCTAGCCCGCGTTGGACGGGGATCGGCGGTGCCGCAGGCAAGTTCCGCCCGGGAGCTGCGGGCCCCGGGCGCCTCGCCGCCCGCGGGGCCAGAAGGATGCGCCGCTTGCGCCGATTGTGCGGGGCCACTTCCGCTGCGGAGTCGCTTCGGAGCCGAATCAAGGTGGGCTACCGCTGCACCGTCTGCGGAGGCCGGGCGAAGCGGTGGATGCGGGCGAGGATCTCTCGACTGGCCGCATGTTGGGGGTCGAGGTCGAGGGCGTGGCGCGCCGCGGCCGCGGCCAGTTCGGGGCGCCCGGCCGCCAACTCCGCCTGACTGAGCCGGTAGAGGATCTCCGCACTGGGCCGATCGCGGCTCGCGGCCAGGGCAAGCTTCTCCGCCGCGTCGGTGTTGCGGCCGAGGGCCAGGCAGGCCAGCCCTTCGAGATAGAGCACCTGCTGCGGCTCCTCGCCGGGGGCGTAGGTGTCGGACAGGCGGTGCAGCGTGGCCAGGGCCCGTTGCGGCCGGTTGAGCTCCCGATAGACTTCGGCCACCTCGAGCAGGATGCCCTGGTCGTCGGGGGCTCCGCCAAGTGCCCGATGAAAGTCGGCCAGCGCCGCGCGGTAATCCCCCACGGCCCGCGCAATGCGGCCGCGAACCACCCAGGCGGGAACGAGCTTCGGGTCCAGGTCGATGGCATCTTCGGCGTACTTGCGCGCCGGGGCGATGCGCCCGCTCTGGAGCTGCATCTCGGCCATGCGCACCAGCAGGGCGCCGTCGCCCGGGGCCAGCTTGAGGGCGTCGTCCAACTGGGCGATCGCTTCAGCGCGGGCCCCGCGCTGCCAGAGGGCCTCGGCGTAGTGCCTTCGCGCGTCGGGATCTTCGGGACAGGACTTGACCGCCCGGCCCAATAGCTTCTCCGCCTCGTCCCAGCGGGACCGCTCCAGCGCGGCCACGCCCCGCCGCGAGAGCTGGCGCGAGGCGGCCAGCGACTCGGGCACGGCCCCGCCCCTTCCGGGCAGTTGGCACCCCGGCATGGTCAGCCACGTCGCCAGGAGAAAGGCGGCGAGGAGACATCGGCTGGACATGACTGGACGACGCCCCCGGGGCAATCCGAGACGGACCTCGGTCAGGGAAAAAGCGTGGTCTGCGCGAACTGGGAGAGGCATGGTAGCAGATCCACGGCAATCGGGCCATCCTGATCTTCGGCGTTCAGGGCCCAGCAGCACGGCGGGCCGTTCCGCAAGACCACGGCGCTTCGAAGCCGACTCCGCCGAATCTGCAGCGCGAGCCGGACCGAGATCCGTTCCCCCGCCGGGGCATCTTTCTCATCCTGCCCGGCGTGATACCATGATCAGGTGCGCCCAATGATTACCCGGAGTTCTCACCCTGCGATGTGCTGACCGTCATGCCCGCCGAGTACCGAGGCCCCGGAATCCGTTTCGACTACCCCGAGAACTGGTCCTTGGAGGATGAGCGCGAGCCGGGAGGACGTGGTGGGGGGGTGACGGTGGTCAGTCCAGGCGGAGCGTTCTGGTCGGTGGCATGTCACGCACGCGAAACGGGACCGCTTCAGCTTGCCGACGCGGCCGTATCGGCCATGCAGGAGGAATACGAAGGTCTGGAAATCGAGGAAGCCCGCGAGACGGTCGCCGGCCACGAGTTGATCGGCTACGACCTGGGGTTCTTCTTCCTGGACATGACCAACACGGCGAAGATACGAACGCTGCGCACGCGCTATGGGACCTACGCGTTCTTCTACCAGGGGGAGGATCGGGAGTTCGAGCGGCTGGAGATGGTGTTTCAGGCGATGACGACCAGTTTGCTCGCGCACCTGGAATCGCCTCATCTCTGGGACTGAAGTGCCGAGCACCGTTGCGGGGAATTGTAAGCCTTACAAGACCCCTCGCCCGGCGCCGGAGCGAGCGGCGAGAAGCCGCCCTGGCGCAACCCTTTGCTGCAGGGCGACTTGTGGATTGGGGGGCAAGCTCTCGGCCTGAACGGTGATTGGTTGGCACGTCGGCTGCTGTTGAGGTGACTTGGAAAGCGACTTCCCGCAGACCCGCTGGGGCGCCGGGCTTTCCCGCGAGCCCGGCCCCCACCGCTGAACGACCGAAGGATGTTGGATGCGAAGCCTCTGGAAGCGGACCGTGGATCTTAGGTAGGCAAGGCGCCTTGATCGGCGACTGGACGGCCCGTCACGGGATAGCCAGGTTTTCACGGTCGAAGGGCTCGGTCGGCTGCCCGCACAGCCAACCGAGCCCTTTTTCACTTCTTGACTTCCTGTTTCGCGGTTCTTGCGGCGCGGGTGTCTTTATTGCCCGAAAAGCTACGCTTTCCCTGGAGCTTGGCTTGGTCGCCCATGCTGGCAGGCGCACCTTGAGACCTGAGCGGAGTATTCGA
Organism: uncultured Pirellulales bacterium; assembly: GCA_964434165.1. GTDB lineage: Bacteria > Planctomycetota > Planctomycetia > Pirellulales > Thermoguttaceae > CAYSUS01. The sequence continues at coordinate 78,487 of CAYSUS010000004.1, forward strand.
TATAATCCGCGCAGTCTAGGATTCCCCGGAAAGAGCGCCCGGGCAACCCAGGAGGTGGAGTTGATGGCATCGGCATCTTCCGTTCCGATCGTGGTCCATATCGGCCAGACGGCGGGAGTGGTCTGGCAGGTTCTCAGCGACAAGGGCCCGCTGAGCATGGCGAGACTGGTCAAAGCCGTGGGCGAGCCGCGCGATGCCGTCATGCAGGCCATCGGCTGGCTCGCACGCGAGGACAAAGTCTGGATCGAGGACGAGGGCCGCAGCCGCGTCATCTCGCTGAAGGCGTAGTCCCGCTCGCCTCAAGGAGAGGACCGCGACGCCTCGGCGTCCGGCAGGGCCCGCGGGGTGCGTGCGGCGGGCGAGGATCGGCTCTTCTTCTTCGCCCGCTTGGCCTCGGCTTCCGCGCGCAGTCGCTCCACTTCCGCGCGCTGCTCCGCCGTGAGCACGGTGGCCACCTTGGCGTCGCGCTCCTGGACGAGTGCCTCGAGCTGGGCCTTCAGGGCATCGATCCTGGGCTTGTACTCGGCCTGGATGGCGTAGATCTCCTCCCGCTGCTGGTCGTCAACCACGTGCCGGTAGAAGTTGGGCAGCCGCCCGCGGGGCTCGGCCCGCTCCTTGGACGCCGCGCTGGGGGCTTTCGGGGCCGGCGCGGTCGATCCTTCCTCGCACAGGCCCCGGACACCCAAGGCGAGGGCGGCCGCCGCGCAAAGGAGCACCCTAGTGGACCAGGACGATCGGAATCGGACTCGCTGCGACATGGCGTTTCTCCTGAAGCGAACACGTGTCAAAACACCCGGCATAGCGGCCGGCTTCGCGACCCATCATACGGGGTGCTCGCACGTGATGACATCACCCCAGAACCAGAATTGCCCCGAAATGTGGAAAACCCCGGATCACGGAAATCCCCTCAAGAGAGGAGTGCGGCGGGGTTTTTCGTGATATACTTGCTCAACGCCGACCGGGCGGGGCGGATCGGCGCAGGCTGCTGCCACCAGGGGGCTCCGATCGTTGGAAACGGTTGCCAGAAGAAGGTTTTCGGCGTAGCCTGGATGGATCGAAAGGAAGCGGGAATCTCCCGCATGGGGCCGTTCGGCCAAGGCACGGGTCCAAACGCTCACTACACACCACCACCTGGAGGGGATTGTTCGATGAAACGCCTTTCACTCGCTTGCGGTCTCCTGTTGGCTGTCGCTCTGGCCGGGCCGGCCTCGGCCGAGCCGATCGGGCTGGAGGACCTGGGGACCGGCACGGACGTGGGCAGCAAGATGACGGAGGTCAAGGACGCCGTCACCCGATTCCGCAACCGCGACTTCGACGGCGCCCTGGAGCTGTTGAAGAAGGCCTCCGAGAAGAGCGCCGATGTGCCGCCGGCGGAAGTGATGATGGCCCAGCTCTACGCCGCGGCGAACCAGGCCAATCTGGCCGTCGGCATGCTGGAGCAGGCGATCAAGGAGGCCCCCAACGATCCGGAAGCATTCGTGATCCTCGGCGACCTGGACTTCCGCAACGGCCGGCCCACGCCCGCCAACATGATGTATTCCAAAGCCCTGGCCATGTTGCCGGAGTTCAAGGGAAGCGCGCGGCGCAAGAAGCTGCTGACGCAGCGGGTCAACGCCGGCATGGCGTCGGTGGCGGAGGTCCGGCAGGACTGGGCCGCCGCCCAGAAGCACCTGGAGGCGTGGCTGGCGGAGGATCCCGACAATGCGATCGCGCTTCAGCGAACCGCCCGGGCCCTGTTCCAGCAGAACAAGGCGGACGAGGCGCTCCAGAAGCTCCAGGAGGCCAAGAAGGCCAACGACCAGGTCCTCACGCCGCAGGCCACCTTGGCGCAGTGGTACGAGACCGCCGGGGATCGGGACAACGCGGCCAAGATGATGGTGGCCGCGCTGGAGGCCGAGCCCGACGTCCTGGCCACGCGCCTGGCCGCCGCGCAGTGGTCGTTCAACACCGAGCAGTACGATCAGGCCAAGCAGCAGGCGGACATCGCCCTCCAGCTCGATGACACGTCGGTCCCGGCCCGGCTGCTCTCAGGTGTTATCGCACTATTCCTGAAGGACAACAAGACGGCCGAGCAGCACTTCGAGCAGGCCCACCTCATGTCGCCGGCCAACTTCGCCGCGATCAACAACCTGGCCCTGGCCCTGGCGGAGCAGGAGGAAGAGGCGAAGAAGCGCAAGGCCCTGGAGTACGCGCGGCTGGGCACGCTGCTGGGTCCCAACTCGGCCGAGGCGTTCTCCACGCTGGGCTGGGTCCTGTACCGGCTGGGACGGATCGACGAGGCGGAGCAGGCCCTGGGCAAGGCCGCCTCCTCCGGCCAGCTCAGCCCGGACACGGCCTACTACATCGCTCGGGTCTCGGTGGACCGCAACAACAGCCAGCAGGCCAGGAACCTCCTGGAGACGGCCCTGAAGGCCAAGCGGCCCTTCTCGAAGCGCCAGGAGGCGGAGGCCCTGCTCGAGCAACTGAAATAGCCGGACGCCGGCGCGCAAAAAAAGATCATGGTACGCCGTTCCGTCGTCATACCATGATCTCTATCCTGAAACGGGACACGGGGTGTCCCGCCCTCCCGGCAGGCTGGTATCAAGTGTATCGGCGCCGAAGGCCGCACGCCTGAAGCCGGTTTTGCAGATTCCTCCGCGCGCAGGGCACAGGCGCTCAGAACGCCCGCGGCACGCCGAGGCGCGGGTTGGGCACTCGGCGCCCCATGGCCGGCGTCAACGGCGGGGCCGTCTCGACGGGCGCCCAGCGAGCGCCGCCGCTCGATCCGGCGCCCTCAGAATAGATGACGTGCGGGGCGCACTGACGGCACCCGCGCATCGCCGCCAGGCCTCCGCCCATCCCGAAGAAGCGTCCCGGCTCGCGGCAATACCCGTCCCACACGTTCGTGCAGCAGTTCGGCACGCACTCGCAGCAGCCGGGAGCCAGACCATACATCGGCGCCCCGCAGGCGGGAGCCGCGTAGGCGGGATGGGCTGCGTGTGCGTCCCATACCGGACCGGTCGCCGACGACCGGCCGGCCAGTCCCGTCACAAGTGCCAAGGCCGCGATCGAGACAACCCGTAGCATGCTCCACTCCTATCCTGAAACACTTCAGCCGGTTCACCGACCCAAGGGGGTGGGAGCCGCCTGGCGCGCGGCAATCCCGGCGCGGCGGCTTCGACGAGCGAAGCCCTTGGACCTCACTTTCCTGTCTTCGTCCGTCGCGTGCCGCCGGGGCCAATCGCGCAACTCCCCCGACGCATGCTCCGCCGATCGTCATGACGGAGACGCGGCCTGGGAAGCCTTTGCGGGCGCCGCGCGGCGGGCAAATCGCCTTGCGCGACTTCGGGAAAGAGGAGTCAGGACCCATTGGCGCAAGCGGCCCGACGGGTGCTTCGCACAAGAAAGCCATGCCCCCTTTTCCCTCCCAGGATCGTGCACGTCGGGCTAAGGGTGGGGGCGCTCCTTGCCGCGCTTCTGCGACGCGACGATCATCGCGGCGAGCTCGGCCCGCGCGGCGTCGTAGGCCGATGGGTTCGGCTCCCAGGTGAACCACGAGGGCGTCAGGCCCAGGACCACCTCTTGCGCCGGAGCGGCGAGACCGAGGCGCTCGAGGACGGCCAGGTACTCGTAGTCCTCGATCCCGTCGCGGAGGGCCTTCAGGCGCAGGCTGGGTGCGATTCCCTCGTAACCGACGGCCCGCGCAGGATAGAGCAGGCTCCCCTCGCCGTTGAACAGCGGGCCTCGCCCGTCCTGGCGGCGATCGAGCGTGCCGGGCTCGGTCCAGGGGTCGTCCACCTGCTTCCAGAACGACATGCCGCCCCAGTACAACAGGCCGCGAATGCGGTATCGCCACGCGGTCCAGGCCGGCACACGGTAGTGCAGCAGCGGGAAGTCGGTGTGCCACCACGGGGTCTTGTCCCGCTGGCAAAGGGCCGTGTAGGTCCAGATCGTCTCGCCCGCCGCCTGGCGCTCGGCGGCCGGCTCGGGCTTGAACAGGGAGAACAGCGGGCACCAGATGTCCACCGCGCCGTAAAGATCGCCCCACTCCTCCTTCTGGGGCCAGGTCTGCTCGACCACGAGGACCTTGACCACGGAATTCGCCTCGCGGATGGCCCGGCCCCATTTCTGCACGTAGCGATACGCCTCCGCGTCGTTGGGCTCGTCGCGGAGGTACGTGTAGAAGAGCACCGGCCGGTCGAGCCGCTCGGCCGCCTGGTCCCAGGCTGCCAGCCACTCATGCAGCTTGTCCTTCTGGGCGACCGGGTCCTTGACCGCGCGCGAGGGGTGGGGAACGCAGAAGGCGTTGACGTGGTACTGATCGACGAACGCGCGGAAGGCGGCGATCTGATCGTCGGCTATGCGGAACGAGCCGTCGGGCTGGATCACGGGCTCCAGTGAGCCCGAGGGCGGGGTGGCATTGATCCGGTGGCGGCTGAGCAGGTTCGCGCACTGGGCCTCGACGGCCTCCCAATCGACCGGCTCCGTCTCCTTGCCCTGCTCGGCCCGCGGGCGGTAGTACCCGCGCATCCGTGCCGCCGGAGAGCCCAGTGCGGTTTGCAGCGTGGATACCCGGGGCAGCACGAAGTCCCAGACGGTCAGCGTCACGCGAACCTCCACCGCCGGGACCCCCTCGCCCGATAGCCGGTACGTGCCGCGGTACTCGCCGGGCCGCGCATCGGGCGGGACGGGCAGGTCGATCCAGAAGCCGTGGGTCTCATGGCGTGGCAGGTCGAAGGGGACGGCCTGAAGCCGTGCGCCGGACAGGGACTTGCCGGTGACCGGGTGACGAAACGGGATCAGGCCGTCGGGATACCAACCTGGCTGGAACGCGTCGTTCCGGTGGGTCGGGACAGTGATGTGCAGGGCGTGCTGGCGATAAAGCACCGCCGCCTCGGCGCGGATCGCGGCATCGCCGGGGCCGATCAGGTCGTCCGGGACGAGCGAGATGCCCCTGACCCGCTTGTCGGATCGCATGAGGATCTGAAAACTCTCCACTTCGCCCCGGGCCGCCGCCAGACGGACGTCGGTCCCTTTGCCGGGCGGGGACCCGCGCAGGACCCTTTCCGTGCGGCTGAGTGTCCAGACGCTCCAGGCGCCCTCGGCGGACGGCGGAGTCCACGCGGCCGCCGACAGGGCCGCGGCGAGGATCCACGTGCTAATCAACCAGCGGCGGCCGAGTCGATATGACGGTCTGTTCACGGGAATTCTCCTCCAGATCGTGGCGGGCCTTTTCGAGGGACATTGAGCAGCGCCCGCGTGACCTTGTGGGAGGAAGGACGCCTGGGCGATTGCGCGGGGGGCTTCCGTGCACCATTCTCCCTGCCCCCCGCCCTCGACACAAGTTGCCGGAGGAACCCAGGCTGGGGGCATCATCCCGAGGCCAGGTCCGCCTTTTTTCGACCGGCGCTGCCGAGGCCCGGCAGACGGCGTTGACGCTTCCTGGCGATCGACGGTACAGTCCGCGCCCCGGCAACGCGTTGGGAATCCTCAGCCGCTTGATGTTCAGTCTCGGAGGTCCCTCGATGAACTACGGCATGGGAGCGACCCCCCCGTCCCGAAGCCCTGCAACCGCGCGCCGCCGGCGCTGGCGGCGGATGCTCCTCGTCGCGGCAACGGTCGCCGGGGTCGCCGCCCTGGGCAGCTACCGGGTTTACCGCAACAACTTCAAGCGGCTCCAGGAGGTACGTCCCGGCGTGCTCTACCGCATGGGCCAGCCCAGCGAGTTCGGATTGAGCTGCCTCGCCAAGCAGTACGACGTGCGCACCGTGCTCTGTCTGCGCGAAGGAACGCCGCACCTGAAGGCGGGGCTATTCTGGGACCCGGGCGAGCCGTCCGGGGCCCTGGAAGAGACGTACTGCGCCGAACGGGGGATTCGCTTCCTTCACTGGCCGCTGGCGAACGAGGCCCACTGGCCGTGGCCCACCCCATGGCACCTCGAGCAGTTCTACCGGCTGCTGGACGATCCCGAGAACCATCCCGTGGTGGTCCACTGCCTGGCCGGCAAGCACCGGGCGGGGACCTTCGCGGCGCTGTTCCGTCTGGAATACGACCGATGGGATCCGGAGGCAGTGCTCCAGGAGATGTACTCCTTCCGCTTCGGTCGGCAGCGGGCCGTGCAGGAACATAACCTCCGGACCTACTACCCCCGTCCCCGTCCGGATGCCCAGACCTGGGCCGCGCTGCGCGTGACCTTCGCCGGTCCGCTGGGCGGCCCGGCGCCCGACGAGTACGAAGGCCTCGTGCGCCGCCTGCGTGTATCCCGGGACGAACCGGCCGTGCGCGCGATGCTGAGCAAGTACGTTGGAGCGGATGGGCCGTTTGCCCTGCCCCTGGCCGCGCGCCTGATCGACGAGGAGACCGACCCGTTGGTGCCGGCCGCCGTGTCGCTGGCGGGCGAGGTGCTCAAGCGCGAGGAGGCCGCCCGTTCCGACTGGGCGATGGCCGCGGCCCTGGTGGCCGACTTTGGCCCGCCGGCCGCGCAGTCGAAGCTCCTTGCGCTGCTGGAGTCCGGCGCCCGCGAGAAGGAGATCTCGCCGCGATACCGGGCCCTGGTGGACGGGGCGACGGCACGCTACACCCGCAACCGCATCGCGTACCTGCGCCCCCTGGTCGAGGATAGGCGCCTGCGGCCCGAGGCGGCGGCCGAGATGTATCGCTACGCCGACACGGCCGTGGCCCGGCTCACCTCGATCCTGGACGAGGACTTCCTCCCTGCGCGCGGACCTGCGGGGCCCGAGGAATGGGACGAGGGCGTGGAGGCGGCCCAGGCGTGGTTTGCCGAGCATCCGGAGGCCGCCGAGCCGGTTGCGCTGGTGCGACCGGAGCTGCCCCCGACGATTGCCCGCAGCGCGCCGGTCCGCGTCGCAGCCCGCAGCGCCCGGGCGCCGTGACCTTGGCGCCTCGGCGGGTTACCGCGTGCCGCGGCGCTTGATGAGCGTGACCTGGCGTCCGCCCTCGGCGTACTCAACCTCGTCCATGAAGCTGCGCATCAGGACCACGCCGCGTCCGGAGAACTGGGCGATGCTCTTCGGGTCGGCCGCGTCGGGCAGGAGGCCCAGGTCGAATCCCGCCCCGTCGTCGCGCACCTGGAACACGGCCTCCTCGCCCGAGACCTTGACATCGACGTGGATGCGGCGGTCTTTCAGCGGCTCCTGGTTGCGCCGCTCCTCGACCAGGGCGTGCACCGCGTAACCGCTGGCCGTGGTCAGTTCGGCGGTCAGCTCCAGGTTGCCGTGAAGCAGGGCGTTGTTCAAGGCCTCCTTCAGCGCGACCCCCATCCGCGTGCGCTCGCCCTGGTCGCAGAAACGCGCCTGGCGGAGCAGCTCCATGACGTGCGTGACCAGAGAGTCGAGCAGCAGGCGGTCGTTCTCCAGACAGAACCGGGTGCGGGTCTCCTCGATGCAGTCCAACAGGCGGTTGTGGATCCGCTCCAGGCCGGACACCGCGGCCAGCTCGCGGACCGTCTGCACCAGCAGCTTGGCCAGGAGTTGCTTGGGGACGTAGCTGGCGGCGCCCCGCTTGAGGGCCTCGACCGCCGTGACCTCGCTGCCCCGCGAGGTGACGATGATCACCGGCACGTGCGGGTGGAGTTCGCGCATGCGGCCGACCAGCTCCAGCCCTCCCATGCCCGGCATGATCAGGTCGGTCACCACCGCGTCGTAGCTTGCCTCCTCGAGCTTCTGGAGCGCCTGCCCGCCGTGGATGGCCGGGACGGGCTCCATCTCGTGATCCTGCTCGAGCACGCCGCAGATGATGCGGCGGTCCATCTCCGAATCGTCCACCACGAGGATCTTGGTCATGGGAGTTGCATGGGTGAGGGGAAGGGATGCTGGCGAGAGGTCTTGCGGGAGACGATTCAGCGTACAGGGAGACTTCCGAAGTCTTCAAGACTCCGGAAGTCTGATCCACGACCTCGGACGTCCATTGGCCGTACTGCCGCCCCGATCAACCCCCCCCGCCGCCGTCGCGCACGAACCGCTCGATGGCGGGCATCAGCCGCCCAAGCTCCTGCTCCAGGTCGATGAGCATCTCGGAGCTGCCGTCCGTCTTTCCCTCGGCGCCGAGCACTTCGAGCCGGTAGGCGCAGTCGAACGCCGGGTTGGGGCCGAAGTAGCGCACGCAGCCCTTCAGCGTGTGCGCCGCACGGGACAGGGGCTCGGGCTTCCCGTCGGCCACGGCCCCGCGCAGGTCGGCGAGCATGGTCGCGCACTGGTCCAGGAACGTCTCGGCGGCCAGGCGGAGCAGTTCCTCGCTGCCGTCGAACACTTCTCGGGCCGCGTCCCAGTCGATGGTCGCCTCCGCCTTGCGCGCCACCGCGGCGTCGGCCGGCCGCGGCGCGGTCACGGCGGCCGGACCGCGCTCGAAATGCGGGGCCGGCGGCTCTTCACCCGGGGACGGCGCTTCGGGGCGGGCCGTCGATTCCGTCCTTCCCTCGCGGCCTTCGGCGTCGCCGGCCGGTCTGTCCAGCCCGCCGAGCCGCCGGAGCACCGACTCGATCGTGTGCAGAAGCACGGCCGACCGGATGGGCTTGGAGACGTAGTCGTCCATGCCCGCGTCGAGGCACTTCTGGCGGTCGCCCTTGATCGCGTGTGCGGTCATGGCGACGATCGGCGTGTGACGGCCCGACTGGCGCTCCCGCACGCGGATCAGTCGTGTGGCTTCCAGTCCGTCGAGGATGGGCATCTGCACGTCCATCAGCACGAGGTCGAACGGCCGCGCGTCGTACCGGTCCAGGGCCTCGCGCCCGTTGGTCGCCACCGTGACCGTGTGCCCGTGCCGCCGCAGCATCTCCACGGCCAGCTTCTGGTTCACGAGGCTGTCTTCAGCCAGCAGGATCTCCAGGGGCCGGATCTGGGGGGCCTTCTCGGCCGCGGGCTTGCGCCGCCGCGACTCCACCGGCTGGGCGTGCAGCGCGCCGAGAATCGCGTCGAGCAGCTCCGACTGCTTGACCGGCTTCATCAGGCAGCCGGCGATGTTGGGCTTGTGGCACCGCGCCTGCTGCGGCCGGTCTCCCGAGGTAAGCATCAGCACGACGGTGCGCTCCAGGCGCGGATCGCGGAGCAAGGCGTCGGCCAGATCGTACCCGTCGCGCCCGGGCATGTTGGCGTCGGTCACCACGATCGCGAAAGGCCGGTCCGCCTCGTGGGCCGCGAGGAGCCGGTGCACCGCCTCGTCCACGCCGGCCGCCGACTGCGGATCCATGCCCCAGTTCGAGAGCATCTCCTCCAGAATCCACCGGTTCGTGGCGTTGTCGTCCACGGCCAAAACGCGCGTGCCGGTGAGCACGGCCTCCTGGGCCTCGCGCGACGGGGGCGCGTGTCCCGGGATGGCGAACCGGGCGGTGAAGTGGAAGGTGCTCCCCTCGCCCACCTCGCTATCGACCCAGATCCGCCCGCCCATCAACTCCACGAGCCGCGCGGAGATGGCCAGGCCCAGCCCCGTGCCCCCGAAACGCCGCGTGGTCGCGCTGTCGGCCTGCTCGAAGGCCTCGAAGATCTTCTCCAGCTTGGCGCGGGGGATGCCGATCCCCGTGTCGCGGACCGCAAAGTGGAGCTCGATCGCGCGGGCCCCGGAGGACGCCGACTCGATCTCCAGCACGACCTCGCCGCGCTCGGTGAACTTCAAGGCGTTCCCCACCAGGTTCAGCAGCACCTGGCGGAGCCGCACCGGGTCACCGACGAGCTTCTGCGGCACGCCCGCGTCGCAGCGGAACGCCAGCTCCAGCCCTTGGCGGTGCGCCCGGACGGCCAGCGACTTCATGGTGTCGCCGACACAGTCGGGCAGGTCGAACGTCGTGCGCTCCAGGGCCAGCTTGCCGGCCTCGATCTTGGAGAAGTCGAGGATGTCGTTGATCAGCGAGAGGAGCGTCTCGCCCGACTCGGCCACGGCCGTGAGGTAGTCGTGCTGCTGCGAATCCAGGTCGGTGTCCATCAGCAGCTCGCACATCCCCAGAATCGCGTTCAAGGGCGTGCGGATCTCGTGGCTCATGTTGGCCAAAAAGTCGCTCTTCGCCTTGTCGGCCGCCTCGACCGCGGCCATCTGCTGCTGGATCAGCTTGTTCGCCGAGCCGAGCACCCGCGACTGGGCCAGCAGCAGGTCGTACATGCCCAACAGGCGCGGCTGCCCCTGGCGATCGGTCACCACGACCGGCTCGTACACCTGCTCGCGGGGGCGGCTCAGGCAAAGGTGCGCGGCCTCGTGGATGCCGAGAGTCTCAGGCAGGGTCAGGTAGTCGGTCCCGTAGAACTCGACCATCTTGCGCACCGGGGCGTCGAGAAACAGCGGCGTCCCGAAGCGGTGGCTGAGCTGCTCCATGCACTTCTGCCGCGAGAGCATCCCCAGCACGTCGGCGCCGTCGCGAATGATCACGCCCGGCAGCGAAGGCTCCTGCTCGAACTGGGAGACGATGCTGCTGACCCGTGTCTGCGAGCTGACCTGGTGGTCGTACTTCTTGACGTCGGCCAGCGTGGAGCTGGGCGAGAGGGTGGTCGGCGCGGTCTCGGTCATGGGCGCATCGGCGCGTTCATCGCCCGGCGAAACACCGCGCACGGCATCTCCGCCCGGGCGCAACCACTCGTACATCCGGCGACCCCTAAAACGGCTAGCCGACTGGGCCAGGAATGTTGCCGCGTATGGTCCACTGGCCAAACCGGCATTGTGGACCAAGCTTGTTTCCATCGTGTTAGCGGCCCGCTAGGGCGGCGCTTCCCGGGGCTTGCGCGGTTTCGCCTCGGCCCCACTATGGGGTACAATCGAGAGCACCCGCAGGCACTCCCCCACCCGACTCGACCAGGCAGGCTACCTTGGCCTCGTACCTCCCCCGCGTCGCAGCGCCGCGTCGATTCCTGCTGGGCTCCCTCGCGGCGCTGGCGGCGCTCGTCGTCGGTGACCTCCGCCCCGCCCCCGCCGCCCCACCCCGCGTGGCCTCCGAGTGGGGACCGGTCGAGCTGGAGCTGAAGTCCGAGCTCTCGCACATCCGGGTGCGGCGCCGTGACGACCTGAGGGCACTGATCTTCGTGCGCGACAACGGCGACGAGGCCGTCGAGACGCTCCTCCATCTGAAGCGGCCTTACGACATCCAGGCCCCCTATGCGCGATCGATGTTCGCCAGCTACCTGTTCCGGCCCGAGCCGGAGCGGGTCCTGATCGTCGGGCTTGGCGGCGGGGCCATGGTCCACTTCCTCACGCACTACGACCCCAAGGTCCAGGTCGATGCCGTGGAGATCGACCCGGCCGTGGTGAAGATCGCCGCCGAGCGGTTCGGCGTGAAGAGCCAGGGCAACGTCCGCGTCATCACCGCCGATGCCCTGGAGTTCCTCGCCCAGACCGATCAGAAGTACGACGTGATCTACATGGACGCCTTCCTCAAGCCCTCAGCCGACACCGACACCACCGGGGTGCCGCTGGCGCTGAAGACCGCCGAGTTCTACAAGTCCGTGCACAAGCGGCTCGTGCCCCAGGGCGTGATGGCCTTCAACATCAACCGGCACGAGGACCTGGAATCGGACCTGCGGACGGTTCGCGCGGCCTTCCCGCAGGTGTACGTCTTCCGGGTGGGCACCACGAACGTCGTGGCGATCGGTTCGCTCGACCCGCGGAGGAAGGGGCTCGGCGCGCTTCGCGAGGCCGCGTTCCACATCGACCGGCGACTGGAAGCGACGTTCTCGTTCCGCCGCCTGCTCTCGACGATGGCGCGGTAGGTCTCCCCCGCAACGTCCCCGGGTGCCCCGAACCCGAGCCGTGCCGACACGCCCCGGCTCGGAATGCCTCGCGCACGCCTCGAGTGATGCCAGGCCCGGCTCTGAGACCCTCATCTGCTCGTGCCCAGCCCGCAGGGCGGTCGGTGCTCGCAATCGATGAGGATCGACGCACGAAAGGGAACGAGTCGACTGCGATGGCGCGCACCGCTTCGCTGACCACGAGCACGCGTTGTGGCCTGACGCCCCCTCAGGAGGGGGTTGAGGGCGCAGCGCTCGTGCGCAGGATGGCAGAAGAGCGCGCTTTGACAACGGCCTTCGCTTCTGCTACGCTGCTCGTTCGAAGGTGCGTTGGTGGTCGGCCGCCCCGCCTTGGACGGCCGACGAACAGGGAACTCCGGTGCGATTCCGGGACGGCCCCGCCGCTGTGAGCGGGCATGAAAGGGTGAGCCCAGTCTCTTTTCGGCCATTGTCGCAAAACACCACGATGCGATGAGAAGGCCGGGCTCATTCTGCTCGCGAGTCAGAAGACCTACCAGCGCGTGTCAGTCGGTCCTCTGCGAGGGACAGAGACCGCGAACGTTGCCAGAGGCTCGGATTCCGCGTCGGCCGACGGGTTGATTCACGCGCCGCGTGCGCGTTGACCTGGCCGCCGTCCTGCGAGTCGCCGACGAACAACCCCCATGCGGCGGTCCCGTAGCGCCCTACCGCTTCTCTCGGTGCGCCGAAACACCCCCTCGGCCCGAGCGGGCTTCACCCTGGTGGAGCTGCTCGTGGTGATCACGATCATCGGCATCCTCATCGGCCTGTTGCTGCCGGCCGTGCAAGCGGCGCGCGAGGCCGCCCGGCGGACGTCGTGCGCCAACAACCTGCACCAGATCGGCATCGCGATGGAGCAATACCACGCGACCTACCTGGTCTATCCGGCCGGCGGATTCGAGCTTCGCATCGTCCCGACCCAGAAGGACCGGCGGAACTACGCGTGGTCGGCCTTCCTCCTGCCGTACCTGGAGCAGGAAGCGCTGTGGAAATCGATCGACTTCGGCAAGCCGTTCGATGACGAGGACAACGAGCAGGCCGCGGCGTTCGTGCTGCCGGTCTATCTCTGCCCGAGCATGGGACGCGGTTCGATGCTCCGCCAGGGGCGGGGCGCGACCGACTACGGCGGCATCAACGGCACGCGATTCGTCGCAAAGAACAACCCGCCCAACGGCGTGATGCTCTACGACCGTTGGCTCCGCGCCGCGCACATCCGCGACGGTCTCTCGAACACGCTCAGCGTGGCCGAGGCGGGCGGATGGCCGGACGGTCAGTGGATCAACGCCAGGAACGTCTACGACGTTGCCCACACCATCAACTACGAGCCCGCGCCCGGCGAGATGCCGGAGAACGAGATTCAAAGCCAGCACCCCGGCGGCGCCCACGGCCTGTTCTGCGACAGCTCCGTGAAGTTCCTCAGCCAGGGCATGGACGAGGACGTCCTTGCCGCGGTCTGCACCCGGGCCATGGGCGACGTGGTGAAAGGGCTTTAGACACTCCGCGCTTAGATGGCGCACCCCCTATCGAGAGACGAGAATACGAGACATGGGAATCCTGCGAACCGCACCTCTTGGAGAGCATCTGATGAAAGCTGCACGTTGGAATCGCATCTGTTTCGCAGCGGCGCTGGTCGCCGCTTGCGCCCTTGCCGGCTCGGCACGAGCTGACGTGGTCGATTTTGAAGACCTCGCACTGGCCCCCGACAGCTTCTTCAGGGGAGTCGACGATACGCCGTACGACGGGATCAAGACGGATAACCCCTGGAGCAGCGGCGGCATGGAGTTCCACAACTACTTCGCGGAGGAGATATTCGGTACGTTCGAATACGAAGTCTGGCACGGGCAGAGGTACTCGAATCAGACGTGGCAAGACACGCCCCCGGGCGGGCTTGCCGGTGAGCATGTGGCGTACCCCAAGTCCGGCGCCGCGGGATCGAGCAACTATGCCGTGGTCTACCGGGCCAGCGAAGTGGTGTCAGAAGTGCAACCAGGTGTTTACGAGGCTTCCAGCTACGTCACCCTGGACCTTCCCGCAGACAAGCAGATCGAGTCGATCGAAGTCGCCAACAGCACCTATACGTGGGACAGCATGGCCAACGGCGATGGCTTCGCCCGTCGCTTCGGTTGGCTTGCCGTGAACGACGACGGCGATTTCAGCGACCCGGGCGAGTACGACGGCGACTATCCCGACTACTTCCTGATGACGGTCACCGGCCTCGACGCCGCAGGGGACCCGATCGCCGCCACGCCCGTGGAGGTCTATCTGGCCGACTACAGGGGCGACACGGCTGACGATTACATCCTCGAAGACTGGCTGCTGGTTGACCTCTCGGACTTGCGTGGCGCGGCGAAGCTCCAGTTCAAGCTGGAATCGAACGACTACGGCCAGTACGGCATGAATACCCCGGCCTACTTCCTGCTCGACAACATCACCTTCTCCGCCGCCGCCGCCATCCCCGAGCCGTCGACCTGCCTGCTGGCGATCGTCGGGGCGGCGTTGCTCCTGGCCTGGCGCTGCCGACGGAGGAACGCCGGCAACTAGCCCGATTGCGTCAGGACGATCATGGAGGATGCACCGGATGAGCGGCTACGTGCAGGTCTATACCGGCGACGGCAAGGGCAAGACCACGGCGGCCCTGGGGTTGGCCCTCCGCGCGGTCGGGGCGGGCTGGCCCGTGTTCTTCGGCCAGTTCGCCAAGGGCATGGCCACCAGCGAGCTGCGTTCGCTGGAGCGACTGGGCGATCTGATCACCCTCCGCCGCTACGGCCGCGACGCCTTCGTGGGCCCGGACCCCGAAGAGGCCGATCTCGACGCCGCCCGGCGGGGTCTGGCCGAGTGCCACGAGGCCCTCGCCTCGGGCCGCTACCGGCTCGTGGTGCTCGACGAGGCCAACCTGGGCCCGATGCTCGAGCTGTTCCCGGTCGAGGCCCTCGTGGACCTGATCGACGCCCGGCCCCACGGCGTCGAGCTCGTGCTCACCGGGCGCTACGCCCACCCCGACGTCCTTGCCCGCGCCGACCTGGTCACCGAGATGCGCGAGGTCAAGCACTACTATCGCCGCGGCGTGCTCGCTCGCGCGGGGATAGAGACGTGAGGAACGACGCATGGAGCAGGAAGGAATGACGAATTGCCTGGCCGCCGTCATTCCTCCCATCGTCCTCGTGGCCACGCACCACCCCGTTACTCACCGGCCCCGATGCGGCTTGCGGTACTCTGCCCGGTAGATCGGGATGTTCTCCAGGCGGCTGCGGCGCTCGAAGTGCGTCCGGTAGTCGAGATCGTGCTCGGCCGGCTGCTCGGCCACGGGGAGCGGGCCGTCGAGCCCCGTGCAGTCGGCGATCCGTTCCAGCGTGCTCCGGAAGTACTCCTCCACGTCGGTCCAGAAGTGGAGCGAGCCGCCGCCGAGCAGCGTGCGCTCGACGTCCTGGAGGAGTGACTCCCGCATCACGCGGCGCTTCTTGTGCCGCTTCTTCCACCAGGGGTCGGGGAAATACACGTGGACCGCCGAGATCGACTCGTCCGCCAGGTACTCCTGGAACAGGCGCAGCCCGTCGCCGTGCAGGACGATCGCGTTGGCCAGCCCCCGCCTGGCCAGTCCGGCCGCGGCGAACCGGGCATACCTCGCGGCCACCTCGACACCGAGGAAGTCCGTCGCCGGCCGCTCGGCCGCCGCCCTCCGCAGGAACAGCCCCTTGCCCGAGCCGACCTCCACCTCCAACGCAGCCCGGCGCCCGAACAGCGACTCGGCGTCGAGCGGGCGCGCGAGGTCCTCCAGCGCGCGGAGATGGTGGCCCAGATCGAGCGGCGCCTTGATCTTTCGCAATGCACGGCGTGGCATGGCAACTTGAAGCTGTCCGAGCGGCAGTGAACCGGACGACGGGGTCCGAATCGCCTTGCGTGATTCCGGGAACCGGGGTCAGGACCGTCTTGTGCGAAGGGCCTTCGGGCCGCCTGGGCAAGAGGGCCCCGACCCCTTCTCCTCCCCGAACCTCTCCCATCTCAAAGCTTACCTAGGATCTCCACGGCCTTGTCTTCAAAGACCTTCTGCCACGCCGGCGCCAGCAGGCAGTCGCAGTCCTCCTGGGCCCCGCCCGCGTTGTCCAGTTGCGCGGCGGTCGGCGCGTAGTAGAGGTATCCGTTCGTGTAGCCGGCCACGAACGAGAGCTCGTGGGGCGAGCGCCGCTTGATGTTCAGCCCCACCTGCACCGAAGGCTCCCCGGGAAACGTCACCAGGACGAAATCGCCGATCCTCAGCCCGAGAACCTCGATCTCGATCGTCGGCTTCGCCGCCGCCTGGTTGCGCGCCCGGTGCTTGCGCAACAGGGCGAGGTTCGTCTGCAGCCTGGTGAGCTCCTCCATGATGCGGATGTTGCGGAGGTACTGCTCC
This sequence comes from uncultured Pirellulales bacterium, assembly GCA_964434165.1. Taxonomy (GTDB): domain Bacteria; phylum Planctomycetota; class Planctomycetia; order Pirellulales; family Thermoguttaceae; genus CAYSUS01. Next base: position 94,591 of record CAYSUS010000004.1, read on the forward strand.
AGGTTCCTCCGGTTCTGCTCGTCGAGGCGGCGCAGGTGCTCTCGCCCCATCGCCTTCTCGTGCAGGTACTGATGCGCGTGGTACGAAGGAAACTCCTCGGACAGCCGATACTTGACCAGCAGGGGCACGAACGTCTCCAGGCTCAACGTGGTCCCCCGCAGCGACTGGAGCAGCCGCTTCTGCTCGGCCTCCATCCGGGCGATCCGCCCGGCCAGGTCGGCGCGGGGCAGCTCGACCGTCGCGCGCAGGAGCTTCAGGCGGTCATCCTCGGCCGTCTGCACCTCGCGCAGGGCCCGCAGCGCGCTGAGGCCGAGCAGGTTGCCCAGCGGCTCCGCGTCGCGCGGATGGTGGACGCCCTTGTACCCGACGGGATTGACGTCGCCCGCACAACCTTGAAGGAAAAGCGCCACCGCGCCTGAGCCGAGGTTGTCCTCGATGACGCGCGAGGCGAAGCCCGTGATGTCCGCCGTGTTGCCGCCGCCGGGGACGCCCTGGATCGGGTGGCAGGCGAAGTGGTACACCGCGGCGAGCGTCGTTCCGTCCATGCGGTCCAGCCGGAGCACGCCGATCTGGGGATCCACCGGGCCGATTCCGGCGACGTCCTCGTCGGGCGGCATGCTGTAGGCGTGGCGGACGTCGGCCTCTCGGCCGTCCTTGAGGCGCACGCGGCGGTTGACCGGGATCCGGTCCTCGTGTCCGACGCCCGCCCCGACCTTGACGGGCACCAGGTCCCGGGCGGCCTGGCGCACGGCCCGGACCGTTCGCGTCGCCACGTCGGGGCAGACGACCCCGTGGCAGTGGCTGGCGTTGACCAGGACGCGGTCCGGCGCGATGCCCAGCTCCTCCTGGAGCCGGGCGCGCACCTGGGGCAGGTAGTCCTTCGGGACCGGCCCGATCTCGGCCACGGCCACGGCGTCCACGGTGATCAACACGGCCGTCGCGGCATCGCGCCGGAGGACCAGGGCCTTCACGAACAGCGGGTCATGGACCGGCCCGGCCTCGCGGTGCGTGATGTCAACCTTGGCCACCCCCGCGGTGAGCTGTCCCGCGCGGGCGGCGCACGGCGCCAGCCCTCCCAGCAGGGCCGTGGTCAGGACGAGGACCGAAGCGATACGGCTGGTTTCGAAACGGACATGCGTCATGGGGCGTTCCTGTCATGGTTGAAGGTCCATCGGGCCGGCGGACTCGCCCGCCGCTTGCTCACCATTCATCACCCGCCACTCCCTTGGGAACGACTCAGGAACAGCTTCCTCATCGTAAGTGGCCCGGCGGCTCGTGAGAACATGAGAGAACCGAGGCAACGGAGCGGGAGAGCCCGGTTGCCTCGGTGTCCTCTGCGGTCTCACCCCCGGGTGGCCCCGGGAGGATTCAGCCTCGACACCCCCTCCGTCGGTCTCAGGACATGGAAGACGTCAAGCCCAACGGGTTGTCGAGCAGCTTCAGGTGGCTGAGCCATTGCGCCTCATCAGTGGGATGGACCGTCTCGACGGCTTCTGCCTCCTCGAACAGCCAACGGAATCCTCCTCGCGAGGCACCACGCGTAGATCGATTCGAGCAATCCAGGTCTCTTGTCCCTGTGGACTTCAATCGCCGCTCCAAGGACGTCGTGGGCGATGCCCGAGGCCTTGGTGAACAGGGCATGCATGACTAGCTCCTTCATAAACGGGGGCGCCGGAGGTAACCGAGGCAGCTCCATCATCTCGGCGGCCTCCTGTTCCGCCCCCGGCCTGTCATCCATCCAGCATCCCATCGAAGGCGTCTTCCATCGACCAGCGAATGCGGAAGTCGTTTCTACGTGATCCCTTACGCCCTGGCCGTGCGGCTGACCAGGTACTCGGTCAGGGCCCGGTCGAACTGCATGCTGGTGTCGATGGGCACGTAATCGATCCTTGCCTGGGAGCATTCGCGGCGGTACGACTCGCGGAACGACTCGATCTCGGCCATGTAGTCGGGTCGGAAGTCGGCGGCGTCGAGCTCGAGCTGCCGCCCGGTCTCGGGCTCTTCGAGCTCAACCATCCCTTCGAAGGGAAAGCGGACCTCGGCTTCGTCGAGGATGTGGAACAGGATCACGTCGTGGCCCCGGTGGCGCAGCCGGTGCAGGGCCTGCACCACCGGCTCGGGCTCGCACAACAGGTCCGAGAAGATCATGATCAGCCCCGCGTGCCGGAGCATGGCCGCGATCTGCGTGAGGCTGGCCGCCACGTCGGTCTTGCCCGACGGCTCGGCCTTGGCCAGGATCGACAGCACGTCGCCGAGCTGGCTCCGCCGGGACTTGGGCGCGAGGCTGGCCCGCATCTTCTCGTCGAACGTGATCAGTCCCACCGGGTCCTGCTGCTGGATCATCAGGTAGCACAGGGCGGCGGCCAGGCTGATCGCGTAGTCGAACTTGGTCAGCTCCTGGCGGTAGGTGTAGGCCATCGAGCGGCTCAGGTCGAGCACGAGGTAGCCGGTGATGTTCGTCTCGGCCTCGAACTTCTTGACGTAGTACTTGTCGGTCTTGGCGTACACGAGCCAGTCGATGTCCTTGGGGTCGTCGCCCGGCACGTACTTGCGGTGCTCGCTGAATTCGACGGAGAACCCGTGGAAGGGGCTGCGGTGCAGCCCGTGGAGGAAGCCCTTGATGATGAACTGCGCGCGGAGGTCGAGGCGGCTGATCTGCCGGACGACCTCGGGACGAAGGTACTTTTCGACGGTGCTCATGGAGCGCGGGGCGGAGGGAAGAAATCCGAAATACCAGGCACGAAATCCGCAACAGACACGAAGCACGAAGGCCGGAATGCCTCAAGCGGGCGCGGGCGCGTTCCCACCAGGAAGAACGTACCCATCGAGGTTTCGGATTTCTCCCATTCCGTCATGCGGATTCGTTTCGGATTTCGTATTTCGTGCTTTGTGTCTCACTTCGCTCTACGCCTTCCCCTCGAACTTCGGCGCTACCGGCGGTGGGATCTCGCGCACGAGGCGCTCGATCACGTCCTCGCTGGCCATGCCCTCGGCCTGGGCCTGGAAGTTGGTGCTCACGCGGTGACGCAGCACGGGGATGGCGATCTTCTTCACGTCGTCCACCGAGACGGAGAACCGCCCGTCCATGGCTGCCAGGGCCTTGCCGCCCTGGATGAGGAACTGCCCGGCGCGGGGGCCCGCGCCCCAATCGACCATCTCCCGCACGTACTCGGGGGCCGAGGCGTCCTTGGGCCGGGTGGCGCGCACGAGCCGCGCGGCGTACTGCACGATGTAGGGGCTGACGGCCACGGATCCGACCAGCTTCTGCAGGTTCAGGATCGCCTTGGAGGAGAGGACCTTGGTGATCTCCACCTTCTCGCTCCGCGTGGTCACGGCGAGGATCTGCTCCTCTTCCTCGGCCGTGGGGTAATCCACCTTGATGTTGAACATGAAGCGGTCGAGCTGGGCCTCGGGAAGCGGGTAGGTCCCCTCCTGTTCGATGGGGTTCTGCGTGGCGATCGTGAAGAACGGCTCGGGGAGCGGGTAGGTCTTCTGCCCCACCGAGACCTCGCGCTCCTGCATCGACTGGAGGAGCGCGGCCTGGGTCTTCGGCGGCGTGCGGTTGATCTCGTCGGCCAGGAGGATGTTCGTGAACACCGGCCCGGCCACGAAGCGGAAGTTCCGACGACCCTGCTCGTCCTCGTCGAGCACGTTCGTGCCCGTGATGTCCGACGGCATCAGGTCGGGCGTGAACTGGATCCGCTTGAAGTCCAGGTCGAGGATCCGCGAGAGGGTGCTGACCATCAAGGTCTTGGCCAGCCCCGGCACGCCGACCAGCAGGCAGTGCCCCCGGGTGAAGATGGCCGCGAACATCTGCTCGATGACTTCCGACTGGCCGACGATGACCTTCTGTAGCTCCTCCTGCATCAGCTTGCGGTGCTGACTGAATTCCTGGAGGACGTCTCCGAGACTGCGGGGCTTGGTGGTGGACAACGGCATTCCCTGCGAGTTCTGGTGGTTCGGTGGAGGGGGATGGGAAGCAACACCCCGGGCCATACCATTGTATAGCCGCGCCGATTTCTCCCAAGCCAGGCGGGTGGGTGATGGAGCGGCCAGAAGAACTCAGCGGCGATCGCTGAGTTGCGGCCCATGCACAGCATCTTGTCTGTATCTTGTCTGTATCTTGTCTGTCTCGCAGCACGCGCCGTTCCCTGCTGCCAAAGGACGGCCCAATTCCGCATTTGCCGATTGGGCGCCGAGGAGGGAAAATGGAGTTGACGCCCTCGGCCTCCGGCTTGCTGAGAGACCATTCCCGTGGCCTCCTTCCGTGCCAACCCCGTCGTGCTCTCCCGTATAGCCCTTAAGAGGGGTGTATTGCTTGGACCTGGGGCCGGATGCCGATTCTGGAAGAAGTCGATCCTGTTGACCAACCCTTGGGACGTGCGGCTCACGGCGTCAACCCTAATGTCTTGTTTCGGATAAGCTTACGTCTTTTTTCGGGCGCCCGCTCTGGGGCCGCCGGCCTGCACGCCGCCCCCCTCGACAGAGCCGGCATTTTCGGCGCGAGCCCCAAAACCGCTCTCGAAGTCACGAAGGGTCGCAGGGATGTTGTTCCGATCATCCATCGCTCTGGTTGTCGTTCTTGCCAGCCCGACAATCCCGGCCGAGGGGCAGACGCGTGGCTGGGTCACGCCCGAGCAGGTCCGCAGGGCCATCGAGAAGGGGATCACGTTTCTGAAGAACGAGCAGAAGACGGACGGCTCGTGGGGCGACTGGATGGGCCAGCCCGGCGGTGTGACCTGCCTCTGTACGCTGGCCCTGCTCAACGCCGGGGTGAAGCCCAGCGACGATCACATGAAGCGGGCGCTGTCGCACGTGCGCGACCTGCGCCCGGACTCGACCTACGCCCTGTCGCTTCAGACGATGGTCCTGTGCCAGGCGGAGCCGGAGAACGACGTGTCGCTGATTCGCAAGAACGTTGCCGCGCTGCTGGCGATTCAGAAGACCCAGGACGTGCCGCGCAAGGGCTCGTGGGCCTATCGCCGGACCCTGGGCGACGGCGACAACTCCAACACGCAGTTCGCGAACCTCGCGCTGTACGAGGCCGCGCGGGTCGGCGTCAGCCAGCCGACGCAGGACCGCAACTGGAGGCTGGCCAAGGCCTACTGGGAGGGCTGCCAGAACCCGGACGGCTCTTGGGGTTACTACAAGGGCGTGCCCGGCACGGGCAGCATGACGTGCGCGGGGATCGCCAGCCTGGTGATCTGCAACGAGATGGTCGAGCCGGACGCCGACGCCAAGCTCGACGGCGGCCGGATCGAGTGCTGCCGCCGGGCGGACGCGGACGAGGACCACGTGGAGCGGGGCCTTCGCTGGCTGGGACGGCACTTCTCCGTGGAGCGGAACCCCGGCGCCCGCCAGTGGCTCCTCTACTACCTTTACGGTGTGGAGCGTGTGGGCCGCATGACGGCCCAGCGCTTCATCGGCGGCCACGACTGGTATCGCGAGGGATGCGAGAAGCTCGTGCGCGACCTCTCGACCGGCGAGCTCCGCGACTTCTGGAAGGGCGTGGGCCACGCCGAGGACGATCCGCAGATCGCCACGTCCCTGGCCCTGTTGTTTCTCTCCAAGGGCCGCCGCCCCGTGCTGCTGGGCAAGCTGAAGTACGCCGCCGGCGAGGACTGGAACCATCACCGCAACGACGTGAACCGCCTGACGCGCTACGTCGAGCCCCGCTGGGGCCTGGATCTCACCTGGCAGGTGATCGACCTCCGCGCGGCGTCGGTCGACGACCTGATGCAGTGCCCCGTGCTATTCATGAGCGGCAGCCAGGACCCGCTCCCCTCCTCCGCCGAGGGCCGCCGGCAATTGGGCCAGAAGCTGCGCGACTACCTGGACCGCGGCGGCTTCCTGTTCGTCGAGGCCAACTGCCGTGGCAAGGCCTTCGACCGGGGCCTGCGCGAGCTGATGCGGATCGTGTTTCCCGAGCCGGAGTACCGGCTGCGGGCCTTGCCGCCGGAGCATCCGATCTGGCGGGCCGAGGAGCAGGTCGATCCCCGCTTCCAGCGGCCCATGCTGGGCATCGAGTTCGGTTGCCGCACCAGCGTGGTCTATTGCCCGCCGTATCCGGAGGACGCGCCCGGCCCGTCGCTTTCCTGCCTGTGGGAGCTTTCGCGGTCGGGGGAAGACCGGTCGCTGCCCGCCGCCGTCCGGGCCCAGGTGGAGGCGGCCCTGTCGGTGGGCATCAACGTGCTGGCGTACGCCACCAACCGCGAGCTGAAGACCCGCGAGCAGTTCCTCCGCGAGCCGGAGCGGGCTGGCCCGGCCGACTCCATCGAGCGGGGCAAGCTCTACATCGCCAACCTCCGCCATCCGGGCGGATGCACGGCCGCGCCGCGGGCCCTGGTCAACCTGCTCGAGGCGGCCGCGGCCCAGCTCAAGATTCGCGTCGGCGCGGAGGACCGCGAGATCCGTATCACGGACGAGGCCCTGTTCGACTATCACCTGGTGTTCATGCACGGGCGGAACCGCTTCCGGCTCACCGAGGAGGAGCGCGAGCGGCTGCGCACGTTCGTCGAGCGCGGGGGGATGGTCCTGGCCAACTCGATCTGCGCGAGCCAGCCGTTCACCGACTCGTTCCAGAGCGAGATGGCGCAGGTCTTCCCCAAGCATGCGCTGAAGACCATCCCGGTCTCCGACCCGTTGCTCAGCCCCAAGTACGGCGGCTTCGACCTGAAGACCGTCACACGTCGCGATCCCGAGACGCGCGGCGCGTCCGGCCCGATGCGGGCCAACCTCCGCAAGGTTCCGCCCCTGCTGAAGGGCGTCGAGATCGACGGACGCTGGGCCGTCGTCTTTTCCCCCTACGACCTGAGCTGCGCGTTGGAAAAGCAGGGCTCCCTGGAGTGCAAGGGATACACGCGCGAGGATGCCGCGCGGATCGGACTGAACGTGTTGCTGTATTCGTTGCATGAGTAGCCGCGAGGACTTCCGACGTCTTGGGTGTGAACGTTTCGGCTTCCGAACTCTCCAGGACTTCGGAAGTCTGCGGGTCGCGTTCTCCTGAGGATGCGGCGGAAGCCCGCCGCCTAAGGTGGATTCCAGCCTCCTGACCCCTGACCCCTGCCTCTCGCCTTGTCGCCTTCAAGCCGCCAGCTCGTGATGGTTCTGATCTTCGCGACGGCGGTCCGCGCGGGAGGGCTGGCGTTTACTTCCGAGTGCCTTCGGGCCGATCCGGACGGTTACGCGGCGGTTGCGGGGAATCTCCTGGAGTGCGGCACGCTCGGCCACGGGCAGGAGCCGACCGCCTTTCGGCCACCGCTGTACCCGTTGCTGCTGGCCGGGGCCCGGGCCCTGGCACCATGCGATCTCCTTGCCGTTGCCGCCGCGCACGTGGCCATGGGCGCGGCCACGGCGGGGCTGGTGTACTGGCTGGCGCGTCGGAGCGGGCTGGGGCGGGCGGCGCTGCTGGCCGCGGTGCTGGTCGTCGTCGATCCGATCCTGCTCAGGCAGTCCACGCTGCGCATGACCGAGACCCCGGCCGCCCTGTTGGGCGCGGCGGCCCTGGTGGCCCTAACGCAGCTTACGGAGCGGCCCACGGCGGCTCGCGGTGCCGTGGCCGGGGCACTTCTGGCGCTGGCGGCCTTGTGCCGGGCGGAGCTGATGCTCTGGCTGGTGGCGGCGTGTTTGGCGCTGCCGTGGCTGGTGGGCACGGGACGCCGCCAGACGGGGCCGATCCTCGCCCTGGTGGCGGCCGCGGTCCTCGTGCTGGCCCCTTGGGCGGCGAGGAACTGGATCCTGCTGGGCCGCCCGGTCGTGACGACCACGCACGGCGGTTACACGCTGCTCCTGGCGAACAACCGGTACTTCTACCGTCATCTCGAGGAGGGCCGCTGGTGCGAGCCGTGGGACGCGGCGGACTTCCACGCGGCGTGGGCGCGGCGGCGCAAGCAACTCATCCCGGCGAGCGAGCTGGCCGCGGACCGGCAGGCCTACCGCGACGCCTTCGAGGAGGCTACCGCTCAGCCCGGCTGGTTCGCCTTGGCGTGCGCCGTGCGGGCCGGACGGTTCTGGCAGCTCGTTCCTCACCCGCGCAGCCCGGACGAGCGCGGCCGGCACAAGGCCGTCCGATGGCTAGTTGGGTTATGGTATGCCGGGACGCTGGCTCTGGCGGTGGTGGGCCTATGGCGCGTGCTGGCGCGTGGCGAGGGGACGACGAGGCTGCGCCGCGCCATGACCTGGGCCGCGGTGATGACCGGCGTGCTGTTCGCCGTCCACCTCGTGTACTGGACCGACATGCGGATGCGGGCGCCGGCCGCAGCCGCCCTGGCGCTGGCGGCCGCGGCCGGCGTCGGGGCCGGGCGTCGCGAGGGGCGTAACTTGAAATCTGGCTTGGCTTTATCTACCGGTCTCGGGCCTTGAACCTGCCTTGATTCACGAGGTCGGCCTCCCTATAATCCGGCGGTTTCTCGGGACGGATCCCGCAAGCCGTAAGTCTCCTCCAGTATTCCGCTTATCGTCCCGGCGCCGAAAGCCTCTTCTTCTCGGCGGTGCCGGAGCGGCAAGGACGCCTGTCTGCTGTACCATCGTCTCGCCAGGAGAACGGCTGGGCCTGCGCGCCGCGCGCGACGCCGATGCGCGACCGCCACCGCTCTGCGCGCCTCGGCTCTGGCGGCCCTTGCCGCGGCGGCCTGTCTGGGACTGCTGCCGTGCACCTGTAGCGGCCAGGTCGATCTGCCCGAGCCCGCGGTCGTGCACCCGATCTCGATCGCCGCGCAGCAGGGAGTGCGGTGGACGCGGGGCTCCACGGAGATCTGGGTGCTCAAGGGCGATTGCCGCATCGTGCAGGGGGCCTCGTCCGCACGGGCCCAGCAGGCCGTGCTGTGGATCGTCCGCGACAGCCGATTTGAGGCGGGCCGCACGCGGGTGGTCGCCTACCTGGAGGGCGAAGTGCGGGTCGATCGCCGCCACGACACGGTCGCGGCCAAGGTGGCGGACCGCGCCTGGCTGGGCCGGTTCCTCACCGAGGCCCACGCGTACGTCGATGTCCGTCACCGGGCGGAGCGCCCGGAGGCCGAGCCGCCGATCTTCGCCCGCGCCGTGGCCCGGCGCGATCAAGGGCCGCAAGCTGCCGTCGTGCGAGCCCAGAACGAGCCTGCCGCGCCGGCGCCCCGCGGCGGGACTCCGACGCCGGCGCCCGCTCCGCCCGATTCCGAGACGCCGGGGCTGCTCCCGCGGGCCTTGGCGGCTCCCCAGACGGGGCCCGAGCCAGCGATCGAATCGGCCGCGCCCCCGCCCGGCACCCGCCGCATCCGGCTCTTCTCGCGGAGCGACGTCCGCATCCGCGCCCGCTGGTTCCCCGATCCCGACACCAACGTGGGCATCGCGGTGATCGACGCCGGGGTGAATCTGATCATCGACAACCTCCAGGGCTACGGCACGCTCGACATCTCCGCCGACCGCGTGGTCATCTGGACCACCGCCGAGCAGGAGCCCGGCCTGCGGGGCGAGACCGTCCAGGACGACCAGACGCCCCTGGAGGTGTACATGGAAGGCAACGTGGTCTTCCGCCAGGGCGAGCGCGTGATCTACGCCGATCGCATGTACTACGACGTCCGTTCGCACCGCGGCACCGTGCTGGGCGCGGAGATCCTCACGCCGGCGCCGGGCTACGAGGGCCTGCTGCGTTTTCGCAGCGAGGTCGTGCAGCAGACGGGCCGCGACCGCTTCTTCGCCCGCGAGTCGTTCATCACCTCCAGCCGGATGGGCATCCCGCGGTATCGGCTCCAGGCAAGCCAGATCGAGTTCCAGGATATCCAGCAGCCACGGATCGATCCGTTCACCGGCGCGCCCCGGCTCGACCCCGAGACCCTCGAGCCCACGGTCGATCATCAGCAGTTGGCGACCGCCCGAAACAACTTCCTCCTGTTGGGCGAAGTGCCGGTCTTCTACTGGCCGATCATCGCGGCCGACGTCAGCGACCCGACCTACTACATCCGCCGCGCCCAGTACAAGAACGACAAGACCTACGGGCACCAGATCCTCACGGAATGGGACGCCTTCCAGCTCCTGGGGATCGGCGACAAGCCGGCGGGCACCAACTGGGACGTGAGCCTCGACTACCTCAGCAAGCGGGGATTCGGCCACGGAACCACGTTCACCTACAACCGGCCGCGGCTGCTGTGGCTGGACGGCCCGGCCTCGGGACTGCTGGACTACTGGGGCATCAAGGACCACGGCGACGACCTGATCAGCGGGCCGGGCTGGGTCCCGCCCGAGGCCGATTATCGCTACCGGCTCTTCAGCCGGCACCGGCAGGAGCTGGCGCGCGAGTTCCAGCTCACCGGAGAGCTCGGCTGGATCAGCGATCGCAACTTCCTCCAGCAATACTTCACGCGCGAGTGGGACACTTTCAAGGACCAGACGACCGGCGTGGAGCTGAAGCGCACCCGCGACAACATCTCGTGGAGCATCACGGCCGATGCCCGGGTGAACGACTTCTTCACCCAGACCGAGTGGCTGCCGCGGGGCGATCATTTCTGGCTGGGGCAGCCGGTCGCCGAGGCCCTGACGTGGTTCGAGCATTCCAGCGCGGCCTACGCGCGGTTCCGCACGACGACCGTGCCGACCGCCGCTCAGGACGCGGCCCTGTTCACCTACCTGCCCTGGGAGTCGCCCGCCCCGCGGGGCGCCCCCCTCGTCCCGCTCGACGCCGAGGGCGAGCGCCTCGCCACGCGCCAGGAGATCGACTGGCCGTTCCAGCTCGGCCCGGTCAAGGTCGTGCCCTACGCCCTGGGCGAGCTGGCCCACTGGGGAGAGGACCGCGAGGGGGACGACCTCCAGCGGGTTTACTACCAGACGGGCGTGCGCGCCAGCCTGCCCATGTGGCGGACGTTCCCGCAGATCGAAAGCCAGCTCTGGAACGTCCACGGCATCGCCCACAAAGTGGTGTTCGACGCCGAGTTCGCGTTCTCCGAGGCCAACCGCGACCTGGATGACCTGCCGCTTTACGACCCGATCGACGACGACTCGATCGAGACCATCCGCCGCCGATTCGCCGTCACGACCTTCGGGGTGCCCGCCGGCACCGTGGCCGCCATCCCCCGGCAGTTCGACGAGCGGCTGTACGCAGTGCGCTCCGGGCTGGCCGGCGCGGTCACCGGCCCCACGGAGATCGCCGAGGACCTCATGGCCCTGCGCCTGGGCATGCGCCACCGCTGGCAGACCAAGCGCGGCCGCCCCGATCGCCGGCGGATCATCGATTGGATCACGCTCGACACCAACGCCGTGGTCTTCCCCGACCCCGACCGCGACAACTTCGGCACCTCGGTCGGGCTGGTGGACTACGACTTCCGCTGGTTCGTGGGCGACCGGCTTACGCTCTCCTCGGAGGGCCTGTTCGACTTCTTCCAGGACGGAGCCCAGATCATCACCATCGGCGCCCACCTCCAGCGCCCTCCCCGCGGCAACGTGTACGTCGGGCTCCGCTTGCTCGAAGGCCCGATCAGCAGCCAGGTGTTCATCACGTCCCTGGCCTACCGCATGAGCCCCAAATGGTACGGATTGGTGTCGGCCTCCGTGGACCTGAAGGGCGAGAACATCGGCCAGAGCGTGTCCGTCACGCGGATCGGCGAGTCGCTGCTCATGTCGCTGGGCGTGTCGGTCGATGCCATCCGCGGCGATTCGAGCGTGTTCTTCGCCGTCGAGCCGCGGTTCCTGCCCAAGGGAAGACTCGCCCGCGCTACCTCGGTCGAGACGGCCGGGCTGCGCAAGCTCGAATAGCGGCGCGCCCGCGCGGGTGTCGGCCCTTCGCCATCTCCCTTGCGGGGCCGCAGCCCGGAGGCCATCATACGCTCCATGCAAGATCCGCGCGACCGTCCCACCGAGAGGACCTGGGTGGAGAAATTCCGCGACGCCTTCCGCGGGGTCAAGGCCGGCGTGCGCGGCCAAAGCAGCTTCTTCGTCCATTTCTTCCTCGCGGCCGCCGTGATCGCCGCCGCCGCCATCATGGAAATCGGCCTGACCGGCTGGTGCCTCCTGCTGCTGTGCATCGCCCTGGTGCTCACCGCCGAGATGTTCAACAGCGCCCTGGAATGGATGGGCCGGGCGATGACCGACCAGTTCAACCCCGACCTCGGCCGGGCCCTGGACATCGGCAGCGCCGCCGTGTTGATGGCGTCCTTCGGCGCGGCCATCGTGGGCGCGATCGTGTTCCTCCATCGCCTCGGCGAGATGCTCGCCTGGTGGTGACTCCGACCGTGCCGGCAGCAGGATGAACCCCTCTGTATAGCGGGTATTGCGGCGCACGGGGGCCCGCGTTTTGCAGAGGAGCCGGCGGGGCCGCGGGACCCTGATCTCCTTATCAGGAAAACCTTTGCGCCGCCGGCGTCGCCGACGCGGCCAGGCTGGAGGGCCGCGTGTTGGTCAACCGATGCGAGTTTTTCCAGCCGGCATCCCCCTGGCAGGGGACTCATGCCGCGAGATCGCAGCAAGGTGTTTCCTTGCAAGGGGTTTGGACGATCGCCCTTCGAGGGCCGGGGGCTCATGCTTCCTGACCACGCAACGCGGGGGCTTCTCTGGGCCGACCGCCGCCGCCCGACCCGCTTCGGCCAGGCGGAAACGTTCCCAAGTTCCCAATAGCCGCATTCTGCCGCGCTGCCGCGGGGGTTCAAGCCGTGGGAATTGGGCCGTCTTTCCCTCGTCCCCAGGCGCCCGCCTGAGGACGCATTGCCGCGGAGGCTCCCCCTCCGTCTGGAACCGGCTGAGGCAGAGCCTCACCTGCCGGGGCTTTCCAGGGCAGAGACCTGGAACGAGCGACCGCGCGAGCGCGTTGTCAATCGCGCCCCTTCACGGTCGCGGTTCCGAATCCTGCGGCCCCCTGCCGACCTTCAACCCCTGCACATACGCCCGCAACTCCTCCAGCTCCCGCGCGTAGCCGCCGGAGAGGATGGGGAAGCGGCACCAGGTCTTGGGGTCGAGGTTCTCGTCGTCCACGTGGAACGACGGGGCATAGCGCTCCCGCTTCCACTGGTTGCGGCACCAGAGGCGGAAGAAGCGGCCCACCCAGGTTTCCAGCTCGTCGGCCGTGTACTGGGGGAACTGCGACCGGGCGAGGCGAAAACACTCCAGCGGCGACTGCTTGTCGCGGATCGCCGCGCGCTCCACCGCGTCGAGCACCTCGTACGGCATGAGGTCGTCCTCGTCCGTCTGCTTCGACGAGGGAGGGCGGAGCTCGGCCGTGGGCTGCTGCCCGGTCACCGCCTCCAGGGCGGGAACGGCGTGAAAGCCCTCGGGCCCCTCGGTCTGGAGCCAGCGGAGCCAGTGGCGGAGGAACGCCTTGTCGATGCCCGCGATGGGGCTCAGTCCGCCGCAGGTGTCGCCGTCCATGGTGGCGTAGCCGACCGCGGCCTCGCTGCGGTTGCTGGTGGCCAGGAGCAGGGCGCCCTTGACGTTGGCCAGCATCCACACGTTGGGCCCGCGCACGCGGGCCTGGATGTTCTGCAGGGCCAGGTCGTCCGTCTCCCAGGTCAGCTTGCGGCCCAAAACGCCTTCGATCCCCGCGACGTAGCCCTGGACCAGCTCGTCGATCCGGAGGCAGGAGAACTCGGCGCCGATCGACTCGGCCACGTCCCGCGCCGCGTCGCGCGTGGTCTGGCTGCTGTTCTTCGAGCCCTGATACACGCAGTGCAAGAGGCGCCGCACGCGCTCGCGGTTGTCGGTCGCCTGGGCCAGGTCGGGCATGTGGGAGAGCGCCTTGGCAAAGCCCTCCGGCCCCAGGTCGCGCAAGGCCGCATCGACCATCAGGCCCACCAGGCAGGCCGTGGCCGAGGAGTCGGCCCCGCCGCTTAAGCTCACGATGAACCCCCGCGAGCGGCTCTTGCGCATGTAATCGAAAAGCCCCAACGGGATCGCCCGGGCGAACTCCTCCTCCTTGATCCGAGGGCCGCTCTCCCAGGGGGCGAAGTCGGGCGCGGCCACCTCGGGCTCGACGTCCGGGTAATCGAGGTCGCAGCGCACGCGCACGTCGTCTTGGCTCGACAGGTCGGGCTGGAAGCTGCCGGTCCGGGCGTGGTTCATGCGCGTCGAGGTGACGTCGATCACGGCCGTGGTCAGCTCCACGGGGCGATAGGAGAACCGCGGACCGGCCGCGACGAGCTTGCCGGCCGAGGCGATCAGGGCCCCGCCGTCGTAGATCACGCGCCCGGATTCGTTGCCCAGCAGGTTCGAGTAGATGTAGCTCACGCTGAACGCGCGCGAGCCCTCGATGACGAACCGCTTGCGCACGTCGAACTTGCCGAAGGCGAAGTGGCTGGAGCTGGGGTTGAGGATGATGTCGATCCCGCGCAGCGACAGCGTGCCGCCGGGCCTCTGCGCGACCCACGCGTCTTCGCAGATCTCAAAGCCGATCGTCACCCCGCCGACGTCGAAGAACACGTCGCCGATCGGATAGGGCGAACCTGCGACCGTGATCGCGTCGCGCAGGCCCCCGGGCCACGGCTTGAACCAGCGGGGCTCGTAGTGCAGGCCCTCGCCGGCCAGGAACCGCTTGGCCGCGAAGCCCGCGATCCGGCCGTCCACCGCCAGGCAGGCCGTGTTGAACAGGGCGTTCTTGTGCAACAGCGGCAGCCCCAGCGAGACGGCCATGCCCCGGGTCTCGGGGACGACCTCGCCGAGCACGTCCACGGCCACGCGCTGCAGGTCCGGGGCGTGGAAGGCGTCCTCGCAACCGTAGCCCGTAATGCACAGCTCGGGAAGGCAGAGGACCTTCACCCCGGCCTCCCTGGCCTGGTCGATGGCGGCGAGGATGTTCCGCCGGTTGTTGTCCCAGTCGAGCGGCGTCTGGTTGAGCACCGCCGCGCCGACGCGAATGCGGGTCATGGAGATGGTCCTTGGGGTCCCGAAGCCATGGTGCGCTCCCGTGCCTGGAGGATCAATCGGGTCTTCTTCTCGTGCAGGCCCAGCTCCAGGCCGGCCGGGTACTGGTGGGGATTGGCGAACCGCTTCACGCCGGCGTGGAACAGGGCGAGTTGCTGCTTCGCCCGGGCGCGAGCGTCCTCAAGCGACGGCAGATCAAGCACCCGCTGGCCGCCGCGGAAGACCGGCACCAGAAGGTCTTCGAAGGGCATGCCTGCGGCGATCCGCTTGCGCCGCGTGGGGTCGGACGGATCGACGATCGTGCAGCCGTCGGGCATAGGGTGCTGGATGTCGTAGATCGCGTCGCCCACGGCTTCGCCCTCGTGCAGGTACCGCCGTACCTGGAGAATGCCCGGGTTGGAGACCTTCACGGTCTGCTCCGAGACCTTGACGCGATCCTGCCACTGGCCGTGGCCGTCGCGCACGGCCGAGAGCTTGTACACGCCGCCCAGTGCCGGCTGGTCGTGGGCCGTGGCCAGGCGCGTGCCCACGCCCCACACGCCGATCCTGGCTCCCTGGTCCTTGAGGCTGGTGATAAGGTGCTCGTCCAGGTCGTTCGAGGCCACGATGGCCGCGTCATGGAAGCCGGCCTCGTCGAGAACCCGCCGGGCCTCGATGCTCAGCCAGGCCAGGTCGCCCGAGTCGAGGCGAATCCCGACCATCTGGTGGCCCCGCGCGCGGAGCCAGCGCCCCGCCTCGACGGCGTTGCGCACGCCCTGGATCGTGTCGTAGGTATCGACCAGGAATACGCAGTTGTTGGGCATGGCCTCGGCATAGGCCATGAACGACTCCAGCTCGTCGTCGAAGCACATCACCCAGCTATGGGCGTGGGTGCCCTTGATGGGGATGCCGAAGAGGCGGCCGGCCAGCACGTTCGACGTGCCCGCGCACCCGCCCACGTAGGCCGCGCGGCTGGCCGAGAGGCCGCCGTCGATCCCCTGAGCGCGGCGGAGCCCGAACTCCAGAACCGGGTCGCCCCCCGCGGCCGTCACCACGCGCGCGGCCTTGGTGGCGATGAGGGTCTGGAAGTTGACCAGGTTCAGAAGCGGCGTTTCCAGTAGCTGGGCCTGGACGAGCGGGCCGGTGACGCGCACGAGGGGCTCGAACGGGAAGACCACGGTGCCCTCGGGCACGGCGTCCACGTCGCAGGAAAGGCGCAGGCCGGCCAGGTAGTCGAGAAACGCCGGCTCGAACAGCGGCTTCCCGTCGTTGCCCTCCACTCCGGCCAGGTACTCCAGGTCCTCCGCGTCGAAACGGTACCTCGCCACGTACTCGGCCGCGGCCGCCAGCCCACACGCGAGCGCAAAGCCGCTCTGGAACGGGCTGCGGCGAAAGAACAGGTGGAAGGCCGCCTCCCGGTCCCCCAGCCCGGTCTTCCAGTAGCCGTAGGCCATGGTCAACTGGTACAGGTCGGTCAGCAGGGCCAGCGAAGGTCGGTAGAGGGCCTGAAGGGTGTGGGGCATGGGCTCAGGATGCTGTACGCGGGAGGTTCCCACGCAGAGCGTGGGAACACGCTGGTTCGTTGACAGGACGAAGCGTCACTGCGTCCCGCCTTCTCTTAGTGTAATCATTACACGAAGGGGGCGTTTGTCAAGCGAATCGAGCTCGCGCGTGCCGGGAATAGGCTTGGCGGGCTTCGGTCTGCGGCTACCCGGACCGACACAGAGCGTCGGACCGGGGCGGTTCCTACGCAGAGCATGGGAACCAGACCCTGTGGACACGAGCACTTGCCACCCCCGCGGCGGGACTGAGCCGTAGCCTATGCTTTCTTGCAGTCGAGCCCTGGCAGTCGGGTTCGGCTGGGGGTCAACCTACCCATCGGGATGGTTCTCGCATGCCCGCCACGACGCGGCGAATTCACGAGCCCTGGTACGTGCGCGAAGCCGTCAACCGGCTCCTGGACGGCTGCGCGGTGGTGGCCGGGCTGGTCGTGGCGATCGAGGCGGCCGACGCCGCGCAGGAGCGCTCGCCCATGCTCACGGCCGCCGCGGCCGTGATTCTGTTCTACCTCGTGGCCGAGGTCAGCGGCATGTACCGCAACTGGCGGGGCGTGCCGGCCGAGCGCGAGGTGCTGTGCGTGTTCTGGACCTGCGCCTTCTGGGCCCTGGGGCTTCTCGTTCTCGGGCTGCTCACGGGCTCCGCGGATCGGTTCGAGCGGAGCACGGTGCTGTCGTGGCTGGTGAGTACTCCGCTCTTCATGACCGCCTGCCGTCTGGCGGTCCGGTCCGTGCGGCGGCTACTCCGCGCGCGGGGCTACAACGTGCGGGGCTTCGCCGTGGTGGGCGTCAACGAGCTGGCGTTTCAGCTCGCGCGCAACATCGACATGTCGCCCGAGCTGGGCCTGAAGCTGATCGGCTTCTACGACGACCGGCCCGGCGAGCGCACGCCCCCGATCCCCACGAGCCTCGGTCCGCGGATCGGCACGATCGACGAGCTGGTCGAGCACGCGCGCCAGGGCTGCGTGGACATGATCTACATCACCTTCCCGATGCGCGCGGAGGACCGCATCCGCGGCATCCTCGACCGCCTCAGCGACACGACGGCCTCGGTGTACATCGTGCCCGACTTCTTCGTGTTCGAGCTGCTCCACTCCCGCTGGACGAGCATCAACGGGCTGCCCGTGGTCAGCGTGTTCGAGAACCCGTTCTACGGCGTGGACGGGCTGGTCAAGCGGAGCCTGGACGTGGTCCTGGCGACGGTATTCCTGGCGGTAGCGGCCTTGCCGATGGCGGCGATCGCCGCGGCCATCAAGCTCACCTCGCCGGGGCCGGTGCTGTTCCGGCAGCGGCGATTCGGGCTGGACGGCCGGGAGATCCTCGTGTGGAAGTTCCGCACCATGCGGGTTTGCGAGGACGGAGGAGAGGTGCGCCAGGCCACGCGTTACGACCCCCGCGTGACGCCCCTGGGGGCCTTCCTCCGCCGCACGTCGCTCGACGAGCTGCCGCAGCTTTTCAACGTGCTCCAGGGCAACATGTCCCTGGTCGGGCCCCGGCCCCACGCCACGGCCCACAACGAGCACTACCGCTCGAGGATCCAGGGATACATGCTCAGGCACAAGGTCCGCCCCGGCATCACCGGTCTGGCCCAGGTCAACGGCTGCCGCGGCGAGACCGACACGCTGGGCAAAATGGAACAGCGCGTGGAGTTCGACCACCGCTACATTCGCGAATGGTCGCTGTGGATGGACCTGAGGATCCTGTTTCGAACCGTATGGGTGGTGCTTTCCGGGCAGAATGCGCATTAGCGCGGACCGGACTTCCGAAGTCTGCGAGACTTCGGAGGTCTCCTAATCAGGGGAGCCTGCGATGACCGAGTCGTTCGCATCGGCCGATTTCGATTCCTTGGCCTCGCCCGTCGTCGTCTGCCCGCCGCAGACGTTGCCCGACGTGGAGCGAAAGACCATACCCGTCCTGCACCTGATCAATGGCGAGCACTACGCGGGAGCGGAGCGGGTGCAGGACCTGTTGGCCTTGCGCCTGCCGGAGACGGGCTTCGAGGTGGGATTCGCGTGCCTGAAGCCGGGCCGGTTCGCCGTGACGTGCCGCGCGGTCGAGACGCCCTTGTTCGAAACGCCGATGCACGGCCGGCTCGACCTCCGCCCGGTGCGCCGCATCGCCCGCATCACCCGCGGCGCCGGCTACCGTCTGATCCACGCGCACACGCCTCGGGCGCTATGGATCGGCCGGCTGGCCGCGCGCGCCGCGGGCGTGCCCCTGGTATATCATCTTCACAGCCCGGCCGCGCGCGACAGCACGCGCCGGCTGCGCAACTGGTCCACCGCCCTGGTCGAGCGGCTCAGCCTGGCGGGGGTCGCGAGGGTGATCGCCGTGTCGGAGAGCCTGGCCGAGGAGGCAAGGCGGTGGCACGCGGCGCGGGGGCGGGTCCGCGTGGTCCCCAACGGCGTGCCGGTCGTCGAGGACCTCGCCCCGCGCCGTCGGCCCGAGGGCCGCTGGACGCTGGGCACGGTGGCCCTGTTCCGGCCTCGCAAGGGGATCGAGATCCTCCTGGAGGCCCTGGCCATCCTCGATCGCCGGGACCTGTCCGTCCGGCTCCGCGCGGTGGGGCCGTTCGAGTCGGCCGAATACGAGAAGTCCTTGCGCGAGAAGGCGCGGGAGCTCGGCGTGACGGGCATCGTCGAGTGGACGGGCATGGTCGAGGATGTCGCAGCCCAGATGGCCCGCATGGACCTGCTGGTGCTTCCGAGCCTGTTCGGCGAGGGCATGCCCATGGTCGTGCTCGAGGCCATGGCCGCGGGCGTGCCCGTGGTGGCGACGTCGGTCGAAGGCACGGCCGAGGCGATCCGCCCGGGACAGGACGGACTGCTCGTCCCGCCTGGCGATCCAAGGGAGCTGGCCCGGGCGATCGCCCGACTGATCCACGGCGAGGTTGATTGGGAGGCCCTCCGCCGCAGCGCCCTGGCCCGGCAGGCCGACCGCTTCTCCGACCGCGCCATGGCCCGGGGCGTCGCCCAGGTGTATCGGGAGGTGTTCAGGTTGGGCGATCCCCTTCGCGCCGAGCCGGTGTGTCGGCATCGGTCGCGCGGCGGCCGTACTTCACCCGGTCGGTCGCGCGGCGGCCGTAGTTGACGACCGGGGGGTGAAGCAGGAATACCAGCCCCAGGCCCCCGAACACCCCGCCGGCGGCCCCGACCGCGACGATCGTCGTCTTGCCCGGGCCCACGGGCCGCGTGTCGGCCTGAGGATCGTCGAGCCGCGTGATCAGACTTGCGGATCCGGCGGCGGCCTGGCGCGCGCGGGCGTCGGCCAGGGCCGCGCTGGCCTCGTCGAGGATCGTGCTGCACTGCCGGACCTCGTTGACCAGGTTGCCGTACCGGGCTCGCAGCCCGGCCAGCCGGTGCAGCCGGTCCTGCACGTCGTCGTACTGCTTCTGGATATCGCCGACGCGCGCCTCGCCCACGCGCAAATCGGCACGGAGGACCTGCGTGGCGGCCGTGAGCTCCTGGCGGAGCTTCGCGCGGATCTCGTCCTCGGCCGCCAGGGCCGCGCGGGCCAGCGGATGGTCCTCGCTCATCCGCCCCATGGCCTGGGCGGTGCGCAGCTGGGCATCGACCAGGCCTTCCTTAAGACGCTGCAGTGCAGGCTGCGACTGAAGCAGCTCGTTGGGGGTGGAGAGAAGTGCGTCGGGATCGTCCGCCGCCGCCTCCAAGAGCGCGAGCTGCTGCTCCCGGGCGACCTGGGCCGCGCGGGCCGCGCGCAGGTCGTCGCGGACCCGGGTGGCCGTGATGCGGAGATTCCCCTCGCCGCGTCCCGAGTCGTTCAGGCTCCGCAGCTCGCCCAGGTCGCTGCCGACCTCGCTCTCCATGGCCTCCAGACGCTCGGTGGCCGCGTCCAGCCGGTTCTGTGCCAGATCGACCTCCTGCTCCAGCTCGGCCACGACGCTCTGCGCCTTGCGGTCGCGGATGTCTTTCAGGCAGGCCTCCAGCGCGCCGCTCAGCGCCGCGGCCATGTCGAGGGCACGCGGGCGACTGCCGGCCGTGACCGACAGATGGATCACCTCGGTCGTGCCGAACTCCGCCCCCTTGGGGGCCGAGACCTCGATCGCGTCGCGGGCGTCGCGCACGTCGTCGGCCGTGGGCCAGGAATCCGGCTCCGGATGGCGCGCCGGCGGACCGACCTCCTCCAGGGCCGAGCGGACCACGGCGTTGTTGCGCGCAAGCTCCAGGATCGTCTCCTGGGCGTTCTTCATGGCTTCGGTCGTATCGAAGCGGCCCTGGCGCTCGCCCCCAGCCGCCTCGTCGCGCACAAGCAGCGACTGGGTGGCCTTCCAGGCCGGCGGCGCAAACAGGGCATAGAGCAGGGCCAGGCAGGAGAGCGCCACGGCCGGCGTCAGCCACAGGCGCGAATGCTCGCCCAGGGCCGCGAGGAACTGCCGCACTTGCTGGGTCGTAGCGGATGAATCGGTCATGACGATCCCACGGTATTCACTCGAGCCGGCAAACCTCTACCCCACCTGGATGCGCCCCAGGAGCGCTCTGGAGCACCCAAGTATAGGTCGCGGCCAAGAGGCCCGTTCCGATCCCCCCAACCTGCGATTGCCGCAGCCCCGCCGCCCCCGCTACACTTGCGCGCCGCCGCGGCAGCCGTCCTGCCAGCCGAACCTCCCATCCCAAGGGGATCGCCATGTCCTGCACGCTGCTCCTCGCGGTGGCCTTAGTCGCCCAAACCGCACCGCCCGGCCCGGACGTGGCCGTGGTCTGCCCCGAGTCCCTGCGCGAGGCCCTGGCCCCCTGGGTGCGGTTCCGCACTGAGCAGGGGCACCGGATCTTCATGCTCTCGGCCGCGGGCTCAGCCGAGCAGATCCGCGACCGCATTCGCCAGGCCGCCCAGGGTCAGCGGCTCCGCTACGCGGTGCTGGTGGGCGACGCCGATCCCCGCATGGCGCAGAGCCCCGCAATCCGCGCCCGCTGCGTGCCGACCCACCTGGCCGAGGCGGAGGTGAACGTCCTGTGGGGCTCCACGCCGACCCTCGCCACGGACAACTGGTACGCCGACCTGGACGACGATGTGGCTCCGGACCTGGCGGTCGGGCGCCTTCCGGCCGACTCGCCCGAGCAGCTCGCCGCCATCGTCGCCAAGATCCTGGCCTACGAGCGGTCGGGCGATTTCGGGGCCTGGCGCCGCAAGCTCAACTTCGTGGCGGGCGTGGGAGGATTCAGCCCGCTGGCCGACATGGTCCTGGAGTCGTCGGCCCGCTACTTCCTCACGCGCGACGTGCCGGCGGGCTTCGACCTCTCGATGACCTACGCGAGCTGGCGCAGCCCCTACTGCCCCGATCCACGGCGATTCCACCAGACCACGGTCGAGCGGCTCAACGAGGGGGCGTGGTTCTGGGTGTATATCGGCCACGGCTTCCACCTCGGCCTCGACCGGGTGAACACGCCGCGAGCCCGCTATCCGATCCTCCACGTCGGCGACCTGGACAGGCTGCGGTGCCGTCCGCAGACGGCGCCCATCGCGCTGTTCCTGGCCTGCTACACCGGGGCCTTTGACGTGCGCGACGACTGCCTGGCCGAACAGATGCTCCGTTCGCCGGGCGGTCCGGTGGCGATCGTGGCCAGCTCGCGCGTGGCCATGCCGTACGGGCTTGGAGTGATGGCCACGGAGCTTATGGACGAGTGCTTCCAGCGCCGCGCGGCCACGCTGGGCGAGGCCCTGCTCGCCGCCAAGCGCGCCGCGCTGGACGACGGCCCCCGGGGCAAGCGCCGCGAGATGCTCGACGCCATCGCCGCCTCGCTCAGCCCAACCGGGGCCAAGATCGCCGCAGAACGCGCCGAGCACGTGCTGCTGTTGAACCTCATCGGTGACCCGCTCCTGCGCCTGAAGCATCCGGGCGAGGTGCATCTTGACGTTCCCGGTTCGGCCGGGCGCGGCGAGGCCCTCGCAGTTCGCGGCCGAAGCGACGTGGACGGCCCGTGCACCGTGGAACTGGCCGTGGAGCGCGGTCGCCTGACCTTCAGGCACGCAGGCCGCCGCGCCTATCCCGAGTCGGACAACGACCTGGAAGGCTTCCAGCCCGTGTACCAGAAGGCCAACGATCTGCGCCTGGACCAGGTGGAAACAACCGTCGAGGGGGGTCGGTTTACCGCGCGCCTGACCGTCCCCGAGGAGGCCGCCGGACCGTGCGTAGTTCGGGCCTTCGTGGAAGGCGCGAAGGGGTTCGCCCTGGGGGCGTCGAGCGTTAGAATCGAGCGGGCGGCGCGCACCGCTGACGCGACGACGGGTCGCCGACCCGCCGGTCCTCCCGCCATCGACCGCCCTCGATGAGATTCGAAGACGACTGCCGCCGCATCGCCCAGTGGCTTCGCGAGGGTGGACCCGCCGTGGCCTTCACCGGCGCGGGGATCAGCACGGAGAGCGGCATCCCCGACTTCCGGTCGCCGGGCGGCATCTGGGCCCAGTCGCAGCCGGTCTATTTCCAGGACTTCCTGGATAGCGCGGACGCGCGGCGCGAGTACTGGCGGCAGAAGTGCGTCTCGCACCGCGACTTCGCTGCGGCCAAACCCAACGACGGCCACCGCGTGCTCGCCGGGTGGGAGGAGAAAGGCCTCCTTGAAGGCGTCATCACCCAGAACATCGACGGCCTGCACCAGGACGCCGGCAGCCGCCGCGTGCTGGAACTGCACGGCACCGCGCGCCGGATCGGCTGCCTCGCGTGCAAGAGACACTTCGACCCCCAGCCGCTCGTCGAGCGGTTCCTGGCGACGGGCGAGGTGCCCGACTGCCCCGACTGCGGCGGCCTGTTGAAGCACGCCACGGTCTCCTTCGGCCAGGCCCTTCCGCCGGAGGTGCTCGAGGAGGCCGTGCGCTGGGCGCAACGAGGCGGACTGCTCCTGGCCATGGGCTCGTCGCTGGTCGTGGAGCCGGCCGCGAGCATCCCGCGGATCGCCCGACAGAGTGGCGCCCGCGTGGCGATCATCAACCGCGACCCCACGGGCCAGGACGCCACGGCCGACGCGGTGATCCACGACGGCATCGGGCGCGCGCTCACGGCGATCGACGCGATGGCGGGGTGAGCCGCCCGGCTCGCACGCGCGATCAAAGCCCGAAGCGTCCGCTCGCCGTCGGGCTCCTCGCCCGCGGCAGCGGACTCGCGGCGTCAGTTCCTCACCAGCACCGAGTAGCGGTAGCTGAAAGCCTTTTCCTCGCCGGCCCCAAGCGCGACGATCCACACCAGCTCGTTGCGCGGGTTGACCGACCAGGCGCCTTCCTCGCGGAGCGAGCACTTGGGGTCGCCCTCGGCCGAGATCAGCTCGCCCGAGAAGCGGCGGCGGATGACCAGCGTCACTTCCTCCTTGCGATGGTTGTTGGCCGTGACCGTGCCCTGGCAGGCGGTCTTGCGGTACGCGCGGCTGCCCACGTGGACGATCGATCGCCCGTCGGGCACTTCGCGCTCGGCATGCCGGGCGCGGACGCTCAGCGCCTTGGTCACGTGCAGCGTAGTCCGCTCGCCGGTGTTCACCCAGAAGCTCATCCGCTGACCGTTGAACCTCTCGCCGTCCGTCACCATGGCCGGGGCCGTGGTCATGGGGAAGGGCAGCGGATTGCGGAACCGCACGGCGTCCCACAGGGCGTCCTGGTAGCGCTCCGGATCGTTGTCGATCTGGTGCTCCTGGACGTACCGCCCGTCCGATTGCCGCGTGTCGGGGATGATCCACTCGACGATCCGGTCGTAGTCGGCCTTGCCCGAGCCGGTCTCCAGCGAGAGCGAATCGCCCTCGTCGAGCGTGTGCCGGCCGATGGGCTGGTAGTGCAGATCGACCCCGTCGCCCGACGGCGCGGCCGAGAAGTCGATGCTGTCCGGGGCCGCCGCATTGAGCCTCACGGCCTGCTGCACGACCATGTTGCGCATCGACGCGTGGCCCGGCTGGAATCGCTGGTTGAGCTGCTGGAAGAAGCTGCTCCAGGAGGTCTCCAGGGAGAGGGGCGAGGTGACGTGGCTGAACTGCACGCTGGGGAAGCCCGAGATCAGCCGCACCTCGGCGTCCGCGATCGGCCCCAGCTCGTTCTTGATCACCGCGCTCTGGCGGATCGAGAGGGTCTTGGCGTCGGAGATGTCCACCCGGTAGCTTGGCGCCCAGGCGATGCCCTTGGCCAGGTAGGTCACGGCGACGGTCGCCGGCTTGTCCTTGATCGGGCCGACGTCAAGGAGCAATACCGGCTTGCGCTGCTTGACCTTGGTCACCGCACCCTTAGCCTGGATCATGGCGATCCGCGAGCGCTCCACGTAGCACAGGCCGTCGTCGGTCTTCAGCAGCAGCATTCCTGCGGAAGGGGCCGTCTGGTGCCACCGCCCGTAGTGCCAGTAGCCGAATTGAGGCTGCTCGTACTGGCGGCTGAAAGCGGCCGACCCGCGAGGCGGCTCCATTTCGAGCACCGTGCCGGCGGCTGGGGGGATGCCGCGTTCGGCGAAATGGACGACCACCTCGCGGCCGGCCAGGTCCTGCTGGAAGTCGCCGCCGCGCGACTGCTCCACGGGGACCTCGACCACGCGCCGCGTCACGCGGACGGTGACCTTGGCGTCGCTTTCGACCCATAGCGTGCCGTGGACCGGGGTGGGCACGTCCTCCACCCGGTACACTCCCGGTGCCTCCACCTCGGCCGTACGCCGCACCACGGCCAGGCCGTTCTTGAAGAGCCCCAGCGACTCGACCCGCGTGGCCAGGGACGTCTCTTCCGCGGCGCTCGCCGCGGCTGCGGCGCTCAGGACAACAACCAGGATCGCAGGCACGGCGCGTCTCATGACGTGACTCCTCGACAGGCGACTTGAAAGGACGATTGGGCGGCAAGGCCGGGACGCAAACGAGCGGGCGGAAGGCGGCGGATGGTCCGCCGCGACCCGGGGCGACTCGGCCCGCGTGCGTGCCCCGCGACCCATTCTCCCATGCCAGGCGGCCCCGAGGGGTAACGAGTTTGTAACGAGCCGAATCTCGCCCGGGCGGCGTAACGCGACTACAATCCAAACGCCGGGCACGGCAGCCTTTTGCGCCGTCCGGTCCGTCGCCTCCCCCACTCCGGGCCGAAGGCCCTCCATCCCCCAAGACCCTCCAAGCGGAATCGACCATGTCCCGAGCGCATTTCGACTTGCGGCGGCTTCCGGCTGGCCTCGCCGCAGCAGTCCTGCTGCTGGCCGGCTGCGCCGACGCGGCCGACCGTTCCACGGCATCCGACGCAGCGGAGGCGAAAGCGGGCCTTGCCTCCGCCTCCGACGCCGGTCTGATCGCCTCGCCCGAGCCGGGCTGGCCCCAGTGGCGCGGCCCCAGGCGCGACGGGATCTCCGACGAGAAGGGCCTCCTTCCCGCGTGGCCCGAGGGGGGCCCCAGCCTGCTCTGGAGGATCGACGGCCTGGGCGTCGGCTGGTCCTCGCCGATCGTGGTGGGCGACCGCCTCTATCTCACCGGCGACGTCGAGGAGGACCTCGTCGTCTTCGCCTTCGACCTCGACGGCAAGCCCGTCTGGCGCGCGACCAGCGGCCGCTTCTGGAAGAACCCCTATCCCGGCGCCCGGGCGACTTGCACCTACTCCGAGGGCCGCATCTACCACATCAGCGCCCACGGGCGCGTGGCCTGCCTCGACGCGGCGTCGGGCGCCGAGCATTGGGCGGTGAACGTCCTGGATCGCTTCGAGGCCAGAAACATCACCTGGGCCCTGAGCGAGTGCCTCTTGATCGACGGCCCGCGCGTCGTGGTCACGCCCGGCGGCCAGAAGGCCCTCATGGCGGCCCTCGACAAGCGCACCGGCCGGACGGTGTGGGCCACCGAGCCGATCCCCGGCGACAGGACTTCGCACTGCTCGCCGATCCTGTTTCGCCACGCAGGACGGCGCCTGATCGCCTCCTGCTCCGACTCCCACGGCTTCGGCGTCGATGCCGACTCGGGGAAGCTGCTCTGGACCGTGCCTTTGAAGAACCGCTACGGCACCAACGTGGCCACGCCCGTTTACGGCGCGGGCAGCGTTTACTACGTAACGCCCTACGCCGAGCTGGGCCGGCTCTATCGCCTGGTGCCCCAGGGTGACGGGATCGCCGCGGAGCACGCCTGGACCTGCCCGCTGGATACGGTCACCGGCAGCGGCGTGCTCCTGGACGGCGTGCTGTACGCGGCGGGCTACCGCAAGCCCAAACACTGGTTCGGCATCGACTGGCGCTCGGGCGAGACCCGCTGCGAATTGGAGGACTTCACCACCGGCGCCGCCCTCTACGCCGACGGCCGGCTGTACATCCTCGACGAACAGGGCCACGTGGGGCTGGTCGAGCCCTCCGGCAGCCGGATGACGGTCCACGGCCGCTTCAAACTCATCGAGAAGCGGGTTCGCGACGCCTGGGCCCATCCCGTGCTGCTCGACGGCCGGCTCTACCTGCGCTATCATGGGACGTTGTGGTGCTTCGACGTGAGGGGGCCTAGGTGAGTGTGTGAGCGGGCGGTGCGTGGGTCATCGCTGCACGTTGCTCATTTCGTACTACATTGGCTGAACAGGGCCGTGCCCCGCCCTTCCCGACATGTCCCGCTTTGCCCTGATCGCCGCGATCGCGACTGCCGCTTCTCCCCCTTCGGTGCAGGAGTTGCTTGACCGCGCCGTCCAGACGGGCGCCAGTCGGGTCGAGCTTCCCGCAGGCCGCTTGGAGGTCGAGGGAAAGCTCCGCGTGCGGGGCGCCCGGAACCTGGTGATCGAAGGAGCCGAATCCACGCTGGTCTTCTCCGACCGCGAAGGCACGACCTGGTCCTTCGACTCCTGCCGGGACGTCACCCTGCGCGGCTTGACGATCGACTACGACCCGCTTCCCTTCGTCCAGGGACAGATCACGGGCCGATCGGACGACGGCAAGCGGTACGACTTCACCGTGTGCGACGGCTATCCGGGACTGCGCGAGAGAGACTCCCGGCATTACCGCCAGGCCTACGTGTTCGAGCGGGATCGACCGCGCTGGAAGCCGTGGGTGCCCGACCTCTACGCCCGCGAGGTCGAGATCGTGGACGAGCGCCGCGGGCGATTCGTGATGGGGTATGTGCCCGCACGTCACGAGCTGATCGAGGTGGGCGACCGCATCGTGCTGACCATCCGCTCGGGAAACGCGATCCGCATGGACGACTGCGAGGACGTGCGGATCGAGGACGTCACCTTCCTGGCCGCGCCGGGCGGCGCCTGTCTGGGCCGCTACCTGCGGGGCGACAACTACTACCGCTACACGATCAAGCCCGGCCCGCCGCCGGCCGGCGCCACCGAGCCCCGCCTGATCTCGACCTGCGCGGACGGGCTGAACATCGCCTTTGCCACCCGGGGACCGATCGTCGAGGGCTGCCACTTCTCCTTCATGGGCGACGACTCGGTCAACCTCCACGGCGCGGTGCTCGCGGTGGTCGAGCGGCTCAGCCCCACCGAGCTGCTCGTCGCCTGGCCCTATTCCCGGGAATACCTGGCCACCGTGATGCCCGAGGGCGCGACCGTGCGGCGGCTGCGCCCAGGCAGCTACGAGGTCCTCGGCGCGGCGGCGCTCAAGGCCTTCGTGCCCACGCGCGATCGCAAGCCGCCGCACCTGGAGATCATCCAGCGCGTGTGGCCGCGGAACAGGAAGGGTCGCGGGACCGTGTTCCGCATGCTGCTGGCCGAGCCCCTGCCGGCCGGGCCGGGCGACCTGCTCGACGTCCCGGCCAACAGCGCCCCCGGCTTCGCCATCCGCGATTGCGTGTTCGAGGACCACCGCGCCCGCGGCCTGCGGATCATGGCCGCGCACGGCGTGATCGAGCGGAATACCTTCCGGCGCTTGAAGATGAGCGCGATCTCCGTCGGCGCGGAGTACGAGTTCTGGCGCGAGGCCGGCTGGGTCGAGGACGTGACGATCCGCGGCAACACGGTCGAGGACGTGGGGCGCGACCCGGCGATTCACCTGGACACCGCCTACGTCCTGGGCGCGATCAGTGTGTTCGCCCGCACCGACCGCGGCTCGCCGCTTCCGGCGTGGCCCGGCAACCGGGGGATCGTCATCGAGGACAATACGATACGCGACTGCCCGATGGCGGGCATCTTCGCGGCGGCCGCGCGCGACGTGACGGTCCGCGGCAATCGGCTGGAGAACTGCCTCTTCGAGCCGTCCGAAACGGCCGGAAAGGCGCGGGGGCTCGGCGTCCGCAGTCCGATCGACGTGCGCCACGCCCGACATGCCGTCGTCGAGGGAAACCAGGTCGTCCGCCCCGCCCGGCCGGGACCGTGAGGCCCCCGGCCACGCGCGCCGATCGCAGGGCGGAGCGCCCGCGTCCGGAAGTCCAGGACGGGGGCACAGCGGCCCTGAATCGCATGGGGTGATTTCGGGAAGAAGGTCCTGGCCCCGTCTCCCTCCAGGATCGTGCACCGCGACCTCGTGCCGCGGCGTCCCACTGTGGATCCGAAACGGAGTCGCACTCCGTTCTACGAAGCGGACCGACGCGGTCGGAAGCCTCTTTCCGAGAAGGGCGTGGCCCCTGCCGACGCGCTTCGGAGAGAGCCTCCCGGCCCCGACCCGCGCGGTGCCCGGGAGGGATCACCCCTGCTTGATCGCCGGCGGCCCGCTCTTCGGGCGCCCCTCCCTGTCCGCCTGCCACACCTGCCCGGTCGCGACGTCCATGGCCGTAAGCCATCCGCCGCCGTAGCAGCAGGTGTCGATGCACACGAGGTAGCCCAGGTCGAGGATGCTCCCGTCCTTCTGCGAGGTGTGGCCGACGACCGCCTTCTTGCCCGAGTAATGCGGCCCCGGCAAACGGTCGCGGAGCGACGCCCAGCGGAGCACGTCGCCCGGCTGTGCGGCCAGGGGCATGTCGGCATAGTAGGTGGCGTGAAGGAAGAAGTGGCGGTCGTCCTCGTGATAGGGCACGCATCCGTAGAGGAAATCGATGTACTTCTCGGGGATCTCCTGCGGCCGGGTCGCGCCGAAGCTGAACAGCGTGGTCGTGCCGCCGAACGACAGCCAGTCGAGCAGGCCCTCGCCCCCCTGGCGCACGTCGAGCATCAGCTCGTCGTGATTGCCCAGGATCGGCACCATGCGACACTCCGCGCCCAGCTCGATCAGCCGGTCGAGCACCTCGCGGCTCTGCATGCCGCGGTCCACGTAATCGCCCAGCGGGATCAGCGTGTCGTCCGGCTGCGGATCGACCGCCTCCAGCACCGCGCCCAGCGCGGCATAGCATCCGTGGATGTCACCAATGGCAATGGTGCGTCCGGGCATGGTGCGAACGGGGCTGGAAGAAGCCGGAGCGGGCCGTCGCGGCGCCGCACCTGCATTGTGCGTGTTGCCGGCCGATCCGGCAACCGCGTGCCGCGCGTGTCTTGCCCCGGCCGTGTCGCCGGGCGCGACAGCCTGTCCTCCCGAAAACGTGCGGTCCCTTGCCCCGCGGCGTGCCTGCTCTTAAGATGGCCGCCGGAAGTCGTCAGCATCCTGGCACCAGAGGCACCTGAAATGAAGGGGGTCGCCGCGATGAAGCCCGCCGCGCACGTCCGTTCCGTTGTCGCGGCCCTGGTCGGGGCCGCACTGCTCGCCGCCGCCGCGGGTCGGGCGGAGGAGAAGCCCAAGCCGACGCCGCTGCCGGCCGACTTCGGCCGGATCGAGCGGCTCGATCCGCGCTTGGACAAGCTCGTCCCCAAGGACGCCAGGCTGGAGAAGCTGGGCGAGGGGTTCAAGTGGTCGGAGGGTCCGGTCTGGCTGCCCGACGAGAAGTGCCTGTTGTTCTCGGACATCCCCCGCAACGCCGTGATGCAGTGGAAGGAGGGCGAGGGCGTGCGCGTCTTCCTCAAGCCGTCGGGTTACACCGGCGAGGACCCGCGCCGCGGAGAGTCGGGCTCGAACGGGCTGCTGCTGGACGCCCAGGGCCGCCTGATCCTCTGCCAGCACGGCGACCGCCGCGTCGCGCGCTGGGAGAAAGGCAAGGGCTTCACCACCCTGGCCGACCGCTACCGGGGCAAGCGTTTCAACAGCCCGAACGACGCCGTGCTGAAGTCCAACGGCGACCTCTACTTCACCGATCCGCCCTACGGCCTGGAGAAAGGGCCGAAGGACCCCAACCGGGAGTTGGACTTCTGCGGCGTGTACCGGCGGTCGGCCGACGGGCAGGTGACGCTGCTGACCAGGGAGATGACGCGGCCCAACGGCATTGGGTTCTCGCCCGACGAGAAGACCCTCTATGTCGCCCAGAGCGACCCGAACCGAGCGATCTGCATGGCCTTTCCGGTCCAGGACGACGGCATGCTGGGCCAGGGCAGGGTCTTCTTCGATGCCACGCCGTGGGTCAAGCAGGGACTGAAGGGCCTGCCCGACGGCCTCAAGGTGGACCGCCAGGGCAACGTGTTCGCGACGGGGCCCGGCGGGGTGAACGTCTTCGCCCCGGATGGCACGCACCTG
Organism: uncultured Pirellulales bacterium; assembly: GCA_964434165.1. GTDB lineage: Bacteria > Planctomycetota > Planctomycetia > Pirellulales > Thermoguttaceae > CAYSUS01. The sequence goes on from CAYSUS010000004.1 coordinate 125,326, forward strand.
GGCCGCATCCGCACGGGCGTGGCCACGGCCAACTGCGCGTTCGGCGACGGCAGCTCGACGCTCTACATCACCGCCCACATGTTCCTCGCCCGGATCAAGACGAGCACCAGGGGACTGGGGTACTGAGGCTCGGCCCCCTCCAACGGGCCTTGGCGAGCGGCCGCGCGACGATCCGAGGCGCGACCGTGGAGGAGCGCGTCACGAAGCGGCAGGGGCAGCTCCCTGACGGTCGCGGCTGGCGGCCGGCCTGGCGCCCTCCCGCGTCAGTCGCCCGACGGGTGAGGCTTCTCGAAGACCAGCCACACGCCCTGGCCCACGCGGGGATCCTCGGCCGAGATCGCGCCCTTGCCCATCACCCGGAAGTCCTCCAGCCCGGCCTCCCCGGCCCAGCGGGTCATCTGCTCGGGCGTGCGCAGGGCGATGAAGCGTTTCCACTTCTCGGCCTCCTCGCCCTGCATCTTGCGCTTGCGGCCCTCGACGAGCTTGCGGGCGGCCCAGGCAGGGTAGCCGCTGCCGGCCCCGCCTCCGACGTACGCCTTGCCGCCGGGCCGGAGCACGCGATAGACCTCCTTCAGCCCCTCGACCGGGTCGTCCCAGAAGAAGATCGAGCCCCGGCTGACGACCAGGTCCACCGAGGCGTCCACCAGCGGCAGGCGCTCGGCCACGCCGACCACGGCCGAGAGCCGGTCGCCGAGCCCCTTCTCCCGCGCAAGCTCCAGGCCCCGGGCCATCGCCTCCCTGTCCGGGTCGATCATCAGCACGGGGTTGCCGGCCGCCTCGATCAGCGGGATGGCCACCTGGCCCTTGCCGGCACCCAGGTCTATCCAGAACCCCTTGTCCGGCTTGCAGTGCTTCAGCACGTCCTGAACGACGAACGGGTAGCGGGACGGGAGCTCCTGCTCGCTGCGGATGCCCTCGGGAGCGTCGGACGCGGCCGCACGCGGGGCGACGGCGAAGGCGGGCAGCAGGGCGAGGGCAAGCAGTAGCGGCGCGGATCGCATGGGGTGTTCGGCTCCGTGATCGAGAGGGGTGAGTGATGAGTAGAGGCTATGGGTAGGGTTTCGATTCCTCGTACTGCACACTACCGTACTCCGTGCTCGCTTGCCATGTGCTCGCCAGTCGGAGCGCCATCGCCCCGGCGCGCGGCGGCAACCGAGCCGCATGCTCCGCTACGCCCGGCTCAAGTGGAGGGTCCGTCAGCGTCTGGTAGTGAAGGGTGAGTCGTTACCGGCCGTACTGCCGGGCTTGAGTTCTCACGTGTGCTGGGCGAATTGGTGAAGGGGATGCGCTGCCCGCCGCGCTTCAGAGCGGGCCCAGTATGTTTTCAACCCCCTGGCCCCGTGCCGGGGTCTGACGCTCGCCCGGACCCATGCGCAACTTCTCACTTCTCCTCAAGCTCCGCCTTCCAGTTGGCTTCCTGGATCGCCGCGTTGAGCTCGCGGAGGTTCTTGGCCAGGTCCTCCGACTGTTTCTGGAGACCGGCCACCTTGAGCGTGGCCACCCACTTGATCTCGGCCATGCTGTAGCGGTCCGGCTCCTTCTGCGTCTGGGCGATCGCGTGCTGAAGCAGCGAGTGCTGGCCGGCCAGGGTCTCGCGCCGGGCGATGGCCTCGGTCAGCGACCGGCCGTCGGAAAGCGCGTTGCTGAGGTTCGCCTGGTTGATGCGGAACACCAGCGATTCCAGCTCCCCGAGCACGGCGAAGGCCTCGTGAAGGAGCTTTCCGGGATCCTCGTGCGGCTGGTCGCCCTCCTGGACCACGGCGTTCCGGCCGATCCGCTCGCGCAGCGAAGCGAGCTTCTTCTGCATGTCCGCCCGCAAAAGCAGGGCCTCGGCGATCTTCATCGTATCACTTGCTCCCTGGCTGTCTCCGCGTCGTCTTCGTCCTGCCTGTCGAGGTAGAACAGCCCGGGCTTGCACGACCGGCCGCAAAGCACTCCCCGCTCGGAGAGCACGTGCGCCGCGGCGCGGAAACGTCCGTAGAACGTGCCCGGCTTGCGCTTGCAGAAGTCGTACAGCTCGGACTGCTGGTCCCGCGTGGCGGCCTCGACCTGGTCGATCGGCATCTTGCCCAGGTGCCGACGCGCTTCCTCGAGGACCTCATCGCCGTACCGACGTGAAGCGGCCTCTAGCGCCTTCTCGTCCGTGAAGGTGAAGGTCCGATCCGGCTGGGCGAGCGCGACTTCGACCGCCTGCTTGTGCCCCAGTCCGCGCTCGACTTCGATCGCCCCGAGCAGCTCGAAGGCCTCAAGGCACACGTCCTCCCGGGCCCCGGTCTTCCCATTGACAATCGTCACGAGCACATAGTTCGGGGCGGTGGAGATGTTCTCCATCGCCCGCTGGAATTGGACGTCCGACAGCCCTCTCCGGGCCTCTGCCTTCGCGGCGCCCGCGCTGGGCGGCATCGAGGCGAGGAGGGATACAACCAGGGCGAATCGCATGACAGGCGGTCCTCCTGCACGAACACGTTCGTCACACCGCAGCGACAACGCGTATCCCCCCGATGCCCAACCTACACCTCGGGACAGGGGCGCACAAGGTGGCCTCCGGTTCGGCGAGCCGGGTGGCATGCCCTCGCGACGCGACGCGGAGCGGGGGCATGCGGTCATGCCGGCGGACGGCTTGCGGAGAAAGCCTGCTACTTGAGGCTCTCCAGAGGCTCGCGGATCTGCCGCGCCTCGGGCGTGTAGGCCGGGCCGCTGGGGGCGGCCCAGCGCGCGGCCCCGGCCAGAATGCGGCGCACGCGCGGGTCGAAGTAGATCGGATAGGTCTCATGGCCGGGGGCGAAGTAGAACACCTTGCCCCGCCCGCGGCGGAACGTGCAGCCCGAGCGGAACACCTCGCCCCCGGCGAACCAACTGACCAGCACCAGCTCGTCGGGGGCGGGGATGTCGAAGTATTCGCCGTACATCTCGGAGCGGTCGATCTGGAAGTGCTCGACGTCGAGTCCTGCGACGATCGGGTGACTGGGGCAGACAACCCACAGGCGCTCTCGCTCCGCGGCCTCGCGCCAGCGGAGCATGCAGCCGGTGCCCATCAGGCGCCGGAAGACCTTCGAGGCGTGGCCCGAGTGGAGCACGACCAGGCCCATGCCGGCGAGCACCCGGGCGTGGACCCGATCGACCGCGGCGTCCTCGACGCGATCGTGCGCGGCATGTCCCCACCAGAAGAGCACGTCCGTGGCGGCCAGGGCCGCCTCGTCCAGGCCGTGCTGTGGCTCCTCGAGCGTGGCCGTGCGGACCTCGACGGCGCCGCCCAGCTCCGACCGGATCCCCTCGGCAATGGCCGCGTGGATGCCGTGGGCGTACACTTCCTTGACGTCCTCGCGCGATTGCTCGTGGACGAACTCGTTCCAAACCGTCACGCGGAGCGGCCGATCGGACATGGCTGGGCTCGGCGGTTGAGGATGGTCAGACTTGCAGACGGCCAGACTTCCGACGTCTTGAAGACCTCCAAAGTCCTGGGGACCACTTCACCGCATTCTCGGCCGTACCGGCGGGGTGTGTCAAACGCCCGCGGGCGTTCCTGGCGGGGGCCCAGGGGCTGTGCTATCTTGTGGGTTTGCCCGTTTCAGAAAAGGATCGACCAGAGGACTGCCATGCCGTGGATTTCGGAGAGGTCGGACGAGATCAGCCGCCAGCGCCTTGCGGAGCTGATGGAAGAGACCGTGGAGGAATGCCGCAAGCGGATCTGCCCCAAGCCCAAGCGCGTCCTGCTGCTCCCGCCGGACATCACCCGAGCGCACTCCGGGGCAGGCATGCTCACCGAGGCGCTCTACAACCTGCTCAAGGACGAGGCCGAGATCCACGTGATCCCGACACTGGGGCAGCACGTGCCGCACACCGAGGAGGAGAACCGGTGGATGTTCGGCTCCATCCCCAACGAGCGGATCCACGCCCACGACTGGCGCGGCGGCGTGACCCGCGTGGGCGAGGTGCCGGCCGATTTCGTCAAGGAGAAGACCCGCGGCGCGGCCGACTGGGCCTTTCCCGTGTGGCTCAACAAGATGCTCGTCGAGGAGTCGTGGGACCTGGTCATCAACGTGGGGCACGTCGTGCCGCACGAGGTGCTGGGCTTCGCCAACCACAACAAGAACTACTTCATCGGCCTGGCCGGCAAGGAACTGATCTGCACCTCGCACATGGCGGCCGCCTGCTGCGGGATCGAGAACAACCTCGGCACGCTCACCACGCCGGTCCGCGCCTGCTTCAACAAGGCTGAGGAGGATTTCCTCGGTCGCCTGCCCGACCTGTACGTCCAGGTCGTGCTGGCGCGCAACCCGCGGGGCGCGCTGGTCCACACCGGCGTGTACGTGGGCGACGACCTGGAGACGTACCTCCAGGCCGCGCGCCAGTCGCGCGAGCAGAACATCACCGTGTTCGACGAGCCGGTCAGCAAGATCGTGTGCGTGATGCAGGGCGACGAGTTCTTCAGCACCTGGGTGGCCAACAAGGCCGTGTATCGCACGCGCATGGCCCTGGCCGACGGCGGCGAGCTGATGATCATCGCCCCGGGGCTGAAGCGGTTCGGCGAGCAGCCCGAGGTCGATGTCCTGATCCGCAAATACGGCTACGTGGGCACGCCCCGGGTGATGGAGGCCTATCGCCGGAACCCCGACATGCAGGACCTGGCCCACGGCACGGCGCACCTGATCCACGGATCGAGCGAGGGGCGGTTCACGATCACCTACGCCCCGGGCCACATGACCCGCGAGGAGATCGAGGGCGTGGGCTTCCAGTACGCCGACCTCGGCCAGGCCCTCGCCGAGTATCCCCCCGAGAAGCTCAAGGAAGGCTGGAACGAGCGAAACGGCGAGCGGTTCTTCTTCATCCCCACGCCCTCGGCCGGGCTGTGGTCCACGCGCGAGAAGCTCTTCAACCGGCCGGCGGGTTTCGAGACCTAGTGGGGTACTGGACACAGATTGCACACTCACCGCTCGGAAACGTCGCCATTTCGGTAACGCTTCCCGTGCAATCCTCTCCAAGCATTGCCTGGCCCTGGTGCCCACGCTCCGCGTGGAAACCGACACCGTCGAATCCCGAAGCGACAGCGAGGGACCCGGCGGTTCGCGGCCTTTCCGTCGGCCTTCCCTCGCCGACGCTTCGGGCTACGATGCCGGCCTTCCCTCGCTGACGCCTCGGGCGGCGACGTGCTGCCCCAGACGCAACCCCTTGGGCAGCGATTCGCCGAACACCAGGCCCTCCTCCTCCTCGTCGAGCGAGCCGCCGTCGCGGACCAGCTCGACGAAGTGGGCCGGGCAGCCCTGCGCGGCCAGCCACCCGAGCACCTTGCGACGGGGCTTCTCCCCCAAGTCGCGATAGCGGTCCTCTGTCCGCCGCGCCATCTGCATCACCGCCAGCGGCATGTGGCCGTCGTAGGGCGCGTCCATGAGCCGCTCGATCCACTGCGCGGCCGCGTCCGGCGGCACGACCGTGTTCAGCGGGCCATAGACCGGCACCCGCGCGGCGATCCGCCCCAGGGCCCAGACGATCGCCCCGCGCACGGCCTCCATCTTCTTGCGCGGGAGCAGGTCGAGCAGAATGCCGCCCAGCTCGAGCTTCGTCGGCGCGGGCAGCAGCTCCAGCGATCCCAGCAGGCGCCATACTTCGGCCATCTCGTGCGAGCCCACGGCAAACTCGCCCCCCTTGCCGCGCCCCGTGGTCATCTGCCGGTGCAGAGAGCGGATGGGGCCCAGCAGCGGATCGGCCAAAGCCTGCTGCTGACCGGCCGCCAGCCCTCCGGCGATGCGCCGCCACAAGATCCACCACTCGGCGCGGCAGGCGGGCGAGGGGTGCAGGAGCTTGCCCTGCAGGCGCCGCCAGGTCTCGGCCACGCGCCAGTCGTCGATCGACAGCCCGTAGCCCGGGCGCAGGCCGAACCCCAGCAGGTTCAGCCACCGGGCCTCGTGCGTCTCGCTGCGGCGCCGGCCCTGCTCGACCTCCATGAGGGCCTCCCACAGGCGCCGCAACAGCGAGGCCGGCCACTGGTCGCGCGAGGCCCCGATTGCCCGGGCCAGGCCCTTGACCAGCCCGGCCGGCTTGTCGCGGCCCTCGGGGCCGAACACGCTTTGGATCGCCGCCCGGCACTCCTGCCACACGGCCTCGTCGAGGAAGCCCTCGCTCTCGGCAGCCGACTCGTGGGCCGCCACGTCGGTTTGGGTGGCCGAGCGCACGTCGAACTCCAGGCGCCAGGTGCGCCGGCCGTCGGCCTCGCCGCACCACATCTCCAGGGTGCCGATCTCGCTGAGCCGGGCGTGGAGCTCCACGTCGATCGTGCCCGACTCGCCCTTCTTGCGCGTGCGGAGCACGGTGCGGATGGGCGGCAGCGGCGTCATCTGCTCGCGGTCCACGGCCACGACCTCGCCGGGCCGGTCGGTCAGGCGCGTGCTGGAGATGAACAGCGGGAACTCGACCGGCTCGGAGACCAGGAGCTCAAAGCGGTGCTCCTCCAGATCGACGTCCTGGCCCGGCTCCGTGCTGGCCGGCACCAGGCACACGGCCTGCGGCTCGGCGCTCTCCACGCCCACGTAGTAGGTTCGCGCCAGCCCCGCCGCGATCCGCACACCCTGCCCGCGGCGGACCATCCCGTAATAGGCCGCGCCCCGGGCGACGGCCAGGTCGAGCCGCTCGTTCTCCAACAGGACCGGCCGCCACGGCACGCCGGCCGCGGGGTCGCTGAACCAGCCGCTCAAGCTGTCGAGAACGCGGTCGCGGATCGCCGTCGAGAGGAACAGGCCGCCGTTTAGCAGCACGATGTCGGGCCGGGCCGGGTCGTGGTCGGGCTGCGGCACGCCGTCGTCGAGGGCCACGTGGCGATGGGCCGAGAGAAACGCGGCCAGGTAGCGGGTCACCGCCGGATCGGACGCGTACGGCAGGCCGAACTCCTGAAAGCCCGACCGCCGGGACGACGGCCGGGCGTCGAGAGGCACGCGGGGGAAGAACCCGTCGAGCAGGAGCCCGTGCACTTCGTCGCGCGTCACCTCGACCTGGAGGCCCCCGCCGATCAGCCGCGCCCCCTTGCCCGGCAGGCTCAGCGTGAACCGCTCCGGGGCTCCCTCGCTCAACAGGGTCTCCTTGACCTGCCGGCAGGTGCGCACCAGCACGGCCCACTGGCGCGGCGCGAGCTGGTTTCCCTCGCCGGCCAGGCGGCGCTCGACGTGCTGGGCCAGGGCCAGGTCGAGGTTGTCGCCTCCGAGGATGAGGTGATCGCCCACGGCCACGCGGTGGAACTGCACGCGCCCGCCCTCGGCGCGGCGCACGCGGATGAGGGTGAAGTCGCTGGTCCCCCCGCCCACGTCGCAGACGAGGATCTTCTGGCCCGGCTCGACCCGCTCCTCCCAGCCCTCGCTATGGGCGTCGATCCAGGCGTAGAAGGCGGCCTGCGGCTCTTCGATGAGCACCACGCGCGCCAGCCCCGCCTGGGCCGCGGCCTTGACGGTCAGCTCGCGGGCCACCTCGTCGAACGAGGCCGGCAGCGTGAGCACGATGTCCTGCTCGCGCAAGGGGAACTGGGGGAAGCGATGGTCCCAGGCGTCGGCCACGTGCTTGAGATAGCGGCCGCTGACCTCGATGGGCGAGAGGCGGTCGCAATCGGGCGCGCCCTGCCAGGGGAGCAATCCGGCCGTGCGATCCACGCCCGAGTGACACAGCCACGACTTGGCCGAGGCGGCCAGGCGCCCGGGCACCAGCGTGCCCTGGTCCCGGGCGAAGAACCCCACGGCATACCCGGGCTCCTCGCGGCTCCACGGCAGGCGGATCGCCCCGGCGCCGAGTTCGCCCGAAGCCGGCTGGTAGTGGAACGACGGGAGCGTCTCCCGGGCTTCGACCTGCCCCGGGGCCACGAGCTGCGGCACGGCGAAGGTCCGCACGCGCCACGGCGACTGCTCGGGATCGACGTAGCAGACCGCGGAGTTCGTGGTGCCCAGGTCGATTCCGACGACGTAGCGGGGAGGGGCGTCCTGGTTGGGGGAGGCTGGCACGGGTAGGGGATGCCTTCAAAGGGACTTCCGGAGTCTTCGAGACCAAGAACTCCCGAAGTCTTCAAGACTCCGGAAGTCTGGTGTCACCTTGACCCACGTAAAACACCCGCTCGCCGTCGCGGCGGGTCTCGATCGCATATCCCCGAGCGGCCAGCCACGCGCCGACCGGGCCGCTTCGCGGCTCGCAGTCCGGCGGCGGATCGTGCACTTCGACGATCAGGCGCACGGCCGGGCTCCGCGCGAGGGTCTCGGCCGCACCCTTCAGTACGTCCAGCTCGGCCCCTTCCACGTCGATCTTCAGAAGCGCGATCTGGTCCACCCCTTCGCGCTTCAGCACCGCGTCGAGCGGCTCCAGGGGCACGCGGATCGAGCGCTTCTGCGGCCGGACCAGCGAGGCGGTCGAGGTCTCCTCCTGGTGGGCCAGCCAGGCCTCGCCCTGCTCGCAGCCCAGGGCCGCCTCCAGGCACGTCACGTTGGAAAGACCGTTGCGGCGCACGTTTCTCTCCAGCAGCCGGAAGCTGGCCGGGTGCGGCTCCACGGCGATCACGCGGCCCTCGGACTGGACGGCCCGGGCATAGCGCAGGGCATACAGCCCGATGAACGCCCCGGCGTCCACGGCCACGGTGCCCCGGGGCGGGAGCAGGTCGGCGATACACGCTTCGTACCGAGAGGAGATCACCAACAAGTCGTCGTACGAGAAGGCGCGGATCGAAAGGCGAAAGCCGCCCGCAGTGACCGGCACGCGGACTCGCCCTGCCCCGGGCACTCGCCGCGCCGCTTTCCACAGCCCCAACAGGCCCGCGCGCAGAAGCCGGCTGGGTCCGCGCCCGTTCCGCCGCCCCTGGATCCATTTCAGAAAGCCCGGTCCACCCTCCATGCGACGATCCTGCGTCTCCGCAAGCCCGCGGTGCGGCTGCGGGAAGAAAAGGCACAAAACCATGAGTGTAGTGGATGAGCGCGCCAGCAGGGAGGGGGAGGTCGAAACGCGGCAAGGCGTCGGCCGTGGAGCGCCCTCTGGAGTGCGGCGATGCATCGCCGTTTGCCCGAGCGCACTGCCCTCCTCGCTCTTCTGGACCTGCTCCGAGAGACCGCCGGGGTCAACGCGCTGCTTGGTCAACGTGACCAGCTGCTACGGGGCCATGGGCCGACCACGGCGTGCCGCGCCGCGGCGGCGCGCGGCGGCATGGTTTGGCCCAAAAATCGCCCCTGGTTCCGCCCCGGCGATGCGGCATAATGCG